>JBGQEL010000076.1:0-20643 GCA_041496385.1 Methylomirabilia bacterium | reverse complement strand
CAGGCGGCCATGCAGCCCTTCTGCTCGAAGGCCGGCGAGTTGATGTTCCAGATCATCGCCATCTTGTCTTCGTAGTACGTGTTGTTGTCTCCGCCCTTGTCGTCGGGATCCTTGAGCATCTTCCACGAGCCGTCGGGCTGCTTCACCCAGGGACTCCGTCGCGCGCTCAGGGTCGGATCCTTGTACTGCATGAGGAAGTAGATCGTGTCCGTCGTGTACACCGCGCGCAGCGTGACGTCGGTCGTGCCGCCGGGGAGGTTCTTGCCGCCGACGGCTCTGAACGCGAGCGCCGGCGCGTCCTTCCAGGCGTCGCTCGGCGCCGGTGCCCGTGGCGGCGGCGTCGCGACCTTCTTGGCGACCAGCACGTTCTTCTGCTGCGCGTCGAGCGGCGCCGTGAAGACCCCGAGGCCGATCCCCGCCAGCACGAGCAGCACCGAAGATCCCCACACCAGTGATCGCTTCATGCGTACCCCCTTTCAGCTTGGAACACTCGGCATGCTGCTCGGCAAGCCGTGTGCCAGGCCGGAAGGAAGTACAACATGCTGGAAACACACTGAGGTCGCAGATGCGGGTCGCCGGCGCGTGGGGCGCGGGCGTCCGGGTGCGGCGCCTCCGCCCCACCCGGGGCGGGGCCGCTACTTGGTCTTCGAGACCGGCGTGGCGACCGACGCGAGATAGGCGGAGAGGTCCGCGAGCTCCTGACCGGTCAGCGTCGGCCACGTGACGTCCTGCTTCTGGGCCTTCGCTTCCATGTAGCTGCTATGGTTCCACATGCCCGCGATCAGGCTCGCGGGCGTGCCGACGACGCGGGACGTCGCGAGGTCGCCCGCCAGCTTGCCGCCCTTGCCGCGCACGGCGTGGCAATTCGTGCAGCCCCGGTCCTGGATGAGCTGCGCGCCGCGCCGCACCGTCCCGCGGTCGTCGAAGTACCGGGACGTGTAGAGATAGGCGAGGATGTCCGCCATGTCCTGGCCGGCGAGCCGCGGCGGCTCGATCCCGCGCTCCTTCATCTTCGCCCACATCGCCGGCGCGTGGTTCCACATGCGCGCGGCGAATTCGGTGAGGCTCATATGGTGACCGGCGCGGCCGAGGTCGGGAGCGATCTTGCCGCCCTTGCCGGCGACCGCGTGGCACGTGGCGCACCGGCGCTCGGCGAAGAGCCGCTCGCCGCGCTCGGGCGTGCCGGGAACCACCTGCGCGGTGTCGCCGCCGGCGTCGGTCGCGGCCTGCACGACGTACGCGATCAGGTCCACCATCTCGCGCCCCTGGAACGTCGGGCGCGGAATACCCTTGGCCTTCATCGTCTCGGCCATCTGCGGCCCGTGGTTCCACATCGCGGCGGCAACGAGCACCGGCGAGTTCGCCTTCTTCAGGCCGTCGAGCGCGGGCCCCACGTTGCCGCCTTTGCCGCCGACCGCGTGGCATTGAGCACAGCCCTTCGCGGCAAACACCTTCTCGCCCGCCTTCGGGTCGCCGAGCTCGTCGAAGTACTGCGCGGTGAAGAGGAAGGCGATGACGTCGGCGGCCTCACGCGGCGTCAGCGTCGGTCGTTCGACGCGCGCCTCCCGCATGCGGGCTCCCATTTTCGGGAGATGGTTCCACATGGCCGCACCGATGGCGAAGAAGCTCGTGCCCGTCGAGATCCGGCCGAGGTCCGGGCCGCCGCCGCCGCCGCCCACTCCACGGATCGCGTGGCACTTGCCGCACCCCTTGTTCGAGAAGACCTCCCCGCCGGCGAGCATGCTCCAGGCGGGCGCGAACGGGGGCGCCGGCGATACGGGCTGCGACTGCGCGGGTGCGGCGCCCGAAAGCAGGAAGGCGAGAACGATCGACACCCGGATCACCGCACGAAGCACGGCGATCAATCTAATCCGCCCGCCGCGACCCGTCAAGGGCGGCCGGCCCCGAAGGCATCGAGATGGTATATGATCCCTGACGCCTCAGGTTCCCGACAGGAGGAGACGAGCCAGTGATCTACGAGTACCGCGCGTACTACATCATGCCCGGCCGCATGCCCGACATCCAGAAGCGGTTCGCCGACGTCACGATGAAGCTCTTCGCGAAGCACGGCATCAAGGTCGTCGGCTTCTGGGAGACGGTGTTCGGCGAGTCGAACGAGCTCGTGTACATCTGCGCGTACGACGACCTCGCGCACCGCCAGCGGGTGTGGGCGGCGTTCATGGGCGATCCCGAGTGGCAGGCGGCGCGGAAGGCGAGCGAGGCGAACGGCCCGCTCGTCGAGCGGGTCGTCAACAAGATCTGGCGGCCGACGGCCTTCTCGCCGCTGCAGTAGCCGCCCCGCTCAGCGGGACGCGAGGCTCCGGAGCGTCGCGCGGATCTGCTCCAGGTGGTTCAGATCGTGCTCGGCGAAGTGCGCGAGCACCTGCGCGATGCTGATCGGGCCGTACTCCGGGTGCCGGCCGCGGAGCCGGCGCGCCGCGGGCGCCAGGCGCCGCGCCTGGGCGACGTTCGCGGCCCGGAGCGCCGCGTAGGCGTCGAGGACCTGCCGCGCATCGGCGCGCCGGTGGCGAAGCCGCCGACCGTCACCTCGCCGTCCAGGAGATGGGCGAGCACCTCCACGACCGACCACTCACCCCGCGCGGCGGCCGAGGCGGTGGTGCGGTGTGCGACACATCGGGCACGCTGAGCGGGCCATGGCTCCTCCTCCGGAGGCGTCTATAATAGCGTCCCGTGAGCTACGACATCGCGATCATCGGCGGCGGCATCGTCGGCCTGGCCACGGCGCGGGCCCTGCGCGAGCGCGCGCCCGGCGCGCGCCTCGTGATCCTCGAGAAGGAGCCGGCGGTCGCCGGCCACCAGAGCGGTCACAACTCCGGCGTCATCCACTCCGGCATCTACTACAAGCCCGGCTCCTACAAGGCGCGGCTCTGCGTCGAGGGCAAGGGCCTGATGACCCAGTTCTGCGAGAAACACGGCATCCGCGTCGAGCGCTGCGGCAAGGTCATCGTCGCGACGACCGACGCCGAGCTGCCGCGCCTGCAGGCGCTCTACGAGCGCGCCGTCGCCAACGGCGTGCCCGTCGAGATGCTCGAGCCCGCCCGCCTGCGCGAGATCGAGCCGCACGCGACGGCGCTCCGCGCGATCCACTCGCCCACGACGGCGATCGTGGACTACATCGAGGTCGCCCAGGCCATGGCGCGCGAGCTCACCTCCGCCGGTGTCGCGCTCGAGACCGGCGCGCGCGTGACGGGGATCACGCGCACCGGCGACGGCGTCGAGATCGCCGCCGGGCGGGTCGCCGTACGGGCGCGGCGGCTCGTCAACTGCGCCGGCCTCTACTCGGACGCGATCGCGCGGCTGGCGGGCGCGCGCCCGGAGGTGCGGATCATCCCCTTCCGCGGCGAGTACTACATGCTCCGCCCCGAGCGCCGGTCGATCATCCGGGGCCTCATCTATCCGGTCCCCGATCCGGAGTTCCCCTTCCTCGGCGTCCACCTGACGCGCACCATCCACGGCGACGTCGAGGCGGGCCCGAACGCGGTCTTCGCCTTCGCCCGCGAGGGCTACCGCTTCGCGCGCGTCAGCCCGGGCGAGCTGGCCGGCACGCTCGCGTATCGCGGATTCTGGGCGATGGCCCGGCGCTACTGGCGGATGGGGGCCTACGAGATGTACCGCTCGCTCAGCAAGGCCGCGTTCCTGCGCGCGCTGCAGCGGCTCGTCCCCGACCTCCGGTCCGAGGATCTGGCGGGCGGCGGGTCGGGCGTGCGCGCGCAGGCCGTCAGCCCCGACGGCTCGCTCGTGGACGACTTCCGCATCGTCGCGGAGGCGGACGCCATCCACGTGCTCAACGCGCCCTCACCCGGCGCGACCGCGTCGCTCGCGATCGGCCGTCACATCGCGGGGCTCGCCGCCGAGACCTTCGGCCTGCGCTAGACCAGGCCCTCAGCGCGCCAGCGCGATGCAGGCGACGCCGGCGAGGACGATCGACGCGCCGGCGAGCCGCGGGCCGAGCCGTCCCTCGCCGAGCCAGAGACTCCCGATGAACGCGGAGAAGAGGATCGACAGCTCGCGCGCCGCGACGACGTAGCCCACCTTGGAGAGCCTGAAGGCAAAGAGCACGAGCAGGTAGCTCGTGAGGTTCATCGAGGACGCTATTAGAATTGCCCGCCAGTTGACCTTCCACTCGCGGGCGAGGGCGCCGCGACCGGCGAGGACGACCGGCGCGAGGAGCGCGGACATGCCGACCCCCATCAGCGAGATGTACGGGACCGGGTCGAGGTGCCCGACGCCCGCCTTGTCCACGAGCGAGTAGGCCGCGATGATCACGCCGGTCAGCAACGCCCACGCGGTGCCGCGCCGCCGGCCCGCCGTCCCCCCGGCGCCCGCGGGGCGCGCGGCCAGGCTCAGGCTCACGATGCCCGTCACGACCAGCGCCACGCCGAGCGTCCCGAGGCGCGAGAGCCACTCGTCGAAGAGGGCCAGCGCGACGAGCGGCACGAGTGCCACGCCCAGCCCGCGGGCGATCGGGTAGACGCGCGAGAAGTCGCCGTGACGGTAGGCGCGGCCGAGCGCGAAGAAGTAGACCGCGTGGATCAGGATCGTCGCGGCCACGAAGGGCAGGGCGGCGGATGGGACACCCCCCGGGGGAAGCCGGAGAACCCCCAAAGGGGCCAGGACGACCGAGGCGACGGCCACCGAGGACCAGAGGAAAACGAGCTGATCCTGCGCGCGCTTGGCGAGCGCGTTCCAGACCGCGTGGAGGATGGCCGCGGACACGACCAGGGCCAGGGCGGGTCCCGTCACCCGGCCATCTTGGCCGAAAATCCCTCTATTGACAAGGGTTTGCCGATCAGGGTAGAGTGTCGCCCCTATGATCACGGTCCCAGCGCGCCGCGTAAAACAGTTCGGCGTCGAGTTCTACCAGGCGGGCCTCTCGGCCAAGGACATCGACCGGCTGGTGAAGTTCGAGGTCCTCGGCTATTCCGGCGGGCCGCAGAGCGAACAGCCGAAAAAGAAGACTCGCGCCAGCCGCGCGCGAGTGAACTGGGACATGCTCGAGAGGCGGATCGGCGAGAGCGAGACCGCGTACCAGCGGCCGGTCATCCGGCGGAAGATCGACGAGCTGGTCGCCTACTACCGCGAGTGCAAGGACGCGGCGACGCTGCCCGCGATTCCCGGCGCGGTCATCATCACCTCCGAGAAACGCTTCACCTTCACCCCGGTCGCGGGCCACCACGACCTCGGGCTGCTCCAGATCCCCGAGGAGCACGGCGTGCTGCGCGTGTTGGACGGCCAGCACCGCCTTTTGGCGCTCCACGCGCTGGGTCAGCAGGGCGAGAACTTCGCGCTGGAGGTCCCGGCCGTCCTCTTCGACTCCCTCGACGCGCGGCAGATCGTCGAGCTGTTCGTGACGATCAACGCCAAGCACACGCGCCTCAACCCGTCGCACATCATCAGTCTCTCGGGCCGCAAACTCTACCCGGACCCGAACCAGGCGCTGGCGCACGACGTCATCCGCTCGCTCAACGAGGACGACACCTCGCCGCTCCACGGCGAGATCAAGATGCTCGGCACCGGACGCGGGCGCGTGAGCCAGGCGCCGCTGGCCGAGGAGATCGTGGAGTTCCTCGAGACGGTGGAGAAGCTCGGGAGCAGCGGCAAGATCCAGGAGATCCGACACGGCGCCAAGCGCTTCTTCCTGAACTACGTCAAGGCGCTCTCGACGACGTTCCCGAGCGCCTGGGCGGGACGGAAGTACTCGATCAAGACGGGCGCGGCGCTCCGGGCCTTCATCCGCGCGGCCCCCGACGTCATGGCGCGCGCGAAGGAGCTGCGGCGCGACCCGGCCGACCTCAACGCGATCCGGGAGGCCATCAAGCCCTGGGGCGAGCGCCTGCGCGACCGGCGCTTCGAGACCGAGGGCGAGTGGAAGCTGAAGCTCGCGGGCGGCACGCGCGGGACCGTCGAGATCCTCACGCGCGAACTGCGCGAGGCGCTGCGCTAGAACCCCATCGCGGGCCTACCGCCACTCGTCGACCGAGACCGTCTTCTGATAGGCGCAGCCCATGATGCGCCAGTAGCCGTTCGTCTCGCCGCCCACGACCACCACCTGGATGTCCTCGCGCCGGAACATCGGGATGAGCTCGTCGGGCGCGGCCCGAAGCATCGACGCCCAGGGCTCTTCGCCGAAGGTCGCGCGCGGGTAGATGTAGTTCTGCACGAGCTGGTAGTCCCAGTACTCGCTCGCGGGCATGCGCGCGGCGTCGTGGAGCCAGTCGAGGAGCGCCGCCTTCGTCGTGAAGCCGCCCCGATCGACGAACTGGCGCGCCGCGATGGGATCGAGCAGGAGCGTGGGCGGGCCGTTGGGATCCATCCCGCGCAGGAGATTCCCGACGTGCGCGCGCCAGTGCCGGGCGCGCAGACCGAGCGTGAACGCGGTGGAGCGGCAGCCGCTGAACACGCTCACCGTGCTGTCGGAGGGCCGGAAGCCGTGCTGGACATGGAACGGCTCCCACGGGCTCCGCTCCTCGTTCTCGGCGAAGGTGACGCTGTTGTAGGCGTAGTTGTTGCCCTGGTTGCCCATGTAGCTGAGCCCGGGCACCGAGCCGCCCTGGAGGTTCTGCGACAGCAGGCCGTAGGCGCGGCCGATGGTGGCGTTCGCGTGGCTGTACGGTCCCATCGCGCCGGTCCCCGCGTTCATCCCGAGCTCCCCGCGCACGGGCCCGTTGACCACGGCCATCGCGGCCATCGCGCTCGAGCTGCTGCTGCGCGCGGTCACGCCGGTCGCCGCGAGGGCGAGGATCACGGGGAAGTATTCCGGCCGCGCGCCCGCCATCACCGCATTCACCGCGACCTTCTCGACCGTGTACGACCAGTATTCGCGGAAATGCGTGGACCGCATGCGCCCCACGACCTCGTCGGGCTTGCGGCGCGTGCCGGCCAGCATCTCCGCAACGCGGGCCTCGGTCGGGAGCACGATGGGCAGGAAATCCGTCCAGCGGCGCTCGAGGAACAGGCGGTGGAGGCGTTCCTCGGTGTCGGGCGCGAGCAGCCGGGGGGTCCCGCGGTCAAACTCGACGGGCCCGAGATCCGCGTCGGTCAGGGGCCGCGTCAGCCCCTCGACGATCTCCTGCATGACGGGGTGGCCGGTGATCGGATCACGGCCGTCGACGTAGGCGCGGAGCTGGGCGGGCGTCTTGCCCATGATGGGCTGGGGCACGAAGACCTGCCGGAGGCCCGGCATGCCGTTCACCTCGGCCACGGAGCGCACGACGCGGTCGAACGTGTCCGTGTGCACGGCGACCGTGGGAACGCCGTACCTCGTCTCCACCGTCATCGCGTGCGCGGCGACCGCCGGCGCGCAGGTGCTTCAGTGCCCGACGCCGAGGATGGCGGCGGCGCCCCTCGCCTTGATCTCCTCCCAGGTCGCGGGATCGTCGTGCAGGTAGACGTTCGAGATCCGCTTGAGGACCGTCCGCACGCCCGGCAGATGCTGGGCGAACCACGCCTGCATCTGGCCCAGGAAGATATCGGAGTCGTCGAAGCGGCAATCGACGAGGTAGACCGTCCTGCCCTCGAGCGTGTCCAGGCGCGGCGCGAGCGCCTGGCGGGTGACCTTCGGGGGAAAGCCCGCCGGGTTCAGGACCGTGATCGCGTCCGCCATGCTCGTCCCCGTCCTAGACCGCGCCGGCCTTCTTGAGCGCGGCGATCTCGTCGGCGGTGTAGCCGATCTCCTTCAGGATCTCGTCGGTGTGCTGGCCGTGCGTCGGTGCCGGGCGCCGGATGGCGCCGGGCGTACGCGAGAGGGTGGCCGGAAGCCCCTGCACCTTCATCTCGCCGCGCTCCGGATGGCGCACGGGCTGGGCCATGCCGAGGTGCTGGATCTGCGGATCCTCGAAGACCTGCTTGACGTTGTAGATCGGGCCCGAGGGCACGCCGGCCTTGTTGAGGACGTCGATCCACTCGGCGCTGGTCCGCTTCACGAGCGCCTTGTCCAGCTCGGCGTTCATGGCCTTGCGGTTCTTCGAGCGATCGTGAATCGTCTTGAATCGCGGATCGTCGATCAGCTTGGGCACGCCGATCGCGGTGCAGAGGCGGCGGTACATCGTCTGCCCCGAGGCGGCGACGTTGATATGGCCGTCGGCGGTGGTGAACACGCCGGTGGGGATGCCGGTCGGGTGGTCGTTGCCCGCCTGGGGCGGGATCTCGCCGTCGACGAGCCAGCGCGCGGCCTGGAAGTCGAGCATCGTGACCATCGCCTGCAAGAGCGAGGTGTGCACCCATTGCCCCTTGCCCGATTTCTCGCGCTCGAGCAGCGCGACGAGGATCCCCTCGGCGAGGTACATCCCGGCGGTGAGGTCCGCCACCGGAATGCCGACACGGACCGGCCCCTGCCCCGGCAGGCCGGTGATGGACATGAGCCCGCCCATGCCCTGCGCGATCTGATCGTAGCCCGGCCGGTCGGCGTACGGGCCCGTCTGACCGAAGCCCGAGATGGAGCCGTACACGAGGCGCGGATTGAGCTTCGAGAGCGTCTCGTAGTCGATGCCCAGCCGCTTCTTCACGTCGGGGCGGAAGTTCTCGACGACCACGTCGGCGCGGGCGACGAGCTTCTTCAAGACCTCGATCCCGCGCGGGTGCTTGAGGTCGAGCGTGAGCGCGCGCTTGTTCCGGTGGAGGTTCAGGAAGTCGAAGCCGAGCGCGGTGGAGTCGCCCTCCATCTCCTCGCGCGCCTCCACCTTGATGACGTTGGCGCCCATGTCGGCGAGCCGGCGCACGGCGGTCGGGCCGGAGCGGGCGCGCGTGAGGTCGATGACGGTGAGGTGTTCGAGTGGTAGGGGCATCGGTGGGCCTCCGGAATCAGTCCCAGGGAAAGTTGGCCTTGAGGATCTCGAACGTCTTCTTCGCGCCCGGCAGCTGCGCGGTCACGCTGTCGCCGACCTTCTTGCCGATGAGCGTCCGCGCGAGCGGGGCGAGGATCGAGATCCTCCCCTTCGCGGGCTCGGTCTCGTCGGAGCCGACGATCTGATAGCGGAACTCCTTGCCGGTCTCGTCCTCCAGCAGGACGGTCGAGCCGAAGGTGACGCGGTCGCCCGAGGTCGGCGGCTCGATGACCTCCGCGCCGCCCACCTTCGTCTCCAGCTCGGCGATGCGGCCCTCGATGAAGCTCTGCTTCTCTCGCGCCGCGTGATACTCCGCGTTCTCGGAGAGGTCGCCGTGCGCGCGCGCCTCGGCGATGGCCTTCGTGATCGCGTGGCGGTCGAAGCGCTTGAGGCGCTCCAGCTCGTCCTTCAGCTTCTCGTAGCCCGGGCGGGTCATCGGGGTCCGCGGGACCGACATGGCTCCTCTAACCTAACACGCGACGGCGGCGGCGCCGGCCCGCCCCTAGAGCGACTCGACCTGCTTCATGCTGACGGCGAGGTCGACGCTCCGCAGGAGGCGCTCGGAATTCACGGGCTTGAACACGTAGTCGAAGGCGCCGAGCGCCAGCGTCCGCATCCGCTGGATCGGCGTCGCCTCGCCGCTGACGATGATGACCTTCACGCGCGGCGCGATCGTCCCGATCGCCTGGAGGATCTCGACGCCGTTCAGCCCCGGCATGACGACGTCGAGGAGCACGACGTCGGGGGCGCCCCGGGACAGCTCCTGCAGCGCCAGGTCGCCGTTCGCGGCGGTGGCGACGTCGTACCCGTGGGCGACGAGCAGATCGCGCAGGTAGTCGCGGACGCCCATGTCGTCGTCGACGACCAGCACCCGCGCGGGTGCCGGGCTCGCGCCGGTCGGCCCCCCGAGGGCCTTCTCGAGCTGGGCCCAGCCGACGGGTTTGTCGAGCACGGCGGCCGCGCCCAGCTCCAGCGCGCGGCGGTGCGTGTCGGGGTCCGCGAAGCCGGTGACGATGATCGTGACGATCGCCGGATTGAACGCCCGGATGGCCTTGAGGGTCTCGAGGCCGCCGAGCCTCGGCATGGCGAGATCGAGCAGCACGGCGTGCGGCGCGTTCTGGCGGATCTGGGTCCAGGCGATCAGCCCGTCGGACGCCTCGCTGACGTCGAATCCGTGCAGCCGCAGCAGGTCCGACAGGGTCTGGCGGACGTCGTCGTCGTCGTCGACCACCAGGACCCTTCGGCGACTCACCTGCCCGGCTTCCAGGCCCGTGCCTCCGCCGCGATCGCCGCGGCGTCGAAGCGGTTGATCTCGTCGATCAGCTCGTTCGTCACGAGATCCTTGACGTCCACGCGCTCCTTGATGATCCCCCACTTGAGGCCCTGCGGCCGGCCGATGGCGATCGGCTCGATGCTCGGGAGCGAGAAGTCCATTTCCCGGGTGACGACGAACTTCACGCAGTCGGTCGAGCCGGGCAGCGGGATCACCTCGACGTCGAATCCCTCCTGCCGGTACCAGCCCATCCGCATCGCCGCGGCGAACGGCGCGACGGCGGCGTCGATCGTGCGCGTGCAGAAGGCCACCTTGAGCTTCAGGAGCTGCTGCGCCGCGACCGGCGCGGTCGGCGCCAGCAGCAGGACGGCCAGGCCCAGGGCGATCATGACTCTCGCGAACGGTCGCACGCGTCTTCTCCTCATCCCCGGCGGGGCTGGAGCCGGCTCGAGACGTCGATCTTGGCGCCGGCGCGGGCGCCGACGAGCCAGGAGTCCCACGCCTGGCCCTGCTTCTGCGCGAGGATCTCCTTCGCGAGCTTCTCGCGCTCGGTCGGGAACCCGCTCATGTCCGGCGCCGCCCGCTCCAGCACCTTCAGCACGTAGTAGCCCTGCGCGGCCTTGACGGGCCCCGTGATGGCGCCGGCCGGCGCCTGCAGGGCGGCGAGCATCGCGTCGCCGGGAAGCTTGTCGGCGGGCCGGGCGCGCGAGAAGCGCGGCGTCTCGCCCGCGGTGGCCTCCGCCTTTTTCGCCGCGGCGGTGAAGTCGCCGGCCTTGGCGGCGGCCGCGAGCTCGGTCGCGCGCGTGAGCGCCTGCGCCTCCGCCTTCTGGCGCTTCACGGACGCCGTGACCCGGTCGCGGATCTCGGCGAGCGGCGGCACGCCGGCCGGGATCGTCCGGACGGCCTTCAGGACGACGAGGCCCGCCGGCGTCTTGACGGGCGGCGACACGCCGCCGATGGCCAGCGCGAACGCCGCGTCCTCGAGCGGGTCGGGCCCGCCGGGCGACGCGAGGCGATCCGCCCGCGCGAGCGTGGACTCGGCCGCCGCCAGCCCGAGCTTCCTGGCCTCGGCGGCGAAATCCGGAGCGGCCTGGAGGAGCGGCCGCACCTCCTCGGCGCGCGCCCTGGCCGCCCGGTCGGCGGCCTCGGCGGCGAGCTGGTCGCGGATCGCTCCCGCGACGTCCTTGAGGGGACGCCGTCCGCCCTCCTTCAGCTCGATCGCCTTGATCGCGTGGAAGCCGAACGGCGTGCGCACGGGCTCCGCCGAGATCTCGCCCTTCTTCAGGGCGAAGAGCCCGCGCTCGAACTCGGGAACCATCTCGCCCTGGGTGACGAGGCCGAGGTCGCCCCCCTTGGGGGCCGAGCCCGGGTCCTCGGAGAGCTCCCGCGCGAGCTTCGCGAAGTCCTCGCCGGCGCGGGCGCGCCGGATGACGTCGGCCACCTTCGCCCGCGCCTTGTCCTCCGCCTCGCTGCCGCCCGTCTCGGGCACGCGGACCAGCACGTGCGCCGCGCGCGCCTGCCGGGGCGCGTCGAACTCCTTCGCGTGGTCGGAGTAGTACTTCTCGACGTCGGTGGCGGGCACCTCCTTGACGAAGTCCTTCTGCGCGAGCGTGACGTACTGGATCCGCCGCCGCTCGGGCTCGCGGAACTCCTCGGGGTGCGCGGTGAGGTAGGCCGTGAGCTCCTGGTCGGTCGCGCTCGCGGCGGAGAGGATCGGGGCGAGCTCGACGAGCGCCCAGGCCGCGCGCACTTCCTCACGGCGGAGCGCGTAGGCCTGCTCGACCTCGCCCGGCGCGACCTTCACGCCGCTCCGGACCGTCCCCTCCACCTTGAGCCGCGTGAGCTCGCGGCGGACGTCCGCCTCGAACTGCGCGGCGCCCGTGCCGCGCCGGCGCAGGAACTCCTGGTAGCGCCGGAGCGTGAACCGCCCGTTCTCCTGGAAGCCCGGCACCGCCTGGATCTGCGCGTTGAGCTCCTCGTCGGACACCTCGAGCCCTTCGCGGTGGGCGCGCTGGACGATCAGCGCTTCCTGCACGAGGTCGTTCACGACCTGCTGCTGGAGTCCGAGCCGTTCGGCGAGCTCCGCCGAGAAGCGGTCGCGATACATCTGGGCGTAGGCGTCCATGTAGGCCTGGTAGCGGCGCTGATAGCGGTCGAAGGGGATGGACTCGCCGTTGACCGTGGCGACGGCGTCGGACACGGGCCCGTCACCGCCCATGCCGCGGGTGCCGAAGACGAAGAGCGAGCCGATGAACGCCGCGATCACGACGAGCAGGCCGACCTGCAGGGCCTTCCGGTACCGGCGCATCACCGTGATCATCGGCGCGTCCTACTCCTCGGGTTCGAGGTGGCGCAGGCGGGCGGCCGGCGCGCCTTCCTCCGGCACCACGCGGCGCGCGACCGTGATGAAGCCGGTGTGCGCGACCATGCGATGGAACGGCCGGACCGACTGGCCTTCGATGTTCCAGGGGCGGTAGAGGGTCTCGAAGGTTTCCACGAGCGCCCAGTGCCGGTCCTGCTGGAGCGCCTCGGCGATCTGGTGGGACTGGATGATCGTCGGCACGTAGCAGAGGAAGATCCCGCCGGGGCGCAGCGCGGCGGCGACGAGCTTCACGAGCTTCCACGGCTCCGGCAGGTCCAGGAGCACCCGGTCCACCGGCGGCTCCTCGGGAAGCCCGTCCTCGACGGGCCGGAGGCGCACCGTGAGGTTGGTCACCTCGCCGAGCCGCATGTGGATGTTGGCGACCGCGCGCCGCGCGAACTCGTCGCGCTGCTCGTAGGTGATCACGCGCCCCTCGGGCCCGACCACGCGCAGGAGCGCGAGCGTGAGCGCGCCCGAGCCCGTGCCCGCCTCGATCACCCGGCAGCCCGGGTAGATGTCGGCCCAGAAGAGGATCATCGCGAGGTCCTTCGGGTAGATGACCTGCGCGCCGCGCGGCATCTCGAGCACGTACTCCGCGAGCGTCGGCCGCAGCGCGAGGTACCGGAGGCCCATCGAGGAGCGGAGCCATGAGCCCTCGGGCTGGCTGATGATCGCGTCGTGGGCGATCCAGCCGCGATCGGAGTGAAACGTCTCCGACTTCCGCAGGAAGATCAGGTGACGCTTGCCGCGCTGATCGATGAGCAGGACCTGCTCACCGTCCTGGAATGCGCTGCCGTCGTTCACAGCGATTCTTTGTCTCGCGGCGCGGGCAGAAAGCGCGCGGTCGCGAAGCCGGCCAGCGGCATCAGCGCGCTGATCGTCAGCGCGGCCGGCAGCCCCTGGTGGTCGGCGACCCAGCCGAGCGCCGTGACGCCGAGGCCGCCGGCGCCGATCGCGAAGCCGACGACGAGCCCGGACGCCATCCCCGCGTTGCGCGGCAGGTAGGACTGGCCGAGGACCACCGAGACCGAGAAGCTCGAGGTGAGCACGGCGCCGAAGAGCCCGAGCATGACGAAGGCGAGGATGCCGCCCGTCGTGAGGAAGAGGAGCCCGAACGGGATCGCGGCCAGGAACACCCAGCGCATGAAGGGGCGCGGCCCCCAGCGGTCGGCGAGCGGACCGGCGATCACCGTGCCGAGCGCGCCGGCGCCGAGGAAGACGAAGAGCAGCGGCCCCACGAGCCGCGGATCCGCCTTGAGGTGGTCCACGTAGTAGAAGGGCACGAACGTTGTGAAGCCGAGCGTCGCCCACGAGCGGATCGCCACGAGGAAGATGAGGAGCGCCATCGCCCCGGGCATGTTCACCCCGCGCGCCGGCGCCGACGTCGGACTGCGCGGCGTCGTGGCGCGGTCGATGAGCGGCAGCGCCGCGAGAATGAGCCCGCCCACGATGGCGCTCGGCACGAGCATGGCGAGCGTGCCGGCGACCGAGAGCCAGGCGATCAGGCCGGTGATGAGGGGCGCGCCGAGCGCCAGCCCCGCGTTGCCGCCGAGCGAGAACCACGAGAGCGCCGTGGCCTTCCGGTCGCCGGCCACGCCCGTCGCGGTCTTGTAGCCCTCCGGGTGCCAGGCGGCGACGCCGAATCCCATGACGAGCATGAGGCCGAGCACCGCGAGATAGCCCGGCGCGACGCCCGTGAGCGCCAGGCCCGCGCCCGAGAGAAACACCGACGTCGGCAGGATCCACCGCCGCGAGATCTGATCCGAGAAGTAGCCGAAGAGCGGCTGGATGAGCGACGAGCTCAGGTTGCCGACGAGCACGATGATCGCCGCCTGCGCGTAGCTGAGGTCGTGCGCCTTTCTCAGGAAAGGCAGCAGCGCGGGGATCGAGCCCTGATTGAGATCGATCACGAGGTGCCCGAGCGCCAGCAGCGCGATGAGTCTGGTGTTCGGACGGATCCGCGCCGCGCTCACGGCAAACGTGGTGACCGCCGTCGATTCCGCCATGACCGTTCAATGGTACACTACTCGTCGCGGTGGGCGCACCCTCGCGGCTCAAGATCCGAGAACTCGGTCACGTCTCCCTGTTCGTTCGCGACCTCGAGGCCACGCGCCGCTTCTACGCCGACGTGCTGGGCCTCGCCGAAACGGGCACCGCCAAGGCCGGGCGCATCGTGTTCTTCTCCGCGGGTGTTCACCATCACGACGTCTCGTGCGAGCTCGCGCGCGCCGACGGGCTCGGCCCCCAGCCGAAGGGCGTGCCGGGCCTCTACCACGTCGCCTTCGCGGCGGGCGCCTCGCGCGAGGAGCTCGACGCGGCGCGCCGCTGGGTCGAAGCCCACGGCCTGGTACCGTTCGGCGAGACGCCGAGCTCGTTCTCCATCCGCGATCCCGACGGTCACCAGATCGAGCTCTACGTCGACCTCGCGACGTGAGTCCCGCGCGCGCGCGATTCGGCGTGTGCCTTGTGGCGCTCCTGGGCGTCCTGGCGCTCGGCGCGGGGCTCGCGCCCCGGCTCTCGCTCGCCGACGGCGTCCCGCTCCGGCGGCCCATCGACCTGACGCGCGCCGGACTCACGCGCCTCGTCGTGGAGCAGCCCGTGGACACGATCCTCGTCATGGAGCTCTCGTTCCTCGCCCCCCGCGGCGAGTGGCGGGACGGTCTCGCGTTCGAGTACGCGCTGATCGTCCGCGACGCGGGGGGCACGGTCCTCACGACAAAGCGGGGCGGCGAGCTGAACGCGCGGCTCGGGGGCGGGACGCCGGGCCGAGGCGATGTCGAGGCGGTCGCCTGGCTCTCGAGCTTCCGCGCCGCCCGCGACGCCGAATACGATCTGGCCCTTGAGGTGGTCCGGCCCGTCGCTCATCCGCGCGCGGCGAAGGCCGAGCTCGCCATCGTCCCGATCGCGCGGACGGCGTTCGCCCGCCTCGGGCGGTGGGCCTTGATCGCGCTCTGGTGCGCCGCGGTGGTGGTGCTCGGCGGCGTCCTCGTCCGCCTGTGGCCGGCGGCGCGCCGCGGGCCCGGCTGAGCCGGCGCCGGAGCCGCGGAGAACCGCTACTCCCGGAGGTCGACCCGCCGCATCGCGAGCGCCGACTCGATCGACTGCGCGAGGAGTGTCGGGTCGATCGGCCTCGTCACGCAGTCGAACGCGCCGAATGCGAGCGCCCGCTTGGCGAGCTCGACGTTCTCCGGCTCGCTCACCATGATGATCTTGGCATCCGGGGCGAGCGCGACCATCGTGGGCAGCACGCCCACGCCTGAGAGCCCGGGCATCTCGACGTCCAGGAGCACGACGTCGGGCGCGCGCTCCACGACGGCACGCACGCCGGCCGCGGCGTCGGGCGCGACTCGCACCTCGTAGCCCTGCCGGGCCAGCAGCGTCTCGAGCCGGGAGCGCGCCTCGGGGTCGTCATCCACCACCAGGATCGCGGCCGGCCCGACGCCGCCCGCGGGCTCGTCCGGCGGCGGCGCGGGCCCGGGCGGCGGCGCACGGAGCGCCGCCACGAGCGCGGCCGGGCTCACCGGCTTCGTGAACACGAAGCCCGCGCCGGCGGCGCGGGCCTGCCGGTGGAGCTCGGCGTCGAGCGCCCCCGTGACGACGAGGATCCGGATCGTCGCGTCGAAGGCGAGGATGCGCTTGATCGCGTCGAGCCCGCCGAGCCGCGGCATCATCAGATCGAGCACCACGGCGCTCGGATGCGCGCGCTTGAGCTGCAGGAGCGCCTCGAGGCCGTTCGCCGCCTCCACCACCTCGAATCCGTCCAGGCGCAGGAACTCGGCGAACATCGCGCGGACGTCGGGCTCGTCGTCCACCACCAGCACCCGGGGCCGGGGCCCCATCGCCATCACCGACCCTCCACCGAACTCACGGCCCGCACGGACGCGCGTCGTCAGATTCCGAAGGCGTCGAGGCCTGTGATGTCGCGGCCGATGATCAGCGTGTGGATGTCGTGCGTCCCCTCGTAGGTGTTCACGGTCTCGAGGTTCAACATGTGGCGGATGATCGGATGCTCGTCGACGATGCCCGCCGCGCCGAGGATGTCGCGCGCGCGGCGGGCCACGTCGAGCGCGATCTGCACGTTGTTCATCTTGGCCATCGAGACCTGCTGGGCCCGGACCTTGCCGGCGTCCTTGAGCCGCCCCAGCTGGAGGACCAGGAGCTGCGCCTTCGTGATCTCGGTGATCATCCAGACGAATTTCTCCTGGACCAGCTGGAACGAGGCGATCGGCTTGCCGAACTGGATGCGCTGCTGCGCGTACTGGAGCGCCCAATCGTAGCACGCCATCGCGGCGCCGACGGCGCCCCAGGCGATGCCGTAGCGCGCCTGCGAGAGGCAGCCGAGCGGCCCGCGCAGGCCCTTCACGTTCGGGAGCTTGTTCTCGAGGGGAATGCGACAGTCCTGGAACGCGAGCTCGGAGGTGATCGACGCGCGCATCGAGAACTTGCCGTGGATGTCGAGGGTGGAGAACCCGGGGGTCCCCCGCGGGACGAGGTAGCCGTAGATCTCGCCGTCGTCCTCCTTCGCCCAGACGACCGCGACGTCGGCGATCGAGCCATTGGTGATCCAGAGCTTCGTGCCGTTCAGGACGTAGCCGGCGCCCTGGCGCCGCGCGCGCGTCTTCATCGAGCCGGGATCGGAGCCGTGGTCCGGCTCGGTGAGGCCGAAGCAGCCGACCGCCTCGCCCTTCGCCAGCGCCGGCAGCCACTTCTCCTTCTGCGCTTCGGAGCCGTAGGCGTAGATCGGGTACATGACGAGTCCGCTCTGGACCGACGCGGCCGAGCGGAGGCCGGAGTCGCCCCGCTCGAGCTCCTGCATGATGAGCCCGTAGGCCACGTTGTTGAGTCCGGCGCACCCGTAGCCCTTGAGCGTCGCGCCGAACACGCCGAGCTCGCCGAGCTTCGGGATCAACGCCACGGGGAACGTGCCCGCGCGGTGGTGCTCCGTGACGAGCGGCAGGAACTCGGTCTCGACCCAGTCGCGGACCGCGTCGCGGATCATCCGCTCCTCTTCCGAGAGCAGATCCTCGAGCCCGTAGTAGTCGACGCCGCGGAACTTCTCCATGACCTAGCCCTTCTGACGCGAGATCGCGAGCGGCACGGCGAGGAGCGCACCGAGCGCGGTCACGAGCATCGCCGCGTGAAAGAGATGGATCGGGGTGTTCACCCGGACGAAGCGGGCCGCGACGATCCGCGGTGGCTCCACGGCGCCGCCGAGCACCATCGCCTCGAGCGCCCCGAACCCCGAGGCGTAGTGCACGACGAGCCAGAGCGCGCCGGCCGCGGCGGCGAGCGCCGCGAGCGCCGCTTGTCGCCGCGTCACGAGCGCCGCCGCCAGGAACGCGACGACGGAGAGCACCTCGAGTCCGCAGACGGCGTAGAACGCGGTGAGCGACACGCGCCCCGCGCCCGCCCGGAAGCCCGGGTACGCCAGCGCGAGCTCCCCCGAGCCCGACGTCACGAGCCACTCGACGAAGCGCCCGAGGACCAGCGCGTGACCCAGCATGAAGCCGGCGACGACGCCCGTGAGGACGGCGGCGGCGATCCAGCACGGCCAGTACAGGCGATCGGCGAGCCCCGTCACGCGAGAATCCGCCTCGGGTCGATCATAACGCTAGACGTTCGTCCCGATCGAGGGCGGCTCCTCGTTCAGGGCGCGCCGCAGCGCGCCGGCCAGCTCACCGTCGTGCTCGTGGCTCATCGCGAAGATCCGGCACTGCGCGACCTTCCCGGGCAGGTACTTCAAGATCTCGGTCAGCGGCTCCTCGGAGACGCGCTTGGTCGAACCATCGTAGACGTAGATCTGACGGTCGCCCATCTTGAGCGGGTTCAGCGGGCGCGGGTCCTGCAGCGCCATATCGATCTCGAAGGGAAAGTCCCGCAGCGCGGCGGGGAGGAAGGTCCGCACGCGTCGCTTCACCGTCTCGGCGTCGAGGAATCCCTGGCCCTTGCGGGCCTCGAACTGGTCGAGGATCTCCTCGCCCGACATCCGCCACTTGAGCTTCCGGTCGAGGACGTGCCGCCACTCGACACCGAGCTCCCGCCGCGTCGGATCGTCGGCGTCGTGCCAGCGTCCGACCTCCTCGAGGAGCGTCCACTCCGTGAGATGCAGGTACGGGTGGAGCTCTTTCCGGAGGTCGTAGGGGAACGCGATGCGCATCGTCGGGCGGAAGATCTCCTTCAGGTGGAGGTCGATGCCCCGCGTCGTCCGGTGGTAGTAGACGTTCGTGTACATGTAGAAGCGCGCGTTGAGGAACATCGTGAACGCCTGGAGCCCGCTGCGGTCGAGCGTGAGCCCGCGCTCGGAGAAGAAGGAGTAGTAGATGATCCGTTCGATGTCGATCGGCCCGATGGCGACACCGCACATGTAGGAGTCCCGGAGGACGTAGTCCATGTTGTCGGCGGTGAAGACCCCCGAGAGGATCGGCTTCAGGAACGCGAGCCACTTGGGATGCGACTCGAGCGGCTGCGTGTACGTCTTGCCCATGAGGTAGCAGATCCACTCCGGGTCGATCGCTTCGCCCGCGTTGAACGCGCCGCTCGGGCTCCGCCGGAGGCTCCGGAGCGCGTCGCCGAGCTCCTCGCGGATGATGCGCTGTCCCACCAGCTCGTGCGTCAGGTCATACTCGTTCAGGAAGTTGTCGTCGAAGAAGTGCCCGAAGGGGCCGTGACCCACGTCGTGGAGCAGACCCGCGGTGCGCAGCAGCTCCTCGATCAGCGCGGGGGAAGGCGCGTCGGGAAAGATCCCGCGCAGCGACGGATAGAGCTGCTGCGCGAAGCGTCCCGCGAGATGCATCGCGCCGAGCGAGTGCTGGAAGCGGCTGTGCTCGGCGGCGGGGAAGACCCAGCGCGCCGACTGGAGCTGGGGCACGCGGCGCAGGCGCTGGACCCACGCGGTGTCGATCAGGTCCTGCTCGGTCGCCTCGCCGGGAATGCCGCCCGGACGCGTGAAGAGGATGTACTGGTGGATCGGGTCCGCGATGAGGCCGCGGCCCTCGTAGGTGTCGGCCGCGCCCTTCACGCGGTCAGTCCCCCACGCGATAGAGGGTATGGCGGTCCACCGAGGTCACAGCGATGACATGCGCCCGGCCGGCCCGCTGGACCGAGACCTCGATCACGTCGCCGGCGCGCCGCGACCAGAGCCGCGCGTAGAACTCCGCCTGCGAGGCGACGACGACACCGTCGACGCCCAGGATGCGGTCCCCTTTGAGGAGGCCGGCGCGCGCCGCGGGGCCGACCGGCGAGAGGTCGCTGACGACGAGGCCGCCGGCCCTCGCGTCGACCGTGTAGACGCCGAGCCACGGCCGTGGCGGCCGGCTCGCGACCCGGCCGGCGGCGACCAGTTCGTCCTTGACGGGCAGGAACGCCTCGGTCGGGATCGCGAGGTTCACGTGGGGCGATTCGCCGAGCCGGAGCGACGCGATGCCGATCACCTCGCCGCGGTCGTTGACGACCGCGCTCCCGCCCCACTGCGGGCTGGCGGGCGACACGATGAGCGCGCGGTCGAGCATGTACTCCCAGGAGGCGGAGAAGCGCTGGACCGCGTGGACCGCGCCCGTCACCTGCACGAGGTCTCCGTCCTCGTCGACGCCGACCGTGGCGGTGCGGGTGCCGGCGACGACCCCGGCGGAGGGGCCGAGCGCCGCGGCCGGCCAGGGCCCGACGCCCTCGAGCCTCACGACGCCCAGGCCGGTCTCGAGGTCGAGCCCGACGACGTGCGCCTGCGCCTTCCGGCCGTCGCGGAGGCGGACGTCGATCGACACCGCGTCCAGGAGCAGATAGCTCACCGTGACCGCGTAGCCGCGCGGGTCGAAGATGACGCCGCTGCCGAAGCGCTCCTTGCCGAGACGCGCGGAGGAGAGCGTGCCCTCGGCGTTCCGCACGCTGAGTCCGACGACGGACGGCGCGACGCGCTGGACGTACGACGGGAGCGCCGGAAGGTCGCGCGGGTGGGGACGACGCTCCTCCTGCGACGGCGCCGCCGCCGCGAGCGCGGGAAGGAGCAGGGCCAGCGCGACGAGCGCCCGTGGCGTCATTGGTAGCGGGGACCGCGAGCCCGCCGGAACCGTGGATGGCCTGCCAAAGATGCGTGTGGCGTCATTGGTAGCGGGGACCGCGAGCCCGCCGGAACCGTGGATGGCCTGCCAAAGATGCGTGTGGCGTCATTG
>JBGQEL010000075.1:0-20784 GCA_041496385.1 Methylomirabilia bacterium | reverse complement strand
CGCGGAGGGGCGGCGCGACCGCTTCGGGCGTCGCGGCGCGCTGCCGAGGCGCGGGCGGCTCCGCCACCGCGAGCCGGACCTCCGTCCGGAGGCCCGCGGGCGCCAGGCCCGGCCCGTCGGTCGAATCCTCGCGCATGCGCGCGATGAGGTCCGCGTACGACGCGTCGCGGAGAACGCGGTTGAACTGGGCCCGGTAGTTCGCGGTGAGGCTCACCCCCTCGACGATCACATCGCGCACGGCCCAGCGCCCGTCCCGGCGAATCATGCGGTAGTCGACGGGCAGCTCGCCCCCGGTCCGCGTCCGGAGCGTGGTCGAGACGATCGCCGACTCACCGTCGACGGACTCGGCGCGGTACGCGACCGCCACGCCGCCGGCGGCGCTCACCTTCGAGCCGAGCGTCGCGACGTAGCCGCGCTCGAGCAGGTCGGCGAACAGCCGCACGAACTCGTCCTGCTGCGCCGGCGTGCGCGAGCGCCACACCGGTCCGAGGGCGAGCGCCGAGGCCTCGCGGAAGTCGAAGGCCTCGTTGACGAGGGCGCGGACGGCGGCGCGGGGCGCCTCCAGACCGCGCTCGGGATCCGCGGCGCGCAGCGCGGCGTTCGCGCGCTCGAAGAAGGCACGGAGCGTCGCCGTCGGCGTCTCTGCCCCGGCGGGCTGGACGACCGCCAGCGTGAGGCCCAGGGCCCCGACCAGTGCGCGCGCGGACCGATGCGCCATACCGTCCCACGATAGCCCCACCCAGGGACGAGCACACCGTCTTTTCTGCCATCGTGACGGCTCTGCCATAATGAGGGCCGTGATCTTCCGGCCGCGCCAGCGCCATCCTGGAGGGCGACGCCGCGCTCCGGCCCAGCCGGCGATCGAGGTCGTCGCGCTCGTCGTGTCGACCGGGCTGCTCCTGGCCGTGGGCGCGCGGTTCGCCGGGCGGCTGGACGGCGCGGCGGGAATCGCGCTCGCCGTCCTCGCCGCCGTATCCGGGTATGTCGCCGCGGACCTCGTGTCCGGACTCGTGCACTGGTTCTGCGACCGGTTCTTCGAGGACGATTCCGCACTGATCGGGCCGCTGCTGATCGCGCCGTTTCGCGAGCACCACCGCGACCCGCGCGGCATGACCCGCCACGGCTTCCTCGAGCTGACGGGCAACAGCGCGCTCGGCCTCGTCCCCGTGCTCGGCGCCGCCTCCTGGGCGCCGCTGCCGCCGTTCGCCGACGCGGCGCTGATCGCGTTCGCCCTGGCGGCGCTCGCGACCAATCTCCTCCACGGCTGGGCGCACGCCGAGCGGGTCCCGGCCGCGATCGCCTGGCTCCAGACGCGGCGGCTCATCTTGGGGCCCGAGGCGCACGCGCGACACCACGCCCCGGGCCACCGCGGCGCGTACTGCGTGACCTCCGGCTGGATGAACGGCTTGGCCGACTCGCTCGGCGTCTTCGAGCGTCTCGAGCGCACGCTCCGCGCGCTCGGCGTGCCCGCCACGCGGGCGTCATGACGACGGGGCTCGGTCGCGGCACCGGGACGCGCCTGGGCTCGGGCTGGATCAGCGGCGTGCTGTCGGTGACCTTCGGCGCGCTCGGCTACGGCGGGGTGCTCTGCCTGCTGTTCCCCTGGCTCCTGACCATGCCCGACGCGCGCGCGCTCTATCCGCTCGACGCCGTCCGGCTCCTGATCCACGCGCTGCTCGCCGCCGCCTTCGTGCTCGGGACGCTCAGCATCCTGCTCAAGCGCCGCAAGGCGCTCGGCCTGACCGGCATCGCGCTCGCGGCGACGGCGACGCTGCTCGGCGGCTCCAGCGCCGAGATCGGACGCACCGACGGCGCCCCGGCCTATCTCGGGCTCGACTGGTTCCTGCTGAATCTCCTCGTGCTGGCGCTGCTCTTCGTGCCGCTCGAGCGTCTCTTCGCCCGGCTGCCCGCGCAGCGGATCTTCCGGCCCGGCTGGCGCACGGATCTCGTCTACTTCGCGCTGAGCCACCTGCTCGTCCAGGTGACCGTGCTTCTGACCATGCTGCCCGCGGCGTTCTTCTTCCGCTGGGCCGCCCGGCCGGGCCTACAGGCGGCGGTCGCCGCCCAGCCGCTGCCGCTGCAGATCGTCGAGATCGTGCTCGTGGCCGACCTCGCCGAGTATGCCGTGCACCGCCTGTTCCACCGCGTCCCGTGGCTCTGGCGCTTCCACCAGGTCCACCACTCCTCCGAGCACCTCGACTGGCTCGCGGGGTCGCGCCTGCACCTCGTCGACATCGTCGTGACGCGGGGGCTCTCGTTCGTGCCGCTCTACGTGTTCGGGTTCGCGCCGCCGGCGGTCTACGCGTACCTCGTCTTCGTGTCGTTCCACGCCGTGTTCATCCACGCCAACGTCCGGTTCCGCCTCCGGCCGATCGAGTGGCTGCTCGTGACGCCGCGCTTCCATCACTGGCATCACGCCGCGGAGCCCGAGGCGGTGGACCGGAACTACGCCGTGCACCTGCCGCTGATCGACTGGCTCTTCGGCACGAGCTACTTCCCGCGCGGGGCGTGGCCGCGGGCGTACGGGATCATCGGCGGCGGCGTGCCCGACGGCTACGTGCGCCAGCTGCTGCTGCCCTTCCGCCGCTGACGCGCGGCCGGGCGGCCCGCGGCAGCACGACGACCGCCTGCCCGCGCGCGATCGTCTCGTCGCGCTGGTTCACCGCCGCGAGGTCGAGCGTGACCTCGCCGCGCCCCCCGACCAGCGCCTTCGCCGCGACGCGCCCGCGGCACCACGTGGTGTCGCCGAGCAGGTTGTGGCGCCGGACCTGGACGCTCAGGCGCGCGAGCGTGCCCGCGTCGCCCATCCAGTTCGTCACGAGGTGGCCGAGCCAGGCGACGCGCTCGGGGCCGTAGTCGTAGGGCGCGGGCACGCCGACGGCGCGCGCGAGGTGCTCGTCCCAGTGCACGCGCTCGGGCGGCTCGGGCACGCCGAACTCATTGGGGATCGCGAGCGCGGGATGACGCTCGAACAGGTCGAAGGCCAGGCCGTGAGCGCGCACGTAGAGACTCCCCCACCCCTGGACGAAGGCGATGATCGACGTGACCGTGAGCGGCCCCTTCACCACCTCGGGCAGCGGCGCGCCGACCTCGACCTCGTCCCAGACGCGCGGCGTCGCGCCGCGGATCTCCTCCGTGGCGTAGGCGCGCCGGATCCGCTCGATCTCGTCGGGCGCGTAGCGGTGCGGCTCGACCGCGGCGTACTTCTTCTGCTCGCGCGCGGTGTCGCGCTCGGTGCGGAAGCACCACGAGTCGGCCTCGCAGACGACCGCTCCGGCGTCCTCGACGAACGTCGTCCGGTAGGTCTGCTTCAGCGCGCGCCGCGCGAAGCTCGACGTCTTCTCCTCGAGGCCGAGGAGGACACTCTTGCCCACGATGCGACGGCCCTCCCGGATCGGCAGGCGCCAGCGGAAGTCCGTGCCGGCGTACATCGCGTGGATGCCCGGCAGCCCGGTCACGTAGCCCGAGACGATCCGGTCGAGCGCGAAGACGATCGTCGGCGGCGCGACCCGCGCCCGGGCCCAGAACGGATTGCGATCACCGATCCCGTGCGCCCAGTGGCGGATGGCGTCGCGCGTGGCCACCTCCACGTACGGCTCGGGGCGCCGGATCTCCTTGCCGACCAGCGCGCGGAGCCGGGCGAGCGCCTCGTCGGTGATGGTCGGGAAGCGCGTCACGCCGTCTCCCGCGCGCGGCCGCGCAGCGACAGCCGGTCGATCTTGCCCGCGGGCGTCCGGGGCAGCTCCTCGACGAACTCGATCGCGCGCGGGTACTCGTGCCGCGAGAGCCGCCCGCCGACCCAGGCCTGCAGCTCGCGCGCGAAGCCGTCGCCGGCCCGCTCGGTCACGACGAAGGCCTTCGGGATCTGGCCCCGCAGCGCGTCGGGCGCGCCGACGACCGCCGCCTCGCGCACGTCCGGGTGGCTGAGGAGCGCGTCCTCGATCTCGAGCGCGCTCATCGTCCAGCCCGCGGAGATGATGACGTCGTCGGAGCGCCCCTCGTGATGGAAGTAGCCGTCGGCGTCCACCCAGCCGCGGTCCTTCACGCGGAACCAGCCGTCCTTGCGCCGCACGGCGATCTCGCCCGACCGGTCGGGCGGAAGCGGCTCGCCGCGCTCGTCCAGGATCGCGACCTCCCAGCCGGGCGCCGGCTTGCCGAGCGCGCCGGGCCGGACGGTGTAGCCGGCGAAGCCCGGGTAGTTGACGAGGATCACCCCGACCTCGGTGCTCCCGTACATGCTGCACGGAGGAACGCCCCAGCGCTGCTCGAGCCAGTCCCACGTCCGCGAGTCCATGGGCTCGCCCGTGAACGAGAGCTTCTCGAGCGCGCCGCGACGGTCCTCCGCGAGCCCGGAGCCGCGCAGCATGCGGAACACCGTCGGCGCCGCCGCGAGGTTGGTGACGCGCAGCTCCCGGAGCGCCTCGAGCAAGGCCGCGGGGTCGAACTTGCCGGCGTACGCGCCCGCGCCGATGCCCAGCGCGAGCGGCGCGATCGTGCCGTGCCAGAGCCCGTGCCCCCAGGCCGGCGAGGAGGGGCAGAAATAGCTGTCACCCGGCGCCAGCCCCACGCCGTAGAGCGCGGCCACCATGAGCGTGACGACCGAGCGATGCGTGTGGCGCACCGCCTCCGGCAGGCCGCGGGTCGTGCCCGAGGTGTACTGGAAGACCGCGAGGTCGTCTCCGCGCGTGGACGGCGTGTAGCGCTCGCTCTGCTCGGCGAGGCGCGCGGCGAGCAGCTCGTCGGCGGCGATCACCGTGACGCGCGGAAAGAGCGCCTGCCAGCGGGCGGCGTCGGCGCCGACGAGGAGCAGGCGGGGCTCGCAGTCCTCGAGGCGCAGCCTCAGGCCGTCGGGCCCGAGCAGCGTGAAGAGCGGCACCGCGACCGCGCCGCGCTTGACGGCGCCGAACACGGCCCCGTAGAAGGCGAGCGACGGCTCGACCATCACGGCCACGCGGTCGCCGCGCACGATGCCCTCGGCCTCGAGGAAATTGGCGAAGCGGGAGGACCACGCGGCGAGGTCGCCGAAGCTCCACTCCTCGCGGCCGCCGCCCGCGTGCTGGATCCGGAGCGCGGTCCGGCCGCCGGGGTGGCGGTCCACGCACTCGTGCGCGAGGTTCAGCCGCTCGGGGGTGCCGTCGAACAGCTCCCAGAGCGCGCTCCAGCGAAAGCCGTGGAGCGCCTCCGGGTAGCTGCGCGACGCGAGGATTTCCCGCAAGCGCGCTCAGTCGCGGAGCGCGAACACCCAGACGACGCCGCCCTGGGGCACGTCGGTCTTGGTGCCCATGAACGTGTCGAGCCGGGCCTGCATCCGCTGCGCGTCCACGCCCCAGCCGGACTGCACGGCGACGTACTGGACGCCGTCGATCGCGTACGAGCTGGGCACGCCCGTCACACCCGAGTTGGTCTTGAACTCCCAGAGCATCGCGCCCGTGTCGGCGTCGAACGCGCGGAACTTCCGATCGTTCGTCCCGCCGGCGAACAGCAGCCCGCCGCCGGTGGTCAGCACCGGGCCCCAGTTCATGTACTTGAACGTGTGGGTCCACGCGCGCTGGCCCGTGTTCATGTTCCACGCCTGCAGCTCGCCGATGTGGTCGGCGCCCTGCCGGAGACTCATCGTGACCTTCGGCCGGTCGACGCCGAGATAGAGCTTGCCCGGCTCGTACGCCTGCTTCAGGCCTTCGAGCGTGCTGCAGAGATTGTCGTTGGCTGGAATGTAGAGAAGCCCCGTCTTGGGATTGAACGCCGCCGGCGGCCAGTCCTTGCCGCCCCAGAGGCCCGGGCAGAAGGTCGCGGACCGCCCGGTCTGCGGCTTCTTTTCCGGGTCGTAGCTCGGCCGCCCCGTCTTCGGATCGATCGCGGTGAACACCTCCTGCTTGACGAAGGGCTTGGCGTCGACGAAGCCGATGCCGTCCGCGCGCCGCTCCAGCAGCCAGAGATAGCCGTTGCGCGCCGGGTGGACGAGGGCCTTGATCGTCCGTCCGCCGCGCCGCGCGTCGATCAGGAGCGGGGTCGAGACCTCGTCCCAGTCCCACGAGTCGTTCCAGTGGTACTGGTGGTATCCCCGGATCTTGCCCGTGTCCGCGTCGAGCGCGAGCACCGAGCTCGTGTAGAGGTTGTCGCCCGGATGCATGTCACCCGGCCACGGCGCGGCGTTGCCCGTGCCCCAGTACGTCAGGTTCAGCTGGGCATCGTAGTGGCCGGTGATCCACACCGAGCCGCCGCCGGTCTTCCACGCCTCCCCGCTCCACGTGTCCGCGCCGGGCTCGCCGGGCGCGGGGATCGTGTACGTCCGCCAGAGCTCCTGGCCGGTGCGGGCGTCGAGCGCGGCGATGAAGCCGCGGATCCCCAGCTCGCCGCCGGACAGGCCCACGATCACCTTGCCCTTGACGATCAGCGGGGCCAGGGTCATGTAGTAGCCCAGCTTGTAGTCGCCGACGACCTTCTCCCACACGAGCTTGCCCGTCTTCGCGTCGAGGGCGACGAGCTTGCCGTCGACCGTGCCGACGTAGACCTTGTCCTCGTAGAGCCCGACGCCCCGGTTGGTCGGATGCAGCTGCAGCAGGTCCTCGGGGAGCTCCTTCTTCCAGCGCCAGAGCACGTCGCCCGTCTGCGCGTTGAGCGCGATCACCTGCTGCTGCGGCGTCGTGACGAACATGACGCCGTTGTTGACGATCGGCGGCGACTGGTGGCCCTCGGTCACGCCGGTGGAGAAGCTCCACACCGGGACGAGCCGCTTGACGTTGCCCTTCGTGATCCGATCGAGGGGACTGTAGCCCCAGCCCTCGTAGTTGCCGCGATACATCAGCCAGTTGTGCGGCTCGGGGTTGAGGAGCCGCGCGTCGGTGACCGAGGCGTAGCCGCCGCCCCCCTGCGCGGCCAGCATGGCGGGCACGAGTCCGGCCATCGCGACCACGGCGAACACCCACAGCGCTCGTCGAGAGATCATCGTCGTTCTCCCTTTCTATCCAGCGGGCTGGAATCCCGGACGACCCACGAACTCACCGGCCGCGGTCAAGACGCCGTCGGCCACCTCGAGCGGAAGCGCGGGCAGGCGGCGCGGCGCGGGCCCATCGAGGACGCGGGCGCCGTCCTTGGGGTCGAAGACCGAGAAGTGGCAGGGGCACTTGACGGTCTTCGTCGCCGCGTGCCACTCCCAGACGTCGCATCCGGTGTGCGTGCACACCGCCGAGTACGCGACGATGCCCTCGGCGGACCGGGCGCGGGTTTCGTCGCTGAGGTCGGCCGGCTCGAGGCGGAGGAGCAGGATCTCGTTCAGGCGGGAGTCGTCTCTGACGATCTTCGTCCTGGGATCCATGGGCCACGCCGTCAGGGGCTCGCCGTTCGGCGACAGATCACGGGGCCTGATGCTCTTGCCCTTCCGCGGGCCCGAGGCGAAGACGAGGCGGTCGCCGGGCCGCGGCCGCGCCCGGCGCGGCTCGGGGTCCTGCGCCCGCGCAGGATCACCCAGCGCCAGTCCCAGTCCGAGACCGAGAGCGGCCTTCAGCACCGTGCGGCGGTCGTCGTTCATGCCCAGGGTCCCTTGCCTGCCTGCGCGGATACTGGAAGACCTCCCGCGGCGATGTCAAGCGGTACGCGGGACCTCGCGCGGCGTGGCCAGCGCCCGCGACGCCTGCTCGACCGACGGCGGCGGCGCGTCCTTCCAGGGCGCCAGCCGCCGGTAAATCTCGGCCGCGGCCTGGTGAAAGCCGGCGGGCAGTCCGGCCGCGGCGAACGTCGCCGCGATCTCCTCCATCTCACCGACGAAGCGCCAGGCCTTGCGCGCGTTGCCCTTCACGGCCTTTTCCGAGCGCGCGGGGAGATCCGGCTGCGAGATCTTCCACTCGTTCAGCAGAGCCGGCTCGACGCCCTCGGCGGTCGCCATCGCGCGCACCGCCATGAGCAGCGCGGCGCTGCCCTTGGTCCACGCGGCGTAGGCCATCTTGAGCGCGGAGGCCGCGCCGGGCCCGCCGGGGATGACGAGCGCCTCGAGCGGGCCCCTGGGGAAGAGCGCGGCGACGCGCGGCGCCGCCTCGCCCGAGAGGTAGAGCCGCGTCGTGCCGCGCTCGCGCGGCGGCCCGCCGATGATCCCGCCGTCGACGAACGTGGCGCCGCCCTTCTCGACGATGCCGCCGATCTCGCGCCCCGTCCGCGGCGACACCGCGTTCGCGTCCACGTAGAGGCCGCCGAAGCGAAGCGCGGCGACCGCGCGCGCCTGGTCCGCCGCGGCGTCCGGCGGGCAGATGGAGAGGATCACCTCGCTGCGCGAGACGAGCTCGGCGAGCGAGCCCGCGTCCTGGAGCCGCGCCGCCTCCGCACGCGCGCGCGTCGCGGCGCCGCGTCCCGCGGACGCCCAGAGCACGCGCGCGCCGTCCGCCAGCGCCGAGGCGCCGACCATCGCGCCCATCTCACCCGGATGCAGGAGCCCGATCGTCGTCATGCGAGGTCCTCCGTGGCCCGCGCGGGGCCGGTCATCGCGTCGCCGGCCGCGCGCCGAGACCGATCATGCGGCCCGCCTCGGGCGGCCGCGGCAGCGCGTCGTGCGCCTTCTGGATTTGGGCCAAGCGCTGGAGCACCGCGGCCGCCATCGGCGCACCCCGGCGCGTCGCCTCGCTCACGTGCAGCGACATCAGCTCGTTCGTCGCCGCCAGGTAACCCTCGGCCGCGTGGTGCATCGCGTGGATGTAGTGGATCCGCTTCGTGTCGTGCGCGAGGAGCCGGGTAGTGAAGCGGAGCCGATCGCCCGCCAGCACCTCGCGGTGATAGGTCACGTGCGCCTCGAGGCAGAACGTCGTGACGCCGTGCCGGGCGCGGTGCGCCGCGTCGAGGCCGACCCAGTCCAGGAACTCGTCGGTCGCGAAGTCGAACACCACGAGGTAGTAGCCCATGTTCATGTGCCGGTTGTGGTCGATCCACTCGGGGCGGACGAGGTCGCGGTAGCGGTCGAAGGGCGCGTCGATCCCGCTCACGCCTCTCAGAGCAGCAGTTCGGCCATGACGCGGATCGCGTCGAGATTGCCGCGCACCGAGAGGGTCGTCGCGCCCGCCTCGCGGTAGGCGCCGAGCCGCTCGCGAATCCGCTCGCGCGGCCCGAAGAGCCCGATCGCGTCGACGAGCGCGTCGGGCACCGCGGCCTCCGCCTCCTGCTTGCGCCCCGCCAGGTAGAGATCCTGGATCGTCTTCGCCGCCTCCTCGAAGCCGTAGCGGCGCACCAGCTCGTTGTAGAAGTTCCGGTGCCGCGCGCCCATCCCGCCCACGTAGAGCGCGAGCGCGGGCTTCTGCTGGGCCCGGCAGGCGTCGACGTCGGCCCCGACGACGACGGGACAGGACGCCATGACGTCGAAGCCCTCCCGCGATTTCGCGGGACCCGCCCGGGTGAATCCCTCGTCGAGCCACTCGCGGAACATGCGCATCCGCGACGGCGCGAACAGCGTCGGGATCCAGCCGTCCGCGATCTCGGCGGCGAGCGCGACGTTCTTCGGCCCGATCGCCGCGAGGTAGATCGGCAGGTCGGCCCGGCCGTGGAGAATGGACTTGAGCGGCTTGCCGAGCCCGGTGGCGTCCGGCCCGGCGTACGGGACCTGATAGTACTCGCCGGCGAACTCCAGGGGCTTCTCGCGGCGGAGGATCGCGCGCACGATGGCGACGTACTCGCGCGTCTTGGCGAGCGGCTTGCCGAAGCGCTGGCCGTGCCAGCCCTCCACCACCTGCGGCCCGGACACGCCGAGGCCGAGCCGGAAGCGGCCCCCCGAGAGCGCGTCGAGCGTCATCGCCGTCATCGCGGTCGCCGCGGGCGTGCGCGCCGCGATCTGCATGATCGCGGTGCCGACGTGGATCCGCGAGGTGCGCGCGGCGATCCACGCGATCGTCGTCACGGCGTCCGAGCCGTAGGACTCGGCGGTCCAGACCGAGTCGTAGCCGAGCCGCTCGGCCTCGAGGACGCGCTCGACGTCCCCCGAGAGCGCCGCGCCCGAGTAGCCTTGCCCCAGTGCCAGTCTCATGGTGGCTCAGCATACAATAGCCGCCGGGAGGATCTCCATGGCCGCCGACGAAGTCGAAATCGCGGGCAACGGGCTGCTCGATCGCCGCATCTTCCTCACACGCGCGGCACTCCTCGGCGCCGGCGCCCTGGTCGTCACGGGCGCGCGCGCGGCGGACGCCGCCGACCCGCCCGGGACGCCGCCCTGGATGCAGGGGCCCGGCGCCGCGCTCAGCGGCTACGGCAGTCCCGCCAGGTACGAGAGCAGCGTCACGCGGACGCTGATCCGCTCGCAGGCGGGTACGACGGGGAGCGGCGCCTCGCGGACGCCGCTCGAGGCTCTGGACGGTATGCTCACGCCGAGCGGTCTCCACTTCGAGCGCCACCACAGCGGCGTGCCGGAGATCGACCCCGCTCAGCACCGGCTGCTGATCCACGGGATGGTCACGCGCCCGCTGGTCTTCACCATGGACGCGCTCGCCCGGTATCCGATGGTCTCGCGCATCCACTTCCTGGAGTGCGCGGGTAACAGCCAGCTCATGTACGGGCCGACGCCGCCCAACCTCACCGCCGGCCAAACGCACGGCCTCGTCTCCTGCAGCGAGTGGACCGGGGTGCCGCTCCGAATCCTCCTGGAGGAGGCCGGCGTGGAGCCGGGCGCGCAGTGGATCATCGCCGAGGGCACGGATGCCGCCGCGATGAGCCGCAGCGTGCCCATGGCCAAGGCCCTCGACGACGCGTTCCTCGCCCTCTACCAGAACGGCGAGCGCCTCCGCCCGGAGAACGGCTACCCCGTGCGGCTCTTCCTGCCGGGCTGGGAGGGCAACATGAACGTGAAGTGGCTCCGGCGGATCAAGGCGACGCCGATGCCGGCGATGACGAAGGACGAGACCTCGCGTTACACGGACCTCCAGGCCGACGGCAAGGCGCTGATGTTCACCTATCCGATGGAAGTGAAGTCACTCATCACGCGACCGTCGCACGGCATGACGCTCCAGGGCGCGGGGCTCTACGAGGTCTCCGGCATCGCCTGGTCGGGCAACGGCGCTGTCGCCCGGGTCGAGGTGTCGGCCGACGGCGGCCGGACCTGGGGCGAGGCGGCGCTGGCCGCGCCCGTGCTGCCGCGCGCCCTGACGCGCTTCCGGATGGCGTGGCGCTGGAACGGCGCGCCGGCGGTGCTCAAGAGCCGCGCGACCGACGACACCGGCGCCGCCCAGCCGGCGCGCGAGAAGCTGATCGCCGAGCACGGCAGCAACGTCGTCTTCCACTACAACGGGATCCAGGCCTGGGGCGTCGCGGCCAGCGGCGAGGTGAAGCATGTCTACGCGTAGCCTGGCCGCGCTCGCCCTGGCGCTCGCGGTCGCCGGCTGCGCGCCGGGCCGGCCCGCCGTCGAAGGCCCGAAGCTCGGGCGGGCCGCGACGCCGGCGGAGGTCGCCGGCTGGGACATCAGCATCCTGCCCGACGGCAGCGGGCTCCCGCCCGGGAGCGGCACATCGGCCGCGGGCGCGGCCGTCTACGCGGAGAAGTGCCAGTACTGTCACGGCGAGAAGGGCGCGGGCCAGCCGAACGACCGGCTCGTCGGCGGCCACGGCACCCTTGCGAGCAGGACTCCCGTGCGGACCGTGGGCAGCTACTGGCCGTACGCCACGACGGTGTTCGACTACGTGCGCCGCGCGATGCCGTACACGAACCCGCGCACGCTCACCGCCGACGAGGTGTACGCGGTCACGGCCTACCTGTTGCACCTGAACGGCATCATCGGCGAGAGGGACACGATGAGCGCCGCGACGCTCCCGAAGGTGAAGATGCCGAACCGCGACAACTTCATCCTCGCCTACCCCGCGAAGCTCCCGTAGGCGAACCCGCGCCGGCCGGCGCCGGGGCCCGGCCGGCGACGTGGGGAGCTAGTTCGCGCCCGGGTAGAAGGCGTCGCGCCTGCGCTGGTACGTCGGCTGGCGCTGCTCGGGGTTCCGGTTGATCAGCGGGCGCAGGAACATCGGGTGCGTGTAGCACCGGACCTCGTGCTCGATCACGAAGAGCGGCGCCTTCGACTTCGGGTCGACGATCGTCTCGAAGCGGTACTGGTACTCGTTGCTCTCCTCGGTGACGAGGCCCAGCTCCTCGAGGCGCCGGTGGGGACCCGAGAAGTCTCCGATGTAGATCGCGATGTGGTGCTTGTCGTACGGCTCCGCCGGCGCCGGCGTCTCGCGGAAGACCAGCTCCTGCCGCGTGCCGACCTTCACGTGCGCCGCGACGCCCTTGGCGTCCGGCGTGACGGCGGCCGGCGCGTCCATGATCTCCTCGTAGAAGCGAGCGATCCCCGCGGCCGTGCCCGGCGCCACCGGGAACTCGACGTAGGGCATCCCGAGCGTCATGTCCCCGAACTCGGGCCCGGCGCTGTAGATCCGGAAGCGGTTGCCCCAGGGCGACGTCACGGCCACGTACTTGTCCTCCACCGTGTACGCGAACTTCGTCCCCGCGAGCTTCTCCCGCTGGGAGGCGAGGCTCGCGACGACAGCCTGGAGGTCCGGCACGACGAGCCCGACGCAGCCGCGCAGAACTTGAGGATCGCCCGTCGGCAGATGGAACTGCTGCTGGCCGATGTTGATCCACATGTTCTCGGTGCCCATCATGAGGTACGGGTCGCGCGTGAACCCGAGCGCCTGCACGTAGAACGCGGTCGCGATCGTCTGATCCGGAACCTTCACGTTGACGTGCTCGAGCCCGAGGATGTTGCCCATGTCCTGCCGGCGCCGGTCGAACCGCTCTGCCATCGGTCGTCCTCCCCTTACTTCGCGATTTCCAGCAGCTCGATCTCGAAGACGAGAGTCGCGCCCGGCCTGATCCGGGGCGGCCGCCCCTGGTCACCATACGCGAGATCGGCCGGGCATACCAGCCGGCTCTTGCCGCCCACCTTCATGAGCGGCACGCCTTCCGTCCAGCACTTGATGATGCCGCCCGAGAGCGGCAGCGTGATCGGCTCGTTCCGCTGCACGGAACTGTCGAACACGGTCCCGTCCGTGAGCGTGCCGTGGTAGTGGACCTTGACCTTCTCGCTCGCCTTCGGCGAGGGGCCGGTGCCGGCCGTGAGCGTGGTGATGATCAGCCCCGAGGGCGTCTTGGTCGCGCCCTTCTCGGCCGCCGCCTTCGCGAGAAACGCCTCACCCGCCTTGTGCTCCGCGGCGGCCACGACCGTCTGTCGCGCCGATTGAAGCGCCTGGATCTTCGGCCCGAAGGTCTGCAGATCCACCTTCGACTCCTTCTTGAGGACGCCGTCGGTGATGCCGGCCTTCACCGCCTCGAGGTCCATCGCGCTCAGGTTGAAGGTGCCGAGATTCTGGCTGATGACGAGGCCCAGCGCGTACAGGGTCTTCTGCTCGTCGGTCTTCAGCTCCTGGGCGGCGGCCGGGACGGCAAGCACGCACAGCAGGACGACGAAGGCCGACCACGGGAAGGCTCTCCGCATGACACATCCTTTCTGGCGACTTCGATTGGCGCGCGAGACGGCGGCGCAATCTCGATGATACTACCGCGCGGCCGTGGCGGGAGCGGGCCGAAAAGGGAGGCGGTCAGCAGGTCCGGCCGGCGAGGCAGAACACCGTGGTGCGCAGGACCACCTCGAGCAGGACCGCGACACCGAGGGTCGCCGTGACGGCGATCGCCGCGGCGAACCAGAGATCCTCGAAGCCGGCGGCCCGGGGTCGTGCAGCCGCGTGCTGGGAGCGATGCAGCCACCGCGCGATCGATCCGAAACGGGAGTTCATGGCGGCCTCCGCGGCGACATGAGGTGCAACGCGCACGCCACCGCGATCGGACGCGGCAATTCAGGTGGTTGCGCGGAGACGACGCGAGCGACTTCGCGGGAACGTAAAATTCGTGGACGATCAATTCTCAGCCATTTTCCGGAAAGGCGGATCGGATGGGGTTAGGATATGGCGATCCGCGCAGAGGAGGCGCGCCCATGCCCGAATCGATTCCCGCGCCGCTCATCATCGACACGCTCAAGGACACCTTCAAGGAGGCCCGCCAGGCCCTCGCGGCCGAGCGCACGGTGCCCTCGCGCCATCAGCACCTCGGCTGGATCCTGAGCGTGCCCGACACCCACCAGAAGTCCGTGCTCGCCGCGCTCGACAAGGAGCAGGCGCTCCGCGTCCTCACCTGCGCCACGGAGGACGAGGCGTGCACGACCGCCGCGGGCCTCTGGATGGGCGGCGAGCCCTGCGTGCTCATGATCCAGCACGCCGGCCTCTACGCCTCGATCAACACGCTGCGCGGCGTGTCCATGGACGGGCGCGTGCCGGTCTTCTACATGATCGGGCTGCTCTCGCGCGAGAAGGACAAGGACCCGCGCGAGTCGCGTCACTCGATGGTCCGCTACGCCGAGCCCCTGCTCGACACCTTCGGCGTGCCGCACGCGCGGCTCGAGGGGCCGAACGACGTGCACCTCATTCCCGAGTACTACCGGCTCGCGCAGAAGCGCCGCGGGCCCGCCGCCGTGCTCGTGGGCCTGGAGACCATCTGATGCTCAAGCCCGAGGACGTCCTGCGCGCGATCGCCGCCGCCCGCGGCGACGCCATCTGCATCCCGACCATGACCACATCGCCCGCCTGGCGCGAGATCGCCCCCGACGATCTCTCCGTCGGCTGCGTCGGCTTCATGGGCGGCGCCTCGGCGATGGGCCTCGGCCTGGCGCTCGCGCAGCCCGACCGGCGCGTCGTCATCTTCGACGGCGACGGCTCGCTCCTGATGCAGCTCGGCTCGCTCGCGACCATCGCCGGCGGCGCGCCGCGCAACCTGACGCATCTGCTGTTCAAGAACGGCGTCTATCACACCTCGGGCTCGCAGGAGATCCCGGGCGGCCTGCAGGTGGACTTCGTGACCATGGCGAAGGGGGCGGGCTACCGCCAGGCGTACGCGGTGCGCGAGATGGACGACTTCAAGAAGCGCCTGCCGTCGATGCTGAGCGATCCCGGGCCGATCCTGGTCGAGCTGCACACGGGCCTCGCCGACAAGACGCCGATGACCGCGCGCGGGGGCCTGCCCTTCCACGAGCAGGTGGAAAAGCTGCGGGCGAAGCTCGTCAGGCCCTAGCGCCGTCGGGCCGGCGGAGCGCCGGCCCGACGAGCGCCACGAGCGTGCGTGCGCGCGCTGCGGCTAGAAGCCCCCGCCGTGCGGCATGGATGGAGCGGCCGTCCCGTTTTCGGGGCCGTCCGTGACGAGCGCTTCGGTCGTGAGCAGCAACGACGCGATCGACGCCGCATGCTGCAGCGCGACGCGCTCGACCTTGGTGGGGTCGATGATCCCCTCGTGCATCATGTCGACATACTCGTTGGTCTCGGCGTCGAAGCCCCGCGTGAGCGGGACCATGCCCCTGACCTTCTCGACGATCACGGAACCCTCGAGCCCGGCGTTCTCCACGATCTGTCGGATAGGCTCCTCGAGCGCGCGCCGCACGATGCCGACGCCGGTGCCCTCGTCGCCCGTGAGCTTGAGGCCGTCGAGGGCCTCCGATGCGCGCAGCAGCGCCACGCCGCCCCCCGGCACGATCCCTTCCTCCACGGCCGCCCGCGTCGCGTTGAGCGCATCCTCGACGCGCGCCTTCTTCTCCTTCATCTCGGTCTCGGTGGCCGCGCCCACCTTGACGATGGCGACGCCCCCCGCGAGCTTGGCCAGCCGCTCCTGGAGCTTCTCCTTGTCGTAGTCCGAGGTCGTCTCCTCGATCTGCGCCCGGAGCTGCTTGATGCGGCCCTGGATCTCCTTGGTCTTGCCGGCGCCCTCGATGATCGTCGTGTTGTCCTTGTCCACGACCACCTTCTTGGCCCGGCCGAGGTCGTCGAGCTTGAGGTTCTCGAGCTTGATCCCGAGATCTTCCGTGATCGCCTTGCCGGCGGTCAGCGTCGCCACGTCCTCGAGCATTTCCTTGCGCCGATCACCGAAGCCCGGCGCCTTGACGGCGCAGCAGACGAGCGTCCCGCGCAGCTTGTTCACGACCAGCGTCGCCAGGGCCTCGCCCTCCAGGTCCTCGGCGATGATGAGCAGCGGCTTGCCCGCCCGGGCGACCTGCTCGAGCAGCGGCAGCATGTCCTTCATCACGCTGAGCTTCTTCTCGTGGATCAGGACGTAGACGTCCTCCAGCACGACTTCCATCCGCTCCGCATTCGTCACGAAGTAGGGCGAGAGGTACCCGCGGTCGAACTGCATCCCCTCGACCACCTCGAGGGTGGTCTCCATCGCCTTGGCCTCTTCGACGGTGATCACGCCGTCCTTGCCGACCTTCTCCATGGCCTCCGCGATCAAGTCGCCGATCGTCTTGTCGTTGTTGGCGGCGATCCTGGCAACCTGGGCGATCTCCTTCTTGTCTTTGGTGGCCTTGGACATGTGCTTCAGCTCCTCGACCACCGTCTCCACCGCCTGCTCGATCCCCCGCTTCAGGGCCATCGGGTTCGCGCCGGCGGTCACGTTCTTGAGACCCCCGCGGAAGATGGCCTGGGCCAGGACCGTCGCCGTCGTCGTGCCGTCACCCGCGATGTCGGAGGTCTTCGAGGCGACTTCCTTGAGCATCTGGGCGCCCATGTTCTCGTAGGGATCCTTGAGCTCGATCTCCTTCGCGACCGTGACCCCGTCCTTCGTCAGGGTGGGGCTGCCGAACTTCTTGGCGATGACGACGTTCCGTCCCTTCGGCCCGAGCGTCACCCTGACGGCGTGCGAAATGATGTTGACCCCGCGCAGGAGCGCGGCGCGGGCTTCCTCGTTGAACAGCAGTTGCTTAGACATGGATACGTTCCTCCCGAATGTGCGCGAATGGTTGACGGCTGCCGAGACGTCCGTTCACGAGGCGAGGATGCCGAGGACGTCCTCCTCCTTCATGATCAGGTACTCCTCCCCGTCCAGCTTGACCTCGCTGCCGGAGTACTTGCCGAAGAGGATCCGGTCGCCCGCCTTCACCCCGAGGGGGATCTTCTTGCCGCCGTCGCTGATCCTGCCGGCGCCCACGGCGACCACCTGGCCCTCCTGCGGCTTCTCCTTGGCGGAGTCGGGGATGATGATGCGGCCGTGCTTCTCGTCCCCTTCCTTGAGGCGCTTGACGAACACGCGGTCGTGGAGCGGACGCAGCTTCATCTGCTTGAGTGCCTGAGCCATACGAGTGTCTCCCTCTTCCAGTTGTGGTGGGACGCGGCTGTGGAATTGACCAGCGGGCTGAGTGTACCACTAAACTAGTACACTGAGTTTGACTGGATTGATCAACTGTACTACTATCCTAATACAGTCATGAGAATCCCGATGGACCTGCGGGTGGACGAGCGCAGTCCGATCCCGATCCGGCGGCAGCTGACGGAGCAGCTCAGGCACGCCATCGAGGGTGGCCGCATGCCACGGGACGAGGCGCTGCCCAGCATGCGAGAGCTCGCCGGCTTCCTGGGCATCAATCCGAACACCGTCGCGCGAGCCATCGAGGATCTCAAGCGAAGCGGATACGTGCAGGCCCACCAGGGGAAGGGCGTGTTCGTGGCCTCGGCGCCGCCGGCCCGGCCCTCCCCTCACCTGCGCGAGGAGTTCCTGCAAGATATCGTGATCCGGGCCGCGGCCCTCGGGATGACCGCCGACGACCTGTCGGTGGGCGTGCTGAGCCTGACCGGAATCCGGCCCGCCGCCGTTCAGGGGGCCGTCGAGGTCCTCCTCGTCGAGGGCAGCCCGCCGGAGCTCGATTTCTTTTCGCGGCAGCTCGAGGCCCACCTCCCCGTCCGCGTCGACAAGGTCCTCCTCCGCGAGCTTCCGGTGGTCGCCCGGCGCCGCAAGCACGCCGGTCGCTGGCGGGCGGCGGTCACGAGCTTCTGCCATCTCCCGGAGGTGGAGCGGCTCCTCCACGGCAGAGGGATCCCGGTGATCGCGCTCCTCGCCGAGGCGCATCTCGAAACGCTCCACCGCCTGGCCCAGCTCCCTTCGGGTACGCGCGTGGGCGTGGCCTCCATCACCGTCGAGACGGCGCACAACCTGGAGCACTCGATCGCGAACGCCGGTCTGCCGAACATCGTGCTCGTCGGCGCCTGCCCCGCCGAAGGGGTCGCGCTGGCTCGCCTGGTGCGGCGCGTTGACGTCATCGTCTGCTCCACCGCGGCGGCCGAACGGGTCCGGCGGCTCACGGGCCCCGCCGTCCAGGTGATGATCGACGACCGGGCCCTGGACCAGCGGGCGATCGAAATGCTCGCGGCCCTTCTGGTCCGACAGAACGGCGACCGGCAGGCGGCCGGTCACCCACGCGTCCGGAGGCGGTCTGTAGCACGGAAGTGAGGAAGGTATTTTTCTACCAGAAACAGGAGGCGTCTCATGAAACTGCACATACCGTGGCTCAAACCAGCTGTCTGGGGTGTGATCGTCGGCGCCATCGCGATCATGATCGTCGGCTTTTCATGGATGGGCTGGGTCCTCGGCAGCACCGCCGAGCGGATGGCGGCGGAGCGCACCAACTCGGCCGTGGTCGTGGCGCTCACTCCCTCTTGCGTCGCGAGCTTCATGCGACAGCCCAACCTGCCCACGAAGCTCGCCGAGTTCCAGAAGTTCGATTCGTGGAAGCAGCGGCAGTTCGTCGAAGAGGGCGGCTGGGCCACGCCCCGCGGGGACAAGACGCCTAACTCAGGACTGGCGACCGCCTGCGCCGAGGAGCTCGTGAAGACCAAGGCATAGCGCGCGGCTCACGCCTCGCCTTCCCGGCGGCCGAAGACCGCACCCAGCACCGGGTGCGGTCCCGCCGGGAGAGCGAGCGCCCGCGGGCTCGCCAGCTCGATCCCGAGCGGGCCCTCGGCGCGCGCCGGGTCGATCTCGACGGCAATGTCCATCGGTGAGCCCGGCCAGGTGAAGACCAGCCCACCATCCGCCTCGCGTGCCTCGCCCCGGAGTATCTCCGCCCACTGAGCGCGGGCGCGCGCGCGTGAGTGCGCGCGCATGTGCAGCCCCATCACCCTCACCGCGGGCGGCGGGTTCGGCGGGCCGGGCGGATGCTGCCAGCGGGGCCGGCGCTCCTTGCCCGCGCGCCGCGGCGGCTGCCGCGGGCGTGGTGCCGACGCGACGATCTGGACGACGATGCCGAGCGCCTGCCTGGGATGCAGAAACGCCTCCTGCCATTCGGGATTGGAGTCGTCGTGGCCGACGATCTCGTAGCCCTGGGCTTCGGCGCGCGCGCACGCGTCGCGCAGCAGGCCCGGCACACGGAACGTCACGTGATGGACGCCGGGACCGCGCTGGGCGAGAAACCGGTGGAGGAAGCCGTCGGCGCCGCGCGGCTCGAGGACCTCGAGCACGCCGCCGCCCTCGTATCGCCACTGGCCGAAGGTGTACGCGCCCGACGGCCCGCCGTGATACGGCGCGCCGCCCAGCTCACCGACGAGGAATGCAGGCGCGTCCGCCATGCGCGGCACGGCGATCGCGATGTGGTCGAACAGGACGCGGGGCACGAAGCGCCGGCCGACCTCAGCGCGCCGTGAGGAAGGGCCAGAGCGCGTCGGCGCCGCGCTCGGCGACCGAGCGGCCCAGCGCCGCCGCCCATTCGCTCTCGCCGCCGAACTCCGCCCGCCAGGACCAGAGGCGCCGGGTGACGAATTGGAGATGGTGCTCGTAGGTGAAGCCGATCGCGCCGTGGGTCTGGTGGGCGATCCCGGCGGCGACGCCAGCCGCCTCGCCCACGCGCGTCTTCGCCACGGCCACCTCGAACTCGAGGTCGCCGCGGTCGGCCGCGCGGAAGGCGTTCGCGGCGGCCATGCCCGCGGCCGCGGCGTGGCCCGCGAGGACCGCGAGGTTCTGCTGGATCGCCTGGAACTGGCCGATGGCCTTCCCGAACTGGCGCCGCTCGGTCGCGTAGCGCGTTGCCATCGCCAGCGCGGCCTCGAGGCCGCCCGCCATCTGCGCCGCGCGGACCATCGCGCCGTAGAGGCGGAGCGCCTCACGCGGCACGGCGGGATGGGCCGCCCCGGCGGCGAGGACGGGCGAAGCGTCGAAGTCGAGGGTGTCGCGGGGCTCGCGCGCGATGTTCGTGTCGGGCGTGACGCGCGCGCCGCGCGTGGCGACGAGCGCGACCGTCGCCCGGCCGTCGACCTCGTCCACGACGACGACGTGCTTGGCCGCGCGGCCCCAGGGCACGCGCGTGGCCGTGCCGGTCACGCGCCAGCCCCCGTCCCGCCGCGCGAGCGCGAGACGCTCCTCCCGCTGTGACGGCGCGAGCGTCAGCGGGCCCGACGGCACCTCGAGGCCCGCGCCCGCCAGGAGCCAGGAGGCGACGACGGTCTCGGGGAGCGGGATCGGCGCCGCATGGCGGCCGGCCGCGCTGACGATCAGATAGGCGTCGCTCCACGCGATGCCGGCGCCGCCCTGCGCCTCGGGCACGAGCGGGAGCGTGAGGCCGTTCTCCTCCACGGCCTGCCAGAGGGCCGCGGGCCACTCGCCCTTCTCCGAGGTCTCGAGGAGCTCGCGCGTCACGCGCTCGGTGAGGAGCCGCGTGACGACGTCGCCGAGGAGCGCGCTGGCCTCGCTCATCTGTACCGGGGTCCGCGAGGCCGGCGTGCGTCGTGGGTGGCCCGAGAGAGGCGCGCGTCGCTCATTCTGTAGCGGGGTCCGCGAGGCCGGCGTGCGCCGTGGGTGGCCCGAGAGAGGCGCGCGTCGCTCATCGCAAACCCAGGCCGCGCGCGATGATGCCGCGCAGGATCTCGCGCGTGCCGCCGCGCAGCGAGAACGACGGCGCGTTCTGCGTGAGATAGCCGAGCGTCTGCTGGAGGTAGCTGCCGCTGTCGATCGTCGGCTCGAGCCCGACGAGGGCGTGG
>JBGQEL010000074.1:0-20820 GCA_041496385.1 Methylomirabilia bacterium | reverse complement strand
CGTTCCACGCGCCAGGACTCCAGCGCCGCCTTGGCCTCGCCGTACTCCCACAGCTGCATCAGGCTCAGGTCCTGGAACTCGGAGACGATCTCCGTCCACTCCGACTGCGAAAACTCGCGCACCACGAGCCGCATCACGCCGCCGCCCGTCCCGTCAGCGCGGCGCCGAGCTCGTCGCCGATGCGCTCGAGCTGGGCAGAGCCAAGGCTCTGGTGCACCGGCAGCAAGGCGAGGCGCTCGTACGTCCGCAGCGCCGCGCGATGAACGTCCGGGCGCGCGAGGACTTCCGGTGGCAGATCGGGCCAGCGACTCGCGGGAATGCCGCGAGCCCGGAGCCTGCCGACGAGGCCCGCGCTCGAGCCGTCGACGAGGAGCGGAAACGCGTAGGGGCAGACATCGGCGCCGAGGCTCGGATAGAGCGGGCGCACACCGGGGAGCCCGGCGACACGATCCAGCAGGCGCTGGTAGTTCTGGCGACGGCGTGCGGCGACTTCCGGCCAGGAGCGCTCGGTCACGCTGAGCAGCCGCAACCCGAAGGGGCCGCAGCCCAGCATCCGGACGGGCTCCGTGCTCCCGGACCGCGGCTCGGCCTCCGCGGGAGGCCAGAGGCGGTGCCACGGCACGCGGAGCCCGACCAGCAGGCGCTGGGTCAGCCGGCGCGCGGTCCAGGCGACCGTCTCCTGCCAGGCGGCGCCGTCCGTCGGCAGATCCAGGAGGGCGCCCATCTCCTCGGAGGCCACGAGCACTCCACCCGCGGGAACCGCAAGCAGCTTGCGCGGACTGAAGATGACGAGGTCGCCGACGCCGATGCCCGCCGTGGGCACGAGCACGTGCGCCGCGTCTTCCACGAGCGTCAGGCCGTGCCGTCGGCAGAAGGCGGCCGCCTGGGCGCTCACTCCCGGGAAGCCGAAATAGTGCACGAGCAGGAACATCGTCGGACGTTCGCTCGCGTCGAGCGCGGCGCGAACGGCCTCCCAGTCCGGCCCGAGGTCGTCGCCGAGCGGATAGAAGGCGAGCGTGATTCCGAGCCGCCGCAGCGGCTCCAGCGCCTCGTTGCAGAAGTACCCCGGCACGAGCAGTGCCGCCGTCTCCGTGCCGCGTGCTCGTCGGACCGCGTCGACACCCGCGGCGAGCGCGAGCCTGCCCGACCGGTAGACGCGGCAGACTCGCCGCGGACGCGCACCCGCGAAGGTCTCGCCGGTGAACGCCTGCGCGTTCAAGCCGTGCACCAGGTCACCGAGTGACGGTAGCGGTGGCGCCGGAATGGTCATGTCGGGCGCCCCAGGGCCTGGGCTCCGAACGAGGCGGTCAGCCGTGCCAGACGGCGCGCGGTCGCGAGCCAGCCCACCTTGTCGCGGTGCCGCAGCGAGACGCGCAGCAGGTTGAGCCAGCGCCGCCAGGGGCGCCCGGACGAGATGCTGTCCGCCCGGTCGTGATAGGTCCCGAGGATCTCTCGGATGAAGACGGGCCGCATCTTGGACGACATCCGCAGCCAGAGTTCGTAGTCCTGGCTCGACATGAGCGCCTCGTCGAAGAGACCCGTGTCCTCCAGAAGCTGGCGCCGGCAGGTCACCGCCGACGTGGAGAGAAAGTTGCGGGAATAGAGCTGGGGCGGCAGCGGCCGGTGTGGATCGTACCAGGCGCCGTAGTCGAGGGGCCGCCGGCTGCCGTCGAGCAGCACGCGCTCCTCGCCGTGGCAGACGAGATTGACCTCGGGATGAGCAGCAATCGCCCGGCCAACCGCCTCGAGCTTTCGCGGGAGCCAGACATCGTCCGAGTCGATGAACGCGATCCAGGCTCCCCGCGCGCGGCGGATACCGGCGTTTCGCGCCGAACCGGGTCCCCGGTGCGGCGCCTCGATCACGGTCGCGGGAACCTCCGGGTGCCGGTCCAGCACGCGGCGCGCGACGACCACCGTATCGTCGGTCGACCCGTCATCGACGACGATCACCTCGAGCGGCGCTACCGTCTGAGACAGGACGCTCTCCAGCGCCCGATCGACGAACTTGGCGGAGTTGAACGTGGGGCAGACGACCGAGACGGAGGTGGGCATCACTTGTCCACGTGGCTGCGGTACCAGCGACTGAACACGAACAAGCTGTAGAGCGTCTCCGCGGCCCGACGCCTGCGGCGGGGATCGCGCGCCGCCGCCCGGAGCACGTCGAGGTCGAACAGGTCGTCGAGCCAGTCGATCGGGCCGTCGCAGAGCTCCGCGTCGATCCGCGCGCCGAGCGCGTCATCGATCCAGACACCCATCGGCGCGTTGAAGCCATCCTTGCCCCGATCGACCAGTGCTTCCGGGAGAAGGCCGCGCAGGGCGCGGCGGAACAGGCCTTTGGGACGGCCCTCCAGAAGATTCAGGCTGGCCGGCAGCGCGAATGCGAACTCGACGAGGCGATGGTCGAGTAGCGGCACCCGCCCCTCCACCGAGCACGCCATGGTGCTCTTGTCGAGCAGCGCCAGCACGTTGCCGACCAGATACTCGCCGAGGTCGAGGCTCATGCGCAGGTAGGCGAAGCCGTGCTCGGCCCGGCCTTCTGCGGATAACGCGCCGAAGGTCTGGGTGAAGCCGTCGAGCAGGGCGGCGGCGTCCTCTCGCCGCCGGAGCGCGCCGGCGCAGAGCGCGAGACTGGCGCCGGAGATGCCCGCGCCGAAGGCGATCCGCGGGTCCCGGACGAGCACCGCCCGCTCCGGGTCCATCGCCGCGAGCGCCCGGCTCGCGACGGCCCGCGCCCGCGCCGGTAGCACTTCGGCGAGCCACGTGGCGCTGCCGGCGCGAGGCCAGTGATGGCGCCGATAGCCGCCGAACATCTCGTCCCCGCCGGCGCCGGTCAGGAGCACCTTGATGCCCTCCGCGCGCGCCTCGCGCGCCAGAAGGTAGGATGGGATCACGGCGGAGTCCGCGATCGGCTCGTCGAGGAACGGGATCAGCTCCTCGAGCCCCCGCGCGGCCTCCGCCGAGGTGAGCGCGAGCTCGCGGTGCTCGGTCGCGAACGCGCTCGCGACCTCGCGCGCGAAGCCCTCGTCGGCGGAGGCCTTGCCGGCGAAGGCGACGGTCAGCGTCCGCAGGGGCCGGTCGACGCGGGACGCGGCCAGCGCCACGACCGCGCTGCTGTCCAGGCCGCCGCTCAGGAACACGCCGAGCGGGACGTCGCTGCGGAGCTCCAGACGCACCGCGTCGTCGAGGAGGTGGCGGAGCTGCGCGGCCGCCTCCACGTCGGTGCCCCGCCAGGACTCGAACATTGCCACGCGCCAGTACGGCTCGACGCGGACGCCCTCGCGCGAGACCCAGAGCCACTCGCCGGGAGAAAGCTTTTGCACGCCGGCATAGATGGAGTGAGGGTGCGGGACGTAGCCGAGCCCCAGATAGCGAAGAAAGGCGGCGCGGTCGACCTCACGCGATCCGATGCCCGCGACCAGCGCGTCGAGGTCCGACGCGAAGTACAAGGCGCCGGCATGCTCGGTGTAAAAGAGGGGCTTCACGCCGAGCCGGTCGCGCACGACCCAGAGCGCCCGCCGCGCGGCGTCGTAGAGGGCGAAGGCGAACATCCCGTTGAGGCGGCGGACGGCCTCCGTCCCCTCTTCCTCGTACAGATGGACGATCGTCTCCGTGTCGGAGCGCGTGCGGAACCGGTGCCCCTTCGCCTCGAGCTCGGCCCGCAGCTCCACGTAGTTGTAGATCTCTCCGTTCATCACGACCCAGACGGTGCCGTCTTCGTTGCCGAGGGGCTGGTGACCGCCGGTGAGGTCGATGATGGACAGACGGCGCATGCCGAGCCCGACGGCGTCCGCCCGGTAAAATCCCTCGTCGTCGGGGCCGCGATGGAGCATCCGCGCGGTCATCGCCTCGAGCGGACCCCGCTCCACCCGCCCGCCGTCGAACCGGTAGACGCCCGCGATCCCGCACATCTCACGCACCCCAGCGCAGGAGGTAGCGCCGACGGTACGGCAGGGCCGCGCGCGCTTCGAACAGGAGCGTCGGCGCCTCCACGGCCCGCCCGTACCCGGGGAAGCACCAGCCGCCGGGAGTCGGGGCGGTCTGGCCGCGCAACACGCAGGCCGTGACGACCGTCGTGTCGTCGGGATCGACGGGCTTGGCGCGAAGCACGGCGCGGAGATCGGCCCTGCCGGCCTTCACGGAGAAGCACGTGGGGCCCTCCCCGAGCACTTCCACGTCGGGAGCAAATTGAAAGCGCGTCTCGACCGACCGCACCGAGCGGCCCGAGATCGCGTCGTCGATCACGAGCTCCTCCCGCCGGATCCGGAAGACCCGTTCCACGACGATGCGATCGCCGTGCAGGCGCGCGAATCCCGTGTGGCGGATCGACAGCGACGCGGACTCTGAACCGCTCTCCCAGCGCACGTCCACGTCGGCGGCTCGATAGGCGCGTGGGTACCGGGACCGGCGCCAGTGGACGAACGGCTCGTAGCCGTCGATCACGATCGCGCTATGCGCCCGCGCCGAGGCGGCGTAACGGCCGAGCGGATCGTGGGCCAGATAGTTGGGCCGGCCCGGATCCGCAACGACCTCGGCGCCCTCCCAGAAGAGGCAGAAGGAGCCCGCGTCGCAGTGGGCGTGCGAGGCGAACGACGCGGGTGGGCCTCCGGGCTCGACGCGCCAGAAGAGCGTCAACGATCCCCAGTCGAGCCGGTACCATCCGCTCGCGGCGAACGCCTGCATCGTCGGCGCGGCCGCGCGATCGGGCACTGAGGAACCGGCCTGGCCACCACGGCCGAACAGACCGCTCCACCCGACCTCGGCCGGCGGCGTCGGAACGGACGCCGGCGCGTGAAGGCCCAGTGCGGGCACGCTCCACGGCAGATCGAGGAGCCATTCCCACGGCACGTCGGGCGAGACGTCACCGATGAGCGGGATGCTCCACTCCCCGGCGTGGCGCCCCGGTACAAGGAAGAACCAGCAGCGCTCGACCATGCGGCGCGCGAGCGGCTCGATCACCTCGGGCAGCTCGCGCTCGCCCGTGCGCGCCGCCAGCCAGAGACACTCGAGCAGCCAGCGCGTGGCAAGGAAATGATAGTGGCTCGATCCCTCGCGCAGGAAGCCGTCGCGGTCGACGAGCCCGCCGGCGTCGTGGCGCAGCACGGCCAGCGCCAGGCGCGTCAGCGCCGGGCGGCGGAGGGCCTGGCCGGCGAAGTAGAGGGCGCGGGCGTTGTTCAGCACGTGGTTGCCGGTCGTATCGGCACCGTGATACTCGAGCCGCCGCGCGAGAAAGCAGGCCATATCCGTCAGCGCCGCCGCGAGGTCGGAGGGAATGTCCAGTCGGCTCTCCGAGCCTTCGCTAGTCCGCGCGAGAAACACGACCGCGTTGCAGATGCGCTCACCGGTCGTGTAACTCTCCCAGGCGGGACCTTCCCGCCGCGCGCCCATCTGCACGATCCAGCTTCTCAGGAGAGCGAGCCCCCAGGTCCGGAGGTCGATGCCGCCGGTAGCGCGCGGCGCCCGGAGGAGCCAGTTCCAGCGGTGCAGCGCCTCGGTGTCCTCTGGGTCGGGAAACACGGCGTCCCACTCGGGCCGCTCGGGGAACAGATGCTCGCGGCCGGCGAGCGCGAGCGCGATCGGCCCGCGCACCGCCGTGGCCGGCGGCGCGACCGGCGCCGTCCCGCCCGCCCGCTCTTGACCGCGCACGTCGCGGAGCGCGGCGCGGACCGACGCCGGGTAGCGTGCCGAGGCCGGAAGGATTCGCCCGACGGTCCGCCGGGCGAGACGGCTCGTATAGAAGCCGAGTGCCCCGAGAGCGAGCCGCGGGGCCCGGCACCGCACGAGAAAATTCCGCAGCTCGCTCGGCGTCTCGGCCGTCACAGCGTCGGCTCCGGCAGCAACCCGTTGTCGGCGTACACGGTCAGCGCGTGCGGCCCGCGCGACGCCGCGCGCAGGATGCGCCCGCCGGCTGCGCGCACGAGGGCGAGGCCGGCCGCGACGTCCCAGAGCTTGATATCCCGCTCCAGGTACGCGTCGAGCCGGCCCGTGGCGACGTAGGCGAGCGAGAGTGCCGCGGAGCCCAGGAGCCGCACTTTCCGGTACTCGCGCACCTGGCTCACGAAGCCCCCGAGCGACTCCGGCGCGAAATCGCTCCCGGCCGGGAAGCCGGTGCCGAGCACGGCACGCTCTTGCTCCTCGATCGCGCTCACGCATACCGGCGCACCGTTGAGCCAGGCCCCTTCGCCCACGAGCCCCGTGAACATCTCGTCCCTGTGGAAGTCGTACACCACGCCCGCCACCGGCTCGTCCCCCTCGCACAGTGCGACGGCGACGGCGCAGAAGGGCATGCCGCGGAGATAGTTCAGGCTGCCGTCGAGCGGATCGACGATCCAGCGCCAGCTGCCCGCAATCCGGCCCGCAATCGCGCCCTGCTCCTCGGCGAGGACGGCAAAGTCCGAGCCCGCCTGGAGCGCACGGACGATGGCGGCCTCGGCACGGTGGTCGGCGTCGAGCTTCACGTCGCGTTGCGATTCGGCCACGAGGGCGACGGGCCCCCGCTCACGGAGCAGCGCGCCCGCCAGGCGCGCGGCACGCTCCGCGAGTGCGAGCGAGGCGCGGAGGTCGGTCGGCGAGGCCACCGTCGACCTACGCGGCAATCGGGCGGCCCCGACGCGTCAGGCTGTCCATCGCCAGGCGGAGATGCCGGCGCGTGAGCCCCGCGAGCGACGGCACGGCGTAGACGCAGACGCCGGCGGCGCCCGCGTAGGCCACGGCGGTGAGCGCGGCCTCGGCAAGGAACGGCTCGCGGAGCCCGACGAGCCGCGCCGCGCCACCCGCTCCCAGGCGGCACGCGAAGCCGAGGCCGAGCAGGAGAGCAAACACGCCGGGCTGATAGCCCCACTCGAACGGGACGCCGTTGTCGCGCGCGATCGTCCATGCCTGCACGTTCACGCTGACGATCTGGAGCAGCACCATCTTGACCGCGAGGCCCACCGCGGCGAGCCCGAGCCCGGGGACCGGCGCCGCGTTGTCGGCGAGCATCAGGTAGGTCCACGGCACGCTGACCGCCATGACGACCAGGCCGATACGCGCGTAAGCGCGTGTCCGGCCCGTCGCGTAGAAGAAGGTGCCCGCGATCTGGCCGAGCGACTGGTGCAACGGGAGCAACAGCAGCAGCATCAGGACGGGCGCCGCGCCCTCGTAGCCCGGTCCGACCGTCCACGCGAGGATCTCGCGACTGAACGGGATGAGCAGACAGCTCACCCACGCGCTGGCGAAGTAGAAGCCGCGGCAGGCTGCCCCGTAGAGCGTGGCAGCGCGGGCAAGATCACCCCGCTCGGTCGCCTCGGCGACCTCCTTCCACAAGACGCGCAGGACGGACGACGTCGCGATCAAGCTGACGTTGGCAAGCTGCTGCCCGACCGCGAAGAATCCCTGCTGCGTCGCGCCACCGAAATGCTGGAGCAGCCAGCGGTCGGCGAACGCATAGATGAAGCTGACCCAGCCATAGACGAGCAGCGGCGCACAGTATCGAGCGAACTCCGCCACCACGGACTCCTCGCCGTCGCCGCCGGCCGGAGCCAGGTTGGCCCGGACGAGCTTTGGTCCGAGCGCCATCCCCAGCAGGACGTGCTCGACGACGAGAAGGGCCAGCACCGTCGGCACGCCGAGCCAGCCCGCGCGCGCGGCGGCGATAACCAGCCCGAGATGCACCACCGCCTGAACGAGCGACGCTGCCTGGACGAGCACGGTCCGCCGCACCGCCTCGCCCAGCTGGCTGGCCGCCGCCCAGACCTGGGTCATCATGAAGCTCGCCGCGAATGCGAGCAGAACCGTCCCCCGGTCCTGACCGAGCCAGAACCAGCGGACGAGCGAGTCCGGGAAGAGCAAGGCGACGGCTAGCACGGTGGCGGCGGCCTGGAACGCGAGCCAGCCGAAGTAGAGTGCGAAGAAGCGCGGCGACCGTGGCCGCCGCGAAAGGAACGTGTAGAAGGCCGAAGAGGTCCCGAGGTCCCAGACCTGCGCAAGCGCCGTGAAGCTCGCGAGCACGAAGCTCAGGTTGCCGAAGTCGACGGCCCCCAGCTCGCGAGCGACCACCAGGCCGGCGACGAGCGAGAGTCCGGCGCGCAGCACGTTGACGGCGAAGGTGGCGACGAACCGGACCGCGACCCGCTCGATCACGCGCTCCCGCCGCGGACGAAGACGTAGTTGCGCGAGCGAATGTCGCTGAGCTCAGACGTCCAGTGGCTCGTGCGCGCGATCCGGTAGCCGAGGGCGACGATCCGATCGGCGGCGACGGCGAGCGCCGCGTCGTCCTTGCCGCTCAGCTCCACGAGCAGGCTCCGGAGCGTCGCGGAGCGGAGCACGACCGCCGCCCCGGCGAGGATCTCCTCCTCCAGACCGTCCACGTCCAGCTTCACCAGCGCGGGCGTGGGAACGCCGTGCCGCGTCACGAGGGTGTCGAGCGTCACCGCCAGAGACCCCTGGATCACCGGTGCCGGCGCGGACGCCGCGCGGTACTCGCTGGGCCGCCCGAAGGCGTGCAGCGCCGAGCCGCGCTCGAGGTCGCCCACGTGAAACAGCCCGAAGGCGTCGCGGCCCGCCAGCGGGAAGTTACACGGGATCACGTTCGTGAGGTCGTTCAGCGCGATGTTCTCGCAGAGGCGCGCGTAGTTCATGAAGGCCGGCTCGAACGCGTAGACGAGGCTCCCTGGCCGTGTGATCGCCGCGTAGAGCGCGTAGAGGCCGATGTTCGCGCCCACGTCGAACAGCGTGTCGCCGTCGCGGAGGTGAGCGTCGAGCCAGTCGAGCGTCTCGGGCTCCTTCGACGCGTAGGTCTCGACGCGCCACTGCTCCTGCTCCGAGCCGACGGCGATGCGGACCGTGGCCCCGCGCACCCGGCACGTCGTCACACCGCGGAGCGCCCGACGCACGGAGCGGGCGGCCCGCCGGGACCGGCGGTAGATCGCCCGGACGAACTCGGGCGTCATGGCTTTCACGCGGTCGCGCAAACCCCCAGGCCTCAGCGTCCTTCCGCCGGCAGCTCGCGCAGTTGCCGCGCGGCCTCGCGGACCGCCGGCACCAGGAAGAGCATGTCGCCGCCGTAGGCGATGAAGCGGAAACCCTCGGCGAGGCGGGCCCGCACCTGGGCGATCGGCGGGTGCACGACGTGGATGCCCGGCGGCACCGTCGCCTCCCGCGCCACCGTCAGGATCCGCGCCATGGCCTCGCGCATGAGCGGATGCTCGAACTGCCCGGCCACCCCGTAGGACGCCGATAGATCGTACGGACCGACGAAGAGCGCATCGACACCGGGCACGCGGAGGATCTTCTCGAGCTGCTCCACGCCCGTGCGGTGCTCGATCATCACGATCACGACCGCGTACTCCCGAACCTCGGCGACGTACTCCTGGAACCGCGGCCCGTACGCGTGCGCCCGGGCGAGGCCGACGCCGCGGAAGCCGTCGGGTGGATACTTCACGGATCGAACGGCGCGCTCGGCCTCCTCCGGCGTGTTCACGGCGGGCACGATCACCCCGTGGGCGCCCGCGTCCATCACCCGCTTGGCGAGCACGGGATCGTTGCTCGACAGCCGGACCAGGGGCACACATCCCGACAGCTCGATCACCTGGATGAGGGGCTGCAGCGTCTCGAGGCCGATCACGCTGTGCTCGAGGTCGATCCCGATCCACTCGAAGCCGGCCTGCGCCAGCACCTCGGCGATCGCCGTGTGACCGAACTGCAGCCACGTGCCGAGCACCGGGCGGCCGGCCCGCAGCGCGACCCGTAGCCCGTTCTTCACGTGCCGCTCCCCGCGCGCCGGCGCATCGCCAGCCAGCCCGTGACGATGTGGTCGAGGACGAGGTGGGCGTCCTCGACGGGGCCGTACTCGCCCTTGGGAGTCGTCACCTGGATCACGACGTCGCAGAGCGTCCGGAGCTGGCCGCCGTCGAAGCCGACCAGGCCGATCGTCGTCGCGCCATGGGACCGCGCGAACTCCGCGGCGCGGACCACATTGGGCGAGTTGCCGCTCGCCGAGATGACGACCAGCACATCACCGGACTCGAGCAGACCCTCGAGCTGGCCGACGAACACGTCGGCGTATTCGCGGTCGTTGGCCAGGCACGTGAGCACCGCCGCGTTGTCGGCGAGGCTCACCGCGCGGAACGGCCGTGCCGCCGGGTCGCGAGTCCCCAGGAGGAGGTCGTTGGCCCAGTGCGACGCGGTGGCAGCGCTCCCGCCGTTGCCGGCGAAGAAGACCGTCCGGCCCGCGTCGCGAGCCCGCTCCAGCACCTGGACGAACCGCTCCACCGCGGTGAAGTCCAGGCCGGCGAGCAGGCTGCCCAGGTACTGCACGTAGCGCCGGGCGTACTCACCCGCACCCGTCGCCTCGGCGAGCATCCGATCGAGGTTGGTCATGGCACGTCCCTTCCCCGGCCGACGGCGAGCGGCGCCGCGGGCGCGATTCGACTCGTGATCTCCTCGGCGATCCGCGCCGAGGCGTGCGCCGGCGAGGGACCGAAGCACTGATGGAGCACGTGTTCCTGAACGGCCGGGTCCGGCTGGAAGGCGGCCGGATCGGCGGCGAATGTCCGCAGGGCGTCGCGGAGCGCCGTGACCGACGCGAACGTCGGCACCACGGCCAGATCCCCGAACACGGTCGGGTTGACACCGGCCCACAGCCATTGCCAGACGGGGAGGCCACGGAGCAACGCCTCCTCCGCCAGCCCCGAGTAGGTGAAGAGAACGAGGTCCGCCGCATCCAGATCCTCGTCGACGGTGCCGCGGGTGACCTCGATCGCTCCTCTGAAGCGCGCGAAGCCCGGCCGCTCGGACAGGCAGTACGAGGGGTGGTCGCGAAAGCGCAGGCGGATACCAGGCACGTCCCGGGCGGCCAGGGTCGCCGCCTCGCAGAGATCGAGATCCCACGCCTCCGTCATCGCCCCGATCAGCAGAACCGACAGCCCACCGGGTCGGCGCCCGGCACTGGGCCGGCGCTCGATGGACACGTGCTGGAATCGGAGACCGCCCGTGACGAGGACGCGCTCGGAGAATCCGCTCGCCTCCCAGATGCCGCCGGCCAGGTGCCCCATGGCGAAGATCCGATCGGGCGCCGGGAGGCCGCACCCGTCCGGCTCGCCGCGAAGCTCGCGGGCGGGATCCAGGACCGCGCCGGTCTTGTCGGAGCAGTACGCTCCATGCTGCGCCGTCCACAGGCGGACTCCGACCGACGCGCGTCGGGCGCCCGCGTACATGGCCCGGGTGTGAAGAAACAGCTCGAGGAACGTGAGGAGGAGCTTCGGCCGGTGCCGCCGGCAGGCGCGCTCCGTGGCGAGCATCAGGAGCTCGCCCCGGGGAATCGTCGACCTCGCGAACAGGCCGACAAGCATCGGCAGCATGACCGGATACAGTTCGAGCCCCTCGACGCGGAAGAGCCGCCGGAAGATCGGCGACGTCGCGAACCGGAGGAAGGTCACGAGGTATCGGATCCTGAGTGCCGCGGACAGGATGTCGCGCAGACCGAGCTCGCGCTCGAGTACGATCACGTCCGGACGGTCCAGGGCCGGCGCGAGGACGGCCGCAGTCCTGCGCCCTCGTTGCCAGACATCACTGGACGGCTCGCACCACGCGAACCAGCCCACGCGCAGGCCCTGGCGCTCCAGACGATCCGGAAGATCGGCGGAGTACCGATCGCGGATCCCACCGCGACCGTCGGGCCGAAGGCTCCAGTCCCAGTGCGCTTCCAGCACGACGTCCAGCGGGCGGGCTTCGGGTTCACGCGCGCGCCGGAGGATCCGCCAGAGGTCGACGTAGAACTTCAGGAAGGCCAGCCGGCTCAGGACTCCCGTGACCAGCGCCGACAGCAGGGAGAGCGCCAGGCGCGTGCGGCTTGAGTGGCGACCCGCGAGCGCCGCGGCGACCACGGTGTCGCCGCCGAACACGCGAACGCGCCCGATGCCCCGCTCCTGGCAGAGACGCCGGACGCAGAGACCCCGGACGAGCGTGACGTAGGTGACTTCCTCGTCCCACCCGCAGTCCTTCTCCGAGGTCTTGTGGAGCCACCAGCGGCTGCAGCCGTCGGCACCGCGGAGCGCATGCCGCAGCGTCGCCCCGCCCAGGCACGGCGTGGCGGCGATACGCGCGATCAAGTCCACATAGTGCCGTCGCGCCTCGGGGCGCACCCGCTCGGCCAGCACCCGGCCGTTGACGAATTGGGCGCCCCAGCGGGCCTCGGCCCGCTCCTCGTCCCCGGCCGACATGAAGCTCAGCACCACCGAACCGCGTGGCGGCTCGACCCCGGGCATCTCGAAACAGACCCAGAGCTCGGCCCCCGCCGCTCTGCTCATCGGCCGCCCGCGGCCTCCGGGGCCGTGCGCTGAGCGACCAGGCGCGCGATGCCGGCCCGCAGATCGTAGGCCGGCGCGAAGCCGATGGCTTCGCGGAGCGCGGCGATGTCGGCCACGTTGTACTGCGGGTCGCCCGGCGTGCCGGCCAGCTCCTTGAGGTCGAGGTCCGCCGGCGCGCGATGCAGCGCCTCGGCGAGAAGGTGGATCATCTCCCGCACCGTATGGCCGCGGCCGGTGCCGACGTTCAGGATCCGGCTCCGCGTCGAGTCGGCGAAGAGCGCGTCCACGATGGCGCGCGTCGTGTCCTCCGCGTACACCAGGTCGCGCACGCGCTCCAGCGAACCGCGCACGATAACCTCGTTGCCGGCGAGCAACTGCGTCAGCATCACGTTGAGAATGCCCTGGGTCTTGCTCGGCTTGTGCCCACCGCCGTACGTCGGGAAGAGCCGTAGGACCGTCCACCGAAGTCCGTAGCCCGTCTCGAGGATCCTGAGAAAGCTCTCGCAGGCGATCTTGGAGGCGGTGTAGATGGTGCCGGCATGGAGGGTCGCGGTCTCCTTGATCGGCGCTGGCGGCTGCTCGCCGTAGACCGCCGACGAGCTCAAGAACACGACGCGCTCGACCTCGGCCCGAGCGCACCACTCGAACACCTGCATGCTGCCCAGGCAGTTCGTCCGCACGTCCGCGGTGGGCTCCTGCATCGAGCGGTCCGCCAGCCGCGCGGCGCAGTGCACGACCGCGTCGATCCGGTGCGCGCTCAGACGTTGCGGCAGGGACGCGTCCCCCACGTCGAGATGCTCCCAGACGACCAGCGGATGGGGGGGGCGAGACAGGCCCGTCGTGAAGTCATCGCAGGCGATCACGTGAAGCCCGCGGTCGCAGAGGCGCTCGGTCACCGCCGACCCGATCCCGCCGGCGGCACCGGTGACGAGCACGCTCGAGATTGTCACGGCCGGACTATTTGTGGCAGAGGTAGCGCAAGTGCCCGCAGCCGAAGCGCGCGGCGAAGTACGGGTCGTCCTGGTAGATCTCGGGCGTCACGTCGAGCCCCTCGATGCCGGCGACGCGTTCGACCCGGGTGAACAGCGGGCGGCACCACGCCTCGAACTCCGCGCGCTCGGTTTCCTGGTACTCGCCGTACATGTGGTCGACGATGCCCTGCAGGCGGAGCGGCGACATCGCCTTGCCGAATCGCTGCAGCATCGACTCGATCGGTACGTCGTACAGAAAGGCCCGCAGGAACTCCCACAGCTTGAGCTCCAGGCCTCCCTTGCCGATGAGCATGACGAACATCACGCCGCCGGGCCGGAGGACCCGGCCGTGGTCGGTCAGCATGGTGCGGAGGTCGGAGCGCGTGTGGTGCAGGACACCGTTCGAGATGACGAAGTCGAAGGACGCGTCGGCGAACTCTAGCTTCTCGCAGGTGCCCTGCACGATCTCCACCGCGGCGACACCGCGGAAGCGCTCGCGCAGGGTGTCGACGAGCGCCGGCCCCTGGTCGAGCCCGACGATCCGGCGTGGCCCCAGGTGGCGCAGGAGGTCGACGTAGCGCCCCGGACCGCATCCGCTGTCGAGGATCTCCTTGCCCCGCACCCATCCCTCGCCGCCCAGCATCGCGAGGATCTGCGTCAGGCGCTCGCGCGCGATCTCGCGCGAGGCCTGGAAGCGCTCGCCCTGCGTCGTCGTCGTCCAGCCGACGTCGAAGCCGTGCGCGGTTCGCTCCCACACGTCCATTGCCGACCCGCCCGCGGCGGCGAGCTCGAACCAGCGCTGCTCGCCGAGGGTCTTGAGCACCCGGAGAAGATCGGTCCAGTAGGCCACGTCGCGCTCGATCTCGAACGGCGAGTCGAGGGTCTTCGCGAGATAGTCGAACTTCCACTTCAGCGCGATCGCGATGACCGGCTTCACGTCCCGCAGCAGAGGACTCTCGACCCGGCGCGCCGTCTCGAGCAGCGTGTCGAGCGCGGAGGCCGCGCGGGCGGCGTCGCGGGCGTGGTCACGCGGGAGGCGCGCGTAGGCTTTGTATTCGGGCTGGGCGATGGACTCGGCCATGGTCACTCTCCGCGGAACGCCGGGTCGGCGGCGGCGACGAGCTGCACGTGGGCGCTCAGGCCCGCCTGCTGGAGCACTTCCTGGAACGCGCTGAGCACGTCGTCGTCCTCGTGCCGGACGAGCTCGTCCACGATCGGGGGCAGGCGCAGGTTCGGATCGCGCCGGCAGGCGTCCGCGACGGCCTGGACGTCCAGCGCGCCGGGGGTGCTGTACTCGAGCAGCGTGAAGCCGGCCCGGTCGAGCGCCGCCACCCAGCCCGGCCGCGACAGGAGCTGAAGGTGCACCGGCGGAACCAGCGAGCGCATGCGCGCGCCGAGCAGCCGCACCTCGAACCCGCTGCCCGACAGCGTGCTGACGAACAGGAGCCCGGCAGGCCGGACGAGCCCGCGGCACCGCTGGAGCGCCCGCGCGAGATCGGGAGCGCGCTCGAGCGCCTCGAAGGCGAGAACGACGTCCGCCACCGGAGCTCCCCGCGGCGTCTCCTCTGCGAGCGAGGCACTGACGTAGGCTCCGAAGGCCGCCGAGCCCATCAGGAGCTCGCGGTCCAGCGGGTTGGGGCCGCCCAGCTCGCACACCGTGAGCCCCCCTCCAAGGCGTGCCGTCGCCGTGCCGGTCACCCAGTGCATCCGCGGGCCGCGGGTGTAGCGCGCCCGCACCGCGGCCGTCGCCGTGAGGACCTGCTCGCGCCAGTAGCGCTCGGCGCGACCCTCCCGGTGATAGCGCTCGAGGGCGGAAGGATCGGGCAGCGGCGAGGCAAAGAGCGAGGCACAGTCGCGACAGGCGTGGTACGCAAAGCCTAACCGCTCGAACGCCGGCGCTCCCGGATGACCGCAGGCCGGGCAGGGACGCTCGCGTCCGTGCTGTGGGAGCACACCGAGGGACTGGAGGTCCGCCTCGACCAGGCTCAAGTACCGGTCGAGCAGCGCCTCGGGGCGCACCTCGCGCTGGGACAGGTCGCCACCCGTCACGACCCGCCTCATCGCGCGCCCTCCTCCGCGTCGTCGCCGTAGATGCGCGACACCAGCTCCATGGCGCGTAGCGCGTCGAGCGAGCTGCCGCTCGAGACCGCCTGGTCGCCGACGATGCAGGCGGCGAAGTCGTCGAGCTCGCGCTCCCAGGAGCGGTCCTCGTCGAAGTGATAACGCTCCTCGCGCGGCGTGCCGCGCGCCCCATCCGGATCGTTCCAGTCGCGCCGGCCGAGCACGAGCGTCTCCCGGCCATAGGTCCGGGTCCCGGTGAGGAGGCCCTGCAGCACCAGGTAGCCGTCGCTCAGGTAGATCTCGAGGCGGAACGTGTGGCTCCAGTGCGTCGAGGACGAGTGCAGCATCGCCACGCGCCCGTCGGCGCCGCGCAGCAGCGCGAAGGCGTTGTCTTCCAGGCCGACCGTCCAGAACGTCCGCCCGACGAAGCTCTTGACCTCCTCGAACTCCCCGCCGAAGAGACGGAATAGATCGAGCATGTGGATACCCTGGTCGAGCAGGATCCCACCCCCGGCGACGGCCGGATCGCTCCGCCAGTCCCGCGCGAATTCGGGGCCTCCCGCCTTGCCGTAGACACCGCGCATCCACATGAGCCGGCCCAGCTCGCCCGACCGCACGAGCGAGGCCGCGAGCCGGACGCTCTCGTGCTCGCGATGGTTGAAGCCGAACTTCAGCTTGAGCCCCGGGTGCCGCGCCTCCGCCGCGCGGATGCGCCGGACGTCGTCGAGCGTGCGCCCCGGCGGCTTCTCGGCGAAGACGTGGCGGCCCGCGTCGAGCGCCGCCACCACGAGGTCGGGGGTCACGGCGTTCGGCGTGCACACGAAGACGGCGTCGAGGTCGCGGCGCAGAAGTTCCGCGGGATCCGAGAAGAATGGACACTCGGGCACCGCGCCCGCCGCCGGGCCGGCGGCGTCGGCCACGGCCGTCAGTGTGAATCCGGGGTGACGCGCCACCAGCTCCCCGCGGAGGCGGCCGATCCTGCCGTAGCCGACGATGCCGACTCGTAGTCGATCCATGGCGTCCGTCGCGTCAATTCACCGGAGAAGCTCGCAACCCTGCAGCGACGCGACGATGTTCCGGGCGACGATCTCGTTCCCCGTTGCGACGAGGTGCCCGGAATCGGCGTACACGGTTCCCGCCACGCCCGTGAACGCGTGCGAGAGGTCGGCGGCGCAGACCCCCGGGTCGCGGCCGTACCGTTCGCGCAGCGTCGCCACCATGGCCCGGGCGTCGCCGTAGAACTTCGTCCGGACGTCCATGTCGGCGACGAGGCGCAGGTATCCCTGCTCCTCCGGCGTCAGTACCTTCTGGTCGACGCCCATCAGGGGCTGGAGGAACAGCGCGATCGGGAAGCCATGCAGCCTCGCGACCGAGATCATCTCCTCCCAGTTCTCCCGATACATCTCGACGCTCCTCGGGGAGTACCCGTACGTCGGCGACACCGGGGCGGAGAGCTTGCCGACGAGTCCCTTGAACAGCGCGTAGGTGGCTGTTTGAGACAAGTAGGCGTCTGCCGATCCGACCGCCATGCCCGTGAAGATCAGCAGGCTGCCGGTGACGGAGTAGCTGGCGTTGAGGCGCTGCTCGTTGCGGTAGTGCGTCGCCGATTTGAGCGGGACCAGGTCGTCGCCGTACACGGCCATCAGCTGGTTGTTGTAGACCTGATCGTTCCAGCCGTCGTAGACGATCACGAGATCGGGATGGTAGTAGGCGAGCTCGGACATCAGGTAAAGCAGTTCCTGGCGTGACGCGTAGCCGCCCACCGAGGCGTTGATGACCTCGAGCTGCTTGCCGCGGACGATCGGCTCGAGGGCGCGCTTGATCGCCGCCACCAGGTTCCCCCGGGGATGCTCGACGCCCTGACCGAGCACCGTGGAGCCCCCGACCACGATGATGCGGTACGCGTGGGAGGGCTTCACCTTCTCATACTGGTAGTCCGCTTCCCCGATGGACACGAACCCCTGCGCGTTGGTCAGGTACATGTACTGCCGGACGTCGGTTGCCTTGACGTTCCTGCCGGTGCGGTGGCCCAGCAGCCCGTCGGCGGGATAGAAGCGCTGCCAGTTGACCGGATTCGTCGGCGACAGGTAGCCGAGGTCTTGCTGCCTGGCCCCGGCGTAGAAGGCGGCATTCTCGGCGGAGCGGGCGAAGATCAGCAGAGGCCGGGTGATCCAGAACGAGCCGAGAAACTCGACGATCGGCTGGCCTCGCCGGAGCACGCGATTCACATACAGCGCCCCGACCACCGCAGACTCGACGACGACGAGCATGAGCACGAGGAGGAGGACGAGGCGAGCGACGAATCCGAATCTCCAGGTGCGCATGCGGCCGTGAGGGGTTCCGAGGCTCTCCGGCTAGCGTCCGGCGCCCGTGAAGAGCTCGGCGGCGAGCGAGTCGCTGGCGAGCCGCGCCTCGGCGACGCGGAGGTCATCCGGCGTGTCGACGCCGAACGACTCGTGCGAGCTGAGCACCATGCGCACGCGATAGCCGTGCTCGATCGCACGCAGCATGTCGACCGACTCCGCCTGCTCCAGCGGTGTCGGCGCCAGGGCCGCGAACGTCCGGAGGAACTCGCGGCGGAAGGCGATCATCCCGAGCTGTCGCACGACCTGCGTACTGCCCCAGGCCCTGGTCGTCGGGATGGGCTGGCGGGACATGTAGAGGGCGTTGCCCGCGCCGTCGCACACCGCCTTGATCTGGTTCGGGTTGCGGAAGTCCTCCTCGCGGGTCATGACGTTGCCCAGGTTCACGCAGGGCAGGTCCGGATGGGCCAGCGCGGCCTCGCACAGCTGGTCGATCGCGTCCGGATGGATGAGCGGCTCGTCTCCCTGGATATTGACGACGATGTCGGCCTCGATCGCCTCGGCCGCCTCGGCCACGCGGTCGGTGCACCGAACGTGGGTGTCCGCCGTCATCAGCGGGCGGCCGCCGAAGCCGCGGACCGCGTCGTAGATCGCCTGGTCGCAGGTGGCGAGGTACACCTCCGCCAAGTGCTTGGCCCGCGCGGCGCGCCGGTACACGTGCTCGATCATCGTGCGCCCCGCGAGCGGGGCCAGGGGCTTTCCGGGAAACCGCGCGGCCGCCATGCGGGCGGGAATAATGCCGACGATCTTCATCGACGCCTCCTCACGCTCTCACGAGCGCACGGACGTGGGAGCTCAGGTGGTGACGCTGCAGGAAGTCCTGGAACTCGCTCTCGGCTGCGGGTCCGCGCTCAAGTACCCGCTGAACGAAGCGCGGGAGCACGATCTCGGGGTCGACGCGGGCGGCGTTGCGGACGATGTCGATGTCGAGCCGACCGGGTGTGTCCAGGCGCGCCAGGACGAGCCCGCTGCGCCGGACGAGGCGCCGTACGCCTTCGAGCGAGAGCAGGTTCAGGTGCTGGGGCGGCGAGACGCTCCGCGAGTGCTCCCAGAGCACCTGGATGTCGAACCCGGAGACGGTCAGCGTCGTGAATAGCAGGAGGCCGCCCGGCCGCAGCAACCGGCTAACCCCCTGGAGGAATTCGCAGGGGTCGAACACGTGCTCGAGGACCTCGTAGGCGGTCACGATGTCGGCGCGCACCGTACCCGGCGGCACCGCTTCGGCCTTCATCTGGAACACCGTGAAGCCCTTCTCCCTGCACTCCTCCGCCAGCGCGGGCGCCGGCTCGACGCCGATCACGGTGGAGAAGACGCCCTGCTTGGCGATCTCCTCGAGAAAGATGCCGTAGCCGGCGCCGACGTCCGCGAGCGTCGCGCCCGCGCCCAACCCCTCGGCCCGGGCCAACGCCGCGGCCTCCTCGGCGCGGGGGCGGAACATCTTCTCGCGCCGAGCCTCGGCGGTCTCCTTGAAGAAGTGCGTGCGCCAGAAGCGCACCGCCTCCGACTCGGTGTAGTAGCGGTCGAGCAGCGCCGGCGACGGGCGTGGGGAGACGAAGAGCGACCCGCAAGAGCCGCACAGCTCGTGCTGGAAGCCCTCCTTCTTGAAGACCGTCTCCCCGTCCTCCGCGCCGCAGCCGGGACACGGCACGCGGACGAACTCCGCGCTGGACCGGAGGATCTGCTCCCCGCTCCCGCGCACGAGCTCGAGGTACCGGCCGAAGAGCGCCTCGGGGCGGATCTCCGATTCCTTCACGCGGCCCTCTGTCGCAGAAAGTACTCGAGGTTGATGAGCTTCCACGCCGTCGCGCGGTCGGCCCAGCCGGTCGCCAGCGAGCCGGGCGCGATGCCCAGCGACCGCCCGACGAGGTAGTCGTCGGGAGCGCCGAGCCAGTCCGCCGCCTCGTTGGGAAAGCCCGCGAACCCCTGCTTCTCGGCGAGCAGCGCGGCTCCATAGTGACGCACGAAGAGCCGCTTGAGGAGGGGCTTGGCCCGGAGCAGCGGCGCCACGCCCTCGCCGCGATCGACCTTGAGCGCGCGCGGCAGGTTGAGGGCGAACGCGACGAGGGGCCGGCGCAGGTAGACACTTCGTGTCTCGACGCTCCACATCATCGACATCAGGTCGGCGCCGCGGAGCCCGACCGCCGGCAGCTGGACGACGGCGTCGCAGTACATCATCGCGAGCGCGGCCCGGTCCTCACCGTCCTCCACGAAGGCATAGGCGTCGAGCGCCTCGCGCCAGGCGGCCGCCAGCGCGGCCTGGAGGGTTTCCGGGGCGTCCTCGCCGAAGCTCACGCGCGGCGTCAGATGCGCGGTGTAGGGCGACGGGCTGTAGCGCCCCGCGGGCTCGTGGGCGTCCAGGTAGGCGTCGTAGCCGCCGAACAGCTCGTCCGCGCCCTCGCCACCGAAGAGAACCTTGCAGCCCGCGCTCCGGACGAGCGCGCACTGCTGCGACTGTGGGACGAACGAGTGCGCGTGCAGCGGACTCCCGCACGTCTGCTGGCACCGGCCGATCTCGGCCGCGTAGCCGGCCGCGTCCACGCTCAGGGTGCGGATCGGGCGGCCGAGCACCCGCTCGAAGGCCGCCAGATCGGCGCTGATCCGGTCCTTTCCCACGTGGTTGACCGCGACGAGCAGGTCCGGATCGCCGTGGGACACGAGGTGGCGCGCGAGCAGCGACGAGTCCACCCCCCCGCTGACCACCGCGGCGTACCGCCGCGCGGGGATCATTTCGCGAACGCAGGTGGCGAGGAGGCCGTCCAGCTCGTCGGCCAGGCTCTCGACGGACCGCCGCGCGTTGTCCGCGAGGCGCGGCGGGTCGATCCACTCACTGAGCCTCGACACGCGCGTCTCCGACCACTTGAACGTGTCGAGATCCAGCGTCTCCAGGTGGCCCGGCCGCAGCTCGCGGACCGCCCCATGGACCGTGCGATCGAACAGCATCAGGTGGCGCGTCCGGAAGTAGTCGCGGAGCGCCTGCGGGTCGAGGGCGATCCCGGGCACCAGCGCGTGGAGCGCGCGGATCTCCGAGGCAACCACGACGCGCTCGGCGTCCTCGTACACGTAGAGCGACTTCTCGCCCTGGACGTCGCGTGCGACGTGGAGCTGGCGCGCCTCGCGATCGAAGACCGCGTACGCGTACAT
>JBGQEL010000073.1:0-20828 GCA_041496385.1 Methylomirabilia bacterium | reverse complement strand
CTCTCCTTCGCCGTCGGGAACGCGCTCGCCTCCTTCGCGGGCGGCCTCTACGGCTACTACACCGGCTACATCGACCCGGGCTATCTCGGCATCAACCAGTCCATGGAGGTCCTGGCCATGGTGCTGCTGGGGGGTCAGGGCACGCTCATCGGGCCGATCGTGGGCTCGCTCGTGCTGACGGGGCTGCCGCACGCCATCGATCTCCGCGCCGAGCTGCGCGCCATCCTCTACGGCGCGATCCTGATCTTCACCATCCTCGTGATGCCGCGCGGCATCGTCGGCACGCTCACCGCGTGGAGGTCGAAGCGTGGCGCTTGAGGTGCGCGGCCTCAGCAAGCACTTCGCCGGCCTCGTCGCGGTTGCCGGCGTGTCCTTCCACGTCGAGCCCCGCGAGATCGTCGGCATCATCGGCCCGAACGGCTCGGGCAAGACGACGCTCCTGAGCATGATGGCGGGCCTGCTGTCGCCCACGTCGGGCCAGGTGCTATGGAAGGGCCGCGAGATCCAGGAGGTGCGCCCCGACATCATCGCCGGCCTGGGCGTGGTCAAGACCTTTCAGAATCCACAGGTATTCGCCGAGCTGAGCGTGTTCGACAATGTCCGCGTGGCGAGCCACCTGGCGCTCAAGCGCGCGCTCGGCCTGCGCCGCGGACTCGAGATCATCGGCGCCGCGCGCGGGGTCGAACGCCGCCTGGCCGGGCGCGCGGGCGAGGTGCTGGCACTCTGCAACCTCGGTGGCGCCGCCGACCAGCTCGCGGGCAACCTCTCCTACGGCGAGGAGAAGATGCTCGGCCTCGCCATGGCCCTCATGTGCGAGCCGGAGCTCCTGCTCCTCGACGAGCCGGCCTCCGGCCTCGGGCGCGACGAGATCCGCAACCTCGAGGCCGTGCTCGACAAGGTCCACGCCGCCGGCACGACGCTCTGCCTGGTCGACCACAAGATCGGCTTCCTCCGCGGCCTGGCCGACCGGGTCATCGCGCTCAACTACGGTCAGAAGATCGCGGAGGGGCCGCCCGAGCAGGTCCTGAACGAGCCGGCGGTGATCGAGGCATACCTCGGAGCGGGCCATGCTCGAGCTTGAGCGCATCGACTGCCACTACGGCAAGGTGCACGTTCTTCACGGCGTGAGCCTCACGGTGGACCGCGGCGAGATCGTCTCCATGATCGGCCCCAACGCCGCCGGCAAGACGACGACCCTGCGTGTCATCGCCGGACTCAAGCGGCCCTCGTCCGGGCGCATCCGCTACCTGGGCGAGGACATCACGCGGCTCCTGCCCTTCGAGCGCGTCGGGCGCGGCCTCGTGCTCGTCCCGGAGGGGCGGCAGATCTTCCCCAAGTTCACGGTGCTCGACAATCTCAAGATGGGCGCCTACCAGCGGCCGGACCGCGGCGCCATCGGCGGCGACCTCGAGAACGTCTACGAGCTATTTCCGCGGCTGCGCGAGCGACTCCAGCAGCGGGGAGGCTCGCTCTCGGGCGGCGAGCAGCAGATGCTGGCCATCGGGCGCGGGCTCATGGCGCGGCCCAAGTGCCTGCTGCTCGACGAGCCGTCGCTCGGGCTCGCACCGATCGTCGTGAGCGAGATCGCGCGGATCATCCGCGAGCTCGCGAGCCGCGGGCTGACGATCATGCTGGTCGAGCAGAACGCCGCCATGGCCCTCGAGCTGGCCGACCGCGCGTATCTCCTCGAGTCGGGCCACGTCTCACTCCGGGGCACCGCCGCCGAGCTCCAGCGGACCGACGTCGTCCGCAAGCTCTACCTGGGTGCCTGAGCAGACCGTGGCGACGCTGCTCGACGTGATGGCGGTGCGGGCGACCGGCGATCCCGCCGCGGCCGTCGTGGACTGCGGCCAGCCGGGCTCGAGCGTCGATGAAAAGACCTGCGACGTCCTCGTCGTGGGAGGCGGGACGGGCGGCGTCGCGGCGGCGCTGGCGGCGGCACGCGCAAATCGGCGTGTGTGCTTGCTCGAAGAAACGGACTGGATCGGCGGCCAGCTCACGGCGCAGGGCGTCTCGGCGCTCGACGAGCACGAGCACATCGAGCGGTTCGGCGGGACACGGAGCTACTACGCCCTGCGTGAAGCGATCCGCGATCACTACCGCCGGCTCTCCCCTGACCTCGCCGCGCAACCGCACCCCAACCCGGGCCGCTGCTGGGTCACGCGGCTGGCCTTCGAGCCGCGCGTGGCGGTCGACGCGCTGCACGCCATGGCGCGGCCCTTCGTGGAGTCGGGGCGGCTCGCCATCCTGACGCGCACCAAGGTCGCGAGCGCCCAGACCAAGGCGGACCGCGTCGAGAGCGTGCTCGCGGTCGACCTGGATGAGCGGCGCTGGGTGCGCATCCGCGCCCGGATCGTCGTCGACGCCACCGAGCTCGGGGACCTGCTGCCCATGGTTGGGGCTGAGTACGTGGTCGGCGCGGAGACGAAGGCCGAGACGAACGAGCCCCACGCCCAACCGCTCGAGCCCAAGCCCCACTGCGTTCAGAGCTTCACGTATACCTTCGTCCTCGGGCGCACCGGGCGAGATGGCGCGCACGTGATGCCGAAGCCCGAGCGCTACGAGCACTACCGCGACGGCCAGCCCTACTCGCTGCGCATCCACGTCCATGGCGGCGAGATCTATGGCGAGGAGACGCGCTGGCTCGAATATCAGGTTCTCGAGCAGGCTCCCGGCACCAAGGGCGGGCTCTGGACGTATCGCCGCCTCATCGACGGGAGCCTCTTCCCGTCCGGCGGCGGCTACGCCAGCGACATCAGCATGCTCAACTGGCCCGGCAACGACTACCGCGACCAGAGCATCCTCGACCGTGGGCATCTCGAGCAGGCGCGGGCGCTCCAGGACGCCAAGCGCGTGAGCCTGGGCTTCCTCCACTGGCTCCAGACCGAGGCGCCGCGGCCCGGCGCCGCGCCGGGATTCCCCGAGCTCGAGCCGCGGCCCGACGTCTTCGCCACCGACGACGCCCTCGGCAAGCATCCTTATATACGGGAGTGCCGGCGCATCCGGGCCCTCAAGACGATCGTCGAGCAGGAGGTCTCCGCCGAGTACCAGCGCGGGGCGAGGGCCCGGCACTTCGAGGACTCGGTCGGCGTCGGCTGGTATCCGATCGACATACACAACTCGGGCGCCGACGACGTGGGCGTGTCCTGCCGGACCCGGCCCTTCCAGATCCCGCTCGGCGCGCTCATCCCCGTGAGGGTCAAGAACCTCCTCGCCGGCGCCAAGAACCTCGGCACGACCCACATCACCAACGGCTGCTATCGCCTCCATCCCGTCGAGTGGAACACCGGCGAGGCGGCGGGCGCGCTGGCCGCCTTCGCGCTGGAACGCGGGCGCGATCCCGCCGCGATCCACGCCGACACGAAGCTGCGTCGAGACTTCCAGCGCCGGCTCGTGAGCCAGGGCGTCCCGCTCTACTGGTTCACCGACGTGGGCGTGGCGCACCCGGCCTTCGCCGCGCTCCAGCTGGCGGCGGTGACGGGCGATGTCCAGGGGGCAGCGGACGGCCTCGAGGCGGCGGCGTTGCCGCCGGCCGCGCGCGCGAGGTTCGGGCTGTGAGGGGCGGGAGACGGCGATGCTGATCACGGGCAATCGCACGCTCAGGGGCGCGCTCGAGGACAAGGCGCGCCGCTTCCCCGACCGCCCGTTCCTCGTCTTCGAAGACGCCGCGGGCGGGCGGCAGGGCCCGTGGACCTGGCGTCGGTTCGACGAGGCGGTGAACCGCGCGGCCCATCTACTCCTGGCGCGCGGCCTCGGGCACGGCGACAAGTTCAACCTCCACCTCGGCAACTGCCCCGAGTTCCTCCTCTTCTGGATGGCGGCCGCCAAGATCGGCGCCGTCATGGTGCCCACCAACCCCGTCTCCACGGCGGACGAGATGGAGTACATCCTCGGGCACTCCGAAGCGCGCGTGGCCATCACCGAGCCCCAGTACGCGGCGCCCGTGCACGCGGCCCGCTCGCGCTGCCCCGCCCTCCGCGACGTCATCGAGTGCCGTCCGCTCGATCCGCTCGTGACGGGGCTGCCCGCGACCGCGCCCGACGCGCACGTCGCCCCGCTCGACGAGATCTCGATGCAGTACACCTCGGGCACGACTTCCAAGCCCAAGGGTGTGCTGCTGACCCACGCCAACTACGTCTACGGCGGCGAGGTCATGGCCAAGGCCATGCGCGTCGGACCCGACGACCGTCACCTCATCGTGCTGCCGCTGTTTCATGCGGGGGCGCAGCTCCACGCTTTCCTGCCCATGCTGCTGGCAGGCGGCAGCGTGGCCCTCATGGAGCGCTTCAGCGCGACGCGCTTCGTCGAGCAGGCCACCCGCCACGAGGTCACGCTCGCGGCGCTCTTCGCCGCACCCATTCGCATGCTGCTGGCCCAGCCGCGCGGCGCCGCCGACGGCGGGACGCGGCTCCGCGCCGTCTCCTACGCCCAGAACGTCACCCCGCAGCAGTTCGAGGAGTGGCACGCGCGCTTCCGCGCGCCGCTCATGCAGATCTGGGGCATGACGGAGACCATGAGCCTTCCGCTCATGCAGCCGCTGGATCTGCCGCGCAAGCCGCTCTCCATGGGCATGCCCGTGCTCGGCTACGAGTGCAAGGTGGTGGACGAGAGCGGCAAGGAGGTGCCGCCGGGCACCGTCGGCGAATTGGTCGTATCAGGGGTGCCCGGCGTCACCCTCATGAAGGGCTACTTCAAGAACCCCACGGCCACGGCCGACACCCTGCGCGACGGGTGGCTCCACAGCGGGGACCAGGCCTTCATGGACGAGGACGGCTGCTTCTTCTTCGTGGACCGGAAGAAGGACATGATCAAGCGCGCCGGCGAGAACGTGTCCGCCTCGGAGGTGGAGGAGACCCTGAAGCAACACCCGGCGGTCTTCGACGCCGCCGTGGTCGGCGTCCCCGATCCCGTCCGCGACCAGGCCATCAAGGCGTACGTCATTCTGAAGGACGGCACCGCCGCGACGCGCGACGAGCTCGTCGCCTGGTGCCGGACGCGACTGTCCGGCTTCAAGGTGCCGGAGGTCGTGGAGTTCCGCGACGCGTTCCCGCGCACCTCGGTGGGCAAGATCCAAAAGCATCTCTTCTAGGAAAGGACCGCACATGGCCTCGACGCTCCCGCTCCTGTACACGCACGTGATGGGCAGTCACGGCTTCCCCGGCTGGTTCTGGACCGCGCTCGACAAGATCAAGGCGGAGGAGTACGGGCAGACCGACGTCCGGGAGACCTTCGACGATGCGACGCAGCTCGCGATCCGCGACCAGGAGCGCGCCGGCGTCGACGTGATCTGCGACGGCGAGATGCGCCGCTTCTTCTTCGTCCAGAGCTTCTACGGCAAGATGGACGGGCTGGAGATCCTCGAGCCGCTCCGGAAGACGGGGCTCTACGCCTACGACAGCGTGCCGCGCTACCGGCCGACGCGGAAGATCACGGTGCCGAAGGGCCTCGGCACGGTGGACGAGTTCAAGTACCTCAAGACGCAGACCGACAAGCCGGTCAAGGCGACGTGCCCCGGCCCCGTGACGCTGTCCATCCACATCCAGACGCGCCCGGGCGACGCCTACGACAACGACCGCCTGGCGCTCTGCTGGGACCTGGTGCCCGCGGTCAACGCGGAGCTCCGCGCGCTGGCCGCGGCCGGCGCGGACTGGATCCAGGTGGACGAGCCCTCGGCCGCCATCGTGCCCGGCCAGGCGCACGAGTACGTGAAGATGTTCAACGCCTGCGTCGAGGGCGTGAAGGCGAAGATCGGCTACCACGTCTGCTTCGGCAACTTGCTGTCGCGCCCGCGCGGCAAGCGGAGCTACCGCTGGATGTTCCCGGCGCTGCTGGAGACCAAATGCCAGCAGTTCGTCTTCGAGTACGCCAACCGCGAGATGGCCGAGATCGAGATGTGGAAGGAGGTCGGCGTGGATCGCGACGTGGCCTGCGGCGTGGTCGACGTGAAGTCCTTCTACATGGAGACGCCGGAGGACATCGCGGAGCGGGTCCGCCTCTGCCTGAAGTACATCCCCGCCGAGCGGCTGTCGTTGATTCCCGACTGCGGATTCTTCCCCGTGCCGCGGTGGGTGGCGTTCGAGAAGCTCAAGCGGCTGACCGCCGGGGCCCGGCTCGCGCGACAGGAACTGAAGCGAGGCTAGCGGCTGCGATACCCTTCACTTCACTTCGAGATCTTCACCACGGTCACGGCATTGACCAGGCTGTTTGCGAGCACGAAGTCGCCGTCGCGCGTGACCGACGTGTTGCGCACGATGTTGCCGCCGCCCGGAATCGCCCAGCTCTGGAACTTCTCGGTCTTGGGATCGAAGCGCACGACCGTGTTCGGGGTCGTTCCGGACTCGCTGTACCAGATGATGTCGTTGATCGCCGAGATGCCGTAAGGCTCGGACTTCGGCCCGCTCGGCGACGGCCACTCGCTCACCTTGCCGGTTGCGGGGTCGAGACGACCCAGATACCCGCGCGAAAAGTCGCTGTACCACACGACGTCGTCGCCGGTGATCGTGATGCGCCGCGGGCGTGACGCCGGATCCGGCAACGGATACTCGCGAATCTCCAGCGTCTTCGGATCGACGCTACCGACCTTGTTCGCGCCGAACGCGACGTAGAACACCGTGCCCTTCGAATTCACCGCCATGCCATAGGGGCGCGACTTCGGCGTCGGCGGCGTGAGCAGCTTGATCTCGCCGGTTTTCGGGTCGAGCCGTCCCACCCGGTTGGCGTTCTGCGCCGTGAACCATAGGATCCCGCTCCGGTCGAAAATCAGCGTGTGCGGATCCTTCACGTCGGGATCCGGCATTCTGTACTCGGTGACGGCGCCCGTCTTCGGGTCGAGCTTGCCGACCATGGCTCCGGTGTTGCCGGTGTACCAGATGTTGCCATCCTTGTCCTCGACCAGGCCGTGCGGTCCGGAGTGAGGCGTCTTGAGGAGATATTCCTTGAAGCGGCCGGTCTTCGGATCGAGCCGGCCCAGCGCGTTGTTCATCTGACCCGTGTACCAGACTGATCCGTCGGCGGTCGCCAGCGGATCGTGCGGTCGCGACCCGGGCGTCGGCACCACCCACTCGGTGATCGAGATCTTGGCGGGGCCCGAGATCACGACGCCGGCGGGCTTCGCCTTCTCCGGGAAGTTCCTGGTCAAGTACTCGGTGATCGTGACAACTTGATCCGCCGGCAAGGTCACTCCGTGATTCGCCATCATGCGCATGACGGTGATCCAGCCCCTGGGAGTGTATCCGGCGCCGACGCGCGCGTAGAACGGATGGCAGCTGTTGCAATGCGCGGCGACGAGGTCCTTCCCCTGTCCTTCGGGCAACTCCTGGCTCCAGGCGGGAAGCGCGGCCAACAGCAGAGCAACCGCCACCACGGGAACGAGTGATCTGTCAGGCACGGTGCCCCTCCCTCAGAGACGCTTCGTCGAGACGGCTTCTCAGGCGTAATAGTCACTCATTTCCTCGACCGGCACTAGTAGTCCTGTGAGTGATCGCGTGCCCGGCCCGTCCCCTTCCTGGTCGCGTCCCGTGTTCACCAGCGCCAACATAGACGCGCTCGGCGCCGCTCGAGGGTGGTCATTCCAGCCCGCGCACGGCGTTGCGCAACTCGTTCAGATGGGCAGCCCTGACGGCGGTGACGTGCAACGTGATCGCCGAATCGGTGTAGCCCGGAATAGCCACGCCGGCCTGCACGTGGGCTTCACCAAGGGCCGTGCGCAGCTCGGTGAAGTGAATGGCTCGAATCGTGGCGCCTACCGCGAGATCGGGATCGGTGAAATCAAACGCCGGCAGCCCGAAGTTCTGGGCGCGCAGCTTGTTGACGGCCGAGCGAAGCTGCGTGATGTCCATCGCCCGGACGATGCTCGCCGCGGCCACTGGATCGGGATCGGTGTAGGCTGCCGAAAAGATCGCGGCGACAGACTGTACGGCGGCGAGCGTCACGACGCAGAGCCCCGTGCCGCTGCAGCCGGCGCCGGACCATCCCTTGAAGGACGACCCGGGGGGCGCGCTGGCGGTCAGGGTCACCGGCGTCCCGATCGGATAGAGCCGGGCGCAGCTCGACGGACAGGACATCACGCCAAGATTCCCCGCCACCGTGCCCGCCGCCGAGCCGCGGATGACGACGGACAGGCCGACCTGACCCGCCGCAGCGGTGAACGTCGCCGCCACCGTGACGGAGGACGTGAGCACGACCGTACACGGCCCGGTTCCGCTGCAGCCCCCACCAGTCCATCCACCGAACGTCGAGCCCGCATCGGCCGCGGCGGTCAGGGTGACGATGCTGTCACCGCCGAGGACCTGCGAACAGACGCCGCCGCACGAGACGCCCGTGGCGCTGGTCACGGTCCCGGTGCCCGTGCCCAGCTTGTTCACGGTGATCCGAGCGGGAGGTGTCTTACCCCTTCCGCTCAACGGGATGGTCGCGCCGCCCGCGCCCGTCAAGGTCAGGGTCCCCGTCGCGCTGCCGCCTGACCCCGGGCTGAACGTCACCCTGAGGATCGTGAACTGTCCGGGGCCGAGGCTGTACGAGAGCGGTCCCGTGTTGCGGAAGCCCGTCCCGCTCACGGTCGGCGCTCCGCTCAGCACGCCCTGGCCGGTGTTCTCCACCCTGACCGTCAAGTCGGCCTGGCCGCCAACGTCCACGTCGCCGAACGCGAGGCTCGACGGGCTGACGGTGAGCGTCGGCGCCAGCGTCGCGGTGAATGAGGAGGTCAGCGTGTAGGAGCGCAGGGTCTGAAGCTGAGAGGTCCCCCCCGCCGGAGCGACCGGAGCCACCCACCACGTGGCGTCACCGGGCACCAGGGTGTCGAGCGGGACGTCGACGGAGCAGTTCTTCGTGATGCGCACAGCGAGCGGCGCCGGCCCCCCGCTCACCGTCTCGACGCCGCACCCGAGCTCCTCGTCGTTGAAGAAGCCGAGGAACCGCCGCCGGGCACCGCTGTCGGCCACCCACAGTTGATACCCCACCACCCGGCTGTCCAGGCCCAGGTTGCTCTGGAACCACGCCGGCGTCCACATGAACGTCACGATGCCGCCGGCGAAGGTAGAGATCGGAGCCACCGGCGTCGGGGGAACGAACCACGGGGGTCCGCCCGTCCCGGGCGCGATGTCGTCGAAGTTCGCGACCACGAACTTCGCGGCGTCGAGCGTCACGGTGCAGGGCCCCGTGGTGTTGCACGCGCCGCTCCAGCGTGTGAAGACCGCCTTGGACGACGTCGTGGTCGCGTTCAGCGTCACCACTTGCCCGGCCGCGAAACTGTCGGAGCAGAAGCTGAGCGGAGCTCCGGTGTCGCCGGGGAGCGAGAGCGAGGCGGCATACGTCGTCCCGACCTTGCAGTCGATCGCTCCCGAGGTGCTCCGCACGCGACCGGCGATGGCCCCCGGCCCGACGAGCGCGATGTCCAGTGGATGGACACCGGAGGGCGTGCGAGGGACGAAGCTGAAGGACAGCCTGCGGCTGCTGTCGGGAAGTCCCGGGGCGCTGGCGCCGACGAACCCGAGCCGGATCAAATACGTCACGCCCGGCTCGAGATCGACCGCGACCCGTGTTGGTCTGCCGCCATCGCCTTGCGAGCATCCCAGCTCGCCCTTGTCCGGCGCGCGGTACACCGAGACCGCGGTGGCCAGGAAACCGCTGACGAGGGTGGGGTCGCCCCCAACGACGATGGCCGTACCGGCGCGGGTCGCCGTGTACTGGAACCACGTGGCTTCCGTCCAGCCGTACACGCCGGAATACTGGGACAAGGCACACGACTGGATGAGCCCGAAGCCCTCACCGCCGAGGGTGCCGTGGGTGAACGGAGCAGGGTTCAGAACCACGCTGCCGCCGTCACATCCGTTGAGCCAGCAGTAGCCGAGCCAATAGGAGCCGGGGTCCGAGAACGAGTACGTGTCACTCGTGTTCGGGATCGTGATCGGAACACTCCAGTGGCCGCCCGACGCGTTGACGAACGGACCGACGAGCAGACTGCCGTGCTTGATCTCGCTCAGCGTGGGAGTCACGGTCACGAGGGCGCCGGGCAATTCGCGGGCCTTGCCCGTCCCCTCCTGCCTCACCAACCAGCCGGTCGTGGTGAATCCGCTGGACGCGGTGTAACCGAACGTGACGGGCGTCTCGGTCGCAACGAAGCGTTGACAGTACGGAACGACGTCAAAGACGAGCGTGAAGGGAGGGTCGATCGTGTATCCGACGCTGGAGAGATCGTTGCACGACCCGAGGTTCCTCCCGGAGGGTTCCAGGACGAAGATCCGGTAGCGGACCTGGTTGACGAACGTCGCCATGACGACGGTGTTGCCCGAGAGGCGGATCGAGCACCTCCCGAGGCCGATCGTCGCGGTCTCGGCGCACGGGGCGCCACTCCATGAGTCGAGCGCCGCGTAGGGCCCGATCCCGGCGACGGCCGTGACGTCGAGCTGGACGATGGAGTCCTTCTCGAACAACGCCGAGCACACGGCGCCGCAAGCGATGCCCGCGGGGGTGCTCACGATGGTGCCGTCGGCGGAGCCGCTACGCACGACGGTCAGCCGCGCGGCCGGCACGAACGTGGCCGCCACGGTGGTGCCCGCTCCCAGCGTGACCGTGCACGTCGGCGCCTTCCCGGTGCAGGGGCCGTCCCAGCGAAGCAGCATCATCCCGTCATCCGGAACGGCCGTCAGCGTCAGCATCGCGCCCGCGTCGTAGATGTTCGTGCAGGCGGTGCCGCAGTCGATGCCGGATCCCGTCACGCGCCCGCTCCCGCGACCACGCCTGATGACGGCCATCGCGGCGGTTCCGACGGCCGGGCCCACCAGTTCGCTGACGAGGGCGTTCCGCACGGTGACGAAGTCCAGTTCGCAGGAGTGGGGCAGGTAGAGCGCCGGGGAGACCACGTGATACACGCAGTCGGCGTGCTGAGGTTCGACCGCCGCGAGATTGATGGACACCGCGTCGTGAAGCAATCCGCTCGCGCCGGGGACCAGCCCGAGGTTCTGGGACTGCGAGCTCACGACCCCATCGCCATCCGTGGGTGGCGCCACCACGGGCAGGGTCGTGCCGACGCCGACGATGGAGGCGTACCGGACGTTGTCGGGAAACGGATGCGCGCTCAAGTCGTTCAGCCGCGCGAGCTCGGCGCTCCCCGGCGTCAGCTCGACGATGGCCGGCGCGCCGGGAGAAAAGCCGAGAGATATGAGCACGGGATCGAGCGTCCCATCGTCGACCAGCAGGACCTCGGCTCCGCGATGGGGCGTGCCGATCGTCACGAGCTGCGCGACGTCGTTGCGATAGGACACCGGCGCCTGGTTCAGGCCGAGCTGCGCCAGCCCCTGTATGTACTCGCGGGCGCCGAGACCGCCCATGCTGTGGCCAACGAGGATCACGAGCGGGCGGTCCGGGTTCTGGGCGACGACCGCCTCGATGACCTTGGCGATCTCCCAGCCCTGTTGAAAGAGGTCGAGGTTCTGGTTGGCGATGGAAAAACCCATCGTGTAGAAATCGCCGACGCCGGTGCCGACGACGATATTCGAGTTTCGATCGAAGCGCGGCGACCCGCCGAACGTCCAGCCGTTGGCGACGACGTAGCTCTTGATGATGTCCCAGTCGCCCGGCGAGCCGCCCAGACCGTGGATGAAGACGACGGGAAATTCCGGCTTCGGCAGCGGCGCCGCGGACGCGATGGGCGCCCAGGCACCGGAAAACAGGACGGCGAACCACGTCGCCGCAACGACGAAGAGAAGCTCTCGACGCCCCTTCGCGGCCACCAACCCGTCCCTCCTGCCCCCCGGCGCGCGTCAGGATTGCGCCCCCGGCCGGCCCCTGTCAAGCGGCCCGGGAAGTCCGGGCGCCTCCAAGGAGCGGGGATGCCCGACGCTCTAGTCCTGGTGTGAGTAGAGCGGCAGCCCGGGCACGTCGAGCTCGACGCGCTGGACGGTCGCCGAGTCGGCCTCGGTGACGTAGAGCGTGCGGCCGCTGTAGGCGACGTTGATCGGGCGCAAGCCCTCACAGCAGCGGATGCGGCGCACCGGCTCGCCCGTGCGCGCGAACACCCAGACCGAGCCCATGCCCGGATGCGCGACGGCGACGCGTCCCTCGACGTCCATCGCCATGCCGTCGGGACCGATCCCGCCCGACATCTGCACCCAGATGCCGACGCGACCGAGTCCGAGTCGTCCCGTGCCGAGCCCGCCCAGGCTGGCCAGCGGCACGCGCCAGATGGCGTTGCCGCGGGTGACGGCCAGATAGAGGATCGCCTCGTCCGCCGTCAGCACGAGCCCGTTGGGACTGGGCACGTTGTCGAGCAGGCAGTCGAGCCCGCCGGCCGCGCGCAGCCGATAGAGCCGTCCGCTGGCGTCGCGCAGATCGGACTCGCCCTGGTCGGTGAAGTAGAGGTCGCCGTTGCGCGCGAACAGCAGGTCGTTGAGCCCCGTGAACCGCTCGCCGTACGGGCGGTCGAGCACCACGCTCGTGCGGCCCGACGCGGGATCGAGGGCCAGCAGCCCCTGCTTGTGGTCGGCGATGAGGATGCGGCCGTCCCGGGCGATCTTGAGCCCGTTGGGCTCGCCGTCGTACTCGGCGATCTGCTTCGGCGTGCCGTCGGGGCCGATGCGGAAGATCCGCCCCGTCGGGATGTCGGTGATCCACAGGTGCCCCTGCCGATCGAACGAGGGGCCTTCCAGCAGGCGGCCGCCCGGGATGCGGGCGAAGACGGTGGTCTCGACGGCGGGCGGCGCGGCGAACATCAGAGCTCCTTCCCGGTGACGAACTTCGCCTCGAGCCGCTCCCACTCGCGCCGGCCGAAGAGATCCCACAGCTCGCCGTGCGTGAGCATGTCGGCGGCCAACCCGCTCGTCGTGCCCGCCCGCTTCAGCTCGTCGAGCACGCGCTGCCCGGCGCGGGCCATGATGCGGGTGAGTGAGTTGGGATAGATGACGACCTTGTAGCCGATGTCGGGGAAGCCGAGCGCGCTGATCGACACGCCGGAGCCCGTCATGTAGACGGCCGGGAAGCCCGCGTGCTCGACGAGCCGCGCGGTGAGCACGTCGTAGGCGCCCGGCGCCACGACGAGGCCGGGCGCCGCGAGGAGCGCGCGCAGGCTGGACCGCTCCGGGCGGAGTTGGCGGACGCTCACCGGCGGACCAGGTGCGTGGGCAGCCACGTCACCAGCTCCGGGAAGAACGAGATCAGGACGAGCACGACGAGCATCATCACGCCGAAGGGCAGCGAGCCCCACACGACCTCGCTCATGGGGCGCCCGCCCGAGAGACCTTGGATGACGAACATGTTGAGGCCGACGGGCGGCGTGATGCCGCCCAGCTCGATCATGATGACCAGCACGATGCCGAACCAGATCGGATCGAAGCCGGCCGCCACCACGATCGGGTAGAGGATCGGCAGCGTCAGCACCATCATCGACACGCCGTCGATGATGCACCCGAGGAAGACGTAGAGCAGGATGATGATCGCGAAGAGCACCCAGCGCGACAGCCCCATTCCCACCACCCAGGCGGTGAGCGCGCGGCTGGCGCCCGTGCGGACGAGCGCGTAGGACAGGACCTGCGCGCCCACGATGATGAAGAGCACCATGCAGGTGGTGCGCACGGTGCTGGCCACGCTGTCCACGAACACGCGCCACGTGAACCGCCGCGCGAGCAGGCTGAGCCCGATCGCGGCGGAGGCGCCGACGGCGGCCGCCTCGGTCGGCGTCGCGTAGCCGAGCCAGATGCTGCCGAGCACGAGCAGGATCAGCAGCGCCATCGGACCCACGCCGGCGGCGGCCCCGAGGCGCTCGGCCCAGGTCACGCGCGCCTCCTCCGTGGGGACGAGCCCCGGCCGCAGCGTCACGTGGACCCAGATGTACGCCATGAACACCAGCGACATCACGATGCCGGGCAGCACGCCCGCGATGAAGAGCCGCTCCACCGACTGCTCGACGAGCGCCGCGTAGATGATCATCGGGATCGACGGTGGAATGAGGATGCCGAGCGTGCCGCCGGCCGCCAGGCTGCCGAACAGGATCTTCCGCTCGTAGCCGCGCTTGATCATCTCCGGGATGGCGACGGTTCCGATGGCCGCCGCCGTCGCCACGCTGGAGCCGCTGACGGCGGCGAAGATCGCGCACGCGACGATGTTGGACTGCAGCAGCCCGCCCCGGAGCCCGCGGAACCAGACGCCCATGCTGCGATAGAACCCGTCGCTGAGCCCGGCGCGCAGGATGACCTCGCCCATCAGGATGAACAGCGGCACCGAGGTCAGCACGAAGCTCTCCACCGTGTTCCAGGCGATCGGTCCCAGCGTCGACAGCGTGGCCGGCCCGCCCCACAGCACGAGCACCACGACCCCGGCGATGCCGAGGCCGAAGGCGATCCAGAGCCCGGAGAGCAGCAGGACCACCAGCAAGCCCGTCACGAGCAGGAGGACGACTTCCCAGCTCATCGCGCACGCGCGCTCACAGCTCGGGGCTCGTCGCCGGTGCGTCGCCGTCGGCCGACCCGCCGGCGAGCACGACCACGAGCCGGGCCAGCAGGTCGAACACGAGCAAGAGACCGCCGACCGCCATGCACATCTGGGGAATCCAGAGCGGGGTGCGCGAGACCTGGATGGACGTGGTGCCGAGCCGCCAGGCGTCCAGCGCGAGGCGCCAGAGATACCAGTCGAGCAGCACGGCATAGCCGACTGCCAGCAGATGGATGGCGAGCTCGAGCGCCAGGCGGGCGCGGCCGCGCAGCCGCGCGCGGTAGGTGTCGATCCGGATGAAGCCGCCGTTGCGCAGTGTGGGCGCCAGCCCGAGGAAGGTCAGCGCCACCAGCAGGTAGCCCGACATCTCGTCGGCGATGAGCGTGGAGACGTTGAACAGGTCGCGGCTCAGCACCTCGACCGTGACGAGCGCGGTCATCGCCACCACCGCCGCACCGCTGACGACGCCGGCGACGGCGGCGACGCGATCCGCGACCGTGGTCAGCGTGCGCGTCATGGACGGCACGCGACTACCGGCCGAGCGTTTTCCTGACCTGCGCGACGGCCTCCGTGGTCTTGGGACCACCCTGCTTCGCCCACTCGTCCCAGTACGGCTCCATCATCTTGCGCATCTTGGCCACGTCGGCGGGGTTGGCCTTGTAGAGCTTGATCTTGTGCTCCTGCTCGAGCGTCTTGAGATCCGACTGCTCGCGGGCCGGGATCTCCCTGAGCATCTTGGCCTGGAACGCCTGGGCCGCGTCCTGGAGCCCCTTGCGCACCTCGGGCGTGAGCGAGGCGAGCGCGGCCTTGTTGACCAGGATGTAGGCGGGGCCGCCGATGTGGATGTCCGGCAGGTAGGCCCACTCCGTGAACTCGTACCACTTGGAGAAGAGCAGGTTGAAGCCGGCCGTCATCACGGCGTCCATGATCCCGCGCTGGGCGGCGCTGGGGACCTCGGGCGCGGTGAGCGACACCGGGATGGCGCCCAGGCGCTTGAGCATCTCCGACTGCTCGGGGCTCGTCGTGCGGATCTTGCGGCCCTTGAAGTCATCGAGCGTCGTGATCGGCTTGCCGCGGCCGAAGAAGTTCTGCTCCGGCCACGTGTACCAGGTGAGGATGTCGGCGCCGAACCGCGCGAAGTCCTCGCGGATCATCGGCTCCAGCGCGGGCATCACCTTCTTCAGCTCGTCGGCGGTGGCCACCAGGAACGGCAGGCCCGTGAGCACGCCCAGCTTGGTGTCGCCGGCGATGAAGCCCATGTAGACGTCGCAGCTCTGCACGTCGCCCTTGCCGACGGCGCGCAGGTAGTCGGTCAGCTTGTAGGGCAGCTCGCCGGGCGGGCGCAGCGTCACGACGAGCCCGCCGTTGGTGCGCTTGCTCACGTCCTCGACGAATTCCTTCTCGACGGTGCCGACGAAGTGCGTGAGGCCGACGTTCATCACCATGTCCCAGGCCACCGGCTTGGGTTGCGCCGCGGCGGGGACCGCCAGCGCGGCGAGAAGGACGATGGCGATGGCGATGACGCATCTCGACAGCCAGCGTGTCATTGAGCCTCCCCTGTCCGGGCCGTCCGCGGCCGGAGCGCCGCTTTCATCTCACACTTCCCCGCGCCCGGCAAGGGGCCGACGCGTCACGGCAGCGCCGGCCGCCGCCGGTGCCAGTCGGTCGCCTGCTCGTAGGCGTGCCCGATGCGCAGCACGGTGGCCTCGTCGAACGGCCGCCCGACGATCTGGAGCGCCACCGGCAGCCCGGCCGCCGTGAAGCCGCACGGCAGCGAGAGCGCCGGCAGCCCGACCGTGTTGAACACGCGCGTGAAGCGGGTGAACGCGCTCATCCGCGCGACGACGTCGGCCACCCTCCCCGCCTTGACCGCCTCGTAGGTCGGCGCCGGCTCCGCGGCCGTCGGCGTGACCAGCACGTCGGCCTCGGCGAAGACGGCCGCGATGAACTCGCGGGTGACCTCGGCCCGCAGCCGCAGCGCCTGGATGTACTCCACCGCGCTCACGGCGAAGCCCGCCTCGGCGCGGCTGCGGACGACCGGCTGCAGGTCCTCGGGACGCTCGCGCAGCACGCGCGCGTGCACGGCCGCGCACTCGCTGCGCACGATCGCATTGTTGCAGGCGGTCACCGTCCTCGGATCGGGCACGCGCACGGGCACGACCCGCGCGCCACACTGCTCGAGCACGCGCAGCGCCGCCGCGAACGCCGCCGCCACCTCGGGCTCGACGCCCTCGTCGAAGTGCGCCGACGGCAGCGCCGCGCGAAGGCCGGCCAGCGGGCCGTCCAGCGCCGCCACGTAGTCGGGCACCGCGCGGGCGCTGGAGGTGGCGTCGAGCGGATCGTGGCCGGCGACGACACCCAGCATGAGCGCCACGTCGCGCACCGTGCGCGCCATCGGCCCCAGGTGGTCCATCGTCCATGAGAGCGGCATGACGCCGGCCCGGCTGACGCGGCCGTACGTCGGCTTGAGTCCCACGATGCCGCAGCACGCGGCCGGCAGCCGGATGGAGCCGCCGGTGTCGCTGCCCAGCGCGCCGGCCACGAGCCCCGCCGCCACCGCGACGCCGGAGCCGCTCGAGGAGCCGCCGGACACGTGCCCGGCCCGCCACGGGTTCTGCGGATCGCCGTGGTGCGCGTTGTCGCCGAACGGCCCCAGCGCGAACTCCGTCATGTTGAGCGTGCCGAGCGTGACGGCGCCGGCGGCGGCCAGGCGCTGGACCGCCGTGCACGGGTGCGGGCTCTGGAAGTAGTCGCGCGTGCGCGAGCCACCGGAGGACGGCAGGCCGGGCACCGCGCAGAGATCCTTGTAGCCGAGCGGCACGCCGTGCAGCGGTCCGCGCCAGCGCCCCGCCGCCGCCTCGGCCTCGAGCGCCCGGGCCGTCGCCAGCGCGCCGGCGGCGTCGAGCGTGATGAAGGCGCGCAGTCCGGGATCGAGGCGCTCGATGCGCGCGAGGTACGCCGTGACGACCTCGAGGGGCGACACCTGCCGCGCGCGGATGGCGGCGGCGACGTCGGTCAGCGTCGCGTCGGTCGGCGCGGGCGTCACAGGCCCAGATAGGCGCGGCGGACGTGCTCGTTGCCGAGCAGCTCCTCGCCGCTGCCGACCAGCGCGACGCGGCCGTTTTCCAGCACGTAGCCGCGGCGCGAGAGCGCCAGTGCCTGGCGCGTGTTCTGCTCCACCAGCAGCACGGTCACGCCGGCGCGGTTGATCTGGCCGATGATCGTGAAGATCTCCTGCACGAGCAGCGGCGCCAGGCCGAGCGAGGGCTCGTCGAGCATGAGCAGCTTGGGCAGCGCCATGAGCGCGCGCCCGATCGCGAGCATCTGCTGCTCGCCCCCCGACAGCGTGCCGGCCGCCTGCCCCACCCGCTCGCGCAGCCGCGGGAAGAGCGTGAAGACCCGCTCGAGGCTGTCGGCCCGCCGGGCCTTGGCCGCGCGCGTGTAGGAGCCGAGCTCGAGGTTTTCCCGCACGGCGAGGCTGGGGAAGATCTTGCGGCCCTCGGGCACGTGGACCACGCCGCGCTCCACCACCCGGTGGCAGGGCAGGCGGTCGATCCGCTCGCCCTCGAAGCGCACCTCGCCGCGGCGCGGCCGCAGGAGGCCGGAGATCGTGCGCAGCATCGTGGTCTTGCCGGCGCCGTTGGCGCCCACCACCGACAGCGTCTCGCCGGCCTCGACGAACACGTTCACGTCGCGCAGCGCCGGCAGGTCGCCGTAGGCGACGTCGACGGCGGAGAGCTCGAGCAGGCTCACGATTGTTCCCCCAGGTAGGCCCCGATCACCCTGGGATCGCGCGCGACGTCCTCGGGCCGGCCCTGGGCGATCTGCTCGCCGTGGTGAAGCACCACGATGCGCTGGGAGAGCGCCATGATGGCGCGCATCACGTGCTCGATGATGAGCAGGCTCACGCCCTGGGCGTGGATGCGACGGATGAGGCCGATGATCTCCTCGATCTCCGTCGGGTTCAGCCCCGACATGACCTCGTCGAGCAGGAGCAGCTCGGGCCGCGTGGCGAGGCCGCGCGCCATCTCCAGGCGCTTGCGATCGGGCAGCGTCAGCTCGCGGGCCGGCGCGTCGCGCCGGCCGGTCAGGCCGACGAAGTCCAGGATCTCGACGGCCCGCGCGCGGGCGGCGCCCACGTCGTCGGTGCGGTTGAAGGCGCCCACCATCACGTTCTCCAGCGTCGTGAGATTGACGAAGGGCTGCACGATCTGGAAGGTGCGGGCCAGGCCGCGGCGGCAGATGGCGTGCGGCTTGGCGCCGACGATGGAGACGCCCTTGAAGCGGATGGCGCCCTCGGTGGGCGCCTGGAAGCCCGAGATCAAGTTGAAGACCGTCGTCTTGCCGGCGCCGTTGGGCCCGATGAGGCCGACGATCTCGCCGGCGCCGACGCTCAGGCTGAAACGGCTCACCGCGGTGAGCCCGCCGAATCGCTTGGTGACGCCGTCGGCCTCGAGCAGCATCACGCCCGGCGCCGGCGGCGTACCCAGCCCATCAAGCCGTTGGGCAGGAACGAGATGACGAGGATCAGCATGAGGCCGTAGAGCATGACGTCCACGCCGGCGCGCCCGCGGATCGCCGCGCGCGAGAGCTCCGACACCGGCGTGAGCACGAAGGCGCCGATCAGCGGGCCCAGCACGGTGCCCGCGCCGCCGACGATCGCCTGCAGCAGGCCCTGGATGGACACTGACGGGCCGAACGTGATGGTGGGATCGATGTAGGCGAAGTACTGCGCGTAGAACGTGCCGCCCAGCGCGGTCAGGAACGAGGAGAGGGCCATCGCCCGCAGCTTCATGCCGAGCGCGTCCACGCCGGCGGCCTCGGCGGCGTCCTCGTTCTCGCGGATGGCCAGCAGCGAGTAGCCGAGCTTGCTGCGCTCCAGCCGCCGGGTGATCCACACCGCGGCCAGCGCCATGGCGAGGATCACATAGAAATAAGCTAGCTTGCCGGCGAACACGAAATTGAGCGGCGCCGGCTCGCGGTTGGGGATGACGAGCCCGAGCGAGGAGCCCACCGCCTTTGTGTTGACGGCGATGACCCGCAGCATCTCCGCGAAGGCCAGCGTGACGAGCGAGAAGTACGGCCCGCGCAGCCCGTAGCGGAACGAGAGATAGCCGGCGAAGAGCCCGAAGGCGGCGGCCAGCACGCCCCCGGCCAGCATGCCGAGCCACGGCGTGAGACCGAACGTGAGGAAGAGCAGCGTGGAGGTGTAGGCGCCGATGCCGAAGTAGGCGGCGTGGCCGAACGAGAACTGGCCGGCGTAGCCGCCCAGGATGTTCCAGGCCGCGCCGAGATAACCGAACAGCATCACGCTGATCAGGATCTCGAGGAAGTACGGCGGCAGGAAGGGTGGCGCGACGAGCAGGATGCCGACCGCCAGGCCCGCGACGACCTCAGCGGCCACGCCCGCCTCCGAACAGCCCGGCCGGCCGGAAGAGCAGCACGAGGACGAACAGCGCGAAGACGACCAGCTGCTTGAGCGAGCCGGGCAAGAGCGTGGCGCCGAGCGACTCGGCCAGCCCCACGATGAAGCCGCCCAGCAGCGCGCCCACGAAGTTGCCCATCCCGCCCAGCACGACCACCACGAACGCCATGATGTTGAACGACTCGCCCACGTCGGGCGCGACGTAGAAGAACGGCGTCACCAGCGCGCCGGCCACCGCCACGCAGCCCGAGCCGATGCCGAAGGCCACCGCGCGGATGCGGCCGACGTCGATGCCCATGAGCATGGCGCCCTCCGGCTCCTCGGCCAGCGCGCGGATCGCCTTGCCCACGTCGGTGGTTTTCAAGAAGGCGAAGAGCGCCAGCGCCATCACGACGGCGCCGCCGCAGGCGACCAGCCGCGGCACCTCCACCAGCGCCTCGCCCAGCACGAACGAGGCGCCGGCGTAGGCCGGGCGCACCGTGCGGAAGTCGCCCTGCCAGAGCACCAGCGCCAGGTTCTCGAGAAAGAGCGCCAGCCCCAGCGTGAGCATGAGCTGGTTGTGCTCGGCGGCGAGGCGGTTGGGCTCGATGACGAGGCGCTGGATGATCATGCCGAGCACGAAGAAGGCGGGCCCGGTCACGAGGATCGAGAGGTAGGGATCGATCTTCAGCAGCGTGAAGAGCCAGTAGGTCGTGTACATGCCCAGCATCATCACGGCCCCGTGGGCGAAGTTGATGATGCGCAGCACGCCGAAGATCAGCGACAGCCCGGAGGCGACCAGCCCGTAGACGCCGCCGAGCAGGATCCCGCTGACGACGGCCTGCAGCAGAACTTCGGTCAGACGCTTAGCCGTGCCACTTGGGAACGGGGAACACCGGCTTCGACTCGGCGAAGCGCGCCGGGCCCACCACCAGCGCCTTGCCGTTCTGCACCTGCAGGAGCGCCGGCATCGCGTTGACGTTCTCGCCGGTGTCGTCGAACT
>JBGQEL010000072.1:0-21226 GCA_041496385.1 Methylomirabilia bacterium | reverse complement strand
TCCTCGCCGCCGACGCCTGCTACTGGCTCGAGCACGCGGAGCGCGAACGCATCCCCGGCGTCGTCTGGAACCCGACGCAGGCCCTCCACTCGATCAAGCGGATCAAGACCATCGCCCGGTTGACCGGGGGACGCATCTTTCCGGGCCACGATCCGGGCTTCTGGGAGACCGTCAAGCAGTATCCCGACGCGTACCGCTAGGGGGCGCGCCGCCCGCCGCGGTGGAGCCCGCCGAGAACGAGCAGCAGGTAGGCCAGGCCGCCCGTGAAGCCGCCGGCGACGTCGCTCGCCCAGTGCACCTTCAGGTAGAGGCGGCTGTACGCGATGCCGAGGACGAGCAGCACGGCCAGGAGCGTCCCCGCCCAGCGCCAGCCACGGCCGGCCCCGCTCGTCCAGAGCAGGTAGACGACGCCGCCGAAGAAGATCGTGGCGCCGAACGTGTGGCCGCTCGGGAACCCGTACTCGGTGCCGCGAGGCCGCGACCGCGCGACGAGCCACTTGGTGAGGACGTCGAGAAGGAGGGCGCCGGCGATGGTCGCCGGGAGACGGCGCGCCAGCGCGTGCCCCCCGCGCCGCAGCAGGACGTAGCCGACGACACTCAGCGGCGCCAGCGCCCAGCCCGAGCCGAGCAGCGTCAGCGTCCGCATCGCCGTCTCGAGCGCCGGACGGCGTCCACCCTGAACCCAGGCCTGGATCGTATAGTCGAGGGGGAACACGTACTGTCGTGAGGCGACGAGGGCCAGCGCCATGAACGAGAGACCGGAGACGACGGCGAGGAGCGTCACCGCGCGCGGGAGCTTCACCGGCGACGATTATGTCACGGCGCCGCTCCCGGACATGGCGGATCGGCTCGCCGCGCTCCCCTGGCCGGCGATCGAGGAGTCGCTCTGGCGGTTCGGCTACGCCAAGGCGGGGCCGCTGCTGACGCCGGCCGAGTGTACGGCGCTGGTCGCCCTCTACGCGGACGACGCGCGCTTCCGGAGCCGCGTGGACATGGCCCGCTACAGGTTTGGCGTCGGCGAGTACAAGTACTTCGCGGCGCCGCTACCGCCGCTCGTGGAGGCATTGCGGACGCACGCCTACCCGCCGCTCGCCGCGATCGCCAATCAGTGGGAGGCCGCGCTCGGCACGGCGACGGTCCATCCGCCCGACCTCGCGTCGCTCCTCGCCCTCTGCAGGCGCCGCGGCCAGACGAAGCCGACGCCGCTGCTGCTCCGCTACGCGGCCGGCGGCTACAACTGCCTCCACCAGGACGTCTACGGGGACGTCGTCTTCCCGCTCCAGCTCACCTGTTTCCTGTCGCGCCGGGGCGAGGACTACACGGGCGGAGACTTCCTGCTCGTCGAGCAGCGGCCGCGCGCCCAGTCGCGGGGCGAGGCGATCGCCACCGAGCAGGGCGAGCTCGTCGTCTTCGCGACGCGCCACCGCCCCGCCGAGGGCGCGCGCGGCTTCTACCGCGCGACCGTCCGTCACGGCGTGAGCCGCGTGCTCTCGGGCTCACGCACCACCCTCGGCGTCATCTTCCACGACGCGCGATGACGGATCGTCAGGGGCCGGCCCGCCGGCACTCGTGATATCGTGCCCCCCATGAGCGCCACCACCCGGCTCGCCGAGTTCGCCGTCAAGACCTCGCTCGAGGATTGCCCGCCCGAGGCGATCGCCCGCACCCGCCTGGCCACGCTCGACACGCTGGGCGTCATGCTCGCGGGCGTCGCCGAGCCCGTCGCCCGCGCGGTCCGCCAGGTGGCGCGTGCCGAGGGCGGCGCTGCGCTCGCGACGGTCGTCGGGACGCGACTCGTGGCCGCGCCCGGCTGGGCCGCGCTCGCCAACGGCACGGCCGGCCACGCCCACGACTTCGACGACACGAACTTCGCGCTGATGGGCCACCCGAGCGTGCCGCTCCTCGCGACGGCCCTCGCCGCCGGCGAGGCGGAGACCGCCGACGGCCGCCTCGTCGTCCTCGCCTACATCATCGGCTTCGAGGTCTCCGCGGCGCTCGGCCGCGCACTCAACCCCGCCCACTACACGCGCGGCTGGCACGCGACGTCGTCGATCGGCACGCTCGGCTGCGCCGCCGCGGCCGCCCGGCTGCTGCGCCTCGACGTGACGCAGACGCGCCACGCGCTCGGGCTGGCCGCCTCTCACGCCTCGGGGCTCAAGGAGAACTTCGGCTCGATGACGAAGCCCTACCACGCGGGGCACGCGGCGCGAAGCGGGCTCCTCGCCGCCCAGCTCGCCCGCGAGGGGCTGACGGCCTCCGAGACGGCGCTCGAGGGCAAGCAGGGCTACGTCGCGGCGTTCGGCGGCGGCGACGGGCTCGAGGCCGCGCTCGACGATCTCGGTCGCACGTGGCAGCTCCTGGCCTCCGGGATCGCGGTCAAGCCCTACCCGTCCTGCGCGCTGACGCACTCCGCGATCGACGCGCTCCTCGAGCTGCGCGCGCGGCACGGGCTGAAGGCGGGCGACGTCGCCGCGGTCGAGGTGGGCGTCAACCGCGTCGTGCCCGACGTCCTGGCGCACGCGCGCCCGGCCACGGCGCTCGAGCGCAAGTTCTCGATGCAGTTCTGCGCGGCCGCGGCGCTCGGCGCCGGGCGCGTGGACCTGGCGTCGTTCGAGGACGGCCCCGTGCGCGACCCCGAGGTCCAGGGCCTGATGGCGCGCGTGACCATGGTCGTGGATAGAGCACTGCCGGACGGGCTCGCGCAGCACGCCTGGACGCGCGTGACGGTGCGGCTCGCCGACGGGCGCGCGCTCGCCTCGCCGCCGCGCGGCGCCCAGGGCCACCCGGACGCGCCGCTCTCCCGCGAGGCGCTCCACGCCAAGTTCCTCGCCTGCGCCACGCGCGCGATTCCGCGCGACGAGGCCCTGGGCGTGGCCGCGCAGCTCGAGCACCTCGAGGACATTCCCGATATCCGTGCGCTGACCTCGCGCCTCGCCGGCGAGCTGGACTGACCGGCGGGCGCTTCCCAAGGAGAGACCGCATGGGCGTGCTCGACGGGATCAAGATTCTCGAGCTGGCGCGGGTGCCGCCGGCGGAGCTCCCCGGCATGATGCTGGCCGACGTCGGCGCGGACGTCTTGAAGATCGAGACACCCGAGCCCGACCGGCCGAGCGACGCCCAGTGGGTGCGGCGGACGATCCACTCGTTCACCAACCGCAACAAGCGCTCGATGAGCCTCAACATGAAGGCGCCCGAGGGGCGGGAGCTCTTCCGCAAGCTCGCCGCCGGCGCCGACGTGATCGTGGAGGGCTTCAGGCCGGGCGTGATGAAGCGGCTCGGCGCCGACTACGAGACGCTCGCGAGGCTCAACCCCCGCCTCGTCTACTGCTCGCTCTCCGGCTTCGGTCAGGACGGCCCGTACCGGGACTATCCCGCGCACGACATGAACTATCTGTCGCTCGCCGGCGTCCTCGACCTGATCGGTGAAGCCGGGAGCAAGAAGCCGGTGATCCCGCTCAACCTGGTCGCGGACTACGCGGGGGCGAGCCTGCACGGCGCGCTCGGCATCATGCTGGCGCTCTTCGCGCGCGAGCGCACGGGGCGCGGCCAGCACGTGGACGTCGCCTATCTCGACACGACCGTCTCGCTGCTCGCGGCGACGCCGAACATGCGCTTCTTCTTCTCGGACGGTATCTCGCCCAAGCGCGGGGAGGGATTTCTTGGGGGCTCGTACCCCTACTACGCGATCTACGAGACGCGCGACGGCAAGCTCCTGACGATCGGCTGCACCGAGCCCTGGCTCTGGGAAAACTTCTGCAAGGCGATCGGCCGGCCCGAGCTCACGCGTTTCGCGCGCCAGCCCGACCAGTTCGTGCGCGCCGCGAACGCCGAGGAGGAGGCCGCCCGGGCCGAGATCGAGGCGATCATCAAGACGCGCGATCGCGACGACTGGTACGAGCGGCTCGTGAAGGCGGACGTCTGCGTGGGCAAGGTCTACGACATCGAGGAGATGGTGCGCGACCCCCAGCTCAACCATCGGCAGATGATCGTCGACGTCGAGCACCCGACCCAGGGTCGCGTACGGCAGATCGGCATCGCGATCAAGCTCTCCGACACGCCGGGGTCTATCCGGAGCGCGGCGCCGCTGGCGGGCGAGCATACCGAGGCGGTCCTGAAGGATCTCGGCCTCGGCGCGGCCGACATCGGCCGCCTCCGCGACAAGGGCGTCATCGAATAGCCGCGCCCGCGTGACGCCCGCCTGGCGGCAGCTCACGCTCCTCTCGCTCGCCGAGCTCGCCGCCATCGGGCTGTGGTTCAGCGCGTCCGCCGTCCTCCCGGCCCTCAGGCGCGAGTGGGCGCTCGGGGACGGCGGCAGCGCCGGGCTCACGATCGCCGTTCAGGCGGGCTTCATCGTCGGCACGCTGGCAAGCGCTCTCGGCAACCTCCCCGACGTCTGGTCGCCCCGCGCGCTCATGACCGCGAGCATCGCGCTCGGCGTCGGCGCCAACGGCGCCCTCGCGCTCTGGGTCGACAGCCTGGGGCCGGCGCTGGCGCTGCGCTTCGTCACGGGCGTCGCGATGGCGGGCGTGTACCCGCCGGCGATGAAGATCATGGCGACGTGGTTTCGCGAGGGCCGCGGCCTGGCGATCGGCATCCTGATCGGCGCGCTGACGATCGGCTCGGCGACGCCCCACCTGATCCGCGGCCTGACCGAGCTGCCCTGGCGCGGCACGCTGCTCGTGGCCTCCGCGATCGCCGCCGCGGGCGCCGTGATCGTGCACGTGCTCGTGACGGAGGGCCCGCACCGCTTCCCCGCGGCGCGATTCAACCTCTCCATGGCGTGGGCGGTCTTCCGCGAGCGCGGGCCGCGGCTGGCGTGCCTCGGCTACCTCGGCCACATGTGGGAGCTCTACGCGATGTGGGCCTGGATCGGCGTCTTCCTGGCCGAGAGCCTCGCGGCGCGGGGCGAGGGCAGTTACGCCGGGCTCAACCCGAGCGGGGCGACCTTCGTCGTCATCGCGGCGGGCGCGCTGGGCTGCTGGGTGGGCGGCGTCGTCTCCGACCGCTGGGGACGCACGACGCTCACGATGGCGGCGATGGCGCTCTCGGGCGCCTGCGCGCTCGTCACGGGCTTCACCTTCGCCGGCCCGCCCCTTCTCACACTGGCCCTCGCCACGGTGTGGGGTGTCGCGGTCGTCGCCGACTCCGCGCAGTTCTCGACGGCCATCACCGAGCTGTCGCCGCCCGCCTACGTCGGCACGGCGCTGACCACCCAGACCTGCGTCGGCTTCGCGCTCACGATGGTGACGATCTGGCTGATCCCGCCGCTCGTGCGCTGGGCGGGCTGGCCGTGGGCGTTCGCGGCGCTCGCCGTTGGGCCCGCGCTGGGCGTCCTGGCCATGGCCCGGTTGCGCCGGGTACCCGAATCGGCGAAGCTCGCCGGAGGTCGCCGATAGTGGAGCGCTACGACCTCGTCGTCATCGGATCCGGGCCGGCGGGCGAGAAGGGCGCCGCGCAGGCGGCGTACTTCGGCAAGCGCGTTGCGCTCGTCGAGCAGGCGCTCCACGTGGGCGGCGCCGGCGTCAACACGGGCACCGTCCCCTCCAAGACGCTCCGCGAGACCGTCCTCTACTTCTCGGGCCTCCAGCAGCGCGGGCTCTACGGCGTCGACGACAAGCTGAAGACCGACCTCACCGTGCGCGACTTCATGTACCGTGAGCAGGAGGTCGTGAAGTCGCTGCGCGAGGTCGTGCGGGAGAACATCGAGCGTCACCGGATCGACCGGATCCAGGGCGCCGCGCACTTCGAGGACGCCCACACGATCGCCGTCGCGCCGACGGACGGCGACTTCGTCCGCCGGATCCAGGGCGACGTCGTCCTGATCGCGACGGGCTCGGTGCCGAGCCGGCCCGCGGACATCCCCTTCGACGACCCGCGCGTCTACGACAGCGACGAGATCCTCCACATGCGCCACCTGCCGCGCACGCTGGCGGTCGTCGGCGCCGGCGTCATCGGCTGCGAGTACGCGACGATCTTCGCGGCGCTCGGCATCCGCGTGATCCTGGTGGACGGGCGCGACCGCCTGCTCTCTTTCCTGGACGCCGAGATGTCCGAGCGGCTGCGCATGCAGATGGAGTTCCTCGGGGTGCAGGTGCGCCTGCGCGACGGCGTCGGCCGCGTGACCCCGCAGCCCGGCGTCGTGGCCCTCGAGCTCCGGAGCGGCGAAACCCTCGACGTGGACGCCGTCCTCTTCGCCGCCGGCCGCTTCGGCAACACGACCGGGCTCGGCCTCGAGACGGTCGGCATCCCGGTGAATGACCGCGGCCTCATCGCGGTCAACGCGCACTACCAGACCGTCGTGCCGCACGTCTACGCCGCCGGCGACGTCATCGGCTTTCCCGCGCTCGCCGCGACGTCCATGGAGCAGGCGCGCGTCGCGATGTGCCACGCGTTCGATCTCAAGTACAAGACGCGCGTGGCGCCCATCTTCCCGCTGGCCGTCTACACCATTCCCGAGGTCGCCATGGTCGGCGAGACGGAGGAGTCGTGCCGGGAAAAAGGGATCGACGCATGCGTGGGCCGCGCCGCCTACCGGACGAACGCGCGGGGCCAAATCATCGGCGACCTGGCGGGCCAGCTCAAGCTCGTCTTCCGCTATCCCGACAAGACGCTACTGGGCGTGCACGTGCTCGGCGAGTCGGCGTCCGAGCTGGTGCACGTCGGGCTGATGGTGCTCCTGCACGGCGGGACGATCGACGCTTTCATCAACGCGGTCTTCAACTACCCGACGCTCGGCGACGCCTACAAGTACGCGGCGTACGACGGGCTCGGGAATCTCGCGCGGCGCGCGGCGGGCTAGACGGCGGCGGCCTGGAGCCGCGTCCGCAGACGCCGGAGCAGCGGCGCGCCCTGGCCGGCGAGCCACTCGCGCGTGGACTCGTAGCCGAAGCGGAGGGCCGCGCGGCTGGCCTCGAAGCCCATCGAGGGCCCGAACATGGGCGCGTCCGCCTGCGACGGCTGGATGAGGAAGAACTCGGTCCGCGGATACTTCACCCGCAGCGTCGTGAGGCCGAGCTGCAGGAGGTTCTGGCTGTAGATGCGGCCCGCCTGCTCCATGATCGCGTAGAGGCCGCGGTTCCGGAGCGGCGTCACGCCCGTTTCGTAGTTCGGCACGAGCGGGTTGACGACGACGACCACGGTCGCACCCGCCTCGGCGGCGAGGTCGGCGTGCCCGCTGAAGCCGACGCCGCCGTCCACGTAGTCGCGTCCGTCGATCGCGTAGGGCTCGAAGAACCCGGGAATCGCCGACGAGGCGGCCACGGCCTGGCTGATCGGCACGTCGCGGAGATCGTCCTTGCCGAACACCACGCGCTGGGCGTGCTCGAGATCGATCGCCGGAATGAGCAGCGTGCGGTCGAGCTCGCGGAACGCGTTGGTGAGCCCGCGCTTCTCGAAGGCCTCGCGCATGAAGCGCTCGAGGGCCGCGAGCGAGAAGAAGCCGGCCGGCAGGTCGCGCTCGGCGTGGGCGAGCATGTCGGGGACGGAGCCGCGCCACCCCTTCATCGCGTTCTTGCCGACGGCCCAGAGGAGCCTCCCCAGGCGGCCGGCCGCGTGGCGGAACGAATCCGACGCGAAGACGGCGTTGCGACGGAAGTTCAGCGGGTCCTCGAGGTCCTGGTCGACGACGCGCAGGATCTCCGCCGCCCGGACGCCGTTCGCCAGCAGCGAGGCGACCACGGCGCCCGCGCTGCAGCCGATGTAGAGGTGGAAGCACGAGGCGCCGTTGAACCGCTCCTCGAGGGCCGTGACCGCGCCGACCTCGTACATGCCGCCGATCACACCGCCACCTGCCAGTGCCAGCGCGTGGCGGGAGGTACCGCGGGAGCGCCAGAGCCCGAACGCGCGCTGTAAGAGGTTCATGTCACGTACCATTCTAGCAAGGCCTCTGCCACGGGTCCCGTTCCGGAAAACCCCGCGAAATCACGTCCATCGTGCTCCCCCCACCCCTTCGACTGACGACGGCTCCGGCAAATTCTTGGACGGCGTCGGGTAGGATCAAGCCATGCTTCGAGCCGCCGGGCGCCCCATCGCCGCGCTGCGTCGCTCGCTCGGGACGGTCCGGCTGGCCTACCTGCCTGTGCTCGCGACCTACTTCGCCTTCGGCGCCAGCGCGATCACCGGGGTCGCGCTGGTCTTCTTCCAGAAGGAGGCGCTGGCGCTGACGCCCGCCGAGGTCGCGGGCATCGGGTTCTGGCTCGGGCTCCCGTGGTCCATGAAGATGGTGGCGGGCGTCGCCTCCGACTGCTATCCGATCCTGGGCAGCCACAGGGCCGCGTACCTCCTGCTCGGCGCGCTCCTCTCGCTCACGGGCTACGCCGCCCTGGCAACGCTCGTCCACAGCAAGGGGGCGTATCTCGCCGCGATGGTCCTGATCGCCGTCGGCTTCATGGTCCAGGACGTCGTCGCCGACGCGCTCAGCGTCCAGATCGCCGAGACGGAGGAGGAGATCGGCCAGGTGCAGACGCTCGGGCGGATCGCGGTGCTCGGCGGCGGGATCAGCGTCGGCTATCTCTCCGGCTGGCTCGCGGCGCACATCGGCCCGCGCGCGACCTTCGGGGTGGCGATGGCGCTCCCCGTCCTGGTCGCGGCGAGTGTTCCGTTCATCCGCCTCTCGCCGCGCGCGCTGGCCGCGCCCTCTCCCGAGGCCGAGGGCGGGCCGCTCGGCGGCGGCAAGGCCCGCCTCGTCATGGGCGCGGGGCTCACCTACGCGGCGGTCGGCGTCGTCCTCGAGGTGCTCGCGGTGCCCTTCGGCCAGGAGCTCGTGCTCCTCGTCTCCGCCACGCTCATCGCGCTGCTCCTGCGGCGCATCGGCATCTCGCGCGCCGTCACCGTCGCCGCGATCGTGATCTTCGTGTTCCGCGCGACACCCGGCGTCGGCCAGGGCTACAGCTACTGGGCGATCGACGCGCTCGGCTTCGACCAGGAGTTCCTCGGCCTGCTCGCCCAGGTGAGCTCGGTGCTCAGCCTCGCGGGGCTGCTCGCCTTCCGGAAGACGATCGTGAGGCGGCCGGTGAGCCACACGCTCTTCTGGGTCGTGGTCGCCGGCGCCGTCCTCTACCTGCCCAACATCGGCCTCTTCTACGGGCTCCACACCTGGCTCGGGATCAGCGCGCGGACGCTCGCGTTCATCGACACGACGATCGCGGCCCCGCTGGCCCAGCTCACGATGGTCCCGATGCTGGTGCTGATCGCGAAGACGGCGCCGCGCGGGGGCGAGGCGACGATGTTCGCCATCATGGCCTCGCTCATGAACCTGGCACTCTCGGCGAGCGAGCTCGGCACCCGTTACCTCAACACCGCGTTCGCCGTCACCCAGCAGGACTATTCGGGCCTCGGGCGGCTGATGATCACGGTCGGCGCGCTCGGATTGGCGCCTCTCCTGTTGCTTCCCTGGCTCCGGACGTACGAGGCGGCCGCGGCCGGTAAGGTCCTCGCCACGCCCGGAAAGAATCTTCTCTGAGCGGCGCGCGACTCGCGCCGTCGCCAGCCTGACAACGCCCGCTATTTCTGCGGGTTACGGCACGTTCGCGCCACTGGTATCGGCCTTGCTCAGTACACCGGAACGTCATGGTCACGCTTGAAAGCACGCGCGCACCGGGATTCCTCAGATACTTCCGCCCCGAGGTGGAGGCGTCGATCAAGATGATCGGCGCCATCGGCCTCCTGAGCGTGGTCGTGCTGTCGCTGGCCTGGGGCTACGAGCAGCGCCGGCAGGCACGGAGCTGGCGACAGCTCGCCTGCACCTACCGGCTGCAGGACTCGGTCCGCCGGGCCCCGTTCATGTCCAACGTCCTGCACACGCCGGACGCCTGCGCCACCATGGACGAGCTCGGCCTCAAGCTCGACGTGCCCCGGCTGAGCCCGGCCGCGGACGTCAGCGTCGACCTGCCCCGAGCATACCGGGGTCGCGAGGGTTCCTAGCCCGAAGTGGTAGTAAAGTTAGTCATCCTCGGCGCCCGGAGGCGACCCCCGATGCTCGACGGCCACGCGCTCGACGTGCTGTTCCGTACCGCCCGCAGTCATAACAGCTGGCAGCCCCAGGACGTGTCGGACGACCAGCTGCGCCAGATCTGGGAGCTCGCGAAGATGGGACCGACGAGCGCCAACTGCTCGCCGGCCCGCATCCTGTTCCTCCGGAGCCGCGAGGCCAAGGAGCGGCTGCGGCCGGCGCTCAGCGCAGGCAACCTCGACAAGACGATGGCCGCGCGGGTCACCGCGATCATCGGCTACGACACGCGGTTCCACGAGCTGCTGCCGCGGCTCTTCCCGCACAACCCGGCCGCGCAGAGCTGGTTCACGGGCGAGGACAAGGCCGCCTTCGCCCACACGACGGCCTTCCGCAACGGCTCGCTCCAGGGTGCCTACTTCATCCTGGCCGCGCGCGCGGTGGGGCTCGATACGGGCCCGATGTCGGGCTTCGATAACGCCAAGGTGGACGCCGAGTTCTTCCCGGACGGGCGCGTCAGGTCGAACTTCCTCTGCAACCTCGGCACCGGCGATCCGGCGAAGCTCTTTCCGCGCAGCCCGCGCCTCGCCTTCGACGAGGCGTGCCGCGTGCTCTGATGCTCACCGTACGGCGCGCCGAGGCGCGCGGCCATTTCGACCACGGCTGGCTCGACACGTATCATACGTTCTCGTTCGGCGACTACCGCGATGGGGGCCACATGGGCTTCCGTGGCCTGCGTGTCATCAACGAGGATCGCGTGCAGCCGGGCCAGGGCTTCCCGACCCACGGCCACCGCGACATGGAGATCCTCACCCACATCCTGCAGGGCGCGCTCGAGCACAAGGACAGCATGGGAACCGGCTCCGTGATCCGTCCCGGCGACGTGCAGCGCATGAGCGCGGGGACGGGCGTGCTCCACAGCGAGTTCAATCCATCCACGACCGAACCCGTGCACCTCTTGCAGATCTGGATCCTGCCGAAGGCGCGCGGACTCGCGCCCGGTTACGAGCAGAAGCATTTTCCAGAGACGGATCGGCGGAGCCGCCTGCGGCTCATCGCCTCGCCCGCGGGCGCCGAGGGTTCGGTGACGATCCACGCGGACGCGCGCGTCTTCGCGGCGCTGCTCGAGCCGGGCCAGCGGGTCGCCCACGCGCTCGCGACCGGCCGGCACGCGTGGCTCCAGGTCGCGCGGGGCGCGGTCACGCTGAACAGCCAGGCGCTCGGAGCGGGCGACGGGGTGGGGGTGACGGGGGAGCCGTCACTCGCCCTCGCGGGTGTCGAGCCGGCGGAGGTGCTGCTCTTCGACCTCGCCTGAGGGCCCGGCGTGCTACTCGCCGTCGCGCTGGCGCTGGCGCAGCTTCTCCAGCTCGGGCTCGACGTACTTCTCGCGGCACTCGGGGCAGATGCCGTGGGTGAACTGCGCGTCGGAGTGACCCTCGATGTACGTCTCGACCTGCTGCCAGTAATTCTGGTCGTCCCGGACCTTCTTGCAATAGGAGCAGATCGGGAGCAGCCCCTGGAGCTGCTTCACGCGGGCGAGCGCCTGCTCGAGCTCCTGCACGCGCTCGGCGAGCATCTGCTGCAGCTCGAGCATCCGCACGCCCACCTGAACGCGCGCGCGCAGCTCCTCGCGCTGGAAGGGCTTGACGATGTAGTCGTCGGCGCCCGCGCCGAGCCCCGTGACGATATCCTGGGTCCGCGCCCGGGCCGTCACGAATATGAGGTAGGGCTTGGTCGGCTTGCCGAGCGCGCGCACCCGTTTGCACAGCTCGAGTCCGTCGAGGCCGGGCATGGTCCAGTCCAGGATGGCGAGCGAGGGGGCGTCGTCGCGCTGCAGGATCTCCCACGCCTCCTCGCCGCCGCGCGCGGTGACCACCTCGTAGTCCCAGGCGCCGAGCGACGTCTCGAGGAGACGGCGGACCACGGGCTCGTCGTCGACGATGAGCACCCTCATCGCCACGCCCCGTCGAGACGCTCCTGCCAGGCGGAGTCGCGGAAGAACGTGACCACGCGGTTGAGCTCGCGGTCGAGCCGTCCCACGAGGTCGGGCACGGGCTCGAGCCGCTTCGCGCGCGCCGCGTCCTCGAGCGCCGTGCAGACGCCCTCCAGCGCCTGCGCGCCCAGGATCGCGGACGACCCCTTGAGGCTGTGCGCGAGCCGCTCCAGCTCCCGCGTGTCGCGCGCCGTCACGGCGGCATGGAGATCGTCGATCCGCGCCGCCGCTTCCGTGACGAAGATGCCGACCAGCTCGAGCAGGAGCGTGCGGTCGCCGCCCACCCAGCGCCGCGCGGCGACGAGATCCACCGGCTCGGCGGGCATCACGCCTCCATGAGGTCTTCGCCGACCGTGACCGGCCCGCCGTAGTGCTTCTCGGCGGCCGCCTTGAGCTCCGCGGGGTCGGACCCGGGCATCAGGTGCGTCAGCACCAGCCGCTTGGCGCGCGCCTCCCGCGCGACGAGGCCGACCTGGTCGGGCTGGGTGTGGTACGAGGCGAGATCGCGGATCTTCTCCTCGATCGTCGGCCAGCCGCATCCCGGATTCCACGAGGTCTTCGCCATCTCGCAGCACTCGTGGACGAGGAGGTCGGCGTTGTGGCTCCAGCGCATCAGGTTCTCGCTCGGGCGCGTGTCGCCGGAGACGACGACGCGACGGCCGCCGCCCTCGAAGTGGAAGCCGTAGGCCGGTTTCACCGGGTCGTGCTCGACGAGGAACGCGCTCACGCTGACGCCGCCCGCCTCCAGGAGCTTGCCCTCCTCGATCTCCGTCACGTCGACGCGGGGCGGCTCACGATCGGTCATGTGGGCGCGCCGCACCTCGATGTCCCAGTGGAGGTAGTCGAGGAGCTTCTCGACCTGGCGTCGCGTGCCGGCGGGTCCCCAGACGGCGAGGGGCGCGTTCTGGCCGACGATCCAGCGCGTGATCACCAGGTGTCCGAGGTCGATCGTGTGGTCCGAGTGGTGGTGCGTGATGAGGACGCGAGGCCAGTCGTACGGGCGCACGCCAGCCTGCACGAGCTGGGCTCCCACGCCCGAGCCGGCGTCGACCAGGAACCGCTCGTCGTCGAGCGCGAGCAACGTGGCCGGCCCGCGACGCTTCGGGTTGGGCGGAGGCGACCCTGTGCCGAGGAGGACTGCGCGAAGCATGAATGCCTCCAAGGTCGAATGGCGAGGCATACTCTAGCACATGATGCGCGCGGCGCGCGCGTTCCGGGCGCTCCCCGCCGGCCTCGTCCTGGCCGCCGCGCTGGCCGTGGGGCCGGCGGCCGATCAGATCGATCCGGACGTCACGGCGGCGACGGAGACCGTCCTGCGCCAGCTCGACGCCTTCCGCCGCGGCGACTTCGAGGCGGCCTACGCGTTCGCCTCCGCGCTCATCCATCAGCTCTTCGATCGCCCGGCGTTCGAGCGGATGGTCCGCGACGGCTACCCGGAGATCGCGCACTCGCTCTCCGCGGTCGTCATCGAATCGGTCGCGACGCCGAACGGCAGCGTCTTCCTGCGCCTCCGGATCCTCGGCGCCAACGGTAACCGCGTGGAGGCGCTCTACGAGCTCGTCCCCGAGGACGGGCGCTTCAGGGTCAACGGCGTCGTCAGCAAGCGCGACGCCACCGAATCGGCGTAGGCCCAGCACCTCAGCGGCGTTTCTTCCGCGCGCGCAGGTCGAGCGCCCCGGGGCGCCGCCGCGGGTCCTCGCCGCGCGGAAAGATCTGCGCCTTCTGGACCTTCTGGGTTCCCGTCGTCGGCAGCGCATGCATGAAGAGGATCCAGCCGGGCGCCTTGAAGTACGCCAGGCGCTCCCGGCACCAGTCGAAGAGCCGGTCGGCGAGCGCCCCGTCGGCGGCCACGCCCGCCATCGGCACGACGCAGGCCATGACCTCCTCCTCCCGGATCTCGTCGGGCACGGCGAGGACCGCGACCTGCGCGACGGACTCGTGCGCCTGCAGACAGGCCTCGACCTCGGCGGCGGCGATGTTCTCGCCCGAGCGCCGGATGATGTTCTTCTTCCGGTCCACGAAGTAGAGCATGCCGTCCTCGGCCTGGCGGACGACGTCGCCGGTGTGGAACCAGCCGCCCCGCCACGCCTCCTCCGTGGCCTCCGCGTTCTTGAGATAGCCGGAGAAGAATCCGCGACGCGGGTCGGGGCCCGCGAAGCGCACGAGCAGCTCGCCCTCGGTGCCGCCCGGGACCTCACGGTCCGCCTCGTCCGCCACCTTGGCCTCGAAGCCCCCGAACGGCCGGCCGAACGCGCGCGTCCGGACCTGGCGCGGCTCGACGCTGTCGGCGTAGATGCGTCCGGTCTCGGTCATGCCCCAGACCTCCACCAGCGGAAAGCCGAAGCGCTGCTCGAACGACTCGTGGAGCTCCGGCTCGACGCCGGCGCCCATGCCGAACTTCACCCGGTGCGCGCGCTCCTCGGGCGTCGGCGGCTGATTCAGGAGGAGCGGCGGGACGACGCCGAGGTAGTGGATGACCGTCGCGCGCGTCGCGACCACGTCCTTCCACCAGCGCGTCGGGCTGAAGCGCTCGGGCAGGATCAGGCAGTTCGCGGTCAGGATCGCGCAGGTCGCCGTCACCGCCTGGCAGTTCATGTGGAAGAGCGGCAGCGGGTTCAGGATGCGCTCGGCGCCCCACGCGACGGCGACGCGCCCTCCGAGATCCCGGTACCAGGCGCCGGCGTTGAGATAGTAGAAGTTCGTGAGGATGCAGCCCTTGGGCCGGCCCGTCGTGCCGGAGGTGTAGAGGAGGCCGCACTCGGAGTCGAGCCCGGGCGCGCCCGCGCGGAGCGCGGGTCCTGGCTCCGGGAGCGCCGCGGGCAGGTTCTCGGCATTCACGACGGGCAGGGCCTTCGTCCGCTCGCGCGCGACGGTCTCGAGATCGGTGACGCGGCCCGCGACGGACACCGCTAGATCCGCCTCCGAGTGGTCCATCTGGTAGAGCATCTCGTCGCGCCGGTAGTCGGGGTTCACCGGCACGATGCCGCAGCCCAGGCCGTTCAGGGCGAGGTAGTGGAAGAAGAACTCGGGCCGGTTCTCGAGGAGCAGCGCGACGCGGTGGCCGTGGCCGTAGCCCGCGGCGCGATAGAGCGCCTGGAGGCGCAGCACCTGCGCGCGCGTCGACGCATACGTCAATTCGACGCCGTCCGGGTGGTAGGCGCGCCCGGGCGCGGGAGGCGCGCAGAGGAACGCGTGGCTCGGTGCCGCCTCGGCGGTCGCCAGGAACGCCTCGAAGACGGTCCGCGACACGAACGGCGTCAGAAGAGCCCGACGATGTTGCCGTCGGCGTCGATGTCCATCGACTCGGCGCCCGGCACCGTCGGCAACCCGGGCATCGTGAGGACGTCGCCCGCGTAGGCGACGACGAACCCGGCTCCGGCGGAGAGCTTGGCGTCGCGCACCGTCACGGTGAAGCCGCGCGGGCGCCCGCGCCGTTTCGGGTCGTCGGAGAGCGAGTTCTGCGTCTTGGCCATGCAGACTGGAAGTCCGCCGTAGCCCGCGGCCTGCCAGCGCTCGAGCTTGGCCTGCGCGGCCGGCGCCAGGTGCACGCCGTCGGCGCCGTACACGCTGGTCGCGATCTTCTCGATCTTGAGCGCGAGCGGCATCTCGTCGGGATACAGATAGTGGAACGCCCCGCGCGCCGAGCGCTGGATCGCGTCGAGCACCGCGCGGCCCAGCTCCATCGTGCCGGCGCCTCCCAGGGCCCAGCCGCGCGAGACCTCGGCGCTCACACCGGCCACGCGGCAGAGGTCGAGCGCCGCGCCCACCTCGGCCTCGGTGTCGCCCACGAAATGGTTCAGGGCCACCACGGGCGTGAGGCCGAAGAGGCGCACGTTCTCGAGGTGCTTGACGAGGTTCTCCCCGCCCCGCCGCACGGCGTCGACGTCCTCGCGGCCGAGGGCCGCCAGCTCGACGCCACCGTGCATCTTGAGGGCGCGCACGGTCGCGACGACCACCGCCACCGCCGGGACGAGACCGCCCGTCCGGCACTTGATGTCGAGGAACTTCTCCATGCCGAGGTCGCTCGCGAACCCGGTCTCGGTCACGAGCACCTCGCCCAGCTTGAGACCGAGCCGCGTGGCGATGAGGCTGTTGCAGCCGTGGGCGATGTTTCCGAACGGCCCGCCGTGCACGAGTGCGGGCGTTCCCTCGAGCGTCTGGACGAGGTTCGGCTTGATCGCATCCTTCATGAGGATCGCCATCGCGCCGGCCGCGCGGAGCTCGCGCGCGGTGACGAGCGTCCCGTCGGCGCGCTCCCCGACGACGATCCGCTCGACGCGCGCCTTGAAGTCGCGAAGATCCGCCGAGAGGCAGAGGATCGCCATCACCTCGGAGGCGGCCGTGATCTCGAACCCCGCCTCGCGCGGCACGCCGTGGGCGAGGCCGCCGAGGCCGAGCACGAGGTTCCGGAGCGCGCGGTCGTTCATGTCCAGGACGCGTTTCCAGAGGATGCGCCGCGTGTCGAGGCCGAGCGTGTTGCCCTGCGCCAGGTGGTTGTCGAGCATCGCGGCGAGCAGGTTGTGCGCCGTGCCGATCGCGTGCATGTCGCCGGTGAAGTGGAGGTTGATGTCCTCCATCGGCGCCAGCTGCGCGTGGCCGCCGCCGGTCGCGCCCCCCTTGACGCCGAAGACCGGCCCCAGCGAGGGCTCGCGGAGCGCGACGATCGCGCGCGCGCCGAGCCGGCGCAGGCCGTCGGCGAGACCGACGGTCGTCGTGGACTTGCCCTCGCCCGCGGGCGTCGGGGTCATGGCGGTGACCAGAACGAGCGCGCCGTCGGGCCGTCCGGCGAGCCGTGCGACCGCCTCCCAGCGGATCTTGGCCTTGTAGCTCCCGTACAGCTCGAGATCCTGGTCGCCGAGCCCCGCCCGCTCGGCGATCTGCTGGATGGGCTGGAGCTTCACCGCGCGCGCGATCTCGAGGTCTTGCTTTCCCATTCGGGCCTTTCTATTGGAGCGGGTCTGTTGGAGCGGGGCCCGCGGGGTCGGATTCTATCGCAGGTGGCCTGAGAGAGAAGCCATGTGGCTGCGAAGCTTCAAGACCGATTCATCAAGGGTCGACTGCTCAGGGGGCGCGGGAGGGCGGGCGCCGAACCTGAGGCGCTCGTAGGCGGCGGTGAGATTCCCGAACGGCTCGGCGCAGGTCGGCGCCACGGCCCGGACGCGCGCGGCGAACTCCCGCGCCGTCTCCCCCGGGCCGGGCGCCAGACCGCGGCGCGCCAGGACGCGCAGCGCCCGCGCGTAGAACGGCGGCAGCGGCGCCGCGGCGCCCGCCGCGGCGCCCGGACGGCGGCGCCAGACGAGCAGCGCCGCGGTGAGGGCGACGAGAAGCAGCAGCAGATGGATCTCGCGCGGGAGCGCCTGCCAGTCCGCGAGCGCCGGGATCCGCGGCTTCCAGGCCAGCGTGGCCTCGCGGATCCTGAGCGCGGCCAGCACCTGGTCTTGAAGACTCCAGTTGACCACGTACCGGTACCACCGGACGCGAAGCGCGTCGAGGTAGAGCGCCACCTCGGCGGGCGCGCCCGCCGGCTCCGTGCCGGCGCGCGGCGACGGGTCGAGCGTGATCCAGTCACCATCCACGTACGCCTCGACCCACGAGTGCGCGTCGAGCAGCCGCACCATGAAGTAGCGGCCGTACGGGTTCCACTCCCCGCGCTGGAAGCCGTTGATCACGCGCGCGGGAACGTCGAGCGAGCGCAGCATGACCGCGAGCGCGGCGGCAAAGTACTCGCAGTTGCCGGACCGCTGGACGAAGAGGAACTCGTCCACGGGATCGAGCGCCGTGGTCCGCCGGAGCGCGCGAGTGTAGCGGTAGCCGCCCGCCAGGTGCGCCGTCAGCGCGCGGGCCGCCTCGCCCGGCCCCCGCGTTCCGGCGGCGACCTCGCGCGCGAGATCCCCCACCCGCGCCGGCAGCGGCGGGAGCTGAAGGTACCGCGCGCGCGCCTCGTCGGCGAGCGGCCGGAGCCGGCCCCTGGCGCCGGTCTCGAGCTCCGAGTGCACGACGTAGCGGAAACGCGCGGCCGCGGCCGGCACGGACACGCCGTCCATGTCGTCCACGACGATCGAGGCGGCGCGCAGGCCCAGGCTCAGGACCCGGGGCGCGGCGAAGATCGCGTCGGCGCCGAAGGGCTCGAGGTAGATCTCCTGGACGACGATGGGCCCCGTGCCACGGAACGCCGCCAGCTCGAACTGCCCGATGGACGACCGACGCGTCGTCGCGTGCTCGCGCCGACTCGAGGTCCACGCGCGGCCGTCGTAGCGGTCGAGCGCGAGCCCGCGCCAGCGGAGGCCCGGCAGCCGCTCGGGGTCCGTCGCGCTCTCCTCGGGGATCTGCACGCGCATCACGACCGTCGCGTCGGTCTCGATCTCGCCGAAGGACCCGAGCTCCACCCGGTCGGAAAAGCCCGAGATCATCCGCGAGACGTTCCCGCGCAGCGTGAGCGCGGCCTGGCCGACGCGCGGGATGACGAAGAAGAGCGCCGCCGTGATCGCCAGGGTGGCGGCCGAGGCGCCGAGCGAGAGCCCCAGGAGATCGCGCCCGAGCGTCCCCGCGCGCGCGCCGTCGAGCCCGCCGCTCGTGCGCGCGGCCTCGGTCGCGACGTGGTAGAGCATCAGCATCCAGGTCCCGAGGACAAGGAAGCTCAGGAAGACGAAGAGGTAGCCGACGCCGAACGTGAGCGGCGCGGCGGCGACGAGCATGAAGAAGGCCAGAAAGGCCACGTCGCGCAGGTCGCGCGGCACGCGTCGCATGACGAGCCGGTAGAGGAGGAGGAAGACCAGGAGCCGGGCGAAGCCGTCGAGCACCGAGGCGGCGACGTAGAGGAGGTCGAGCGCCGAGGCGGCGGCCGCGAGGACCACGACGCCGCGGCCGAGCCCGGGCACCGCGCCCAGGCGGTCGCGCAGGGGTTCGTTGCGCCAGGCCAGCGTGCCGATCAGCGCGACGCCGAGCGCGCCCCCGGTGCCGACGAGGCCCGCCAGGTGGAGCGCCGCGAGCCCGTCGAGGGCCAGCAGGAAGGTCGCGAGGCGGAGCGCGGTCGCGTCGGCCACGCTCAGTCGAGTCCCACGGGAATCTCGCGGGCCCGCGGCTTCGGCGCCCCGCGGGGCAGCGCCGGCGCCAGGACGGCCGCGCGCGCATCGTAGAGGGCGAGCGCCGTCAGGATCCGCCGCCGCTGGGCGGGCCCGCCGTCGAGCGGGACCTGGACGCCTCGCCCGAGCAGCTCGACGCGCGCGCCGCTACGGAGGAGCTGCACGGCGAGCGACGCCGCCTCGGAGAGGCCGCGCTCGAGCCGGTCGGCGTCGCGCGTGCCGGTGCCCTCGAGAAGGATGCGCGTGTCCTGCGCGTCCTCCGCCTCCCGCTCGCGGACGATCAGCGATCCCGACTTCGCGCTCGAGCGCCAGTGGATCAGCCGCGGATCGTCGCCCGACCGGTAGTCGCGCAGGTTGTAGAGCTCGTGGCCGCGGCCCCGGCGCCGGACGGTCGAGGGGCCGGCGCCCTCGAGCGCGCGCCGCTCCGCGTCCGAGATCGGCGCGATCGCCGGATAGACGAGCATCGCGACGTCGGGCCTCGCCTGCCCCGCCTTGACGAAGAGGCCGAAGGGAAAGCGCGTGACGATGCGGAACGCCGGGAAGCGCCGGCGCCCGCGCGCCGCGGCCGTGGCCTGCCACGTCACGAGCCGCTCGCCGCCCGCCTCGAGCCGCGGCAGATACGTCCGGTGGGAGCCATCGAGCGCCTCGATCGTCACCGAGTACGACGTCCGCCAGCGCTTGCGGTTCACGACTCTCGCCGCGAGGAGCGCCGGGCGTCCGGCGAACAGTTCGCCGGGCTCGATCGGCTCCACTCGGAGCCCGCGGATGGACTGCTCGGACAGGAACCCGGAGACGACCACGAGACCGAGGAGCATGGACACGAGCAGGTAGAGCAGGTTGTTGCCGGTGTTGATCGCGGCGAAGCCGAGGCCCAGCGCCGCCCCGAGACACCACCAGCCGTCACGCGTCGGCCACAGGGTGCGCGGCCACCCGCTGAAGAGCCGCCTCACCGCGGGACGGGCACCTGCTGGACGATCGCGCGGATGACCGACTCGGCGTCCGCGCCCCGCTCGCCCGGCGCGCCCGCCCGACCCTTCAGGAGGACGCGATGGGCGAGCGCGGGCACCGCGAGCGCCTTCACGTCGTCGGGCACGAGGTAGTCGCGGCCGTCGACGAGCGCCGCCGCGCGCGCGGCGCGCAGCAGCGCGAGCGCGCCGCGCGGGCTCACGCCGAGCGCCAGGAGCGGCGAGGCGCGCGTGGCCCCGACGAGCGCCATGACGTAGTCGAGGAGCGCCTCCTCGCCGCGCACGCGCTCGGCCTCCTCCTGCAGCGCGAGCACCTCATCCGCGCCGACCACGGGCGCGAGCGCGTCGGGCGACGGCACGCCCGCGCCGCGCAGGATCGTCTTCTCGTCGGCCCTCTCGGGGTACCCGATCCGGATCCGCAGGAGGAACCGGTCGAGCTGCGACTCCGGTAGCGGGTGCGTGCCCTCGTACTCGAACGGGTTCTGCGTGGCGAGGACCATGAACGGTCGGGGCAGCGGATACGTGGAGTGATCGAGCGACACCTGCGCCTCGTTCATGGCCTCGAGCAGGCTGGACTGGGTCTTCGGGGTCGTTCGATTGATCTCGTCGGCGAGGACGATGTTCGTGAAGAGCGGCCCCGGCTTGAAGACGAACTCCCCCCGCTCGGCCTGCCAGACGGAGACGCCGAGGATGTCGGAGGGCAGCATGTCGGAGGTGAACTGGATGCGCTGGAAGCCCCCGCCGATCGAGCGCGCGAGCGCCGCGGCGAGCGTCGTCTTGCCGACGCCGGGCACGTCCTCGATGAGGAGGTGGCCGCGCGCGAGCAGCCCGACGACGGCCAGGCGCACGACCTCGGGCTTCCCGACGAGCGCCCGCGCGACGTTCGCCTCGAGGCGCCGGATGAGCTCGAGCGGCGGGGTCACTTCTCAGTCATATCACCCCCGGGAGAGGGGGCAAAATCAGGTAAACCGACCGCGCGAACCCGCGTCATATAGAGTTATGATCAGGAGGTCCAGGTGAATCCCTCCCGGCTCTTCATCCTGCGCCCGGTCGCCACCGCGCTGCTGACAGCCGGTGTCCTCCTCGCCGGGAGTGTCGCCTACCTGCAGCTCCCCATCTCCGCCCTGCCGCAGGTGGACTACCCGACGATCCAGATCCTGACCTTCTATCCGGGCGCCAGCCCCGACGTCATGGCCTCCTCGGTGACCTCCCCGCTCGAGCGGCAGTTCGGTCAGCTCCC
>JBGQEL010000071.1:0-21506 GCA_041496385.1 Methylomirabilia bacterium | reverse complement strand
TTCGCCGTGTGCTCCTCCACGATCGCCAGCAGCGTCTCCGTCGCGGCATCGAGGTCGCGCGAGCCCCAGTAGCCCGCGAGCGCCGGGTCGAACATGTCGCCGAGCCAGTGGAGGATGACCGGCTCCCGCACCTGCGCCAGGATCCGCCCGTACACCTTGACGTAGTCGTCGGCGCCCCGGGCGCAGGCCGCGAGCGCGCGGCTCGCCATGAGGATGATGCGCCCGCCGGCGGACTCGATGAACGCGCACTGCTCCTCGTACGCCGCCTCGACGTCCGCGAGCGCCACGCGCGGCCCCGGCTCCAGATGGTCCGTCCCGGCGCCGCTGGCGAGGAGAGCGCCCGTGATCGCGCGCGCCTCGGCGACCGAGCGGCGGATCAGCTCCTTCGCGGTGTCCCAGTCGAAGCCCATGCCGCGCTGCGAGGTGTCCATCGCCTCGGCAACGGCCAGGCCGAGCGACCAGACATGGCGCCGGTAGGCGAGCGTCGCGTCCCAGTCCAGGCGGGCCTCGAGCGTCGGATCGACCGGCGCGAGCGGATCGGCGACCACGTGCACGGCCGCGAAGGCGACGCGGCTCGTGATGCGCCCCGCGGGCGGCAGCGGCGGCGCCGTCCCCGTCAGGTGATACTCGGCCAGCGTTCGGTCGGCGCGCGGCAACCGCAGCGTCAGCGCCATCGGATGATCGCCTCCTCGCGCGCCTAGTCTAGCAGAGGCTCGGTTGACAGTTGCGGCCCGGGTTGCGTATGGTTAGCGCACTTTCCCCGCGGGGCCCGCCGCAGTCAGATCCGAAGGAGGCCGATGATGGCGACCAAGTCCAGCGACAAGAACCGCACGAAGTTCCTCCTCGACGAGAGGGACATCCCGAGCAAGTGGTACAACATCCAGGCCGACCTCAAGACTCCCGCGGCGCCCGTGCTGCACCCGGGCACGGGCCAGCCGATCGGCCCTCAAGATCTGGCGCCGCTCTTCCCGATGGAGCTCATCAAGCAGGAGGTGAGTCAGGAGCGCTGGATCGCGATCCCCGACGGCATCCGCGACGTGCTCCGTCTCTGGCGCCCGAGCCCGCTCTACCGCGCGCGCCGGCTGGAGAAGGCGCTCGGCACCCCGGCGCACATCTACTACAAGTACGAGGGCGGGAGCCCCGCGGGCAGCCACAAGCCCAACACGGCCGTCGCCCAAGCGTACTACAACAAGAAGGAAGGCGTGACGCGCATCAGCACCGAGACGGGCGCGGGCCAGTGGGGTTCGGCCCTCGCGATGGCCTGTAGCTTCTTCGGCCTGCAGTGCAAGGTCTACATGGTGAAGGTCTCCTACCAGCAGAAGCCGTACCGGCGCATCATGATGGAGACCTGGGGCGCGCAGGTCGTGGCGAGCCCGAGCCCCGATACCCAGTCCGGCAAGAAGATCCTTCAGGAGGATCCGAACTCTCCCGGCAGCCTCGGGATCGCCATCAGCGAGGCCGTCGAGGACGCGGCGACGCGCGACGACACGAAGTACTCGCTCGGCAGCGTGCTCAACCACGTCCTGATGCACCAGACGATCATCGGCCTCGAGGCCAAGAAGCAGCTCGAGAAGGCCGACGACGAGGCCGACGTCGTCATCGCCTGCGCGGGCGGCGGCTCCAACTTCGCCGGGCTCGCGTTCCCGTTCGCGGCGGACAAGCTCGCCGGCAAGGCGAAGAAGCTCCGGATCATCGCCGTCGAGCCGAGCGCCTGCCCGAGCCTCACCAAGGGCCGCTACGCCTACGACTTCGGCGACACGGTCGGGCTCACCCCGCTGGTGAAGATGCACACGCTCGGCCACGGCTTCATCCCGCCCTCGCTCCACGCGGGCGGCCTCCGCTACCACGGCATGGCGCCGCTCGTTTGCAAGCTCTACGACGAGAAGATCATCGAGGCCCAGGCCGTCCCCCAGATCGCGACCTTCCAGGCCGCGATCCAGTTCGCGCGGACCGAGGGCATCATTCCGGCGCCCGAGTCGGCGCACGCCATCCGGGTCGTGATCGACGAGGCGCTGAACGCCAAGAAGACGGGCAAGCGCCCCACGATCCTCTTCAACCTCTCGGGCCACGGCCACTTCGATCTCGGCGCCTACGAGGCGTACCTCGCGGGCAAGCTCCAGGACTACGAGTATCCGTCCGAGAAGGTGGAGGAGGCGCTCCGCCACCTGCCCAAGGTGAAGGCCTAGGATGCCGGGCCCGCCGGCGCTCGGCCGTCGCGATTTTCTGAAGGCGGGCGCCGCGGCCGCCGCCGGCGCTGCGGTCTTCCCGCCGGCGGCGACGCGCGCCCAGGGCAAGGGCAAGGTGCGTCTGGCGTATCTCCAGCTTGGCTGGGCGGGCACGGAGATCATCCACAAGGAGGACCTGCTCGCGAAGCACGGCTGGCAGGCCGAGTACTCGATCGTGCCGGGGGCGCCCGGGCCGCTCCTGAACCAGCTCGCCTCGAAGAACGTCGACGCGATCGACATGTCGTTCGCGCTCGCCGCGAAGGCGTTCGAGGACGGCGTGCCGCTCAGGGTGACGGGCGTCGCGACGGCGGTGCTGGGCGCGATCGTCGCGCGCAAGGACGCGGGGCTCGTGAAGGTCGAGGACCTCAAGGGGCGCAAGATCGCCGCGATCGTGGGCACGTCGACGTTCTTCGACATCCGGGCGCTCACGCTGAAGGGGTACGGGCTCGATCTGCAGAAGGACACCCAGATCGTGACCGCGACGTCGCCGCCCGACATGGTGACGCTGCTCGCCAAGAAGGACGTGGACGCGATCGTCGCCTGGCAGCCGATCACCGATGCCGTGGTGCTCAGCGGCACGGGCGTCTACCTGGTCAAGCAGATCGACCTCTGGCGCAAGGCCACGGGCCGGACGGGCGGCTTCCCGGTGCACGTCTGCTATCTCGTCCACGCCGATTTCCTGAAGGCGAACCCGGCGATCGCGCGGGATCTCAACGAGGCGCAGAAGGACGCGGTCGACATCTGGTACAACAAGCCCGCCCGCGCGATGGAGATCGTGGCCGAGGTGACCAAGCTCCCGAAGGAGGTCATCCAGGTCGCGCACAGGGAGACGGTCCGCATGCTCGCGGGGCTCCCCGACGAGCAGGTGGACACGCTCATCGCGCAGCTCAAGATCAACAAGGAGTTCGGCTTCCTGAAGTCCGAGGTCTGGGACAGCCCGGACCGGATCCGGCGCGAGTTCTTCCACCGCGCGTGACCGCGCCTGGCAGTGCGAGCTGAGCGGCGCCGCGCCGCGAGGCGAGCGGTGAAATCGCTCGACGAGCAGTGCGAGCTGAGCGGCGTCGCGCCGCGAGGCGAGCGGTGAAATCGCTCGACGAGCAGTGCGAGCTGAGCGGCGTCGCGCCGCGAGGCGAGCGGTGAAATCGCTCGACGAGTGGGCGGACCGGCTCCATCTCCCGACGCTCGTGGTGGCCGCGGTCGTCGTCACCGCGTGGTCGCTCCTGTCCTGGCGCTACGGCGCGTACGTCCTCCCCGCGCCCGGCGCGGTCGTCCGCGGCCTCGTCGAGATCGTCGCCTCCGGCGAGATCTGGCGGCACACGGGCGCCTCGATGTACCGGATCCTCGCCGGCTTCGGCGGCGCGGTCGCCGTCGCCGTGCTCATGGGGCTCGCCGCGTTCGTCTCGCCCCGGGCGCGCGGCGTCGTCGCGGACGCCCTCGCCGTGCTCAACGCCACGTCGGTCTTCGTCTGGATCGTCATCTCGATCATCTGGTTCGGCCTCTCGAGCTGGGCGCCGATCTTCACGACCTTCATGATCACGCTGCCGGTCGTCGCGTCGAACATCGTCGAGGGCGTCGCGAACGTGGACCGGCGGCTCCTCGAGATGGGCGACGTCTACCGGCTGGACGGCTACCAGAAGTTCGTCGCGATCGTCATCCCGTCCACGCTCCCCTATCTCGTCGCCGGCATGAAGGTGGGCTTCGGGCTCGCGCTCAAGGTCTCGGTCGTCGCCGAGATCTTCGGCGTCACGTCGGGGATCGGCTACATCATGAACTACAGCCGCGAGATCCTCGCGACCCACATGGTCTTCGTCTGGGCGCTCGTGATGATCCTCGTGATGATGCTTGTGGACAAGCTCATCTTCGACGCGGTCTCCCGGCGGCTCGCGGCGTGGCGGTGAAGCTGCGGGTCTCGGGCGTCGGGAAGGACTACCTCATCCCGGTCATCGACAGCGTCTCGTTCGACGTCGAGGCCGGGGAGTTCGTGTGCCTGCTCGGGCCGAACGGCTGCGGGAAGACGACGCTCCTGCGCATCCTCGGCGGCCTCGAGCCCGCCACGCGCGGCGCCGTCCTGCTCGACGACCGGCCGGTCGTCGCCGGTGCCCCGAGCCGCAGGGTCGGGATCGTCTTCCAGGAAGACCGCCTCCTGCCCTGGATGACGCTCGAGCAGAACGTCGCGCTCGTCCTGAAGCCGCTCGGGCGCCCGGCGGCCGAGCGGCTGGCGATCGCCCGCCGCTATCTCGGCCTCGCCGGCCTCGGCGGCTTCGAGACGTATCACCCCGGGCGCGTGTCGGGCGGCATGCGCCAGCGCGCGGCGATCGCCCGCGCGCTCGCGATCGAGCCCGACCTGCTCCTCATGGACGAGCCCTTCGGCGCCCTCGACGCGCAGAACCGCCGTATCATGCAGAACGAGGTGCGTCGTATCTGGAAGGACACCGGGCGCACGATCCTCTTCGTCACCCACTCGATCGAGGAGGCGGCGGCGATCGGGACCACGCTCGTGCTCATGTCGGCGCGCCCCTCGCGCATCCGCGAGCGCATCACGAACGACGGCCGGGTCGCGCGCGGCGAGCTGGTCGACCGCTTGAACACGATGATCATGGAAGAGGTCGAGCGCCAGCAGGGAGGCGGCCGGTGAGGACGCTCGTCGTCGCCGCGCTGCTCCTGGTGCTCCCGTCGGGGGCCGCGCGGGCGCAGGTCTTTCTCGCGTCCGAACCCCATCCCGAATTCGCCGTGGGCCCGCTCTTCGTGGTCGCCAACGTCCGGCCCGACCTCGGCGAGGTCATCATCAACCTCTCGTTGAGCCTGACCGCGCGCCCCGGCCGGCGCGCCGCCGACATCAGACAGCCCCTCTACCTGCTCTGGCCCGCCGAGGTGACGGCGAGCACGGCGGCCGGCCCCGCGGACCCGGCGCTCGCGGCCGAGCTCGAGGCGCACGGCTTCTCGGTGGTGAGCGCCGGCCGGCTCGCGCTCCGCGGCCGCGACCGGATGCAGCTCGGCACCTCGGCGCTCGGCGATCTCGTGGACCCGCCGGCCTCGTACGCCAACTTCATCAGGCGCGGCCAGACGGCGGGCCAGGTGGGGGCGGGCGCCTACGTGAAGATCCCCTGGACGCCGCGGCTCGCCGATCCGCTCTCGATCATCACCCTGACGTTTCCGCTGCGGGGCCTCGTCACCCCCAAGCCGGCGACGTGGGTCGAGGAGCTGTTCTGGGGTCGGCGCTACATCCTGAGCGTCGCGTTCGGCGATCTGGGCTCGCTCGCGCTCCCCGTCTACCCGCTCTACTTCGTGCATCGCAACCGGGTCGTGCCTCTGGCGCGCGAGTTCTCGCTGATCATCGCCAACTTCGCCGACTCCGATCACCTCAAGATCGAGGAGATCGCGCCCGCCGCGGCCTCGCGCCGGCCGAGCCGGGTCCGCGCGGGTGCCGAGATCGTCGCGCTCGGCATCGCGCCGTCGGAAGGCATCACACCGCAGGCGCTCAAGGTGCAGTTCAGCTACTTCGCCGGACGCGTCAACTGGCGCCCGGTCGTGGTCTCCGGCCTGCTCCTGCTGGTCTCTAACTTCGCCGGTGTGGTCTTCCTCAGCCGGGACACGATCCGCACTCTTCTGAAGCGTCGCCGCGCCCGAAGGCGCCAGGTCCGCCGGGCCCACCACGAACCGTCGAAAGGAGCGCCCGAATGATCAAGCCCTACACCGCCGTCGGCCTCGTTCCGACCGTGCGCGGCATCCGCAAGCGCAAGGACATCCGGATCAACCTCGAGCACCTCTCGCACCTCGTGAAGGCGGCGTCCTGGCTCTCGAGCCTCGACCTCCCCGTGCGGCTCATCGCGTTTCCCGAGGGCGCGCTGCAGGGCTTCAACGACGAGGTCCTGGACCTCGATCACGCGACCTTCGCGCGCGAGGGCGCGATCGACATCCCGGGCGAGGAGACCGAATTCCTCGGCGGCATCGCCAGGGAGTACAACGCGTTCGTCATCGCGCAGGCCAAGGCGCGCCATCCCGACTGGAAGGACCGCTTCTTCAACGTGGGCTTCATCCTCAACCCGCGGGGTAAGCTGATCCTGAAGCATTACAAGGTCTCGCCGCTCTTCCCGGTCGAGCACTCCGTCTGCCCGCACGACATCTACGACTGGTGGATCGAGAAGTACGGACGCACGCTCCAGGCGTTCTGGCCGGTCGTCGACACCGAGATCGGGCGGCTCGGCATCATGATGGCGAACGAGGGCTCGTACGGGGAGAACGCGCGGGCCCTCGCGCTGAACGGCGCCGAGGTCGTCTACCGCGCCTCCTACCCTCACCCGGCGACGGGCAACGAGTTCTTCGAGATCCAGAGCCGCGCCCGTGCGCTCGACAACAACATGTACGTCGTCGCCCCGAACATGGGGACCTACTATCTCTTCCCGGAGGAGACGACGCCGATCGACACGTTCGGCGGCAGGAGCTTCGTCATCAACTACCGCGGCCAGATCGTCGGCCGGCAGGACTACGGCGGCGGCTCGACCTATGTCGCGGGACCGATCGACGTCGAGGCGCTCCGTGACCACCGGGCGCGTGCCCAGTGGGACAACTACGTGAAGGACCTCCGGACGGAGCTCTACCAGATCGTCTACGAGCGGCCGATCTACCCGAAGAACCTCTACCTCAAGCGTGCTCCGATGAAGCACGCGGAGTACCGGGAGAAGGTCATCAAGCGGCAGATCCGGCTGATGCACGATCGCGGCATCTGGAAGAAGCCGGCGCGCTGACCCGCCGCACCCGTCCGGGCGCCGGGGACAGGGCAGTTTGCCGGAGGCGTCGGGCATGCCGCCCTGCGCCCGCGCCACCCCCCACCGCTAACTGCGCGAATTTCCGGAACGGGGCTCCTGGCACGGCTCCTGCCATACAGCAAGAGGCAGAAGTAAAGGATCGTAGAGGGCCTCAAGGCGCCCTGGGGGTGACGTGATGACGATGGACCTCTGGTACGACTTGGCGGTTCGAGAATCTCCGCCGCAGGATGACGACGTGCTGGAGAAGATGGACCTCGCCGACGCTCCCCGGCCCGACGAGGACGAGGCGGACACCGAGGCGGACGAGGAGGTCGTGGCGCTCGACTTCTTCTAGCGCGTGACCCCGCGGATCGCGCCGACCAGGAGCACGGCGGCGGCGACGACGATCCAGATCGTGCCCTTCGGGAAGTGAAGAAGCTCGACGATCGCCACGGCGAAGCCCGCGGCGATCACCACCGCGCCGGCGAGCGCCAGCCCGAGCCGCGCGTGTCTCTTTCCCACGCGGCGATCCTACACGACGAGCCCGTGCAGGGCGGCCGCCACGCGCTCGACGTCTCCCGCATCGGACGCAGGCGTGGCCACGACAAGCGGCGTGGCGTCCGGTGCCCACGGCCGCCAGTCGAGCTTGTCGCCCCTGAAGAGGACGACCGACGGCACCCCGAGCGTCGCCGCCAGGTGGCTCACGCCCGAGTCGTTCCCGAGGAAGGCCACCGCGACGCGGAGCATGCCCGCCAGGACGGTCAGCTCGGGCTCGACGAGGCGCAGCGCCGGAACGCGGAGTCCGGCGACGAGCGCGGCGACGGCCTCGCGATCGGCCGGTCCCTCGTGGAGCGCGAACGCCACCCGGCCGCGCGCCGCGACGCGCTCGAGCGCCGCGGCGAAAGCCTCGGCGGGCCAGCGCTTGGCGACGCCGCCGGCGCCGGGATGGACGACGACGAGCGGCGTGACGCCGTCCCAGCCCGCAGCCGCGAGCGCGCGCCGGCCCCCTTCCACAAGCGGCGGCGCCACGAGGATCGGCTCGCGGAAGCGATCGGCTTCGGCCGCCGGCACGCCGATCGTGCCGAGGAGGTGCTCCCAGACCGGGCGGCCGGCGGCGTACGGCGGCGCGACGATCGTGCGCGGCTCGAGGGCGGTGAGCCGCACGACGAACCCGGGATCGCGCGCCCCGAACCAGCAGACTATTGTAGCGGGGGCGCCGGGGCCGGCTTGGGTCGCAGGTGGCCTGAGAAAGGCGCTGAGTGGCTCCGTAGCCTCAAGTCCGATCTCTTCGTGTTGAAACAGTTTGTCGAGATGGAGCGAGTCGAACGCGAGCGCCCGATCGACGACGCCGAGCGCTAAGAGCAGGCCGCCGATCCTCGGCTGCGCCGCCAGGGTGAGCGGCCCGCCCGCGGCCGCGAGCGCGCGGAGCGCCGGCACGGCGAGGAGCACGTCGCCGAGCGCGCCCGGATGGATCGCGAGCGTCAGGGCCGGAGCAGCGCGAGGACGGCGTCGTGCAGCCGTCCGTTGGTCGCGAGCGCCGAGCCGGAGTCGATCGTCGCGCGGCCGTCGAGGTCGCTGAAACGGCCGCCGGCCTCCTCCACGAGGAGCTTGCAGGGTGCCACGTCCCACGGCTTGAGGCCGTGACCCGGCGGATAGATCTCGACGTAGATCTCGGCCTTGCCCTCGGCGACCAGCGTGTATCCGGCGTAGTCGCCGAAGCCGCGCTGGCGATCGGTCGCCTCGACGAGGCGGACGAACCCGTCCCAGCGGCCCGTCTTGCGGATGGGGCGGAGCCCGGTGTGGATCAGCGTGGCCTGGGAAAGCTCGGCGATCGCCGAGACGCGGAGGCGCTCGCCGTTCAGGAACGCGCCGGCGCCGCGGCGCGCGGTGTAGAGCTCGCCGGTGACCGGGTTGTGGATCACGCCGACCGTGACCTCCCCGCGCTCTTCGAGCGCGATCAGCGTCGCCCAGACGGGGATGCCGCGGACGAAGTTCCGCGTGCCGTCGATCGGATCGATGATCCAGCGTACGTCCGTCGAGCCGCTCCCGCCGAATTCCTCGCCCAGGACGCCGTGGTCCGGGAAGGCGTGGCGCAGGATCTCGACGATCGCCCGCTCGGCCTCGCGGTCGGCCTGGGTGACGGGCGACGCGTCCGGTTTCAGGATGACGTCGAAGCGGCTCCGGAAGTACTTGAGCGCGATCGCCCCGGCGGCGCGCGCCGCCTCGACGGCGGCGTCGAGCGCCCGCTGACTCACGCCCGCGCGCCCTCGCCCGGGAAGGGCTCGCCGCGCTCGGCGAGCACCCTCGCGTAGACCTCGAGGGCGTCGACGACGACGGGCATGCCGCCGTACGTGACCATCTGGAAGATCACCTCGGCCACCTCCCGGCGCGTCGCGCCCACGTTGAGCGCCGCGTGGATGTGGGCGCGCACCTCGTTCGGGCGGTGGAGCGCGGTCAGGGCCGCAACGGCGCACAGCTCGCGCTGCTTCTGCGAGATCACCTCGCGGCTGTAGAGGACGCCCGTGAAGAACATCGACAGCTCGCGCGCGAGCTCCGGGTCGAACTTCTTCCACAGGTCGTAGCCGACGCCGCTCTTCAGCGAGTGGAAGAGCATCCGCGCTGTCTTCTTCGTCCGCTCCTTCAGGGCCTTGTCGTCCTCCCTCGCCATCTCGTGATAACCTCCCCGTGCGAGCGCGGCTCGCGTCGTCACGATAACGTAACGCTGAGGACCGCACAATGCTCAATCCCCACGTGTTCCGCGCCTACGACGTGCGCGGCCTCGTCGGCACGGACATCACGCCCGAGGTGTTCCGCCTCGTCGGCTCGGCGTATGGCACGCTCATCCGGCGAAACGGCGGCCGGCGGATCGCCGTCGGCCAGGACAACCGGGTCTCCTCGGACGGGCTGAAGGCCGGCTTCATCGAGGGCGCGCTCGAGACGGGCCTCGACGTCGTGGACGTCGGGCTCGTGCCGACGCCCGTCCTCTACTTCGCCACGGCCCACTGGAAGCTCGACGGCGGCGCGACCGTCACGGGCAGCCACAATCCCATCGAGTACAACGGCGTCAAGATGGTCCACCCGGGCGCGGCGCCCCTGAGCGAGGAGGAGATCCAGCTCCTTCGCGGCCTCGCCGAGCGCGGGGAGTTCGAGCGCGGGCGCGGGACGCTGACGGCGCGGAGCCCGCGCGAGGACTACTTCGAGACGCTCGGTCGGCTGGTCCGGCCCGCGCGCCGGCTCAAGGTCGTCGTGGACGCGGGCAACGGCGTCGCCGGCCTCTATGCGCCCGAGCTCCTGCGCCGCATCGGGGCCGAGGTCGTCGAGCTCTACTGCGAGTCCGACGGGCGCTTCCCCAACCACCTGCCCGACCCGGAGGACGAGAAGAACGTCGTCGATCTCCAGGCGAAGGTCGTGCAGGTCGGCGCCGACCTCGGCGTCGCCTACGACGGCGACGCCGACCGCGTCGGGATCGTCGACGAGCGCGGCGAACGCCACGAGGCCGATCTGATCCTGATCCTCCTCGCGCGCGACCTGCTCGGGCGCCACCCCGGCGCGAAGATCGTCTTCGACGTGAAGTCCTCGCAGTCCCTCATCGAGGACATCCGCGCGCACGGCGGCGTGCCCGTCATGTGGAAGACCGGCCACTCGCACCTGAAGCGCAAGATGCGCGACGAGGGGATCCTCCTCGGCGGCGAGGTCAGCGGCCACATGTTCTTCGGCGAGAACTACTACGGCGTGGACGACGGCATCCTCGCCTCGTGCAAGATCATCGAGGTCGCGGCGCGTGCCCGCGAGTCGCTCGGACGCCTGTTCGCCTCGGTGCCGCATCTGAAGACGACGCCCGAGCTGAAGGCCCCCTGCCCGGACGGGGAGAAGTTCCGCGTCATCGGGGAGATCGCGCGCGAGCTCAAGGCGCGCTACGAGACGATCGACATCGACGGCGCGCGCGTGCTGTTCCCGGGCGGCGGCTGGGGTCTCGTGCGCGCCTCCAACACGAACCCCTACCTCACGCTCCGGTTCGAGGCGCGGACCGACGCCGAGATCGACGCGATGAAGCGCGTCATCTACGGCGTGCTCGGCCGCTACCCGTTCGTCACGCTCCCCGGCTGACTAGCCGTCGGGCCGCGGGGCGGGGGTGGGAGGGGGCCCGGGACCACGCGGCACGCGTGCGCTGCCCGTTCTCGGCTGGGCTCCATCCAGGCGCTGCGCGCCCGCCGCCGCGTGTTGGGAACGAGTCCCGGCCCACCCTCCCACCCCCGCCCCGCGGCCCGACGTGCGACGCGCGTGGCCATAGCCGCGTCGACATAGCCCCGACCCGAGCACGACCCTACGCCACGCGCGTTCCGGGCCTTGGAACTATGATCCCGTCGACCGGGCCGGGGCGGGGCGACGGGCGGGTGCGGCAGGGGTCGTAAGGGATCCGTTCCCGGCACGCGGCGGCGGGCCTCACGCGCCCGGATGGAGCCCAGCCGCGCACGAGCAGCGCAAGTGTGCCGCGTGATCCCGTCAACCCCTGCGGCATCCGCCCGTCGCCCCGGCCCGCGCGCGCGAGCCGGCGCGTCACCCCTCGGCGAGGATCAGGCGGACGGCGGCGAGCACGTGCGGCGCCTTCGGGCAGTCGCGCGGCCCCCAGTGGCCGCCCGGATCGAGGAGTACGGCGCCCAGCCCCGCCGCGCGGGCCCCGCGCACGTCCACGGAGTACAGGTCGCCGACGTACACGGCCTCGCCGGGCCGGACGCCCGCGCGCTCGAGTGCCAGGCCGAAGATCCGCGGGTCCGGCTTCTCGACGCCGACCTCGAACGAGTCGAGCACGAAGTCCAGATAGGGCACGAGCCCCAGCGATTCGAGAATTGCGCGGATCGAACCGTTCGAGTTGGAGATGACCCCGGCGCGCAGGCCGTGCTCGCGTGCGAGCCGGAGCGCGGGCGCAGCGTGGGGATCGGGGGCGTTCCAGAAGCCGACGGGCGGATTGTACACACGACGCCACTCGGCCACGGCCCCGAGCACACGCTCGTCGCGGATCCCGAGCTCGTCGAGCACGTAGCGCACGTAGCGCTCGGCGCTCGAGCGGCTCTCGGTCGAGCCCCCCGGCTGCGGCCGCGCGAACACCTCCGTGTCCAGGCGGACCCGCGCGCGCCACTCGGCCCGCTGCACCGCCGCGGCCGTCGTCGTGACGCCGTGGCGCGCGAGCTCCGCCGCGATCACCGCGTAGTCCATCCGCACCAGGGTGTTGCCCGCGTCGAAGAAGACCGCGCAGAGCGCCGTACTAGCCTCCGAGGCTCTTCAGATAGGCGACCAGGTCGATCAGCTCGCCCACCGAGAGGCTGTCGCGATGGTCCGGCATGGCCGAACGACCGTCGGGACCAGTATACCCGCGCCCCTCCACGATGACGGCGTTCGGGTTCAGGATCGACTCGAGGAGATACCCCGTGGGATGGTGGCGCCCGACGTCCGTGAGCGCGGGACCCGGCTTCGACGCCCCCGGGAAGCGCTCGCCGCGGACGGCGTGGCACGCGAAGCATTCGAGGCGCCTGAAGACCTCGCGCCCGCGGACCGGATCGCCGGGCGGCGGCGCGAGCGTCCAGCCCTTCGGCACGCCGCCGCTCGCGTGGAGCTCCTCCATGCTCACCCGGACCGATCCAGCCTCGGGCTCGGCGGCCGACGGACCATGACCCGCGTGGCTCTTCGGCGTGGACTCGCCGAGGACCGCGGTGCACCCGAACACGACGAGCGCGAGCAGCGCCTCGCGGGAAACGAAGGTCGCGAGCCGGCCGGACGCGCCCTCGGCGCCGAGCCGCGGAAGGATCGCATAGCGGTTGACCGCGCCCAGCGCCGCGAGCGCCAGGACAAGAACCAACTTCAGCGCCAGCACGCGGCCGTACAGCGTGGTCCAGAGCGCGGAGATCTCCGGGATCTGGACCCACGCGTTGTAGGCGCCCGTCAGGACGACGACGACAAGGCAGGCGCCCGCGACTCGTGAAAAGCGGCGCGCGACCGTGGCGAAGAGATCCTGGGGCCACGCGGCACGCCCGACGAACACCGCGAGCGCCAGCGAGATCAGCCCGCCGGTCCAGGCCGCGGCGGCGACACCGTGGCTCCAGTCGACGAACGCGGCCAGGGACACGTCACCCCAGTCGCCCGCGTGCCCCGTCAGGCTGGACGTCAGCGCGACGGCGAGGGCCGGGGGGAGCGCGACGAGGCGGGCCCACCGGGCGCGCGCGAGCGACAACGCCAGCAGCAGGCCGAGCGCCACGAATCGCGCGATCCAGATCGCCCCGAAGTGCGTGCGCGTCAGCACGACGGGCAGGACGTCGATGGCCCCCGCGAGCGGCACGCCGCTCATCGCCCGCGTCCTGTCGAGCAGTGTGCCGGCGCTCGCCACGATCAGGACGCCGACAGCGAGCATGTTCCACCGGTCGAGCCGGCGGCGCCCCGCGGAGAGATCGGCGACCCCGGCCGGAAGAACGATCACGTCCAGGGTGAGGCCGCCGAACAGGACGGCCAGCGCGAGCAGCCCGACCCAGCGGATGAGCGCCGCGACGGCGAAGTCCGGCATCGTCACTTGACCCTGAAGGAGAAGTCGCCCTCCGTCCGATGCCCATCGCGCGCGATGACGCTCCAGAACACGCGGTAGCGGCCCGGCGGCAGGGGCGGCAGACTCACCTCGAGGAGCTTGCGGTCCTTCGCGTCGACACGCGCGTCAGCCCGATCCACGCGCCGTTTGTCGGCGTTCTCGACCCTGAGCGTGCTGAAGACGGGCTCGATCTCGCCGTCGAACCAGATGCGGACGGACGGCGGCGGCGCGTCCACCGTATGGCCGACCCGAGGCTCGGAGTGGTCGGGAAACGCATGGGCCCACCCCGAACCGGGTGCCAGCAGGAGCGCCGCCGCCACCAGCAGACCACGCATTAGCGCGGCTGCGTCGGCCCGAGCACGCCGTGGAACGGCGTCCACGTGAAGATCTTCGGCAGGATGTCGTCCAGATAGAAGTGGATCTGGGCGAGGACGCCGACGTTCTTGCCGCTCGTGGCGTTGATCGGCACCATCGCCTCGAGCCCGAGCTGGAAGTACCGCCCGAACCAGATGACGCCGGGATTGATCGTCCCGGTCGTGTACCTGGCGCGTGGTCCATCGATCGGCGTCTGCATCGCGAACTCGACGATGGGGATCATGCGGTTGAACGGCGCGGGGATGCCGACGTCGCGCACGTAGGACTGGAGGTACTGCAGGCTGTACTGGATCGACCCGCCCCAGGTGAAGACGGTGGGGTTGAACTCGCGCTCGACCTGGAGGTTGCCGTCGTCGTCGACCGTGCGCGTCCTGTTCCACGCGCGGGTCGGCACGGCCCAGCCGAGCGCCCCGGTCACCGCGAGCGGCTTCAGCAGCTCGAGCTGGTCGGGGAGGTCGCCGAAGCCCTTCCCGAAGAAGAGCGACGGCGTCAGCGTATCGAAGGACTCGGCGCCGACCTTCTTGCCCCCCGTCCCGCCGACATCCCAGCCGAGGCCCAGCGAGACCAGGAGCTCGTGCTCGGCGCTCTTGAGGAAGACGTACTTCAGCGAGACCTCCATGTTGTCGAAGCCGCTGACGACGTGCCCGTCGTCGGGGTCCAGAAACTTGAAGGTGCCGCCAAGCGAGAGCCCCAGGTTGGGGCTGAGGCGCTTCGAGAACTCGCCGGACAGGCCCGTCTCCTTCGTCGGCGGCGTGTCGCCGGTGCCCGGCAGCTTGATGTGGGAGATCGTCGGCAGGGACAGCTCGTCGGCGACGAACGGGTCGTCGGTCGCCAGCGTCGCCGGGAAGAAGCGTTTGCCCGCGAGGCCGTGGGGCGACGCCGGGCCGGACGCCGTTACGGCGGCCGCCACGACCAGCACGCACACGAATAGACATTTCCTGATCATCGAACCCTCCGTGAGAGCGAATTTGGTCGAGCCGGGAGCTAGGAGGCGAGCGCGGAGGGTGGCGCGCGCCCCTGGTGCTGGCCGAGCGGGCGAGGCGTGGTGGAGAGCGGGCCGGACTCGGCGAGAGCCGGGCCGGCCGCAGGCGCAGGCGCGGGAGCGGCCACGGCCTCGATGTCGCTGCCGGCGACGTGCGCCGCGGCCGAGGCGACGGGGCAGACGGCTGTCCCGTCACCCGCGACGCCGTGATGCACGGAGTGGACGGCCGACTCCGCGGCGAAGACGACGAGAGCCAGGACGAGCGCCGCGGCAAAAAGCCGTGGCGCGCGCCGGTGACCTAGCACCGGCACGAGCGCGAGCAGCGCGAGCCACGGCCAGAGCGTCGTATCCGCTCTGGGCGTCGCGGCACCGATCGACGCCGGCGGCAGGACCTCGGCGAAGGCGGCCGCGACGGGCGGTGCTGCAACCGGCGCCGAGAGCATCGGCGTGGACGTGTGGGCGCCGGCGCCGCCAGCGACGAGGAGCGGGAGCGCGACCGCGAGGGCCTGGACGAGAGCGACCTGTCGAACCATGCGCTGCACTCTAGTCGAGAAACCGGCGTTCCTCAACTACGGTTCCTCGATCCGGTACACTGGCCGCGTGTACGCGCTCGGCCTCGTCGCCCGCTGGCTCCACCTCGCGGGCCTGATCCTCCTCGTCGGCGCGGCCGCGACGATCCTGCTCGCCGGGCGCACCGACCGCCCGACGGCCCGGCGCTGGGAGTCGCGCGTGCTCTCGCGGGCGCTCGCGGTCGCCGTCCTGACGCTCCTCGCGGGGCTCGCGCTGCTCGCCGCGCAGACGGCCACCCTCGAGGCGCGCGCCGCGGCCGCGCTCGCGCCCGCCGCGCTCGCGCGCGTCCTCCTCGAGACGCACTTCGGTCGTGTCTGGCTGGCGCGCCAGGGCCTCCTTCTGCTGCTCACCGCGTTCCTCGCCGTGCGCTGGAACGTCGAGCGGCGCGTCGACTGGCGGGCCGCACACGGGGAGACGGCGCTGCTGGGGGCCGCCGCGCTCGTCCTCGTCGGCGCCTCCGGTCACGCGGCCGCCGTCGAGCCCGACACCGCGCGCGCTCTTACTGTCGATGCCTGCCACCTCCTCGCCGCGGGTCTCTGGGCGGGCGGGCTGCTGCCGCTCGCCTTGCTCCTGCGCGCCGCCGCGCGCGCGGACGGCGCCGACGCGCGCCCGCACGCCGTCCTCGCCGTGCGCCGCTTCTCGCGCGGGGCGCTCGTCGCGGTGCTCGTGCTCGGCGTCTCGGGTGCGGCGAACGCCGCGACGCACGTGGCGACGGTCGCAGGTCTCGTGGGCACGACCTACGGCCGGCTGCTCCTGCTCAAGCTTGCGCTGCTCCTGCCGATTCTCGGGCTCGCCTGGGTCAACCGCCGGCGCCACCTGCCGAGGCTCGGCGGCGACGCGGCGACGGTCGGGCAGCCCGCCATGCGGCGGCTCGCGCGCTTCGTCGGCTGCGAGGGCGCGCTCGCCCTGGCGCTCCTGGCGGTCGTCGCGGTGATGGGCGCGACGCCGCCCGCCCTGCACGAGGCCCCCGCGTGGCCGTTCGCCTTCCGTCTCTCGACCGTGGTGCTCGAGGACGCCCCCGAGCTCGCGACGCGCGTCCTGGTCGGTAGCCAGCTCGGCATCCTGGGTCTCGTGGGCCTGCTCGCGGCACCGCTCCTTCGGGGCCGGCGGCTGGCGCTCGGCGCGGGCGCGCTCGTCGTGCTCGCCGCGGGCGCGGGGCTCGCGCTCCCGCCGCTCGCGGTGGACGCTTATCCGACCACTTATCTCCGCCCCTCGGTGCCCTACCAGGCGGCGTCGATCGCGACGGGCACGACGCTCTACCGGGAGCACTGCGCGGTGTGCCACGGCACCACGGGCGCGGGCGACGGGCCGGGCGGCCTACGCCTGCCGCGGCCGCCGGCCGATCTCCGCGCGGCCCACACGGCGCAGCACACCGTGGGTGACCTGTTCTGGTGGATCAGCCACGGCATCCCGCGCGCGGGCATGCCGGCGTTCGGCGCGCAGCTCTCCGACGAGTCGCGCTGGGACCTGATCAACTTCCTCCGCGCGCTCTCGACGGGCTACGCGGCGCGCGGTCTCGCGCGCGGCCTCGCCACCGTCGTGGGGTCCGACGCGCCCTGGCTCGTGGCGCCCGACTTCACGTTCGCCGTGGGCCCGACCCCGCCACGAGCGCTCAAGGAATACCGCGGGCGCCGCATCGTGTTGCTCGCGCTCTACGAGCTTCCCGGCTCCCGCGCGCGCATGGCCGAGCTGGCGCGCGCCTACGACACCCTCGCGGCGCTGGGCGCCGAGATCATCGCGGTCCCCGTGGACGGAGCACCCGACGCGCTCCGGCGCCTCGGCGCCGAGCCGCGCGTGCTCTTTCCCGTCGTCACCGACGGCGCACCGGAGATCGGGGCGGCGTACCGCCTCTTCGCCGACGCGCCCCACGCCGAGCTGCTGATCGACCGACAGGGGTACATCCGGGCGATCACGCGTGCCGGCGGCGAGGCCCACGGGGCGAACGCGCTGCTCGCGGATATTCAGCGGCTCAACGAGGAGAAGACGGCGCCGCCCGCGCCGGAGGAGCACGTCCACTGATGCGCGCCTGGAAGGCGGTCGTCCTGATGAACCTGGCGCTCCTCCTCGGCGCCGGCTGGGGCTACGTCTTCTGGGGCCTGCGGGTCCCCCGGCTCGAGCGCGAGCTGGCGGCCGCGCGTGCGGCCACCGCGTCCGGCGTCGAGCGCCAGTGGCAGGTCGAGGGTGTCGTGCGCGCGGTCCTCCCGGACATCGGCGTGCTCGTCATCACCCACGGCGAGATCACGGGCTACATGCCGTCGATGACAATGGGCTTCCGCACCGCCGCGCCGAAGATTACCGAGTCGGTTCAGGTCGGAGACGCGGTACGATTTACCTTGCGGGGCGTGCCGCCGAACGTGGCCGTGACCGCGATCGAAAAGACGCGATGAGGAGGCGAATAGTGCGGACGCTCGGCGCGATCGTGCTCCTGGCCGCGGCGCTCTGCGGGGCGGGTCCGGCCGCGGCGACGACGCTCTACATCACGAACACGAAGTCCGACTCGGTCTCGATCATCGACACCGACGCGCTCGAGGTCGTCGGGACGATCCCCCTCGGGAAGGGCAAGCCGAACCGCATCGTCTTCCACCCCGACGGCAAGACCGCCTGGGTCGTCTACGACAGGAGCCACGATCTCGGCGTGATCGACGCCGAGCAGCGGAAGCTCGTCCGGCGCGTGAAGGTCGGCGGCAACCCCTACAACCTCAACTTCACCCCCGACGGACGCCACCTGCTGGTCCTGGACTGGTCGAGCGACACCAGCAGCGACGAGGTGATCTTCTACGACCTCAAGGCCGAGAAGGTCGACGGGCGCGTGGAGGTCTCCACGTGGCCCGCGCACAGCGTCTTCTCGCGCGACGGCCGGCTCCTCTACGTCTCCGGCGAGACCGCGGGCGACGTGACGGTCATCGACGTCGCGGCCCGAAAGACGGTCGAGCGGATCGTCCACGGCGGCGGCGACGCGATGGGGCTGGCGCTCGCGGCCGACGGCCGGACGCTCTACGCCGCGGCCGGCGAGAACAAGATGCTCCTGAAGATCGACACCGCCACCGCGAAGGTCGTGGGCGAGATCCCGCTGCCCGGCGTCGTCCACGAGGCCGCGCTCACCCTCGACGGGCGGTTCCTCTACACCACGCTGCGCAAGATCAACAAGGTCGTCGTCGTCCGGACCGCGGACGACAAGATCGTCGCGACGATCCCGCAGAAGGGCTACCCCGACCTCGTGACGATGGAGCCCGGCGGGCGCTACGCGCTCGTCACCAACCGGTACGCCGACCTCGTGAGCGTGATCGACCTCGCGACGCACGCGCAGGTCAAGGCGATCGCCGTCGGCCGGGCGCCGCACGGCATGACGCTCCGTCCGCGCTAGTGCTGGCCGCCGGCGTCGCCTGGGCGGATCACGGCGGACCGCTCCGCGACGCGCCGCTGGGTCCCCTCACCTCGGCGCTGGTCTTCGCGGGGCTGGCGCTCCTCGTCGGCGCGCTGGTCGTGGTGGTCATCGCGGTCCTGACCCGCGGCCGCCCGCCGCAGCCCGGCTCGAAGCCGTGAGGATCCTGGCGGCCGCCGCGCTCGCGCTGGCGCTCCTGCCGGCGGCCGCCGGCGCCCACGCGCTGCTCGTCAGGTCCGCGCCCGCGCGCCGCGCGGTGCTCACCCATCCGCCCGAGCGTGTCGAGCTCTGGTTCAACGAGCGCCTCGAGCCCGCGTACTCGAGCGTGTCCGTCGTCACCGACGGGAGCACGCGGGTGGACCGGGGCGACGCGACCGTCGGTCCCGACGACCCCCGCAAGCTCTCGGTCACGCTGCCCGCGCTGGCGCCCGGCGCCTATCTCGTGAAGTTTCGCGTGCTGTCGGTGGACGGCCACGTGGTCGAGTCGAGTTTTGCGTTCACCGTGAAGTGAGGTATCGTTGGTGGCCGTGACGAAGCTCAAGGCGTTCGTCCTGCTGCTGGGCCTCACCGCGTCCGTCCTGGCCGGCGCAGCGCTCCCGCACCTTCACGCCTCGGGCGAGTTCGGGCTCTGGAACGAGGAGCACGACCTCAGCCTGATGGCGACGCACGGCTCCGCCGCGTCGTTGCGCGACACCGTGCCCGTCGTGATCCTGCTCCTGACCCTGATCCTCGCGCTGGCGCCGAGCGCCGACCGGCTCGCCGGCGCGCCGCTCCGCCCCGCCGCATCTCGCGCCCCCCCGGCCCGCTAGCCTCCTCCGCCCGTCTCCACAAGGTCGCCCCCGCCCGGACACGAGTCCGAGGGCGCGGGCCATTCGAACGCTCTCACGGAGGATCCCATGCGTGCATGGACACTCGTCTTTCTGTCGTCGTGGTGCGTGCTGGCCGCCGCGGCGCCCGCGGCCGCCCAGGACGCCGGAGCGTTGCGCAAGGAAATCGAGGCGCTACAGAAGCAGCTCCAGTCGCTCGGCGAGCGTCTCCAGCGGCTCGAGACCCAGGCCGTGCCGCCCCCGGCCACCGCCGCACCACCCGCGGCGCCGCCACCGGCGGCCCTCGGCATCTCGCCGGCGGACCTGGCGCGTCCGCGTCCGCCGTTCTCGCTCTACCAGCAACGCGGCGCCGGCCAGCTGCTCTTCGACATGGGCGTGACGGGCGACTTCGTCGGCAACCTCACCCAGTCGAACGTCGAGAAGGCGCAGGGCGGCACCTTCGCGGGCCAGGAGAACCGGTTCTTCCCGCGCGAGGTCGAGCTGTCCTTCTTCGGCCAGATCGATCCCTACGCGTACGCGGAGGTCCGGATCGAGGCCGGCGAGGGCACGCGCGGCGCGGAGACAGGCGTGAGCCTCGCCGAGGCGAGCGTGACGATGCTGACGCTGCCGTTCGGCACCCAGGCGAAGTTCGGGCAGGTGCGGAACCGCTTCGGCTACACCAACGTCATCCACGAGCACGATCTGCCCTGGATCGACCGGCCGAACGTGCTCCGCCGCTTCTTCGGCGACGAAGGCCTGATCGAGAAGGGCGTGGAGCTGACGATCGTGCCCGACCTCCCCTTCTACCTCGAAGGTCTGGTCGGCGTCTTCAACGGCGACAACGAGACCGCCTTCGGCCGCGGCACCCTGCGCGTGCCGATGTTCACGGGGCGCCTGCGCACTTTCCTGGAGCTGGGCGATGCCTCGGCGCTCCAGCTCGGCATGTCCGTCGCGAGCGGCGAGACGACCGAGAAGCGGCGTGACACGATCCTCGGCTGGGAGGCGCGCTACAAGTACCGGCCCGAGGGCTGGCTCCACCCCCTCGTCACCGTGACGGGCGAGGCGCTCTACGCGCTCCGCCGGGTGAACGTCGAGGTGGACACCGACGGCGATGGGATGACCGACCTGATCAACAAGCGCGAGCGCGATCGCTTCGGCTGGTACCTCGGCGCCGAGGTGCAGCCGTTCCGCCGCTGGGCCGCCGGGGTCCGCTACGACTGGACGCAGTTCCCCGACCACCCCGGGAGCGAGCGGGCCATCGAGCCCTACCTCAGCTTCTGGCCGTCGGAGTTCCTCCGCTTCCGCCTCGCCTACAAGAACACCGAGCGCACCCTTCGTGACGGCTTCGACGCCGACGGCGGCAGCGCACGGCGAGTGGACGAGATTCTCTTCCAGGGCACGTTCATTCTCGGCGCCCACCCCGCTCATCCGTTCTAGGAGGAGAGAGCACATGCGTTGCTTGCTCAGGCCGCTGTTCGCGCTGTTCGTGGCTCTCGGGCTGTTCGTTCCCGGCGCGGAGGGCGCCGACAAGATCCGCGTCGTCGCGACGATCCCCGACCTGAAGGCGCTGGTCGAGGAGGTCGGCGGCGGTCTCGTCGAGGTCGAGGCGCTCGCGCGCGGCACGCAGAACGCCCACGAGCTGGAGATCCGACCGAGTCTGATGCTGAAGCTCCGGCGCGCCGATCTCCTCTTCGAGAACGGCCTCGAGTTGGACGCGTGGGCCGACGTCGCCGTTCAGGGGGCGAACAATCCGAGGATCATCCGCGGTGCGCCTGGCCGCGTGGACGTCTCGCGCGGCATCCAGGTCCTCGATGTGCCGTCGACGCGGGTGGACCGCTCGATGGGCGACG
>JBGQEL010000070.1:0-22054 GCA_041496385.1 Methylomirabilia bacterium | reverse complement strand
CCGTTTCAGGTCCGCCGGTCGGCGCGGGCCAGGACGAGCCGGTACGGGTAGCGCCGGCTCGTCTGATAGGTGATCGCGTACTCGACGGGCTCGCCGCTCGCCGCGAAGTAGGTGCGCTCGAAGAGGAGCAGCGGCGAGCGCGGCCGCACTTGGAGGAGCTCGGCGATCTGCCGCGGCGCGAGCGCCGCGTCCACGACCTGCTCCATGAGCTTGATCTGGACGCCGAGCACGCGCTCGACCGCGCCGATGAGCGAGGTCTTCGAGAGGTCCTCGTCCGAGAGCGCCGTGCCGATCGTCAGCGGCAGGTACGCCGTCACGTGCTGGAACGGCCCGTTGTCCGCATGGCGGACGCCGCTGATGCGATAGACCGACGAGCGGGGCGGCAGCTTGAGCGCCTGCGCGATGTTCGCCGGCACGATCACGACCTCGCGCCCGACGAGCTTGAACCACGTCTCGTCGCCGAGCGCCATCATGTCGCCGACCGAACCGATCACGCGGAGCTTGCGGTCGGCGACGCCCGACGGCGTCGAGAAGGTGCCGCGCCCGGCGTGGCGGTAGAGCAGCCCCTCCTCGACCAGGACGTCGAGCGCCTGCCGGACGGTCGGGCGGCTCACCTTGAACTGCTTGCAGAGCGCGTGCTCCGAGGGGATGCGCTCGCCCTCGCCGCGCAGGTCGTGACGGATCGCGTCGGCGATCTGCAGATACCGGGGAATCCCTGGCCGGTAGTTCACTCCGATGGGCCTCCCGCTGTCAGGATGTCTAGACATCTATCAGAGCGACGCGGGCGCGTCAATCGCGGAGATGAACGCGGAGGCGGCGGCGCGGGGCGTGACGGACTCCTAGCGGCCGCGGACGGTCAGCACGGGGCAGGTCGCCAGCGCGAGCACACGCGAGGCGACGCTGCCGAGGAAGAAGCGCGCGACGCCGGTCCGGCCGTGCGTCCCCATCACGACGAGGTCGGCGCGGCGACGGCGCGCCTCGCGGACGATCTGCTCGAACGGGATCCCCTGGAGGAGGGCCGCGCGCGCGCGCGCGCCGGCGTTCTTCGCCCGTGCGCTCAGCGCCCGGAGCCTGCGCGCGGCGTCACGGCGGTCGGCCTCGGTGATCGCCTGCCACGTCTTCGCCGTCATGAAACTGTCCTCGAGGACGAGCGCCCGCGGGATCACGACGTGGACGAGGCGGAGCTCGGCGCGGTTCTGGCGCGCCAGCGCCAGGGCGCGGCGGAACGCCGGCCCGGAGGCCTTGGAGAAATCGGTCGGGTGCAGGATGCGGCGGAAGCGTTTCATGTCACGGCTCCTTTCGTGCGGGGCCAGGGGCGGCGTCGGCCGATGCGACGGACGGTCCACTTGCGTCCCTCCTCGAGCAGCAGCACGATCGGCGGAAACACCAGCAGAATTCCCCACTCGGCGAAGGCGAGCGGCGCCAGCCTGAAGACGTGCTGGAACGGCGGCAGCAGGATGAGCGCCAGCAGCACGCCGAGCTCCGCCGCGATCCCGGCGAACACGAGGCGGTTCGCGAAGAACCCAACGCGGAAGACGGACTCCCGATCGGTGCGGCACGCGAAGACGTTGCCGACCTGCGCGGCGACGATGCCTGCGAGCGTCATCGTCGTCGCGCGCCGGTAGAGACCGCCGGTCGCCGCCATCGGGAGCCCGGGGCGCCACCCCGCAACCCGGTAGGTCCAGAAGAACGCGGCGAGCGACAGCGCCGCCTCGATCACGCCGAGAAACCCGTAGGCGCGCGCGAGCCGTCCGCCGCTCAGCATGCGCTCCCTCGGCGACCGCGGCGGCCGATCCATCACCCCGGGCTCGGCGGGCTCGGCGCCGAGCGCCAGCGCCGGAAGGAGATCGGTGCCGAGGTCCACCGCAAGGATCTGCATGACCGTGAGCGGCAGCGGGATGCCGAGAAACGCCAGGGCGAGGAAGGGCACCAGCTCCGGGACGTTGGACGCGAAGATGTACGTGACGAATTTGCCCATATTGGCGTAGATCGCCCGCCCCTCGCGGATCGCGACGACGATCGAGGCGAAGTTGTCGTCCTTGAGCACCATCTCGGCCGCTTCCTTCGCCACCTCCGTCCCGCGCCGGCCCATCGCGACGCCGATCGCGGCCGCCTTGAGCGCGGGCGCGTCGTTGACGCCGTCGCCCGTCACCGCCACCACCTCGCCGTGCGCCCGGAGCGCCGTGACGATCGCGAGCTTGTGGGCGGGCGAGGTCCGCGCGAACAGGACGCCGGGCTCGCGCGCGAGGCCGCCGAGGGCCTCCGGCGACATCCGCTCGACCTCGTCACCCGTCACGACCTTTTCCGCGGGGAGGCCGATCTTCCGCGCGATCGCCGCCGCCGTGAGGCCGTAGTCGCCCGTGACGACGATCACGCGGATCCCCGCGCCGCGGCACAGCCTGACCGCCTCCTGGACTTCGGGCCGCGGTGGATCCCAGAGGCCGACGAGGCCGAGAAAGACGAGCTCGCGCTCGACCGCCGACGGCGGGGCGCCGACCAGCGTCTCAGAAAGCGGCCGCACCGCGACCGCCAGGATCCGGAGGCCGTCGGCGGCGAGCCGGTCGTGGTCGGCGACGACGGCACGGCGGCGCTCGTCGGTGAGCGTGATGACCTGGCCGCGCCAGCGGATCCGGTCGCAGAGCGCGAGCGTCTCCTTCGGCGCGCCCTTGACGTAGGCGACCGCGCCGCCGTCCGCAGCGCGGACGAGGCTCATGCGCTTGCGGAAGGAGTCGAACGGGTGAGCCGCGCGCAGAGGGTGGGCCCGCCTGTGCTCCGCGGCGTTCACACCCGCGGCGGCGGCGGCCGCAATGAGCGCGACTTCGGTCGGGTCGCCCCGCTCGAGCGTCGCCTGCGAGGCGAGGACCGCGGCCTCGAGCAGCTCGCGCACGTCGGCGGGCGCGCCCGGGCCGAGCTCGTCCGCCGGCATGAGGCGGCCATCGAGCCAGAGCGCGTGGGCCGCCATCCGGCCCTCGGTGAGGGTGCCCGTCTTGTCGGTGCAGATCACGGTCGTCGCGCCGAGCGCCTCGACGGCCGAGAGGCGCTTGATCAGTGTCCCGCGCCGGGCCATGCGCCCGACCGCGAGAGCCAGGGCGAGCGTCAGCGTCGGCAGCAGCCCCTCGGGGACGTTGGCGACGACGACGCCGAGCGCGAAGACGAACCCGTCGGACAGCGACAGCGCGCCGGCGGCCACGCCGAGGACGAAGAAGCCCGCGCCGAAGGCGATCGCGAGCAGCGTGACGACGCGCGTGACGCGCGCCATCTCGCGCTGGAGCGGGCTCGGCTCCTCGGGCACGGCCTGAGTCAGGTGCGCGACGGCGCCGATGTCGGTCGCCATCCCCGTGGCGGTGACGAGGCAGGTGGCCGCGCCCGCGGCGACGCTCGTGCCCGCAAAGAGGAGCTCGGCACGCTCGAGCCGGGGGACGTGCTCGCGCGCGTCGCCCACGGCGGGGAGCTTGAAGACGGGATGAGACTCGCCGGTGAGCGCGCTCTGGTCCACGCGCAGGCCCTCGGAGGCCAGGAGCTGGCCGTCCGCGGGCACCTGGTCACCCTCCTGGAGAAGCACGACGTCGCCGGGGACGAGCCCGACCGCGCCGAGTCGCCGCTCGGCGCCGTCGCGCAGAGCCACGATCTCGCGTGGAAGCAGCTCCTGGAGCGCCTCGACTGCGCGCTCCGCCCGGTATTCCTGGAAGAAGCTGAAGACGCCATTGACGCCGATCACCGCGAAGACCGCCCAGGCGAGCTCGGGCATTCCCGCGAGGAACGCGAAGCCGCCGCCGATCCAGAGCAGCACGGCGAAAAAACTCACGAACTGCTCGAGAAAGCGGAGGGCGAGCGAGCGGCGCCGGACGCGCTCGATCCGGTTCGGCCCGCACAGGTCGAACCGGCGCGCGGCTTCGGCGGCGGCGAGCCCGCCGGGACCGCTCGCGAGCAGGGCGAACAGCTCCTCGGCCGCGAGCGGCGCTTCGCCCGCGTCGTCATCGAGCGGCGCTTCGCCCGCGTCGTCATCGAGCGGGGCGAGCGCCCGCACCAGCTCCTCGCGGGTCCCTGCCACTGTTGCGCGCTCGACGAGCGCCGGATCGCGAAGGCCCGCCTTGAGGCGTGCGGCCAGGCGGAGCGCGCGGGCGCTGTCGCCGATCCCGGCGGTGAGAACGAGAGCCATCTCGACCGGTCCCCGCGCCTCCGCCAGGCATGGCGCGTGGGAAAGCTTCACGGCGCGGATCGCCGGCATCCCGCCCGCCCCGGAGAGCGCGTGGATCAGCACGACGCGCGGCGCCAGGGGCAGCAACGGCGACGCCGGGAGCGCGGCGAGCCCCGCCGCGGCGGCGACCGCCACGACGGAGGATGCCTCGGGCCCGGGACGGACGGGGTCCCCGGCAATGAACGGTGTGAGTGCCAGCCCTCGCTCCATGAGCAAGAGTTCATCGGGGCAAATCGGGTGCCACCGTACGGCCGCGCCACGACGCGAGAAATCCGCGGGTTGAGCGGCGCCGGGGGCGCCCCCCGCTCGGAGTGGGGTCCGCGTGTCCCACGTGAGGCGCCCCTGCCCGCACCCGGACGCCGGAGAGCGCCGACAATTCGCCCGGTTGGCGCGGAGGCGCGGCGGGCATCGCATTTGCGGGCGTCTCGCTCTGGCGCACTCCGCGCGCGCTCGGAGGAGGAACGCTCCCACGTGACGACTCGATCCCGGCCGGACCCCGCTCCATCCTCGGCGACGTTGCCCGCGGGCGCCGAGCCCGCTCACGCCGACTCGCGTGCGCGCGTCGAGGCGCGCGTGCTCGAGATCGTCGCCGGGCTCACGGCGGAGCTCGGCGGCGCGCTCGCCCCGCGGACGATCGGTCCGGACCAGTCGCTCGAGCGCGACCTCGGCATCGGCAGCCTGGAGCGTGTCGAGCTGCTGCTACGCCTCGAGCAGGCCTTCGGCGTCCGGCTCTCGGACGCGGCGATGATCGACGCCCAGAGCCCGCGCGACCTCGCGCGGGCGCTCCTCGCTGCGCGTCCCATGCCTCCGGAGCGCCCGCCGGAGCGCGTGGCGCCGCTCGCCGGCGGCCTGGCCGCGCCCGCCTCGGCCGCGACGCTCGTGGAGGCGCTCGCCTGGCACGCCGAGCACGACCCAGAGCGCGTGCACATCTTCCTCCGCGAAGAGGACGAGGCGGAGCGGCCGATCACGTATCGCGCCCTCTGGGAGCGGGCGGCCGCCGTCGCCGCCGGGCTGCGCGAGCGCGGAGTCCGGCCGGGCGAGTCCGTCGCGATCATGCTGCGGACCGAGGAGCCGTTCTTCGCCGCGTTCTTCGGCGTGCTGCTCCTGGGCGCCGTCCCCGTCCCGATGTACCCGCCGTATCGACCCGATCGCATCGAGGAGTACGCCACCCGCCAGCTGGGGATCCTCGACAACGCCCAGGCGCGCCTGCTCGTGACGTTCGCGCGCGCCGAGCGCGTCGCCGCGCTCCTGCGCGCCCGGACGGCCTCGCTCGCGGAGGTCGTCTCGGTGGAGGACCTGGTCCGGGCCGGGGCGCGCCCGCCCGCGGTGCGCGTGGCCGGCGACGACGCCGCCCTGATCCAGTACACGTCGGGCTCGACGGGCGCGCCGAAGGGCGTGCTCCTCTCGCACGGCAACCTCCTGGCGAACATCCGGGCCATCGGCGAGGCGATCGAGATCCGCCCCGACGACGTCGCGGTGAGCTGGCTGCCGCTGTACCACGACATGGGGCTCATCGGCGCGTGGCTCGGCGCCCTTTACTTCGGCATCCCGATCGCGATCCTCTCGCCGCTCGCCTTCCTCGCCCGCCCCGCGCGCTGGCTCTGGGCGCTCCACGCGCATCGCGGCACCGTCTCGCCCGCGCCGAACTTCGCGTTCGACCTGTGCGTGCGCAAGGTCGCCGAGGACGAGATCCGTGGCCTCGATCTCTCGACGTGGCGGCTCGCGCTCAACGGCTCCGAGTCCGTGAGCGCCGAGACGATCGCGCGCTTCGCGCGCCGCTTCGCCCCCTACGGCTTCCGCCCGGAGGCGATGTGCCCCACGTACGGTCTGGCGGAAGCGTCGGTGGGCCTCACCGTCTGTCCGCCGGGCCGCCGGCCGCGCGTCAAGGGCCGCGTCGTCTCGTGTGGCCGCGCCCTGCCCGGCCACGAGATCCGCGTCGTCGACGCCGCGGGCCGGGCCATGGCCGAGCGCGCCGAGGGCCGTATCGAGTTCCGTGGGCCGTCGGTCACCCGGGGTTATTTTCGGAATCCGGAGGCCACGCGCGCGGCGTTCCGTGAAGGCTGGTGCGACTCCGGGGATCTCGGCTACGTGGCGGAGGGCGAGCTGTTCGTCACGGGCCGGCGCAAGGACCTCATCATCAAGGCGGGGCGCAACCTGCATCCGCAGGAGATCGAGGAGCTCGCGGGCGATGCGCCGGGCATCCGGAAGGGCTGCGTGGCCGCCTTCGGGGTCGCCGACCCCGCCATCGGCACCGAGCGGCTCGTGGTCGTCGCCGAGACCCGCGAGACCGCGCCGGACGCCCGCGAACGGCTCCGGGCGAGCGTCGTCGCGCGAGTCGTCGCTGCCGTCGGCGTCCCGCCCGACACCGTCGTGATCGCCGCGCCCGGCACGGTGCTCAAGACGCCGAGCGGCAAGGTGCGCCGGAGCGCGACGCGCGAGCTCTACCTGGCGGGGCGCCTCGAGGTCCGGCGCTCGGCGCGGGGCCAGTGGGCCCGCCTGATCCTCCGGGACTGGGCGGCGCGGCTCCGCCGGGCGCCGGCGCTCGCCGCAGGTCTTGCTTACGGCGTCCGCGTGGGCACGGTTCTCGCCGTCGCCTTTCCCGTCCTCTGGCTGCTGGTGCTCGTCCTGCGCGGGCGCGTCGTGGACCGCGTCGTGCGGGGCTGGTGCCGCGCCGTGCTCCGGCTGGCAGGCTGCGAGCTCCGCGTCGAGGGGCTCGAGCACCTCCCGCGGGCGGGGACCGTCCTTTTCGCCTCCAACCACGCGAGCTATGTCGACGCGGTCGCGCTCGTCGCCGCGATCCCCGCCGAGTTCCGGTTCGTCGCCAAGCGCGAGCTCGCCGAGGCGCCGCTGATCGGCACCGTGATCCGGAAGGTCGGCCACCTCACCGTGGAGCGCGTGGACCTCTCGCGGAGCGTGGCCGACGCCGACCGCGTGGCCCGCGCACTCCGGGAGGGCGTCTCGCTGCTCTTCTTTCCCGAGGGCACGTTCGTCAGCGCGCCCGGTGTGCGTCAGTTCAGGCTCGGCGCCTTCAAGGCCGCGGTCGAGGCCAAGTGCCCTGTCATCCCGATCGCGCTGCGAGGGACGCGCGACGTCCTGCCGGCCTACGCATGGCTGCCGCGACGGGGAGCGATCACGGTCACGATCGGCGCGCCGGTGCTTCCCGAGACCACAGAGTGGCGCGAGATGGTCCGGCTGCGCGACCTGGTGCGCGCCGAGATCGTCAGGGGCTCGGGCGAGCCGCGCGTCGAGGAGCGCGCTACATTTTCTTGATCTTGCGGGACTTCGCGCCCCACACGGTCCGGGGCGGAAGCTCGGCCTGCATCAACACGTCGCCTTTCCTTACGGTCGCGTACGCGGTCTTCAACCGACGCTTCACGCGCGGAGACGAGGTCGTGGGTTTCGGCGGTCCTGCCGGCCTCTTCATGGCTCTTCATCCTCCGATCGGCCGCAGCGGTCGCACTGGGTCAGCAGCGTGGGGTTCCCCTCGGCGTCGATCTCGCCGGCGGCCGCATGGATGAGCCCGCCGCACGGGCAGGGCTCGGGATACTCTTCGTAGCACTCGGGGCACTCCAGATCCTCCCCCCGATGGTCGATCTCCTCGCCCAGCTTGAACAACATCATGAGAGCGCCTCCGTTCTCCAGAGCGTCGAGCTGCCGCCATGGTGGGGCTGCAAACGCTCAGCCAGCGGTGACGGCCGCCTTTTCGCGGGGTTTCGCCCGCGGCGGAGCGTGGCGACGGGACCGACCTGCCTCAACTGTGGCGGTGCCGGGACACCGGGCCGGCCGGCCGGCCGAGCGATCCACCTTTGGTCACTGGCAGTTCCGCGCTGGCAGACTGGCTGCAGCGCTGTGCGGGATGACGCAGCTGTCGTCCAGCGCACGGCGCGTGCTCGAGGCGCGGTACCTCAGGAGAGACAGCGCGCGACGAGTCATCGAGACACCGGAGGAGCTCATGAGGCGCGTCGCGCACGCGGTGGCGCAGGCGGAGCTCGCGTTCGGGTCGGCCGGCGTCGCCGCCCGGTGGGAGGAGACCTTCCACGAGCTCCTCGCCGGACTGGACTTCCTGCCGAACTCGCCGACTCTCATGAACGCCGGGACGCCGCTCGGCCAGCTCAGCGCCTGCTTCGTCGTCCCGATCGACGACACGATGGAGTCGATCTTCGACGCGCTCAAGGCGATGGCGCTCCTGCAGCGGAGCGGCGGCGGCACGGGCTTCTCGTTCTCGCGCCTCCGACCCCGAGGCGACGCGCTCGCCTCGACCGGTGGGGAAGCGTCGGGCCCGGTCTCGTTCATGCGGATCTTCGACTGCGCGACGCAGAACATCAAGCAGGGCGGGCGGCGTCGTGGCGCGAACATGGGCGTCCTGCGCGTCGATCACCCCGACGTTCTCGAGTTCGTCGACGCGAAGCTCTCCGGCCAGAGCCTCCAGAACTTCAACCTCTCGGTCGCCGTCACCGACGCCTTCATGCGCGCCGTCGGCAGGGGGGAGGATTACGAGCTGGCGCATCCACGACACCGGCGGCCCGTCGGCCGGCGCTCCGCCCGCGCCGTATTCGATCGTATCGTGGACGCGGCGTGGCGGAGCGGCGACCCGGGGCTCCTCTACCTCGACGCGATCAACCGCGCCAACCCCACGCCCGCGCTCGGCGAGATCGAGGCGACGAATCCCTGCGGCGAGGTGCCCCTCCTTCCCTGGGAGAGCTGCGTGCTGGGTTCGGTCAACCTGGCCCACATGGTCCGCGGCGAGGCCGACCTCGACTGGGACCGGCTGCGTCGCGCCGTCCGCGCGGGCGTGCGGTTCCTGGACGACGTGATCGAGGTGAACCACGACCCGCTCCCCGAGGTCGCCGCCATGACGCGCGGGACCCGGAAGGTCGGCCTCGGCGTCATGGGCTTCGCGGAGAGCCTGATCCTGCTGGGCGTCCCCTACGACGCCCCCGACGCGATCGCCTGGGCCGACCGCATGATGGCCTTCATCGCCAGCGAGGCGCGCGCGGCGTCCCGCGAGCTCGCCGCAACGCGCGGCGCGTTCCCGAACTGGACGTCCAGCATCCCGGCCGCCACGGGCGAGCGACAGCGCAACGCCGCGCTCCTCTCGATCGCGCCGACCGGGACGCTCAGCATCATCGCCGGGACGAGCGGCGGGATCGAGTCGCTCTTCGCCCTCGCCTATCGCCGCGCGCACACGCTCGGCGGACCACCGCTGGTCGAGGTCAACCCGGTCTTCCTCCGCCACGCCCAGGCGCGCGGACTCGCCGTGGACGAGGTGATCGCTCGGGTCCTCGCCCGCGGCACGCTCCGCGACGCGCCGGGCGTACCCGAGACGACGCGGCGCCTCTTCGTCACCGCCATGGAGATGGACGTGCACCGTCATCTCCTGATCCAGCAGGCGTTCCAGCGTCACGTGGACAACGCCGTCTCCAAGACCATCAACCTGCCGGAGGACGCCGAGCCGGACGACGTCGCCCGCGCCTACCTCGAGGGCTGGCGACTCGGCCTGAAGGGGGTGACGATCTACCGTTCGGGCTCGAGGGCGGGACAGGTCCTCACCCTCGGCACGGGCGAAGAGGCCGCCGCGCGCGAGGTCTTCGCCAAGTGCGATCCCGGAGCCTGCGTGCTCTAGTCGCGGTACAGCCCCTCGAGCACCTCCCGGTACTTGTCCGCCACGATCCGCCGCTTCACCTTCTGCGTCGGCGTGAGCTCGCCGCCCTCCTCGGTGAGCTCCTCGGGCAGGACGGCGAACTTCTTGATGCGCGCGTAGGACGGCAGCCGCGCGTTCGTCGCCTCCACGATGTGCTCGACGCGCTCGACCACCCTCGGGTGCCGGCCGAGCCGCGCGAGATCCTCGACGAGGAGGCCCGCCGCGCAGGCGAACCGCGCGACCTCGTGCGGGTTCAGCGTGACGAGCGCCACGGGGTACGGGCGCCGATCGCCGTATACCATGGCCTGGCTCACGAACGGATCGGCCCGGAGGAGGTTCTCCACGAGCTGCGGCGCGATGTTGATCCCGCCCGAGGTCACGATGAGGTCCTTCTTCCGATCGGTGATGTAAAGGAAGCCCTCCTGGTCGATGCGGCCGATGTCGCCCGTGTGGAACCAGCCCTCGGCGTCGAACACCTCGGCCGTGGCGGCCGGTCGCTTCCAGTAGCCGCGCGTGGCGAGGTTCGGGCCGCGGGCGAGGATCTCGCCGTCGGCCGCCAGCCGCAGCTCGACGCCCGCCAGCGCCTGGCCGACCGACCCGAACTTGAAGCGGTCGATCCGGTTGAAGGTCAGCGCCGGACACGTCTCGGTGAGGCCGTAGCCCTCGACGATCAGGATCCCGGCGGCGTGGAAGAACTCGGCGATCTCCAGGGGCAGTGGCGCGCCACCCGACACCGCGAACCGGAGCCGCCCGCCGAGCGCCGCGTGGAGCTTCGAGAACACCAGCCGGTGTGCGAGCGCGCGCCGGAGAGCGAGCGAGCGGGGAATCGGCCGGCCCGCCTGGACCGACCGCGACGCCCGCGTGCCGACGCCCATCGCCCAGCCGAACACGCGGCGCCTCACCGCCGAGCTCGCGGCGACGTCGCTCGTGATCTTCGCGTGGACCTTCTCGAACACCCGCGGCACGGCGAAGATGAAGTGGGGGCGGACCTCGCGCAGGTTGTCCGCGACGTGGTCCAGGCTCTCCGCGAACGCCGTGACGAGCCCCCGGTGGACGCCGACGAACGCCTCGAGCCGCGCGAAGGCGTGGGCGAGCGGGAGGAAGAGCAGGTGCACGTCGCCCGGCTCGATGCCGGGGATCCGGGCGACGGCGTCGAGCGACGCCGTGTGATTCGCGTGCGTCTGGACGACCCCCTTGGGCTCACCCGTCGTGCCGGAGGTATAGACGATCGTCGCCACGTCCGCGCCGCGAACCGACGCCATGCGGTCGGCGAGCGCGGGCGCCAGCGCCTCGGCGCGCTCGCGCCCGAGGCGCCGCAGGCCGGTCCACGTGTGAACCGGCGGGGCGTGGGGCTCGTCGTCCTGGATCACCACGATGTCGGCGAGCCCGGGCATCCGGTCCCGTACCTCGAGGGCCTTGGCGAGCTGGGCGGCATCCTCGACGATCAGCGTCCGGGCCTCGGCGTCGTTGACGATCGAGGCGACCTGCTCGGACGTGTAGCTCGGATAGATCGGGACCGTGATACACCCTGCGGAGAGGATCGCGAAGTCGGCGTGCACCCACTCGGCGCGGCTCCGCGAGAGGATCGCGACCGCCTCCCCGCGCCGCCGGCCGAGCGCCAGGAGCCCGAGCGCCAGCTCCCGCACGGCGTCGCCGACCTCCCGCCAGACGAGCGTGCGCCAGCGGCCGTGCGCCTTGACCATCTCCGCGGGGCGGCCCGCGCTTTCCGCCACGCGGGCCCAGAGCATGCGGGTGAGCGTCTCATCGCCCACGGCGCGGCTCCTCGGGCCGGTCCTCCGCCCGGCCGATTGCCGTGTCGAGCAGCCGCTCGATGGCGTGGCGGAGATCGCGGATCTCGTCCCGGCTCCATCGCCGCTCGATCTTCGCGAGCTGCCGGCCCACCTCGCGGTCTGCGAACACATCCAGCACCCAGCGCGAGAAGTCCCCGCGGTCGGCGTGGTAGCGCAGCGACTCCTCGCCGACGTGCGCCACCGCGTGCAGGAACTCCTTGAGGCTTCCGGCCGCCGCGGCCTGCCGGCCGTCGGCCGAGCGGAAGATGAAGCGGCGCGCCTCGGGCAGCCGGCCGTCGGCGTACTTCCGCAGGTGGCGGACGTGCGACGTCATCCGTGGCGCCGCGACGAAGGTGCGCGTGCGCGCGCCCGCTTCCTCGGTCCGGATCAGGAGGAACTCGCCCTGCGGGAGTCGCGAAGCGGCGGTGACGACGTCCGCGGCATCCACGGCCAGTCCGGCGACGAGCCCGCGCACGAAGTCGAGCTCCTCCGGAGCCGTCGTCCGCGCGAAGACGAACACGTCGGTCGCCTTCAGCACCGACTCGCGCAGCCGGCTCGCCCGGTAGGTGACGAGGCAGAAGCCCTTGTCCTCGATGCCGAGGACCGCGTCGGCGACGCCTTCACGCTGGAGCACGTAGTGCGCCTCGTCGAGGACGACCCAGTGGGGCGTCCCCTGGCGGCGCCTCTGCTCGCAGATGAGTGCCAGTCCCGCCTCGACGAGCACCGTCTTCTCCGCCGGCGGGAGCGTGGAGAGGTCCAGCACGACGCAGGCCGACGGATCGTGAGTGAACCGATCGAGCGCGCGCCCCCACCCGCTCCGGTCCCGCACCTCCATCCAGCTCACTCCCGGGAGCGGCGCGAGGACGTGGTAGTCGCCTTCGGGGTCGATGACGCACACGGCGTAGCGGCGGCCGAGGAGGCGCTCGATCAGCACGCCCGCGAGCCAGGACTTCCCCGACAGCGGGTCGCCCTGAATGAGGACGTTGACGCCGCGCTCGGGGATCATCGCCTCCTCGGCCGTCTCGGCCGACCAGCCGACGGCGAGCTGGTGGCGGCGCGAGCGCGCGACAGGCAGGAGACCGCCGAGGATCGGGCCGGTGATCGCCTGGGCGATCGCGGCGCCGTCCTCGCCGGGAAAGACCCAGTCCGCCCGGTCCTTCAGCTCGGGGACGCCGTTGATCGGGCACGCGGTCCAGCCGCACGCGGCGAAGAAGTCGAGGTCGTTCTCGGCATCGCCCAGCGCGAGGACGTCGTGGAACGAGAGGCCGAGGGCGCGGATCGCCTCCCGGACACCCGCCCCCTTCGACACGCCCGTGGGGAGCAGCATGAGCGCGGCGCGGTTGTAGACGATCTCCATCCGGACGCCGAGCATGGCGAGGGCGTCGCGCACCCGCGGCTCCTCGGCGCGCCAGGTGCCCACGATCACCCGCCCGGGCTGGTACGGCACCCCACGGCCGTCGAGCTCGGCGAGCAGGCGGGGCGGCGGCGGGGGGGCCTGGTCACGCAGCACTCCGGTGGCGGGGAAATAGAGGACGCCGCCGTTCTCGGCGACGACGGCATCGAAGAGGTCGAGCGGCTCGCACACGCGGATCAGCTCGAAGAAGGTCCGCCCGGTGACCAGGATGAGCCGCATCCCGGCCCCGCGGGCGCGCTCGAGGGCCGCGAGCGTCTCAGCTCCGATCCGGTCGTGGGAGGCCAGCGTGCCGTCGTAGTCGCAGGCGAGCGCCGTGAACCTCATGCCCGGCCCCGACCCGCGAGCGCCATCGAGACGCCGGCCGCGGCGAGACGCGCGATCACCCGCCGGTTCCCCTTGTCGTCGAAGAACCGTGCCACGGACTCGGCGAGCACGGGGCCGATACCCTCGACGGCGCCGATCTCGTCGGCCGACACCTCCCCGAGACGGTCGAGGCTGCGGAGGTGGCGGGCGAGGAGCCGGGCGACGTGCTCGCCCACGCCGGGGATGCCGAGGCCGTTCAGGAGCCGCGCGGGTCCGCGGCCGCGCGAGGCGGCGATGGCCTCCACGAGGTTGCGCGCGGATTGCCGGGCAAAGCCCTCGAGGCGCATCACCTGCGGGATCGTGAGACCGTAGAGATCGGCGAAGTCCCGCACCAGGCCGCGGTCCACGAGCTGCCCGATCACCACGTCGCCCAGGTGCTCGATGTCCATCGCGCGCCGCGAGCCGAAGTGGCGCAGCCGCTCCTTGAGCTGGGCGGGACATCCGCCGTTCCCGCAGCGCCAGTACGCCTCGCCCGCCGATCGCCGCGCGGGGCCCCCGCACGCCGGGCAGCGCCGGGGAAACCGGAACGGACGCGCGTCGCGCGGGCGCTTCGGCCTGACGACCTGCACGACGTGGGGGATGACGTCGCCGGCGCGCTCGAGGAGCACCGTGTCGCCGACGCGGATGTCCTTGCGCCGGATCTCGTCCTCGTTGTGGAGGGTCACGCTCGAGATGGTGACGCCCGCGAGGGGCACCGGGGCGAGCGTGGCGACGGGCGTGAGCACGCCGGTCTTCCCCACCTGCACCGCGATCGCGCGGACCACGGTCGTCGCCTGGCGCGCCTGGAACTTGAGCGCGACGGCCCAGCGCGGGTGGTGGCTCGTGCTGCCGAGCCGCCGCTGGAGGTCGAGCCGGTCCACCTTGACGACGGCGCCGTCGGCGTCGTACTCGAGGGCGTCGCGCCCGCGCTGGAGCGCCTCGCAGTACCGGATGACGGCGTCCACGTCGGCGTAGCGGCGGTTGCGCGCGTTCGTCTTGAAGCCGGCTTCGCGCAGCGCGCCCAGCGCGTCCCAGTGCGAGGCGAGGCCGAGGCCCGGCGCCCAGGTGAGCTCGTAGACGAAGACGTCGAGCGGGCGTCGCGCGGTGACCGTCGGATCCTTCTGGCGCACGGCGCCGGCGGCGGCGTTACGCGGATTGGCGAACGCCGCCTCGCCCCGCGCCTCGAGCGCGCGGTTGAGGCGCTCGAATGCGGCGCGGGGCATGAACGCCTCACCGCGCACCTCGAGATCGCCCACGCGTGCCAGGCGCCCCCGGAGGACATGCGGGACCGTCGCGACCGTCGCGAGGTTCGCCGTGACGTCCTCGCCGGTGCGCCCGTCTCCGCGCGTGGCTCCCCGGACGAGCCGGCCACGCCGGTAAAGGAGCGCGATGCCGAGCCCGTCCACCTTCGGCTCGGCGACCCACGTGACGCCCGCGGTCCCGAGCGCCCTCCGGACACGGTCGGTGAACGCGCGCAACTCGTCCGCGCCCATCGCGTTATCGAGCGAGAGCATCGCGACCCGGTGGGCGACGGGCGCGAAAGCGCGCGCGGCCGACCCGGCCACCCGCCGCGTCGGGCTCTCTGGCGTGACGAGCGCCGGATGCTGCTCCTCGAGCCGGCGGAGCTCGCGGAGGAGGGCGTCGTACTCGGCGTCGGAGATCTCGGGCCGCGCGAGCACATAGTAGAGGCGGTCGTGGCGTCGGATCTCCTGGCGGAGCCGCTCGACCCTGCGCCGGACGTCAGCCGGCGCTCGCCCGGGTCGCCGACGCTCCATGCCCGTCGGTCCGGAGGGCCTTAAGACGCTCCAGGTTGTCGGCGAGGGCCCGCTCGACCGCGGCGTTGAAGCTGCCCGCGGGGAACGCGCCGTTCGGCTCCCGCTCGCCGGCGGGCCGCCCCGAAAGCGCCTCGATACTCTCGTCGACCGTGGACACGGCGAAGACCTGGAATCGCCCCTCGCGCACCGCCTGCACGACGTCCTCGCGGAGCATCAGGTGGCGGACGTTCGCCTCGGGAATGAGCACGCCCTGGCGCCCGCTGAGCCCGCGCGCGCGGCACACGTCGAAGAAGCCCTCGACCTTCTCGTTGATCCCGCCGACCGCCTGGATCTCGCCCTGCTGGTTGACCGATCCCGTCACCGCGATCGCCTGCGTGAGCGGAATGCCGGCGAGACTCGAGAGCAGCGCCAAGAGCTCGGCCGACGACGCGCTGTCGCCCTCGACCTCCTCGTATTGCTGCTCGAACGTGATGGACGCCGAGAGCGCGAGCGGCCGCTCGCGCGCGAAGCGCCCGGCGAGGAACCCGGTGAGGATCATCACGCCCTTGGAATGGATCGGGCCGCCGAGCTTCGCCTCGCGCTCGATGTCCACGACGCCCGGCTCGCCCGAGAACGTGCGCACGGTGATGCGCGACGGCCGGCCGAAGGCGTGATCGCCGGTCGCGAGCACCGAGATCCCGTTGACCTGCCCCAGCGCCTCGCCCTCCGACGCGATCAGGAGCGTGCCCTCCGCGAGCATCCGCCCGACGCGCTCCTCGATCAGGTTCGAGCGGTAGATCTTCTGCGCGATCGCGTGGCTCACGTCCTCCGCGGTCACGCGCGGATGCCCGCGCTGCTCGGCGTGGAATCCGGCGTCGCGGACGAGGTCGAGGAGGGCGCCGAGCCGCGAGCTGAGGCGCCCCTGGTGCGCGATCATCCGCGAGCCGTGCTCGACGAGCTTCGCCACGCCGTCGGCGGCGAAAGGGCGGAGCCCATCTTCGCGGCAGGCGCCCGCCACGAGCCGCGCGTAGAGGAGCTCGGTCTCGGGCGTGCGCGCCAGCGACTCGTCGAAGTCCACCTTCACCTTGAAGAGCTCGCCGAAGTCCTCGTCCACATGGTAAAGCACGTAGTAGTAGAGCGGGCTCCCGATGAGGATCACCTTGACCGAGAGCGGGATGGGCTCGGGCGCGAGCCCGGCCGCGGTGATCAGCCGGAACTCCTCGAGCGGCTCCTCGATGCGGACGGCACGGCTCTTCAACGCCTTCTTGAGCGATTCCCAGGCCTGGAAGTTCCGAAGTACATCTTTCGCCTCGAGGATGAGGTAGCCGCCGTTGGCACGGTGGAGCGCGCCAGCCTTGATCAGCGCGAAGTCGGTGACGAGGGTTCCGAAGTGGGGGCGGTGCTCGATCCGGCCGACGAGGTGGCCGTGCGTCGGGTTCTGCTCGAAGACGACCGGGGCGCCACGCTCGCCGCTCCGGTCCACGAGGACGTTCACGCGATAGCGGTCGAGGAACGCCCCGGGCGCGGGCAGGAACGGGAGCGCGGGCTTGCCGTCGGCGGCCGTGCGGAACTCCTCGGCGTGGGCAATGAGGTCCCGCTCGACGTCGTCGAGGTAGCGCTGCACGGCGTCGAGCCCGGCGAACCGCTCGCGCAGCTCGCGGATGAGCTGGCGGGTCGCGCCGGCGGCGACGTCGCCCACGAGCTTCTCGTGCGCCTCGCGGGCCTTCCGCTCGAGCTGCCGCAGCTTGCGGAGCGCGTTCTCGACCTCCTCCTCCAGCGTCGCCGCGCCCGCCGCGAGCCGCTCGCGCACGGCCTCGGGCAGCGCCGCGAACTCCTCGGAGGAGAGGGGCTTGCCCTCCGGCGCGGGCGCGACGGCGAGACCCGTCGGGGTCCGGAGGACGACGAAGCCGGCCGCGCGCGCGGTCTCGTCGAGCCGCGCAAGCTCGGCGCCCTGCTGGTGGGCGAGATCCTCGAGGAGCTGCGATTTCTGGCGCTCGAACTCCTCGCCCTCGAAGGCGCGCGGCAGCCGCACCCTGCACTCCTCGACCAGCCGCGCCATCTCGTCGCGGAGCTCGCGCGCTCGCCCTGCGGGGACCTCGATCGCCGTCGGCCGGTAGGCGTCCGTGAAGTTGTGGACGTAGCACCAGTCGGAGGGGACCGCCTGGGCGTGCGCCGCCGTGGTCAGGAGCCGCCGCATCGTCGTCGTCTTGCCCGTGGCGGGCGGTCCGAGGACGAAGAGGTTGTAGCCCTGGTGGCGGACGCCGATACCGAACGTGGTGGCGGTCAGCGCGCGCTCCTGGCCGATCATTCCTTCGAGCGGGGAAAGCTCCTCGGTCGAACGGAACGGGAGCGCGGCCGAGTCGCAGACCGCCCGCAGCTCTTCGGGCTTCAACCGGCGCATGGCGCTCAATACGCATGCGAGCCCGATGCCAGTCCGAAGCCCTCCGAATCGCCCACTTGACGCGCCGTCGTGCCGCCGTTGGTGGGACACCACCGCCCCTGTGTCCCGCCCTCGCCGCAATCTTGCCTAGTGCGCTTCACCCACTCCCTTGTGGCGCCGTGAGCGCCGCGCGCGCGAGACTAAAGCGTAATCGGCGCGGCCCCCGTTTCACGCCCGCCTGGCAGCGCCATTGCACAATCATTCTCGCTTAACGAAAGGAGAACGACGATGCTCAAGAACGAGATCTACAACCTGATGGAGACCGGAGCCGTACTGTCGAAGGGCCTGCATCGCTATCCGACGTTCCTCAGGGACGCCAAGGACTGCACGAGCTGCCAGCAGATCTGGAGCTACATGCGGCAGACGGACGAGGAACAGCTTCACAAGATTCTCGCGCACCTGAAGCAGCACTTCGACAGAGAGGTCGAGCTCAAGCTCGCCACCGCCTGACACCAGGCGAAACGCAGAGAGGAACGACCATGAAGAAGATCTGTGCCGTCGTACTCGCGAGCGCGCTGCTTGGCCTGCCGTCGGCGCCGATCGCGCTCGCCGCGGACAAGTGCCCGCCTGAAGTGGCGGAGGCCAAGACGCTCCTCGGCCGAGCGGCGGCCGGGAAACGGACGACGGCACGCGGGCAGGAGACGCAGGCGCCGCGCCAACTCGCCGGCGGCAAGCAGCAGGATGTCCAGGCGCCCCGCGGCCAGGACGTCCAGGCGCCCAAGCAGCAGGAGACGCAGGCCCCGCGCGGCAAGCAGCAGGATGTTCAAGCGCCCCGCGGCCAGGACGTCCAGGCGCCCAAGCAGCAGGAGACGCAGGCCCCGCGCGACAAGCAGCAGGATGTTCAGGCGCCCCGCGGCCAGGACGTCCAGGCGCCCCGGCTCGGCGACGCGCGAAAGCTCGTTCGCGAGGCGGAGGCGGCGTGCAAGAAGGGCGACATGGCACTCTCCGCCGGCAAGGCAAAAGAGGCCATCGAGCTCCTGAAGTAGCGAAAAGAGGGAGCCCGCCGTGAAGGTCACGCTCTCGGTCATCAAAGCAGACGTGGGCTCGATCGGCGGGCATACCCGCCCCTCGGAGCGCATGCTCGAGGCGGTGCGCGGCCGGGTTCGCGATGCCGTGCGCTCCAACCTGCTACTGGACGGTCTCGTCACCTACACGGGCGACGACATCGCCATCATCATGAGCCACACGCGCGGCGCGGGCGCCCGGGAGATCCACCGCTTCGCGTGGGACAGCTTTCTCGCGGCGACGGACGAAGCGCGCCGCGCGGGTCTCTACGGTGCGGGCCAAGACCTCCTCGTGGACGCGCCCTCCGGCAACGTCCGCGGCGCCGGACCGGCCGTCGCCGAGATCGAGTTCGACCGCGATCCCGCGAGCCACGACCGCCCCGCCGAGCCCTTCCTGGTCTTCGCGGCCGACAAGTGCGGGCCGGGCGCCTACAACTACCCGCTGTATTCCCTCTTCTGCGATCCGATGCACAACGGCGGACTCCTCCTGAGCTCGAAGCTCCACAAGGGCTTCAGGCTGACGATCATCGACATGGACCACAAGGCGGGCGGTGGCGATCACATCATCGTCCTCGACGTCCCGGAGCGGGCGTGGGACGTCGCCTGCCTCCTGCAGAACCCCGACCGCTTCGCGATCGAATCGGTTCACTCGCGCTGGAAGCCGGACGAGCAGATCGTGTCGGTGTCGGCGACGCGACTGCACAACATCGCGGGCAAGTACACCGGCAAGGACGACCCGGTCGCCGTCGTGCGCACACAGGGCATCTTCCCCGCGCCCGAGGAAGTGGTGGAGCCCTACCTGCTCGGCCACTTCGTGACGGGCGACTGCCGCGGCTCGCACGTGATGCCGATCATGCCGGTCGCGATCAATACTGCGGTCGCGGGAGCCTACTGCCTGCCGGTCGTCTCGTGCCTGGCCTTCTCGATGGACGCCGCGGCGCGGTTCACCACGGAGTACCTGGACGTGTTCGGCAACGTCGCCTGGGACGCCACGCGCCTCAAGGTGCAGCGGAAGGCGGACGAGTGGCGCCGCCAGGGATGCATCGGTTCCACCATGGCATCGCACGCGGAGCTCGCATATACCGGCATCGTCGACACGCTCGGCGCCCTCGAGCGGGAGTTCACGGTCCGACGGGACGGCTAGACGGCGGGATCGGACACCCGATCCCGCTCGCTCGCGTCAGCGCTCGCCCCCCGCGTTCTCCCAGGGCTCGCCGCTGGAAGGCTCCGGGAAGCCGTAGTCGTAGAAATCGCCCTCGCTCCTCGTCTCGCCGATCGGGCGCACCGTCGTCGTGCGCTCGCGGACCAGCCGCTCGAATGCCCGCAGCACGTCGCGTTCGGTGAGGATCCCCACGACGCGGCCCTGGTCGACGACCGGGAGTGCCCCGATCTTCTGCTCGTACATCAGCCGGGCCGCCTGGCCGATCCCGTTCTCGGGGCGCACGGTGACGACCCCCCACGTCATCACCTCGCGCACCGTCCGGGTTTTCAGGACCGCGGCCGCCTCGCCGAGACGCTCCTGGATCGAGGGATCGAAGATCATCTGGCGGAGATCGCGGTCGGTGACGATCCCGACGAGCCGTCCGTTGCCATCCACGACGGGCAGGTGACGGATCTTCTTCGCCTTCATCAGCTCGACGGTCTCTCCCACGAGGGCATCCTCGGGGATCGTGACCACCGGCTGTGCCATCCATTTCTCGACGGGCACCGGTTCCAGCCATGTCGGCCCCGGCCTGCTGGCTCCGCGTCTTCGATGTGCCATCGCCTCGCCCCCCGATTTTCTGTTCGATCCACACCACAGCATCGGTCCGCACGGCGACATCGGCCGTACGCGCCTCGGCTTTCGAGCAAGCCTGGTGCCGCTCGCTGGAACCTCAATCATTTCACCTCGTTCACCGCGCCGTCGGGCGCGCTCAGCTGGGGAGTCCCGACCCCACTGATGCCGGGTGGCCCCAGCCCGTCGGTCACGAGGTTGACCCACAGGATCTGCAGCAGCAGCGGCGCGGGAAAATCCGACGCCGGTGCCTCAGTGGGGCGGGAACTCCCGGGGCGCCGGGCAGAAGGCACTCGACGGCGCCCGGCTATCGCCTGAATCTGCTGGCGGAAATTCCCGGAGGAGGAGGTACGGGGCTTGCACCTCGAGTGCCGGGGGGATCCGTGATGAACAAGGATGAGTTCCTGGCACGGGTGCAGGAAGGCGGCGCGCTCGCGAGCCGCAAGGAGGCCGAGCGACGCTCGAAGGCGGTGGCGAGCGCGCTGGCCCAGATGCTACCGGACTCCGAATCACGGCGACACTTCGTCACCCAGCTGCCGGGATTCCTGAAGTCTCACCTGCTCGCCGAGCGGCCACGCCATCTCAAGATGACCCCCGACGCACTGCTCCAGCACATCGGCCACGCACTGGACACGCACGTCCCCGAGGCCGAGCGCGCGCTGCGCGTCGTGTACCGTGTGCTCGGCGAGGCCGTGGCGCCGGGCGGGAAGGCCGATTTCGATCGGCGCATTCCGAAGGACATCGCGGCTCTGCTCAGGCGATAGCGGAAAGCGCCGATGACGTCCGCACGGCCGGACAAGGAAGAGCTGCTGGCCCGCGCGAGGCGCCCCTCCGAGGACGCGCTGCGGCTGCACCCCTTCTACCGGGGCAAGATCCAGACGGCGCTCAAGTGCCCGATCCGCGACTTCGCGCCGTGCCCGACGCGGGACACGAGATCTCCCATCGCGCCGTGAATACGCGCGGGCGCGACGGCGTCGAAGAAAAGTCATGACGATGGATGAGCAGATGCCGCCGGAGGAGGAGCAGGCGGCGCCCCCGTCGGGGCCGGTGGACCCCGTCCGCCTCTACCTCGGCGAGATGGGCCGGGTGCCGCTGCTGACGGCCGCGCAGGAGGTGGAGATCGGCCGGCGCATCGAGGCCGGCCAAACCGAGCTCAAGGGCGCGCTCAGCGCCGTCCCCAAGGCGATGCGCGAGCTCGCGGACATCGGTGAGAAGCTCCGTCGCGGGGAGCTCCTCGCCGACGCCGTCCTCGTGTCGGGCGATGGCACCGAGCTCGGCCGCGAGGAGCTCAGGCCGGTCCTCCGATCCTTCGCCCGCCTCCGCCGTCATACGCAGGCCACGAGGGTTCCCGGCGAAGCCATGCAGGCGACCGTCGCGGAGCTGCCTCTCAAACCCGCGCTCGTGGACAGCCTCGTGGCCGGTCTGCGTGACCTTTCGGGCAGGGAAGCGGGCCTTCCGGAGCGACGTTTCAGACCGCTGCTGGCCCGGATCCAGGCGAGCGACGCCACGGTCCGCCAGGCGAAGCGGGAGCTCACCGAGGCCAACCTCCGCCTCGTGGTGTCGATCGCCAAGCGTTACGTGCGGAGCGGCATGCCCCTGCTCGACCTCGTTCAGGAGGGCAACCTCGGCCTGCTGCGTGCGGTGGACCGGTTCCAGTACCGTCGCGGCTTCAAGTTCTCGACGTACGCGACCTGGTG
>JBGQEL010000069.1:0-22161 GCA_041496385.1 Methylomirabilia bacterium | reverse complement strand
CGTTGCAGCCTGACCGGGTGGAGCCTGGATGCCGAGTCCCCGGAGGATCTCGGCTGCTTCCTTCTCCGCCGCCTCGCGTCCCTCTGGCGTCCTGATGACTTCCGGCAGACGGTACGCGCGATGGAGCGTCCGGTCGGGGGCCGCCGCCATGGGAAACGATGACGGAAAATACCGAAAATACTGCCGCGACCGCTCGGGGCTGGCGATGACGACTCCCAGGAGCGCGATGCCGGCGGCCCGCAGCGCCTCGCTCGTCGGTCTGAGCTGGCTGATCTGCCGCCGGCAGTACGGACAGTAGAGACCGCGAAGCATGGTGAGCAGGACCGGCCCGCGGCGGCAGTACTCCGCGAGGGTGACCCTTCCCATGGTATCGGCGGCGGGCAACTCGAAGTCCGGTGCCGGGTCGCCCGGGCCCAGCAGACCGCGCGTCTGATCAGTCATCTGTCATGTAAGGTCAGCGCCATGCGAGTCTCGAGGTGCGCGACGACGATCTACCCAAACGAGCCAAGTGTCAAACAGGGATTTCCGATATGGACCATGTCCGTCCCCCAGTTGAGCAGACTGTCCTTCCTCGGTCACTTCGTTTTGCCCTTCCCTGCAGGGCTCTGACTTAGTGGTGCGGCGGACGAAATAGACGAGCAAGAAGTCCACCGACCGTAACCCACAGGACGAAGAGCAGGGTGAATACAGCTAGGAGCGGGCCGAATAGTGCGGCGCCACCGGCCAGACACCCGAGGAATGATATCCACCAGCCGCCGAAGAGTATGGCGCCGGTCCGACGTCTCGGCGTTCGGGCGGGAGGTCGTGGAGTTGATGAAGAACTGGCGCGGGCACCTCGCGAAGAACCCGGCCCGCGCGCAGCAGGTCATGGGCAAGATCCTGCCGCGGCGGATCGAGGTCACCCCGCCGCCGAAGGGCAGCAAGCGGTGGGCCTTCAACCTCGAGACGGACTACAGTAAGATCGTCGAGGAGATCTGGGCGTGGACGTGATGCCCGCCCTCAAGGACGCTGAGAGGGAAGAAGAGGGGAGGAAAGTCATCCAGTTCGGAACGTTCCTGCTGATGCAGTCGCCGTCGGCGCGGTCCTCGCAGGAGATCTACACGCGCGGCGTCGAGGTCGCGCTGGCGGCCGAGGCGCTCGGCTTCGGCAACGTCTGGCTCGCCGAGCACCACTTCTCGACCTACGGCTATCTCTCGCGCCCAGTCCAGCTCGCCACGTACATCGCGGCGAAGACCACGCGGCTCCGCGTGGGCACCGCCGTCATCGTCGTGCCGCTCCATCACCCGCTGGTGATCGCCGAGGAGATCGCGACGCTCGACCTCCTGGCGGGCGGCCGGGTGGACGTCGGGCTCGGGCGCGGCTACCAGCACTACGAGTTCGCGCGGTTCGGGCTCGAGCTGGAGAGCAGCCGCGCGCGGTGGGAGGAGTCGGTCGACGTCATCTTGAAGGCGTTCGGCGGCGAGCCGTTCAGCTACGACGGCAAGTTCTTCAAGATCCCGGAGACGACGGTGTTTCCGCAGCCCGTCCAGAAGCCGCGACCGCCCATCTGGATCACGGCCCAGAGCCCGGACTCAGTCGAGGCGGCGGTGCGCCGCGGGTTCAACGTCCTCACGGGCGGCTTCGGCGTCCCCCTCGAGCGCATGGGCGAGTTCCGCCGGCTCTTCGACCGCTGCGTGGCCGAGGTCAAGCCCGCGCATCCGCTGCGGGTCGGTGTGCAGCGGGCGGTCTACGTGACGGACAACGAGGCCGACGCGCGCGCCGCGGCGGAGGAGGCGCGCTGGAACATGCGCGTCACGCTCAGCCTGCGCAACCACTACGAGCGCGTGGAGCGCGGCCGCGCCGTTCCGGTGCCGGCGCCGAAGGAGCCCGACACCGACGACCTGCTCGACCGCTTCCTCGTCATCGGCACGCCGCAGACCGTCATCCGGCAGATCCGCCGTATCGAGGAGCTGGTCGGGATCACGCACTTCAACTGCAGCTTCTGGTTCGGCGACCTCGAGCACGCGCGCGTGCTGCGCTCGATGGAGCTGTTCGCCCGCGAGGTGATGCCCGCGTTCCGCTGACGCCTCAGTCCTGCATGAAGGCGTTCACGTCGGGCGTGGCGAGGGAGCGGTCGAGGTAGCCGAAGGTGCCCTTGTCCTTCACCTCGCGGGCGGCCTCGACCAGGCCGGTGAGCGCCGTGCGATACAGCGAGGTGGCCAGGCTGATCCGCCGCACGCCGGCCGCCGCGAGCTCGGCCACCGTGAACGACTTGCCCTTGATGCCGGCCATGAAGTTGACCGGCTTCGAGACCGAAGCGCAGACGGCGCGCACCGCGGAGAGGTCGGGCAGGCCCGGCGCCATCAGCACGTCCGCGCCGGCCTTCTCGAAGGCCTGCAGGCGCTTGATGCAGTCGTCCAGATTCGAGTTGCCGCGCAGGAACCCCTCCGCGCGCGCGGTCAGCGTGAACGAAAACGGCAGCGCGCGCGCCGCCTGCACCGCCGCCGCCACGCGCTCGGTCGCCTGGCCGATGTCGTAGAGCGGCCGGTCCTTGTCGCCGGTCGCGTCCTCGATGGAGCCGCCGACCAGCCCGACCCCGGCGGCGAGCCGGATCGTCTCCGCCGCGGCCGCGGGCGCGTCGCCGAAGCCCTTCTCCAGATCGGCCGACACCGGAAGATCGGTCGCCGCCACGATGGCGCGCGCGTGCGCCAGCGCCTCGTCGCGCGTCACCTTGCCGTCGCGCCGGCCGAGCACGCCGGCGCAGGCGCCGCTCGACGTCGCGAGCGCCTGGAACCCGAGTGCCGCGAGCACGCGCGCCGAGCCCGCGTCCCACGGGTTGGGAATCACGAACGCGCCCGGTCCCTTGTGCAGCTCGCAGAAGCGCGTGGCCTTGTCGCTCTGGCTGGCCGTCATGCGGCGCCTCCCGCCTTCCGGTTCACGGCGCTCACCACGGCGCGGAGCGAGGCGGTGACGATGTTGCCGTGGATGCCCACGCCCCAGCGCGGCTTGTCGCCGTCCACCCGCGCCTCGACGTACGCGACGGCGGCGGCGTCGGCGCCCTCGCCCATCGCGTGCTCGTGGTAGTCGACGACCTCCACCGCGATCCCCGCGTCGCGCCGGAGCGCGTCGACGAAGGCGGCGATGGGGCCGTTGCCCGTGCCCTTGGCGAGGCGCTCGGCGCCCGCGACGCGCAGCGCGGCCTCGATCGTGGTCTCGCCCGCGTCGCCGGCCGTCGTGACGAGGGGATGGTGGGAAAGCGCGAGCGGCCGGTCGGGCGTCAGGTACGTGGCCTCGAACGCGGCCCAGATCTGATCGGCCGTGATCTCCGTGCCGCTCTCCTCGACCATCTTCTGGATCACCGACGAGAACTCGATCTGCAGGCGGCGCGGCAAGTCGAGGCCGTGGTCGAACTTCATGATGTAGGCGACGCCGCCCTTGCCCGACTGGCTGTTGACGCGGATCACCGCCTCGTAGCTGCGGCCGAGGTGGTGCGGGTCGATCGGCAGGTAGGGCACCTCCCAGACGTCGTAGTTCTTGCCCAGCGCCTCGAAGCCCTTCTTGATCGCGTCCTGGTGCGAGCCGGAGAAGGCCGTGTAGACGAGATCGCCCACGTACGGGTGGCGCGGATGCACGGGCAGGCGGTTGCAGTGCTCCACCGTGCGGCGGGCGGCGTCGATGTCGGAGAAGTTCAGCATGGGGTCGACGCCCTGGCTGAAGAGGTTCAGCGCGAGCGTGACGACGTCGACGTTGCCGGTGCGCTCGCCGTTCCCGAAGAGCGTGCCCTCGACGCGCTGGGCCCCGGCCATGACGGCCAGCTCGGCGGCGGCCACCGCGGTGCCCCGGTCGTTATGCGGGTGGAGCGAGAGCACGACCGCCTCGCGCGGCTTGACGTGGCGCAGGAACCACTCGATCTGGTCGGCGTAGACGTTCGGCGTCGCCATCTCCACCGTGGCCGGGAGGTTCAGGATGACGGGGCGCTGTGCCGTCGGCTCCCACACGTCCATCACGGCCTCGCAGATCGCGACCGCGAAGTCGAGCTCGGTGCCGGTGAAGCTCTCCGGCGAATACTGCCACTGCACGTCGCACTCGGGAATGGTGCGCGCCAGGTCCTTGCAGAGCCGCGCGGCCCGGACGGCGATGCCGACGATGCCGGCGCGGTCGAGGCCGAAGACGACGCGACGCTGCAGCGTCGAGGTCGAGTTGTAGAGATGGCAGACCGCGCGGGGCGCGCCCTTGAGCGACTCGAAGGTGCGCTCGATCAGCTCGGGCCGGGCCTGCGTGAGGACCTGGATGATCACGTCGTCCGGGATCAGATCCTCCTCGATCAGCTGCCGCACGAAGTCGAAGTCGGGCTGCGAGGCCGACGGGAAGCCGACCTCGATCTCCTTGAACCCGCAGCGCACGACCAGGTCGAACATCCGCCGCTTGCGCTCGGGATCCATCGGGTCGATCAGCGCCTGGTTGCCGTCGCGCAGGTCGACACTGCACCACCGGGGCGCGCGGGTGATTACCCGCGAGGGCCACGTGCGGTCGGGAAGATCCACCGGCGTGAAGGGCCGGTAGTGCTGGAACGGCATCGGCGCCGGCGGACCCGCTTTCGGAGCCATGGACGTCTCCTCTCTCTCTCGGGCAACAAAAAACCCCTCCAGGCTTCGGAGAGGCTGTTCTGGCGCACGCCGCGGACGGCGCGCGCCTAGGTCAGTAGCAGGTTCTCGATACGACCGATCGTCGGTCTCATGTGGCGCCTATTGTCTGCGCCCCGGGCCGGGATGTCAACCTCAGGGACTCTCGTCCGCCGGGGCGCGCAGAGGGCGCGCCGGCAGTTCACGGCCGGGATATCGGGCGAGCGCCGCCTCGTCCAGCTCGACGCCGAGCCCCGGGCGCTCGGGCACGGCGATGTGGCCGTCCCGGACCTCGAAGGCCGGGCGCGCGATCTCGCGGCCGCGGGCCTCGAAGTTCACGAAGTACTCGGTGATGAGGAAGTTCGGGATGGCGGCTGAGACCTGGAGCGTGGCGGCGAGGCCGACCGTGGTGCTGTTGTAGTTGTGGGGCGAGACCGTCACGAGCGAGGGCTCGGCCATCTGGGCGATGGCGCGCAGCTCGCCGATGCCGCCGCAGTTGCAGACGTCCGGGTTGACGATGTCGGCCGCGCGCAGCTCGAAGACGCGGCGGAACTCCGCGCGCGTGTACAGCTCCTCACCGGTCACGATGGGGATCGCGATCTGGCGGCGGCACTCGGCCAGCGCGTCGAGGTTCGTCGAGGACACAGGTTCCTCGTACCAGAAGGGCCGGAAGCGCTCCATCGCCCGGGCGATGCGGACCGCGTGCATCGGCGCCAGGCGCCGGTGCACCTCGATCAGGAGATCGACGGCCGGCCCCACCGCCTCGCGGACGGCAGCCACGGTGGCGACGGCCTGCTCTTCCACCTCGCGCGGGACGTGCGTGCGCCAGGGCCCGGGGAACGGATCGAACTTGAGCGCGGTGAAGCCGCGGCCGACCGTCTCCTTCGCCCGCGCCGCGTAGTCGGCCGGCGTCTTGCCGCCGCCGTACCAGCCGTTGGCGTACACGCGGACGCGCGCGCGGCAGGGCCCGCCCAGCAGCGCGTGCACGGGCACGCCATGGCGCTTGCCCGCGATGTCCCAGAGCGCCTGCTCGAGCCCACTCACCGCGCTCCAGAAGTCCATGGCGCCGCGCTTGGCCGCAAAGTCGTGGTAGGCCCAGTGGACGAAGTGGGTGATGTGCGAGGCGTCGCGGCCGACGAGGTAGCGGCCGAGCGCCTCCACGTGGGCGACGATGCTGCGGTCGCGGTCCGCCTGCGTGTAGCACTCGCCCCAGCCGTGCGGACCCGCATCCGTCTCGATCTTCACGAACAGCAGATTCTTGCTGCCGCCCGGGTCGACGAGAAATGGGGTGACCCGGCTGACGCGAAGGAGCTTGTTCACCAGGCCAGCGCATACGTCGGGCGGCGCGGGTCGGCGCCGGCCGAGAGGACGCCGGTCTCGGGATCGCGGCGGGTCACGACGGCGCCGATGCCGCAGGCGCCGATCTCGCTGACCGCGTGGCCGAGCGCCCGCAGCTCCGCGCGCGTGCGCTCGGGGATGCCGGGCTCCACGTTGAGCTGGCCGGGCCGGTAGACGCGGGGATGGAACGAGTTGACGAGCGTCTGGGTCGAGAACCGCGGCGCCTCGACGGCCTGCTGCGGGTTCATCCCGAAGACCAGCACGTTGAGGACGAGCTGCAGATCGGCCTGGGCCTGATCGTCGCCGCCGGGACAGCCGATCGTCATGGTCGGGACGCCGTCGTCGCAGATCAGGTAGCTGACGAGCGTCGTCCGCGGCCGCTTGCCCGGCGCGAGCGCGTTGGGGTGTCCGTCCTCGAGGACGAACATCTCGCTGCGCGTGCTGAGCGTGCAGCCCAGCTCGGGCGAGAACGCCGATTTCCTGAACACACCACCGCTCGGCGTCAGGCAGATCATGTTGCCGTCGCCGTCGATCGCGGCGATGTGCGTGGTCCCGTCGGCGTGCGTCGGAGGGGCGGCGGCAGCCGGGGGGCTCGTTCGCTCGGAACCCCACTCGCTCTGCGAGCCCCCCGGCTGCCGCCGCCCCTCCGACGCAAGCGCGGCGGTGGCATAGGGGTCGCCGGCGGGCGGGGCGGCGGGCATGGCGCGATCCACATTGATCAGCGCGGCGCGCGCGCGCGCGTAGGCGGGCGAGAGCAGCTCGGCGAGCGGGACGCGCTCGGAGTCTCCGTAGTAGCGCTCCCGATCGGCGAACGCGAGCTTGAGCGCCTCGGCGACCACGTGGACGTAGCGCGCCGAGTTGTGTCCGAGCGCCCGGAGGTCGAACCTGGCGAGCATGCCGAGCGCCTGCAGGAGCACGGGGCCCTGGGTCCACGCCCGCTGAGCGATGATCTCGCGGCCCGCGAACGTGGTCTTGAGCGGCGGCTCGAGCCGGGCTCGGTACGTGGCCAGGTCGCCGGCCCGCAGGAGTCCGCCGAGGCTCGAAGAGAAGGCGCCGATGGTGGCCGCGATGTCGCCGCGGTAGAAGCGCTCGCGCGCCGCGGCGATGCCGGCACCGCGGTGACCGTGGGCCTGCGCGTCGGCCTCGACCAGGCGGCGGAGCGTGCGGGCCAGGGCGGGCTGCACGAACAGCGCGCCCACGTCGGGCGGGCGGCCGTCTGGATAGAACACCGCGGTGCCGCCGGGCGGATAGACGTCGAACTGCGTCCGGCTCTCCGGGATGGCGAGCATGCGGCGCATGTACTCGTACATCGGAAAGCCGTGCTCGGCGTATTGCAGGGCAGGGGCGAGCACCTCGCCGAGCGTTTTCGTGCCGCGCGTCTCGAGCAGCGTCAGGTACGCGTCGACGGCGCCCGGCACCGTGAACGACAGATGCGCGTCGGGCCCCGGTCCGGTCGGGATGCGGTCCAGGCCGCGTCCGCGGAAGAACGCCGTCGTCGCCAGCGCCGGCGCCGTTCCCTGACCGCTCACGGCGAAGACGTCGCCGCGCCCCGCGTCGTACACGAGCGCCACGCACTCGCCGCAGAGCGTGTAGGACGCGGTCGGTTCGACGACCGCGGCGGCGAAGCCGGCGGCCACGGCGGCGTCGAAGGCGTTGCCGCCCGACAGGAGCATGCGCATGCCGGCCATCGACACCAGGGGATGGCCCGCCACGACGACGCCCCGCGTGCCCGCGACCACGGGCCGGGTGGTCGCCCGGTCCGCGGCGTGATGCTCGGTCTCGTGGATCCGGGGCAGCTGGTTGGTCATGAATCGGTATCATCGCACGGCTTCGATGTCGGCGCGGAGCCGGGAACCGGGTATGATGGCCCCGCACCGGCCGTCGTCACGGCGGCGCGCTCGAATCTCCGGAGGCCAGCCATGTACGATCTCGTGCTGAAGGGCGGACGGGTCGTGGACCCCGCGAGCGGCTTCGACGGCGTGCTCGACGTCGCGGTCGAGAACGGGACGATCGCGCGCGTCGCGGCGGGCATCGCGCCGGCCGAGGCGTCGCGCGTGATCGAGGTCGCCGGCAAGATCGTCACGCCGGGGCTCATCGACCTGCACGCTCACGTGTTCGAGGGCATCAACCGCACCGGCGTCAACCCGGACCTCGCCGGCGTCTACGCGGGCGTCACCACGATCGTCGACGCGGGCAGCGCGGGCGCGGCCACGTTCGGCGGCTGGCGCCATATCTTGCCGAATTGCGCGACCGAGATCGTGCCGTTCCTCCACATCTGCCAGACGGGGCTGGCGACGCTGCCCGACATCATCGCCGAGAGCAGCATCAACCTCGCCGATACCGTCAAGGTCGCCACCGAGCAGAAGGGCCTGATCCGCGGCATCAAGGCGCGCATGGTCTCGCCGGCGCTCGAGATCATGGGCATGGAGATGCCGAAGCTGGCCCGGCGCGCGGCGCGCGAGGCCGGCATCAAGCTCATGGTCCACATCGGCGACACCGAGAAGCGCTACGATCCGAGAGTGATCCACCCGCTGCTCGACCTGCTCGAGCCGGGCGATATTCTGACGCACTACTTCACGCCCAACCCCGGCGGCGTGCTGGACGCCAACGGCAAGCTCGTGCCGGAGGCGCGCGAGGCCGCCGCGCGCGGCGTCTGGTTCGACACCGCGCACGGTCGCATGAACTTCAGCTTCGACGTCGGCCGCCGGTGCATCGAGCAGGGGCTGCTCCCGCACTGCATCAGCACCGACCTCACCGTGCCCGGGCGCCTCAACACCGTGCACAGCATGACCGAGATCATGACGCGCTTCCTGGGCCTCGGCTTCACGCTGCCGCAGGTGGTGACCATGTCGACCACCAACCCCGCCAAGGCGATCGGCGCCGAGGGACGCATCGGCAGCCTCGCTGTCGGGCGCCAGGCCGACGTCTCGGTCCTGGACATGAAGGAAGGCGCCTGGGTGGTCTACGACATCCTCGGCTCTCCGCTCCGCGTCGATCGGGCGTTCGCCCCGCACCTGACGCTGAAGCGCGGGCGCATGTTCACGCCGGACTTCGGGCCGCGCCCCTGGGGCTGGTGGCCGGACCGCGCGATCGCCGGCGGGTGCTGCTGAGACTCTGAACGGGCAACGTAGAGCGGCCGCTGTTAGAATTACGGCACCGTGACCCCTACGACCGTCGCCTGGGAATCCGAGACCGTCCACGTCGCGGGCATCGCCCTGCACCTGGCCCGAGCGGGCGCCGGCGCGCCCCTGCTGGTGCTCCACCACGACATCGGCAGCCCCGAGCGGCTGCCCTTCTACGATGCCCTCGCCCAGCACTTCACCGTGCTCCTGCCATCGCATCCGGGCTACGACCGCTCGCAGCGGCCCGACTGGATGCGCAACGTGCGCGACGTCGCCGTCGTCTACCAGGCGCTCCTCGCCGCCCGCGAGGGCACCCGGGAGCCCGGCAGCGTCTCGCTGGTCGGGCTCGGCTTCGGCGGCTGGATCGCGGCCGAGATGGCGACGATGGCGCCGCGCGCCTTCCGCCGGCTCGTCCTCGTCGGCGCCATGGGGATCAAGCCCGAGCGCGGGGAGATCGCCGATCAGGCGCTGGTCTCCTACATCGACTACGTGCGGCTCGGCTTCGCCGACCAGGCCGCGTTCGACCGCATCTTCGGCGCCGAGCCGCCGACCGCCATGCTGGAGCAGTGGGACCTCAATCGCGAGATGACGTTCCGCATCGCCTGGAAGCCCTACATGTACAACCCGACGCTCCCGCACCTGCTCGGCGGCGTGGCCACCCCGGCGCTCGTGGTCTGGGGCCGCGACGACCGCATCGTGCCGCTCGAGTGCGGCGAGCGTTACGCGAAAGCGCTCGGGCAGGCGCGGCTCGAGATCGTCGAGGGCGCCGGACATCTCGTCGAGATGGACAAGCCAGAGGCGCTGGCCTCGCTCGTCACCCGTTTCGTGACCCAGGCCTGAGAGGACGAGACCATGCACCTCATGTACTTCACCGAGCAGCCGATGTCGGCGTACCCAGCCGATGAGGGCCGCGACTTCGGCGCCACCGCGCTGATGTTCTCCAACCGCCACTTCGATCCCGTCGCCGGCAGTCGCCTCTACAACGAGTACCTCGAGCACTACCGGATCGCCGAGGAGGTCGGCTTCGACGGCATCATGCTCAACGAGCACCACAACGCACCGTTCTGCATGCAGGCCAAGTGCAACGTCTTCGCGTCGATCCTGGCGGCGACGACGAAGCGCGTGAAGATCGTCCTCCTCGGCAACCCGCTGCCGCTCGCCGACAACCCGGTGCGGCTGGCCGAAGAGCTCGCGATGATCGACATGGTCTCGCGCGGCCGCCTGGTGTCCGGCTTCGTGCGCGGCGGCGGCCAGGAGCAGCTCGCGACGGGCGTCAATCCCGCCTTCAATCGCGAGCGGTTCGAGGAGGCCCACGAGCTCATCGTGCGGACGTGGACCCAGCCCGGGCCGTTCCGCTGGGAGGGCACGCACTACCAGCACCGCGTGGTCAATCCGTGGGCGCTCCCGCTCCAGAAGCCCCACCCGCGCGTGTGGATCCCGGGCGTCCTGAGCAAGGAGACGATCATCTGGGCGGCGAAGAAGCGCTATCCCTATATCGCGCTGAGCACGGCGATCGACGCCACCAAGAAGATCTGGGAGCTCTACGACCGCGTCGCCGCGGAGACCGGCTACGCGGGCGGCCCCGAGTACCGCGGATACCTGCAGCGCTGCCACGTCGCGGAGACCGAGGAGAAGGCGCTCGAGAACGCGCGGCAGTTCATGTGGATGCAGGGCGAGTTCACGGGCCTGGCCCACCCGGTGTGGTCGAGCCCGTCGGGATACTTCTCGCCGTCGAACCGGACCGCGTTCGTGGAGTTCGCGGTCGGCCGGCGCGCGAACCCGCGCGCCGCCGCGCTGGAGGATCAGCTCCGCGATCAGCAGATCGTCGCCGGGACGCCGAAGACCGTCATCCCGAAGCTCCGGCGGCTGCTGGAGGAGACGCGGCCGTCCATCCTCGGGTTCTGGGCGGCGGACGGCTTCGTCTCGAGCGCGGACACGCGGACGTGCATCCGCCTCCTCGGGGAGGAAGTGCTGCCCGCGCTGCGCGACATCGGCAAGGAGCTGGGCCTGCTGAGCCCGTTCGAAGCCGAGGCGCCCGTCAGCCTCGCGTTCCCCGAGCCCGCGCGGCCCGCGCTCGCCCGGGCGTAACCCGTCTTTTCGGGAGGCCGAACGATGCGAGTCCCCGCGCCGCAGATCCGTCGACAGCTCGTGTCCGTGTTTCGCGCCTGGGGCATGTCCGACGCGCACGCCGAGACCACGGCCGAGATGATGCTGGAGACCGACCTGCGCGGCGTCGACTCCCACGGCATCTCGATGCTGCCGACCTATGACCGCGAGTTCCGCGCCGGCCGGCTGAACATGCGCCCCCTGTTCAAGACCCTGCGCGAGGGGCCGGCCATGGCGCTGATCGACGCCGACGCGTCGCTCGGCCATCCGGTGTCCGTGCACGCGATGAACCTCGCGGTCGACAAATGCCACGAGATGGGCGTGGCCGTGGTGTCGGTGTTCAACTCGCATCACTTCGGCGCGGCGGGCTGTTACTCGCGGATCGCGGCCGACCGCGGGGTGATCGGCCTGGTGACGTCCGGCACGCGGGGCGTCTCGATGGTGCCGACGTTCGCGGCGGAGCCTGTCCTGGGCACCAACCCGCTGGCGTTCGCGGCGCCGGCCCGGCGCAACCCGCCGTTCCAGCTCGACATGGCGACGACGACCGTCGCCGCCGGGAAGGTGAAGGTCTACAAGCTGAACCACTATCCGCTGCCGCCCGGCTGGGTCGTCGACGGCGAGGGCCAGCCCGTGACCGACGCCGAGGACGCGTTCCGCCACGTCTTCGAGCGCCCCGACGGCGGCATCACGCCGCTCGGCGGCGCGCGCGAGGTGGGCGGCCACAAGGGTTACGGCCTCGCCGTCATGGTGCACATCCTCGGCGCCACGCTCTGCGGCGCCTCGTTCTCGCCGATCCGCAACCGGACGCAGAAGCCGTCGGACCCGCACAACATCGGCCACTTCTTCCTGGCGATCGATCCGCGCGCGTTCCGCGGCGAGCACGAGTTCGAGGACGACCTCGATCAGGTGATCGACGTGCTCCACGGCGCGCAGCGCGTGGATCCCGCGCAGCCCGTGCTGGTCGCCGGCGATCCCGAGACCGCGACCCGCACCGAGCGCCTCAGCGTCGGCGTGCCGATCCCGGACGATCTGATGGACCAGCTCCGGGCGGTGGCGGCGAGCGCGGGCGTGCCGTTCGTGCTGGCGCCCTGAGCCGCCCGGTGCGCGCGGTGGCGGCGGCGCCGCGCGACGGCGCGAGTCGCGGCAGGCTGCTGGCCGTCCTGTTCGCGGCGCAGGTCTGCGGGAGCGCCGGCCACTCGATCAGCCTGGCGGTCGGGAGCATCATGGCCGCCAGCATCACCGGGACGAACACCTGGTCGGGCCTGCCGGTCGCCGTCGGCGCGCTGGGCACCGCGCTCGCGAGCTGGCCGCTGGCGCAGCTGATGGCGCGGTCCGGGCGCCGGCCCGGCCTGGCGCTGGGCTACGGGCTCGCCGTGGTGGGGGCGCTGCTCGGCATGATGGGCGTGGCGACGCGGAGCTTCGCGCTGATGCTCGGCGGGATGGCGCTGTTCGGGATCGCCAGCACCTCGAATCTTCTCGCGCGCTATGCCGCCGCCGACGTGAGCCCGGGCCCGCAACGGGGGCGGGCGATGGGGCTGATCGTCTGGGGCTCCACCGTGGGCTCGATCGTCGGGCCGAACCTCATGGGTCCGGCCCTGCGCGCCGGCGCGCTCCTCGGCGTCTCGCCGACGGCGAGCGCGTTTCTCATCAGCGTCGCCGGCTACGCGGTGGCGGCGCTCCTGGTCCAGGCGTTCCTGCGGCCCGACCCGCTGGCGATCGCGCGCCGGCTCCAGGACACCCTCGACGTCGGCCGGCCGCCCGTGGCGGCGCGCTCGCTCGGCGCGATCCTCGCGGACCCGCGCGTGCAGATCGCGCTCGCCACGCTCGCCATCAGCCAGTTCGTCATGATCAGCACCACGTCGACGTCGCCCGTGTACCTGCACGACCAGGGCCATCGGGTGAACACGATCGGCCTGGCGGTCTCGCTCCACCTGGGCGGGATGTACGTGGCCTCGCCGCTCTCGGGCTGGCTCTGCGACCGCTTCGGACGCCTGCCGATCATCGGGGTGGGCGCGCTCGTGCTGATCGGCGCGGTGATCCTCGCCGGGCTGGCGCCCGGCGGCGACGGCGGGTTGATCATCACCGGCCTGTTCCTCAACGGCGTCGGCTGGAACTTCGCCTTCGTGGCCGGCAGCGCGCTTCTGACCGACGCGCTGTCGCCCGCCGAGCGCGCCTCCACCCAGGGCTTCGCCGACCTCGTCATGGGCCTGATGGGCGCCTTCGGCTCCGCCGCCGGCGGCATGATCCTCGGCGTGTGGGGCTTCACGATCCTCAACGCGCTGGGCGCGGCGCTCGTGCTGGGCCCGCTCGCGGTCACGCTGCTGCGCCGCCCCGCGCTCGCCGCGCTCTCGACGACGGACGGCTAGACCGGACTATTCACGAACGACCACACGTGAGCCGGACGGGTCCTGTCGCTGCGGGCTGGGCCTGCGCACCGGCTCCGTCACCCACTCGCCCGATCGCTGCACTTCGAGCTGCGGGCGGGACTGGGGGGGCCCACTTCGCCGCCCGCGCAGGCCCAGCCCGCAGCGCCACCCGTCCGACCTCGGTATCCTCGGTCATGAATAATCCAGCCTAATTTAGACCACGCCGGCGGCGCGGAGCGCCGCGATCTCGCCGGCGGTCAGCCCCAGCAGCCCCGCGAGGATCTCGTCCGTGTGCCGACCGAGCGCGGCGCCGGCGTGCGTGACGCGGCCGGGCGTCCGCGAGAGCTTGGGGACGACGCCGGGCTGCGGCAGCACGCCCAGGCCCTCGGCGGGGACGTCGATGAGCATCTCGCGCGCGCGGTAGTGCGGGTCGGCGAAGATGTCGGCCATGCTCATGACCGGCGAGTGCGGGATGTCGTGCGCCCGCAGCTCCGCGACGGCCTTGTCGAAGGGCCGCGCGGCGAACCACTGGGTCATGAGCTCCAGGATGACGTCGATGTGCTTGGGCCGCTCCGCCGCGCTCGCGAACCGCGCGTCGCGCGGCAGCTCGGGCCGCCCGATCATCGCGCAGAGCCGCTCGAAGAGGTGCTGCGCCGGCGCCGTGAAGACGATCCACTTGCCGTCTTGCGTCGCGAACGCGCCGCCGGGCCAGCCCGCGTGCTGGAGGCTGCCGCGCTCGCGCACGACGCCCTGCCGGCCGTAGAGCGTGGTCGTGTACTCCATGACGCGGAAGGCGGACTCGTAGAGCGCGGCGTCGATCCACTGGCCCTCGCCGGTCGCGTCGCGGTGGCGGAGCGCGGCGAGCACGCCGAACGCGGTGAAGAGCCCGGTCATGTAGTCGGGGTAGACGGGCGTCGGACGCGCCGGCGGCCGATCGGCCGGGCCGTTGACGTACCAGGTCCCGCCGAACGCCGACCCGATCGCGGCGTAGCCGGGCCCCTGGTTGAGCGGGCCCGTCTGGCCGAACGCGGTGATGCGCGCCATCACCAGGCGCGGGTTGATCGCGTGCAGCGCGTGCCACCCGAGCCCCCAGCGCTCGAGGACGCCGGGCCGGAAGTTCTCGAGGACGACGTCGCAGTGAGTCACCATCCGGCGGACGAGGTCCTGGCCCTTCGCGGCGTGGAGGTCGAGGGTCATGAGCATCTTGTTCCGGTTGTCGACGGCGAACCAGTAGCCGTGGCCGTCCTCGGACGGACCGAGGCGCCGCAGGTCGTCGCCGCGGCCGGGCATCTCGATCTTGATCACCTCGGCGCCGAACTCGGCCATGAGCGTGCCGCAGAACGGGCCGGCGACCACCTGGGCCAGCTCGAGCACGCGGATTCCGTCGAGGGGGCGGCGCGGCTCAGTCATTCAGGTCCGGAGTCTAACACCGCGGCATAATGCCGGCATGAACGACAACGCTTACCGGACGCGCTCGGAGCGGGGCGAGGTGCAGATCGGCACATGGATCACCATGATCCGGACGCCGGCGGTGCTGACGCTGCTCCAGGCCGCCGGCCTGGACTTCGCGCGGCTCGATCTGGAGCACTCGGCGTTCTCGATGGAGACCGTGGCCGACATGGCCGCGCTCGCGCGCGCGCTCGACTTCCCGCTCGTGGTCCGCCCGCCTGAGGGCAACCGCGAGTGGATCACGCGGCTGCTCGACGCCGGCGTCTGGAACCTTCACGTCCCGCAGGTGGACACGCCGGAGCAGGCGGCGGCCGTGGTGGCGTGCACCCGCTACGCGCCGCTCGGCGAGCGGGGCATGTACGGCTTCGGCCCGCACACCGGCTACCGCGCACTCCCGCCCGCCGAGCACACGGCCGCCGCCAACGCGCGCGTGCACGTGACGGCCATGCTGGAGACGAAGCGGTCGTTCGAGCGGCTCGACGCGATCGCCGCGGTGCCGGGGATCGACGCGCTCACGATCGGGCCGACCGACCTGGCGCAGGACCTCGGCGTGCTGGGCGCGCCGCGGCAGCGCGAGGTGCTCGACGAGCACCGGCGCCGGTTGGCGGAGGCCGCGCGCAAGCACGGCAAGGCGGTGTCGATGGCGATCGACAGCGTGGAGGGCGTGAGGCAGATGATCGCGCTCGGCGCGACGATCGTGAACTACTCGTCCGACACGGCGGTGCTGCGCGCGGGTTACGCGGCGGCCGTCGAGGAGATCAGGCGGACGCGCCCGGCGCCGTCACGATGAGCCGGATCGGCGTGGGCGTGAAGCCGTTGCACGGGTTGTAGATCTGGGGGCAGTTCGAGATCGCCGCGAGCACGTCCATCTCCGCGCGCAGGTCCACGTAGTCGCCGGGCTTCGAGAGGCCGTCCACGATCCCCATGGTTCCGTCGGGCTCGACCGGGACGTTCATGAAGAAGTTGAGGTTGGCGACGATGTCCCTGGGGCCGAGGCCGAAGCCCTCCAGCGCCCGCCGGAAGTTCGCGCGGCAGCTCGGCGTGTCCTTGACGCCGTAGCGGAGCTCGTTGCTCGCGGCGCTGCAGCAGCCGCCGATCGTGTCGTGCCGGCCGCAGGTGTCCTCGACGATCGTGAGCAGGCGCCGGCCCTGGTCCGAGTAGATGCCGTGCCCCTTCGTGACGAAGATCGTCTTCGCGTACTTCATCGTGTCGGCCGCGTTGTAGCGCTCCTCCGGGTTTGCGGCGTTGTAGCAGAGGAAGTCCACGGCCTGCTTGCCCTCGAGGTCGATGATCCGGAGCGTCTGGCCGCGCGTGAGCACGCGCGCCCAGCACTCGCCGGGCGGGATCACGCGATCCTCGACCACGCCCGCCGCCGCGCCGGCCGCCGTCTTCTGGCTCATCGCGCCCGAGTATACCCGACTCCGCTCACGCTCGCTCCGCGGCCCCGCGGGGGGGCCGCACGCGGAGCCACGCGTGCTCGCGCCGCGGCAGCGCGCGGAACGAGCGCCACGCCTTCTCCACCGGCTCGGGCTCGGCCTTGCCGTCCGCGATGGCCCGCTGGGTGGCGAGCACCCGGCGGACGATCAGGTCGTCGTTCTCCATCGCCCTGACTATACGTCGCCGGCGGCGCCCGAAAGGTTGCGGCTGGCGGCCGAGGCTCCGGTATCTTGCTCAGACGTGCCCTTCCTCCAGCTGTCACTCCTCCGCCTGGCGGACTTTCGCTGTCTCGGCGCCTCGCTGGCCCTGAACTCCGTCGGGATGATGGGCGAGGCCGTCGTGCTCGGCTGGCTCGCGCTCGAGCTGACGAACTCGCCCTTCCTGGTCGGTGTGGCGCTGGGGATGCGGGCGCTCCCGCTCTTCTTCGCCGGGGTGCCCGCCGGTATCCTGGCCGACCGGTTCCCGCGCCACCGCCTGCTGATGCTGACGGGCGCCGGCCAGGCGCTCATCACGGCGACCCTCGGCGCCCTCACACTCGCCGGCCGCGTGCGCCTGACGCACCTGCTGCTGCTCACCTTCGCCGGGGGCGTCGTCCGCGCCGTCGAGTGGGCGGCGCGGCAGGGCTACACGCACGACGTCGTCGGCGCGCGGGAGCTGGTGAACGGGCTCGCTATTCTGGGCGTCGCGATGCGCGTCGGCTGGCTCTTCGGCTCGCTCGGCATCGGCGTGGTCATCGCGCGCCTCGGCTCCGGCGCGGCCTACCTCGCGGTGGCCGTCGGCTATCTCGCGGGCGCGGCCGCGCTGCTCCCGAGCGCGGCGCCGGCGAGGACCGCGCCACCGGCGCCGGGGTCGGTGTGGGACAGCATCGTCGGCTTCGTCACGGCCATCCGGACGGACCGCGTGCTCCCCGTGCTCATGCTGCTCACGGCGGGAGCGGAGATCCTCGGCTTCTCCCACCAGGCGCTCCTGCCCAGCCTCGCGCGCGACATCCTCCACGTCGGACCCGAGGGGCTGGGCGCCCTGAACGCGGCGCGCGCCGTCGGCGGGATCCTCGGCCTCGTCCTCATCTCGGCGCGCGGCCCGGCGCGCGGCGGCGGCACGCTCTTCCTCGGGGTGCTCCTGGTCTTCGGCGCGAGCGTCGTCGGCCTCGGCGCCGCCCCGCGCTTCATGGACTTCGCCGGCGTCATCGTCGTCCTCGTCGTCGTGAACGCGCTGGGCGCGCTCTCGGACCTGCTCTCGCAGAGCCTGATGCAGCTCAGCGTGCCGGGTCACCTGCGGGGCCACGCGGGGGGCGCCTGGGTGGTCGCGATCGGGCTCGCGCCGCTGGGGCAGCTGCAGATCGGCGCGCTCGCGTCGGCGTTCGGCGTCACCCTGGCTCTCGGCGCAAGCGGCCTGGCGCTCGTGGCGCTGACCGGCGCCGCCGCGTTCCTGTTCCCGCGGGTGCGGCGGCTCTGAGATCCGGTCCGCCCCTCAGCCGCCGCGCTCGAACTGGGCCAGGGTGCGCCGAAGGACGTCGCCGCGGACGGTGGAGCCGTAGCGCGCGATCGCGTCCCGGACGATCTCCATCGCCCGCGCGCGCTCGCCCTTGCCCCAGTGCACCCAGGCCAGCTGATTCCAGGTCTCGGCGAGCTTGTAGGGGCTCACGTCGGCGCCGCGCTCGTCGATCAGCCGGCGGCAGACTGCGATCGCCTCGTCGTGCCGGCCGGCGGCGGCGTAGAGCTGGCTCAGATTCAGCGCGAGGGGACTGGCTCGTGTCGCCCACCATGCAGTTCGCGCAGTTGTCGGTGCGCGCGCGGTGGCCGAAGTAGCGGTCGTAGCCGAAGCGCGCCAGCTCGAGGCGGTGCGGGTAGTCGCGCACGACCCAGTGCAGCAGGTCGATGCCGGTGGCGACCACGTGCGCGTCGTCCGGGTGGTCGAGGATGCCCTGGTACGCAGCCTTGAAGAACTGCCGCTCGCCACGGCCGTCGTCGCCGCGCGGGTGGCCCTGCCAGGCGGAGAGCAGGTCGCCGAGCGTGTCCACCCGGTAGGGCGTCTCGACGCTCTCCCACCAGTCGGGGCGCGGCGCCGCCGAGACGAACGCGGCGATGAACTCGCGCTGTCGCACCTGCCGCGCGGCCTCGGCCGCCGTCTTCTCGACCTCGGCCCGGCGCCGCTCGCGGTCCTGGTAATAGTAGTAGCCCCCGCCCGCGAGGGCCCCGATGACGATCACCGCGAGCGTCCCGCCCGCGAGCAGGCGCACGCGGCGGCGCCGCCGCGCTCCCTCGACGGCGTGGAGGGCCTGCCACGCGCCCAGCACCAGGAGCAGCAGCCCGCCGCCCGCGGCGGCGTACGCCCAGCGCGGCACGCTCGCATCGCGCACGCGGAAGCGATAGTTCCAGGAGTGCGTCCCGCCGTCGTGGGTGTAGAGGTCGCCGACGAGGCGGCCGTCCTTCCAGGCCTCGACGCGGAAGACGTAGTGCTCGCCGTCCGCGCTCGGCGGCAGCTCGAGGGCGACCGCGGTGGCGCCGGTGCTCTCCTTCGCGACCGGTCGCTGCGCGCCGGACGGGGCGCAGGCGCGGGCGAAAATCGTGTACCGGTACTCGGCGCCGGCGACGATCGGCTCCCACGCGAACTCCACCTTCGCCGAGGGGCCCCAGGAATAGCGCGGCGTCTCGAACGCGGGCTGCGTCGCGCAGCTCGTGAGCATGCCCTCGAGCGCGCGGCCGTTGTCGCCCGGGCGCGTCAGATGGATGAGGCGCGGCAGGTCCACGACGAGCCGCTCGGGCCGTCCGTCGCCGACCTCGAACACGAGCTGGGCTTCATAGTCGCCCGGAAAGCGGCGCGGGTTGGCCGGGTTCTCGTCGATGCTGACGTGCATGCGGTACTTGCCGGGCTCGAGGCGCTCGAGCACGTACGCGCCGGGCGCCTCCGCCTTCTGGACGCGGCAGCTTACCCAGCGGTTCAGCGTGCCGCTGAAGCAGCTGAAATCCGGCGGCGCCGCGGGATCGAGCGCCTGGCCGTCGAAGCGCAGCTCGAGCGGGATCTGCGCCCGCGCGCCGGTCGCGAGCGCCAGAAGCGCCGCGGCGAGGAGGAGCGCCGCCCCGCGCGGCCGGCGCGTCATGCCGGGCGAGGGCGAGGCTCGGCGAACTCGGCGCGCAGCAGCTTCGCCGCCGCGACCATCGCCGTCAGCTTCGCGAACGCGACGTCGCGCGCCAGGTACTTCATCCCGCAATCGGGCGCCAGGATGACGTGCTCCGGCCTGACGTGGGGCAGGGCGCGCTTGACGCGCTCGACGATCGTCGCCGGCGTCTCGACCGCCGGGTCGTCGAGGTCGAGGCAGCCCAGCATGATCTGCTTGCCGGCGAGCGTTGCGAGCACCGAGCAGTCGAGCTTCGATTGCGCCGTCTCGATGGAGACCTGCGCGCAGGCGCACCCGGCCAGCTCGGGCAGGAACGAGTAGCCCGACGGCCGCTGGTGGATGATCGCCGCGTAACCGAAGCAGATGTGCACCGCCGTCGTGCCCGTGACGCCCGCGAGCGCCCGGTTGAGCGCCGCGAGCCCGAACTGCCGGGCCTTGTCCGGGCGCGCCTGCATGTACGGCTCGTCGATCTGCACGATGTCCGCGCCGGCGGCGAAGAGATCGCGGATCTCCTCGTTCACCGCGACGGCGTAGTCCATCGCGGCCGCCTCCTCGCTCGGGTAGTAGTCGTTCTGCGCCTGCTGCGACATGGTGAACGGGCCGGGCACGGTCATCTTGATCGGTCGTCGCGTGTGCGCGCGCAGGAAGCGCACGTCCTGCACCTCGACCGGATGCTTGCGACGGATCGGGCCGGCGATGCGCGGGACGGGATTGGGGTGGCCCGAGCGGTCGAGGGCGGTGCCGGGGTTGTCGATGTCCACGCCCGCGAGCGCCGTCGCGAAGCGGTTCGAGTAGCTCTCGCGCCGGATCTCGCCGTCGGTGACGATGTCGAGCCCGGCGTCTTCCTGGGCCCGGATCGCCAGCCGCGTGGCGTCGTCCTGCGCCTCCGCGAGCCACGGCTCGGCGACGCGCCACAGCTCGCGGGCCCGCACGCGTGGCGGGAACCGGGCGGCGAGCTTCTGGCGGTCGATCAACCAGTCGGGCTGCGGGTAGCTGCCGACGAGGGTCGTCGGAAAGAGCATCGCGCTCGGGGCGCGTCCCGAGCTGTCGATCAGCGCGGCTGCGCCGCCGCGGCCACGGCCAGCGGCGCGGGCGCCGCGCGGGGGATGCGGCTGGGGAGCAGCGCCACGAAGAACGTGGTGAAGGCGGAGATCACCGCCATGACCGTCAGGAGCGTGCCGAAGCCGCCGGCCTTCACCGTGGGTCCGAGCAGGTAGACCGCGAGCGAGCTGACGCCGAACGACACGGCCAGCCGGATCCCGGACACGCGCGAGCGCATCCGGTCGTCGACGTACTGCACGATCATGGCGTCGACGAACGGGATGGCGCCGAACACGAAGATCATGAAGGCGGCGACCGCGGCGTAGAGCGCCCAGCCACCGGCGCCCGCCGCCAGGATGAACAGCGGGACCTGCGCGGCCACGACCGGCAGGTACACCCACTTCAGCGGGTAGCGGTCGATGAGCTTGCCGACGACGAGCTGGGCGAACGAGGCCACGGTGTAGACCGCCGCGAGCAGCACGCCCACCGTCGCGGGATCGTCGATCAGCCCGCGGAGGCGCTCGGTGAGCAGCTGGCCGTTGCCGTTGGTCGTGAAGTTGAAGATGAGGCTGCTGGAGATCGCGGCGAGCGTCATCACGAGCAGCACGCGCGCCATCACGGCGCGCGGCAGATCGACCGACTTCTTCGGCCGCCTGGCGGGCGCCATCTCCTCGCGCGGCACGAGCGCCAGGAACAGGACGCCGCAGAGCAGCGCGAGCCCGCCGGGGACGGCGAACGCGGCGCGCCAGCCCACGTACTTCACGAGGAGCCCGGTCAGCACCGCGGCGACCGCGATGCCGAGGTTGCCGGCGAGACCGTTGACGCCGATCGTGAAGCCGGGGTTCTTCGCCTGCTGCACGAGCATCGGGATGCCGACCGGGTGATAGATCGAGGAGAAGACGCCCATGAGCGTCAGCGCCGCCGCCAGGGACCAGGCGCCGGACGCCAGCGCGATCAGCAGCCCACAGACGCCCATGCCGAGGAAGAACACGACCATCATCGCGCGGCGGCCCCACAGATCGCCGAGCCGGCCGGCGGGCAGCGACCCGAGCCCGAACATCACGAAGGCGCCGACCGTGTACGGCATCAGGTCCTGCCAGACCATGCCCCACTCGGCCGCGATGGCGGCCACCGCCGTGGCGAAGATGAGCAGGAACAGATGGTCGAGCGCGTGACCGACATTGAGGAGCAGCGCGGTCGATCTTCCCATGACGCGCATTCTACACGACGACCGGTGGCGTCCGCGCGCTTCGCCGCGCCTAGCCCGGACTATTCATGGACGAGAACACTGAGGTCGGACGGGTGGCGCCGCGGGCTGTGCCCGCGCGGCCGGCGAAGTGGGCCCCCCGAGTCCCGTCCGCAGCTCGAAGAGCTGCGATCGAGCGAGTGGGTGACGGAGCCGGTGCGCGGGCACAGCCCACGGCGCCAGGACCCGTCCGCCTCGCGCGCGATCGTTCACGAATTGCCCGGGCTAGAGTCGTCCCTCGTCGACCGCGAGCCCCAGCCAGTGGCGCCCGACCAGCTCGTAGTGGGAGAGGCGCCCCTGCAGGTGCTGGGTGATCACGTGGATGTCCTGAAAGTGG
>JBGQEL010000068.1:0-22770 GCA_041496385.1 Methylomirabilia bacterium | reverse complement strand
TGCGCCCCGGTCACGATGGAGCTCAGGTACCCCACCACCAGTGCGATGACGCCGAGGTGATGGAGATAGAGCCAGCGACTGAGGCGATAGAGGAGCACGGCGTGCAGACCCGGATTGAAGAACATCTGGCCCACGCGGGTCGTGAGATCGTGCTCCCGATCAACGGCTTGTCGAATATCTTCCCGGACACATTCAAGCATCGTCGGCTCCTCCAAAACGTGCGGCGCGACGGGCGGGGCGTGTTGCCCCACCTGCCCGACCTCGTCGCTTGCGCCACGCACTGCAGCGCTCGCGTGCTCGACGCGACGCTAGGCTGCTGGAGGAGCCCTTGTGACCTGGTGGGAGCGCGCAAAGCTCTCGTGTCCCCGTGGATCGGCGGGAACGCGCAGGTACTGCCGGGAGAGGTTCGCGGCGATGATCCGATCCCGAAGCGGCCGATTGGGGTCGGCGGCTGGTGCTTCGGCCGACACCATCTCCTCGGCGACCTGGGTCGCCGGATTGTCCCAGGAGATGACGAAGACGCGCCAGACGGTGGCGAGGAGCGCGGCGGGATACTGGTACTGCACGAGCGCGAGCATGAAGAGCGCGAGGATCGCGCGAGCCGCGCACCATCTCGAAGCGAGCGACCGTTGCCTGGCCATGCCTGTCTCAGATTGTACATCCCGGCTCGATAAACGAGCGACATGTTGGGGGGTTTTCCGGAAGGGCCCCCACGGGGCTCGACGAGTTGATGCGCGGGGCGTCGGCCCGGTATGCTACCGGGCATGACGACCCCAGCGCCCGACCGCTTCGAGTCCCTCCTTTCGACCCGCGCCCGCATCGGCTGGGGCGTTCCGGTCTCCACCCCGCGTCCGGCGATGAGCCCGCTCTACGAGTTCGGCGGCGGGCTTCCCGACCCCGCCTCGTTCCCGTACGACGGGATGGCCGAGGCGACCGCCCGCATGCTGAAGGCCGAGGGCGCCGCCGCCATGACCTACGGAGATCCCCAGGGCTATCGCGCGCTGCGCGAGCTCGTCTGCGAGAAGTACGAGACGTTCGAGGGGCTCAAGGTCGAGCCGGAGAACATCATCGTCGCCAACGGCTCGGGCCACGCGCTCTCGCTCGCCTTCAGCACCTTCGTGGATCCGGGCGACGCCGTGATCTCGGAGGCGCCGACCTTTTCCGGCTCGCTCAACACGATCCGGCGCCACGGTCCGCAGATCCTCGACGTCCCGGTGGACGCCGAGGGCATCGTGACCGACGCCGTCCGCGCGCGCCTCGAGACGCTGCGCCGCGAGGGACGGCGCTGCAAGCTGATCTACACGATCGTGAACTTCCAGAATCCCTCGGGCCCGACGCAGTCGCTGCGGCGGCGCCACGAGCTGGTCGAACTCGCCCAGGCGTACGACACGCTGATCCTCGAGGACGATGCCTACGGCGAGCTGCGCTTCGAGGGCGAGACGCTCCCGCCGCTCTACGCGCTCGACCATGGTGGGCGGGTGATCCGGGCCGGGACGCTCTCGAAGATCCTGGGCGCGGGCGTTCGGCTCGGGTGGCTCTGCGCACCGCGTGAGATGCTGCCCGCCTTCCAGGGCTTCCTGTTCGGGGGCGGCGTCAACCCCTTCATGTCGCGCGTGGCGACGTACTACATGCGTGACCACATGACCACGCACGTGAAGCTCCTGATCGACGTCTATCGCGCGAAGCGCGACGCGATGCTCCGCGGGCTCGACGAGATTCTCGCCGGCTCCGGAGCCGTGGTGAGCCGCCCCGAGGGCGGGTTCTTCCTCTGGATCAGGCTGCCCACGGGCACCGACCCGCGCCGGCTGGCCGACCTGGCGGTCGACGCGCGCGTCCAGTACACGCCGGGCCCGGCGTTCTTCCCGCAGGGCGGCGGCGCGGAGTTCGTCCGGCTCGCGTTCAGCTACGAGGCGCCGGGGAAGTGCTACGAGGGCGCGCGGCTGATGGCGAAGGCGATCCTCGCCGCGCGCGCGCGCTGAGCCGGCTTCAGCCGCCCAGCTCGGCGCGATACCGCTCGGGATCCTGGTCGAACGTCTCCTTGCAGTGGCGGCAGCAGAAGTAGACGGGCCGTCCCGACAGCTCGGAGCGATGGCGGGCGGTCGCGACCTCGACGAGCATCCCGCAGATCGGATCGCTCGCTTCGGCCGCCGGCGCGGAGGTCTCGCGGAGTTCGGCCGCGCGCCAGACGGCCTTCTCGCTCCGATGGTACTGGACGACCTCGGCGAGGATGCTGACCGCGATCTCCTCGGGGGTCACCGCCCCGAGGTCGAGCCCCGCGGGCGCCTTCAGCCTCCCGAGCCGCTCGGACGGCACACCCCGTTGCTTCAGGCGCTCGAGGATGACGGCGGCCCGCCGGCGGCTCGCGATCAGGCTCACGTAGCCCGCCTCGGTCGCCAGGATGCGCTCGATCGCGGTCTCGTCCTCGTCACCGTGCGTGGCGACGACCACCGACGCTCGCCGGGTCAGCGCGGCGCCGGCGAGTCCCTCCTGCATCTCGTCCTCGCGCAGGGCCACGACCGCGTAGTCGGCGGCGCGGCCGAGCGTCGCGAGCGTCTCGACCACGGGGCCGCGACCGACGAGGACGAGGAGGGGTTTGGGCAGGTAGGGCTCCACGTAGATCTCCAGCGTGCCGCCGCTGTGGCACGTCATCGGATACTCGAGCATACCCTCCGTCCGTCCCGGGCTACGGACGCCGTCGCCGAAGAGACCGATGAGCCGCGGCTGGCCATCCCGGAGCGCGTTGAGACCCTCGCGCACGACGACGGGTTCGGCGCAGGCGCCGCCGACCCACCCCGACACCGTCCCGTCGCCTCGGACGATCGCCTTGGCCCCCGGCTTCGCCGACGTCGGCCGCTCGCATCGAACGACCGTGGCCAGGGCGAACGGCTCCCCGCGTCGCTGGAGCTCGGCGGCGAGAGCCAGGAGCTCGTCAGCCATGATCCGGCACCACGCTACTCCGTGACGCCCTTCTCACGGAGGATCCGCCAGAGCTTCGGCGGCGTGATTGGAATGTCGATGTGCCGGACGCCCAGGTGCCAGAGCGCGTCGACGACCGCGTTGGCGATGGCGGCGGGGGCGCCGACCGTGGCCGACTCGCCCACGCCCTTGGCGCCGAGCGGGTGGTGCGGCGAGGGCGTGACGGTCTTGCCCGTCTCCCACTTGGGCGTCTCGACGGCGGTGGGCACCAGGTAATCGATGAAGCTTCCGCCCTGCACGTTGCCGATCTCGTCGTACGAGATCTCCTCCATGAGGGCGGGGGCGAACCCCATCGTCAGCCCGCCGTGGATCTGGCCGTCGACGATCATGGGGTTGATGATGTTGCCGCAGTCGTCGATCGCGACGAACCGGCGCACCTTCGTCTCGCCGGTGCCCTTGTCGATGTCCACGACGCAGATGTAGCTGCCGAACGGATAGGTGAGATTCGGCGGGTCGTAGTAGCTCACCGCCTCGAGTCCCGCCTCCATCCCCTGCGGATGGTTGGTGTAGGCGGCGAAGGCGACGTCCTGGATGGTCTTGAAGCGGTCGGGCGCGCCCTTCACCGAGAACTTGCCCGGCTCCCACACCAGATCGTCCGGGGCGGCCTCGAGCAGGTGCGCGGCGATCTTCCGCGCCTTGTCGAGGATCTTGCGCGACGCCATCGCGGCGGCGGCGCCGGCGACCGGCGTGGAGCGGCTCGCGTAGGTGCCGAGGCCGTAGGGCGCGGTGTCCGTGTCGCCCTCCTCGACCTGGATGTCCCTCGCCGGAATGCCGAGCTCCTCGGCGAGGATCTGGGCGTAGGTCGTCTCGTGCCCCTGCCCCTGCGATTTCGTCCCGAAGCGCGCGATGGCCTTGCCGGTCGGATGGATCCGGATCTCGCAGGAGTCGAACATCTTGAGCCCGAGGATGTCGAAGTGCTTGGAGGGCCCGGCGCCGACGATCTCGGTGAAGCTCGAGATGCCGATGCCCATGAGCTCCCCGCGCTTCCGCTTCTCGGCCTGCTCGCGGCGCAGCTCGGCGTAGCCGATCTTCTGCATCGCCAGGTCGAGCGCCGCCCCGTAGTTGCCGCTGTCGTACTCCCACCCGAGCGCCGACTTGTAGGGGAACTGCTCCGGCTTGATGAAGTTCTTCTTGCGGAAGTCGGCGGGGTCCACGCCGAGCTCGTGGGCCATCAGATCCACCATGCGCTCGATCGTGTGGACCGCCTCGGTCACGCGGAAGGAGCAGCGGTAGGCGATACCGCCGGGCGGCTTGTTCGTGTACACGCCGTCCACCTCGACGTGCGCGGCCTTGAGATCGTAGGAGCCCGTGCAGACGTGGAAGAGCCCCGCAGGGAACTTGGACGGGTTCGCCGCGGCATCGGTGTACCCGTGGTCGGCGAGCGTCTTGATCCGGAGCGCGGTGAGCGTGCCATCCTTCTTCGCCGCCAGCTCGGCGGTGATGTGGTAGTCGCGCGCGAACGAGTCCGCCTGGAGGTTCTCCATGCGGTCCTCGATCCACTTCACGGGCTTGCCGGTGAGCACGGAGGCGGCGACGGCGATGACGTACCCGGGGTACACGGGAACCTTGCCGCCGAAGCCTCCGCCGATGTCCGGAGAGATGATCCGGATCTTGTGCTCGGCGAGCCCGACGTGGCCGGCCACCAGGGCGAAGACCGTCCGGATCGCGTGGGGCGCCTGCGTCGTCATCCAGACGGTGAGCTTCTCGTTGACCTTGTCGAAGTGGGCGATGCAGCCACAGGTTTCGATGGACGCCACGTGGATGCGCGGGATGTAGATGTCCTGCTTGACCGTCACGTCGGCTTCCGCGAAGGCCTGATCCGTCGCGGGACGATTGCCCCACTCCCAGTGCCAGATGTGGTTGTCCTTCTTGTCCTTCTTGTCGGTGCGCAGCACCGGGGCCCCGGGCTCCAGCGCCTTGCGCGGATCCACGACCACGGGCAGCGGCTCGTACTCCACCTCCACCGCCGCCATGCCGTCGGCCGCCGCGTAACGGCTGGTGGCGAGCACCGCCGCGACCTCCTGAGCCTGATACATCACCTTCTCGACCGGCAGCACCATCTGCGTGTCCGACATGAGCGTCGGCATCCAGTGGAGGTTGTACTTGGCGAGGTCCTGGCCGGTGATGACGGCGAGCACGCCGGGGACGGCCAGCGCCTTCGCGCTGTCGATCTTCTTGATCTTCGCGTGCGCGTACGGGCTCCGCACGATGTCCAGGTAGAGCATGCCGGGGAGCTGGAGGTCGTCGACGAAGGTGCCCTTGCCGCGGATGAAGCGCGGATCCTCTTTCCGCTTGATCGAGTGCCCCATCCCTCCGACGTCGGCCGAGGTTCTGAGCGCCATCACGCGCCTCCTTGCTGGAGCTTGGCCGCCGCGTACTGGACCGCCTTGACGATGTTCACGTAGCCGGTGCACCGGCAGAGGTTGCCGGAGATGGCCCAGCGGATGTCCTCCTCGCTCGGCGCCGGATGCTTCTTGAGGAACGCGTAGCTGGTCATCAGCATCCCGGGCGTGCAGTAGCCGCACTGGAGACCGTGCTCGGCCATGAAGCCTTCCTGGAGCGGATGGAGCTTGCCGTCCTGCTCGAGGCCCTCGACCGTCATGATCTCCTTGCCGATGGCCTGGACGGCGAAGACCGTGCACGACTTCACCGCCCGGCCGTCCATGAGGACGGTGCAGGCGCCGCAGTGGGTCGTGTCGCACCCGATGTGGGTGCCGGTCAATCTCAGGACCTCTCGGATCAGGTGAACCAGCAGCAGGCGCGGCTCGACGTCCGCTTCGTGCTTCTCGCCGTTGATCGAAAGCTTGACCTGCATCGCCCTCACCTCCCCCCGCCGGCGCGCTCCAGAGCCTTCCGGAGCGCGCGGGCCGTCAACACTCGGACGAGATCCTTCTTGTAGTCGACCGGGCCGCGAAGGTCCGCGCTCGGCTGAGACGCATCGGCGGCCAGCTGCGCCGCCTGCTTGATCGTCGCCTCGTCGGCACGCTTGCCTTTCAGCGCTGCCTCGGCCTGCCTCGCCTTGATCGGGGTCAGGCCGACGTTGGTGAGACCTATCCCGACCTGCTCGCACGCGCCGTCCGCGCCGAGCGTCAGCTGCACCGCGACGGCGGCCGTCGCGAAGTCGCCAACCTTCCGCTCGAGCTTGAGATAGGCGCCGCCGCTTCGGGCCGCCGCAAGCGGGACCCGGATCTCGACGAGGATCTCGTCCTGCTTGAGCGCGGTCTCGAACGGGCCGGTGAAGAACGACGCGATCGGAATCCGGCGCTCGGCCTTGACGCCCTTCGCGACGACCTCCGCCCCGAGGGCCAGCATGGTCGCGGGGTGATCGTTCGCCGGATCGCCGTGCGCCAGGTTGCCGCCGATCGTCGCCAGGTTGCGGACGATCGGATCCGCGATCACCCGGCAAGTGTCGAACAGCAGCGGGTATCGCGTTCGAATGAGCTCGGATTCTTCCAGGTCGGCCTCGCGCGTGAGGCCGCCGATCTTGAGGAACCCGTCGGCCTCGCGGATGTACGCGAGGCCGCCGATTCCGTTGATGTCGACGACGTGACGCGGGCTGGCGAGGCGGAGCTTCATCAACGGGATGAGGCTCTGGCCTCCCGAGAGGACCTTGGCGTCCTCGCCCAGCGTGGCGAGAAGGTTCGTCGCCTCGGCGATCGACGTAGGAGCGTGGTACTCAAACGCGCCGGGGATCATTGTTGTGGCCCCCTTCTGGGTGAGCCCTGTGCGGGCCGCCTTGAGACCGAGCCCCGCTCTGCGCAGCGCGACCCGGAGTGATTCGAGCGAGATCGCGGGCACGACGCCGGTCGTGACGAGATACTCCCTGAGCCGCGCCAGGCTCCAGGCCTCGCCTTGCACTCCGACATCCCGCGGCCGCGCGCTCGTGACCATGGCGAGGTGTCGCAGCAGCTCGGGGGTGACCCTGGAGGGCCGGCCCGTGCGTGCGCGGGTGAGGAGCCCTGGGACGCCGGACTGCTCGAAGCGCGCGAGCCAGCCGGTGACCGTCGGGCGAGAGACTCGGAGGCGCCGCCTGATCTCGGGGATGGGCACGCGCCCGGCGGACAGGAGAATCACCTGGGCGCGACGCGCGATCTCTCGCCGCTCCGATCGACGGAGCCGCCGAAGCTCTTCTCGCTCGGCGGAGGTGAGCTGCCGGACGAACCGTCGAGGGACGTCTGCCACCCATCATCTCTCCATTGAGCGCGCCGGAAAATCACGGAAAGACACTTTCCGGTCGACGCGCGTTCGGGTGATGGCCGGGAAGGTACGGGGCGGTCGGAGGGCTGTCAAGCGGAAAGCGGTTTCAGGCCCGCCCAGACTCCATCTCGATCTGTCATTCGTGACGGCCAATTTTGACAATCGTTGTCCCGAACTGGGCGTGTGTCCGATCCAGGACTGGCTGATTTCCTTGGGCGCAGCGCCCAGAAGGGCCGGTGGCATCACATCTGCTCGTCAAGAGGGCGCTGACGTCCATGGTGACCAGAGTCTCCTCGATCAGGCAACTCGGGAAGGCCGTCAAGGCCGCTCTGCCGATCGGCTCGCAGCTACCCGATGGGGTCTGGGGCCGGCGCCACGCCGGCATCCTCGCGGTGCTCTGGCTCCACGCGATCGGCATCGCGTGTTTCTCGGTTTACAGCGGAAACGGCTGGGCCCACAGCGTCTTCGAGGCCATCCTCGTCCACCTCTCCGGCGGCTACATCGAGTTCCACTTCCACTTCTTCGTCATGGTGGGACTCATGGCCTTGTACCAGGAGTGGACTCCGTTTCTGCTCGCGATCACTTTCGTGCTCGTGCATCACGGCGTGGTCGGAGTGCTCGACCCGTCCGCCGTCTACAATCATCCCGCCGCGGTCGCCCACCCGTGGCGGTGGGCGGCGATCCACGCGACCTTCATCGCCGCGATGAGCATCGTCAGCCTCATCACGTGGCGGGTGAATGAACCCGCGCGAGCCGAGGCCGAACAGCGCGTGGGCGAGACGCAGACGCCGTCCGACTCGGGTCAGGTCGTCACGACGCTCGCGAAGGGCGACGAGATGATCTTCCTGGGCAAGGAAGAGGACGGCTTCCTCCAGGTGGAGACGGGCAAGGGCAGCGGCTGGGTGAAGAAGATCCTGATCGCGCGCTGAGCCGACGCGGGTCGGATTCGATCCTCGCGGAGCGCCTATGCTGCCGGCGCAGGCGCGCCGCCGGTCGGTCCCGGCACGCTGTTCCCGATGCGATAGAGGACCCACCCGCTCTCGTCTTGACCCCCGACGTGCTCGGCCCGCTCGAACAAGCCCGGCCTCCGGCGCGCGCGCGCCGGAGGATACTCCGCGAAAAGCGCACTCCGGCCCAGCAGGACCGCCGCCGCGGGTGACGACGCCTCGACACCGTACCGCGCGAGGATCGCCCGTCGCTCGCTGTAGAACTCCATGAGCCATCTCATCTCGACCTCCTCGTGGCGCTCTCGCCGAGGACGACTCGGGCACGATGAGTCTTCCGGTCGTCGACGAGCCCGATGCCGAGATCGCCGTCGAGGAGCACGCCGTCCACCTCCACCGACGACACCCCTCGCGACACGCGCCGGGGGTTCTCCACGACGAGCTCATAACGCGTGGAGCGATAGCGGAAGACCATTTCGAAGCCGGGCCACGCACGCGGGATACACGGGTCGACCACGAGCCGCGCGCCGCGCAGCCGGAACCCGAGAATCGACTCCAGCCCGGCCCGATACATCCAGCCCGCTGATCCCGTGTACCACGTCCAGCCTCCGCGGCCGACGTGCGGCGGCTCGGTGTAGACGTCCGCCGCGACAACGTAGGGCTCGACCTTGTAGCGCTGGACGCCCGCGGCGGTGCGGGCGTGGTTGATCGGGTTCAACATCGCGAGGAGCTCGGCGGCCTTGTCCCCGTCGCCGAGCGCCGCGAAGGCGATCGCCGACCAGATCGCCGCGTGCGTGTACTGCCCGCCGTTCTCGCGGACGCCTGGCAAATACCCCTTGATGTAGCCGGGCTCCAGGGACGTGTCGTCGAACGGTGGCGTGAACAGCAACACGACGCCGTCACCGCGACGCACCAGGTGTTCGTCGACGGCCGCCATGGCGCGCGCCTGGCGCACCGGGTCGGCCGCCGCCGAGATCACGCCCCAGGACTGCGCGATCGAGTCGATGCGGCATGCGTCGTTGACCGCGGCGCCGAGCGGCGTCCCATCGTCGAAATACGCGCGCCGATACCACTGGCCGTCCCAGGCCTCGCGTTCGAGCGACTCTTGCAGCGCGCCCACGTACTCACGCCATCGCTCGGCGCGCTTGCCCTCCCCGCGCCCGTCGGCCAGCGGCACCCATTCGGACAGCACGGCGTGAAGGAACCAGCCGAGCCAGACGCTCTCACCCCTCCCCTCGGCGCCCACCGCGTTCATCCCGTCGTTCCAGTCCCCCGTCCCCATCAGCGGCAGTCCATGCGTTCCGGCCGTGAGGCTATGGTCGAGCGCGCGCGCGCAGTGCTCGAAGAGCGTGCCGCGCTCGTCGGAGGCGCGGGGCTCGAAGTACGACTCGGGCTGTCCGACGGCGAGCTTGGGCCCTTCGAGGAAGGGGACGACCTCGTCGAGGACGGCGCCATCGCCGGCGACCTCGACATACTGGGCGACGACGTACGGGAGCCAGAGCAGGTCGTCGGAGATCCGGGTGCGGACGCCGCGACCGCCGGGCGGGTGCCACCAGTGCTGGACGTCGCCCTCGATGAACTGCCGCGCCGCCGCGCGAAGCACGTGCTGCCGCGCCAGGCCGGGCTCGGCCACCGCGAGCGCCATCACGTCTTGAAGCTGGTCGCGAAACCCGTACGCGCCGCCGGCCTGATAGAACGCCGACCGCGCCCAGACCCGACACGTGAGCGTCTGGTACAGGAGCCAGCGGTTGAGCAGGATGTCCATGGAGCGGTCGGGCGTCTTGACCTGCACCGTGCCGAGCACCTCGTCCCAGCGCTCGCCGACCGCCCGCAAGACCGCCGCCACGTCACGAGTCCGGTAGCGAACGATCAGCTCCCTGGCCTGCTCGGGGCTCGCCGCCTCGCCGAGGAAGAACACGACCTCCGCTCGGCCGCCGGCGGGCAGCTCGATCGTCGCCTGGAGCGCGCCGCACGGGTCGAGACCGGCACCGACCCGTCCCGAGAGACGGTGCCGTTGCGCCAGCGCCGCCGGATGATCCGGCGAGCCGTTGCGGCCGAGAAATTCCGTCCGGTCCGCGGTCCACGCCGTGTGAGCCCCGCCGAGGTCGGCAAAGGCGACGCGGGCGCCGAACTCGCGCCGCCACGCGTTGCGCGCGAACATCGCGCCCGTCTTCGCGTCGATCTCGGTCACGACGAACGGCGTGGCGACACCGCGCGACGCCCCAAGCACCCACTCGACGTAGGCGGTCACGGACAGCCGCCGCGGGCGGCCGGACTCGTTCGTCAGCGTGAGACGCGAGATCTTGATGGGGTCGTCGAGCGCCACCAGCTGCAGCAGGTCTAAGGAGACGCCGTGCGAGGCGTGTTCGAAGCGCGTGTAGCCCTGCCCATGCCGGATGACGTAGGGCGAGGCCCCCTCGCGGATCGGGAGCGCCGTCGGCCCCCACAGATCCCCGGTCTCGTCGTCCCTGACGTAGATGGTCTCGCCCGGCGGATCGCTGACCGGATCGTTCGACCATGAGGTGAGCTGGTTCTCGCGGCTGTTGACCGACCACGTGTACCCGGAACCCGATTCGGAGACCTGGAAGCCGAAGCTCGCATTCGCGATCACGTTGATCCACGGCGCCGGCGTCCACCGGCCTTGGCCGAGGATCGTGACGTACTCGCGTCCCTCCTTCGCAAAACCGCCGAGGCCGTTGAAGAGCTCGAGCTCCATCGACGGGATCGCCACGTCGGGCGCCAGTTTCGTCGCCGGCCCCCGTCGTGGCGGAGCGGCCGGAGCGGCGTCGGGTCGCTGCGCGCGCGTCAGCTGCTCGGCCAGCGTTCCGCGGCGGCTCGACAGCACCGCGCGCGCCACGGACTGCAGCACGTCGCGTTGCGGCGCCGTCACGCGGTCCGCTCGCACGATGTACACGTTCCCGTGCGGCTCAGGTCCTTCATGGAATCCCGCCGACTGGCTCGTACGGAGGAGTGCCTCCAGCAACGACTGCAGATCCTGAAGGTAGGACGGCGCGTGCTCGTTGAGGATCACCAGATCGACGGCGAGCTGCTTCATTCGCCAGTACTCGTGCGCGCGGAGGAGCTGCCGCACGATGCCGACGTCCTCGGCATCGTCGATCTGAACCAGCACGATCGGGAGGTCGCCCGAAATCCCGTGCACCCAGAGCGCGTCGGGGCCACCGCTCTGACGCGCGAGCACGTCCGGGGAGGGCCGGAGCGTCCGGTCCGGATAGAGCACGCGACTGGCCAGGCTCTGGAAGAGGTGCGCTTCGTCCGGACCGATGCCGAGGTGATGCTGCTGGACCTGCGCCTGCGTCCACGCCAGCGTCGCGACGCGATCGAACGTCGCCGCATCGCGATACTTCTCGGCCAGGCCGAGGGCCTCCACGCGCGACGGCGCGACGAGTGTCGAGAAGGTGACGCGCGCGGTGGCGCCCGGCGCGAGCCGCACGCGGTGGCGGAGGCTCACGATCGGATCGAGGACCGCGCCGACGGTGTTGGAGAGGGGCTGGCCGTCGATCACAGCCGCCGGTGTCCGGATCCCGCGTCCCCGACCGAGAAATCGGGCGCGATCAGTCTCCCATTGCAGGCCCCCCACCGCCTCGCCTTCGACGACGGCGACGTGGGCCAGCCAGATCTGGGGCTCACCGCGTGACCGCGGCCGGCGTGTCGCCAGCAGCGCGTCGAGCTCGGGGACGCACTCCGTCTCCACGCTCAGGTTGGAGAACGCGGGGTGGGCCGCGTCCGCCGCCGGCGTCGCCAGCACGACCTCCGCGTACGACGTCACCTCGACCTCGCGGCTCTTCGTCCCGCCATTCGTGACCGACACGCGACGCACCTCGGCGTCGTCCTCCGGAGACACGATCACCTGGAGCGTGGTGCCGATGGTACGATCGCGCCGGACGATCTCCGCCCGATCCTCGGAGAACGTGACCTCGTAGCTGTCCGGCTCGCCGCCGCGCGGCTGGTAACCGGCCGACCAGCTCTCGCCGCTGTCGACATCGCGGAGGAACACGTACGTTCCCCACGCATCGCGCGTGACGTCTTCCCGCCACCGCGTGATCGCGATGTCGCGCCAGCGGCTGTATCCCGAGCCGGCCGTCGTCACCATGACCGCATATCGCCCGTTCGAGAGCAGCTGGGTGCGCGGCATCGCGCCGTGCGGCGACGTGAAGTGCCGCTCGGCCGGCGGAATGAACTCGCGCACGTCGCCGACCGCGTGCACCTCTTCGGCACGCGGCCGCGCGACCGCCACGTCACGCGGCGTCCTTTCTTGGAGGAGCAGCTCCGTGGCCCGGACCATGGGCTCGGCATGGAAGCGCGCGCGCATCGTGCCGCCGTGGAGCGCATTCGAGATCGCAACGACCACCATGCCCTGGTGGTGGGCCATGTAGGCTTGAACCACGGCGACCTCGCTCGCCTCCGGAAGCCTGGGCGCCGTGTAGTCGAGCGCCTCGTAGAAGCCGTAGGCGCCGCTGGCCCCGGCGGCCGTCAGGCGCCGGAAGTTGTGCGCCGCGGCCGGCGGATCGATCATCGCCGCCAGGCCCGTCGCATAGGGCGCGATGACGACGTCCTCGTTGAGTCCGCGGCGCAGCCCGAGGCCGGGCACGCCGAAGCTCGAATACTGGTAGGTCATTTCCAGGTCGCGCGCGTTGTAGCCCGACTCCGACACACCCCACGGCACGCCGCGCTCGGCACCATACGCGATCTGCCGACCGACGACGAGCCGCGCGGTCTGCTCGAGCAGGCTTCCCGCCGGCGCGCGCATGACGAGCGCCGGCATCAGGTATTCGAACATCGATCCCGACCAGGACACGAGCGCCGAGTCCAGTTCCACCGGTGTGAGGGCGCGGCCCAGCCTGAACCAGTGCGAGACGGGGACGTCGCCCTTGGCGATCGCGACGAAGCTCGCGAGACGGGCTTCCGATGCGAGGAGGTCGTACCGACCGGGGTCGAGACTGCCGTCCGTGACGCGGTACCCGATCGCAAGCAGCTTTCGCATGGGGTCGAAGAGAAAGCCGAAGTCCATGGCGCCGACCATCGCCTTCGCGCTCCGGGCGAGGCCCGTGAGACGACGACCGAGCGTGTCGGGCATGTCGAGGTCGCGCACGTGGCTGTCGACGGTGCCGCAGAGCGCCTCCGCCCAGCCGAGCAGATCCGTCTGCGCGCCCCGAGGATCCTCGTCGACCAGGGCGCGCGCCAGGCCCACCACGGTGTCCGCGTGGACCTTCAGCGTCGCGAGCCGCGAAGCCCAGTCCGGCGACCCCTGCACAGGCTCCTGGAGTGCCCCCGTGACGGCGGCGAGAGCCTCCGCCAGGCGCCCGCGGGTGACCGTGCGCGGGCGGGCATTGCCGTCCGCCTGGAGGCTCGCGAGGCGAACGAGGAGCGCGGTGTCTTCGATGCCGGCGAGCGCTGCGCGCTCGAGGCGCGGGCGCTCGATCATCTCCCCACAGGCGTGCCCGAGCGCGATGAGGTGGCCGGCGAGATTTCCGCTGTCGACCGACGACACGTACTTCGGATCGAGCGGATGGCAGTCCTTCGTGTCGTACCAGTTGTAGAAATGGCCGCGGAAGCGCTCGAGGGCGTGCATCGTCTCGAGCGTGGCCTCGAGACGCTCGACGACGTCGAGCGTGCCGAGCCAACCGAAATCGCGCGCCGCAACCGTGGACAGCAGGTACAGTCCGATGTTCGTCGGCGACGTGCGGTGCGCCACCACCGGGCTCGGCGTTTCCTGGAAGTTGTCCGGCGGCAACGCGTGATCGGCAGGACCCACGAAGGTCACGAAGAACCGCCACGTCCGGCGCGCGATGAGCCGCAGGGCGCGCGCATCCGCCGGCGAGAGTGGCTGGGTGCTCGCCGTACTCCGCGGCACGCTGATCCATCGCGCCACCGCGGGCGACGCGGCCCACAGCAACAGAAAGGGCATCGCGGCCGGAAACGCCTCCGGCCGCATCCACGCGACGGCAACCGCCGCGGCGCCGGCGAGCGCGATCCCGCCGCTCATGCGGCGGCAGAAGCCACGCAGATCGAGGCGGAGCCCGGCCTTCGCCTGCGCCGCGGTCACCCATTCCAGAAGGCGACGACGGGTGACGTACACCCGGACGAGCGTCCGCATGACCGCATCACTCATCAACCAGGTCTGGTACGTCAGCATCGTGACCGTGAGGCCGATCTGCGAGGCGGCCAGGACGATGTCGCCGCCGACCGCATTGACGTGACTACGCTTCGAGATGCCGCGCCGGCGGGGGATCAATCCACCGAGAACGGGCAGGAGCGGGGGCACCGCGATGGTCGCAAGGATGAACGTGCTCCACACCGCGGGCGATGTGCCCGGCAGCACCCACCCGACCACCAGGGTCAGAAAGGCGGCCGGCGCGGACATCGTGCGGCGCAGGTTGTCCAGCATCTTCCACCGCCCGATCACCGGGACCCGGTGCCCCACGATCCACGGCAGCAACTGCCAGTCGCCGCGGGCCCATCGGTGGTGGCGCGCCGCCGCGACACCGTAATGCGAAGGAGCGCTCTCGAACAGCTCGACGTCGGTGACGAGTCCGGCGCGCGCGAACACACCCTCGAACAGGTCGTGGCTCAGCATCGCGTTCTCCGGGACCCGTCCCGCCAGCGCCGCCTCGAACACGTCGACGTCGTAGATTCCCTTGCCGGTGTATGACCCTTCGCCCCAGAGGTCCTGGTACACGTCGGACACCGCCGCCGCGTACGGATCGATGCCGGCCGGGCCGGAGGAGAGACGCTGGAAGAACGAGCCCTCGCGTCCGGGGAGCGGGGGCGTGACTCGCGGCTGGAGCACTCCGTACCCTTCGACGACGCGCCGTCCTCCGGGCCCGAACCGCGGCCGATTGAGCGGGTGCGCCATCGCGCCGACCAGCCGATCGACCGCGCCCCGGGGCAGCCGTGTGTCGGTGTCGAGGGTGATGACGTAGCGGACGCCGGACGGCGCGGCGGCGGCCGTGGGCAGGAAGCTGGTGTCCGTGGCTCCCCGCAGGAGACGATTCAGCTCGTGGAGCTTGCCGCGCTTGCGCTCCCACCCCATCCACGCCCGCTCGCTCTCGTTCCAGAGTCGCCGGCGGTGGAAGAGAAAGAATCGCGCGCCGCCGTCGGGTGCTGGGCCGTGACGCCGGTTCAGACGCGCGATCCCCTCCCGCGCCGCGATCAACATTTCGGCGTCCCCGGGCACGCTCTCCACGGGCGCATCCACCCAGTCGGAGAGGACGGCGAAGCGAACGTCGCCGTCGGGATTCGCCAGGTAGTGCACCTCGAGGCGCTCGATCTGCTCCTCGACCTCGGCGCCCTGGGTCAACAGCATCGGCACCACGACGATGGTCCGCAGGTGCGACGGCACGCCCTCGCGCAGCTCGAGCCGGGGCAGCACCGCCGGCATGACGAGCGCCGTGACGAATCGATTCAGCAGAGCGATCGCCAGGTCCGACGCCGGGACGACGACCAGAAGTGCGAGCACGAGCAGGCTCGACGGTCCGACGCCGGAGGCACCACCTGCGAGGAGGGGCAGCAGGAACAGGAGGCCGCTGAGGACCGCGATCGTTCCCAGATACCCGGGTGACGCCGCGGCGACGTAGGCACGCAGCAGCCGACGCATCGGCGGCACTCGGTAGGCCAGCGCCCGCTCGAAGTCCCCTCGCCCGTTGCCGATGAGATGGAAGCCGGGCTCGTTCCGTCGATCGTCGTCGAGCCCGTCCGCGCTGCGCGTATGCGTCATGGCCTCGCGCGCGACGTCCAGCTCGGGCCGGCCGGAACCCCGCGCGAGCTCTTCGATCGCGTGCCGGTAGGCGTCGCGGGTCGCGAAGTCCATCGCGCCGTAGTTCGCGTTCGCCTGTAGCACCTCGTCGACGAGGCTCACGGTCTCGAAGAACGCCGTCCAGTCCAGCGCGGACATGAGGCTCATACTCATGATCACGTTGCGGACGGTCACGTTCATCGCGGCCTGCCGCTGATGCTCGACGCCGACGATGTCATCGGACGTCGTCCCCTGCGCCTCCAGCCGCTGGTCGAGCCAGAGCAGCGCCGGCGTCACCGCGCGATCCTGCTCCCGCAGCCGCTGGACGAGCTGCACCGCGAAGGCGGTCACCAGCGGTCCGCTCTCGAATCGTTCGAGGCCCCTCGCCGTGCGCGCGACGGCGCCGTCATCGCCGACGCCGAGCAGCTCGTCCGCCAGGGCGTCGGCCTCCTGACGCGCCGCCCGCCCGCGGACAATGCTCTCGGCCAGGCGCCGAAGGTTCTCGACGAGAACGACGCGCAGCGTGATCGCCACCGCCCACAGCTCGCCGATGGTCAGCGGCTGCACGCGCTGGTAGGCGTGCACGAACCGCCGGAGCGTCTCGGGATCGAAGCGGCTGTCGGTATGGGCCACGAACGCCCACGCGATTCCGTAGACGCGCGGATAGCCGGCGAGCGGTCCCTCGGCCAGCTTGGGCAGCTCCCGATAGAATCCGGGCGGCAGGTCGGCGCGGATCTCACGCAGCTGCTCGTCCACGACGTGGAAGTTGTCGACGAGCCACTCCGCCGCCGGCGTGATCGCGCGCTCCTCGCGGATGGCGTTGGCGATCACGCGGTACGACTCGCGGAGCACGCGCCCGTTGTCCTCGACGCGCGCCAGCAGTCGCTGCCCCCTGCCCGCCTGCCGCATGACGCGCTGGGCGGCCGCCAGGCTCTCGGCATGCTGTTCGAGGCGTTCGATGCCGAAGAGCTCGGCGCGGATCGGGTTTTCGAGAGACTTCCGGGCGATGAGCATGCTGCCTTTCTGCAGGGGTTAGAAGGAGGGCGCTGTCAGTGTAGCACGGGCCGGACTAGCCCCTTCGCGCCAGGCCGGCCCGGATCCGCTGGGCCATCTCCTTCTGATCTATGCGCCGGCCACGGCCGCGCTCGTAGACGAGGCCCTCGCTCTCGCTCCACTTGGGGATCAGATGCACGTGCGCATGGAAGACGGTCTGGCCGGCGATCGCGCCGTTGTTCTGGAGGACGTTGTAGGTTTCCACCCCGAGGGCCCGTGCGACCGTCTTGACCAGCACGAGGATCTCCGCCAGCGCGGCATCGTCGGCCTCGTGCAGGCTCGGCGCGTGGCGCCTGGGAAAGAACACGCAGTGGCCCCGCGACAGTGCCTCGCCCTGGTTCATGAAGCCGATCACGTGGTCAGTCTCGACGATGCGCTCGACCGTGACTTCACCGCGCGCGATCCGGCAGAGCAAGCAACCGACAGGGAGTCCCATGCTCATGGCGATGGTGTCATGGCGCCGCGAACCCTACAATCCGAGCAGCGCCGGGAGGCCGCGCAGGTCCGGCAGCTCCTCGTAGGGGAGCCAGTCGGCATTGCCGGTCTCCCCGAGCCGGTTGATCCACACGGCGCGCATGCCGAGCTGGTGACACGCCTGGATATCGAGAACCATGCTCATCGCCACATGGACGACCTCGTCCTTCGTGGCTCCCATCCTTGAGCGCCCGTACTCGAAGATCTTGCGCGAGGGCTTGTAGGCTTGCGCCTGCTCGGCCGTGATGACGTAGTCGATCGGCACTTCGATCAGCCGCAGATTGTGACGGATCAAGTCGTCATCGGAATTTGTGACGATCGCGAGCCGAACCCGTTGGCGAAGTTCCTCGAGGACTGCCTTCGTCTCTGGGTGCGGCCCCATCCTCTTTGTCGATTCCGCGACCTCCCTCGATATCCTCGCGAGACACCCGTACTTCATGGTCGGCGAATGCCGCTCCGACGCTTGCGCGGAGAATCTCCTTGTATCGCCGATAGGGAACGAGCTGCTCCATCCGGTGTGCGTGCCTCGAGAACGCATCGAGCACGAGGTTGGCGTCCGCGCCGCCGGCTCCGCGACGCTCGAGGACGGCCAGGACGACCTCATGAAGGACCTCACGCCACTCGACAAGGGTCCCGTAGCAGTCGAGCGTGATGATCTTGGGGGCCGGCTGGTGGCGAAACACGCTGAGAGTGTCGTCGCAAGTCAGTGGATCCTTCGATGGTGACTGGGTGCTAGACCTCGCCCTGCTACGTAGCTTCGTGTCGGTGATCGACGCCGGCGGGTTCACGCGCGCGAGCGAGCGGGTGCACCGCACACAATCGACGGTGAGCCAGCAGATCCTCAAGCTGGAGGCGCGAGTCGGGGAGCCGCTCCTCGTGCGCCGTGCCCGAGGCGTCGTTCTCACGGAACACGGCGAGCGGCTCCTCGGTTATGCCCGTCGGATCCTGTCCCTCGCCACCGAGGCGGAGGACATGCTCCTGCGATCAGGGAGTGAGGGAACCGTGTGCCTCGGCATGCACGAAAATCTCGCCGGCGCACTCGTGGCGTCGTTGCTCGCGGAGGTTGCGCGGGCGCACCCGCGCCTGCGGCTCGACGTCGAATGCGGTCTCAGCGTCGACCTCCTTCGGGCGCTCGAGCGAGGCGACCTCGATGTCGTTCTCGCCATACGGGAGCCCGGCGCCGGGCCGTGTGTTGCGTCGTGGCCCAGACGCTTGGTGTGGGTTGCTGGTGCGAAATCGACATCAGCGAGAAAGGAGCCCGTGCCCCTCGTCGTTTTCCCGCAGGGTTGCCTCTATCGCAACCGAGCGATCCACGCGATCGAGGCGCAGGGCCGGAGGTGGCGAATCGCATTCACGAGCCCCAGCCTCGCGAGTGTGCAGGCGGCGGTTGCGTGCGGACTCGGGGTCAGCATCCTGCCGCGTCATCCTCGGTGCGAAAGATGGCTTCCCGTCCATTCCGAACACGGAACTCGCCTTGCTCACGAACCCGGCTCCCACTCCTCACGCCACGCTCCTCGCACGGTATCTCGCAACAGTCGTCGGCGCCAGCGCGTAGCCTCGGCGGGTTCACGCCTTCGTCGGCCGCGCCCTCGAGGTCCTCGCCTGGCCAACCGGTCCGGGAACCGCCTGGATGGCCCGCAATGAGACGGGAGAAGACAGGATGATCGACGTCGTCGGAGTGCCATGGCGGCCGAGCTGCTCGATCACCTTCTCGAGATGGCCCACCGATGTCGCCGTCACCTTGACCACGAGCGAATCCGGCCCGGTCACGTGGTGACATTCCAACGCCTCCGGCAACTGGAGCACGAGCGCCTTGAGCCTGGCGAAGTGTTGCTCCGGGACGCTCACGCGGATGATGGCAGTGATCGGGAACCCGACCTTCTCGGGATCGACCTCGGCGCGATACGCGCGGATGATTCCCGCATCCTCCAGCCGCCGCACCCGCTCGGCGGCCGCCGGAGGCGAAAGTCCGACCCGGCGTCCGAGCTCGCTGAATGACAGGCGCGCATCCGCCTGGAGCGCCGCGAGGATGCGCCAGCCGGCGTCGTCGACGAGACTTTCCGTTCTGAAAGCCATGGGCCGAGCCTAGCGCGATTCTGTGGCCCCTTGACCGAAAATTCCTTGAGTGTGCCCTGTACGCGCGCGGGCCAAGCCCCGTAGACTCCCGGATGAGCGCACACATGGAACTTCTCAGCGAGCAACAGCGACAGCTCCTCCGAGAGAGGCTGCACGACCTCTCGAACCCGGTGACGCTGCTCTACTACACTCCCGACGTCGCCAGCGCCGCGACCCGCGCCGAGCGGATGCTTCTCGAGGAGGTTGCCCGCGCTTCCGACCTGCTTCACCTCGAGATCCTGGCCGACCGTTGGGATGCTGCCCGGGAGGACGCGGTCGGAATCGCGCGGACTCCTGCCATCGTGCTCCGTGCCGACGAGGACTTCGGCATCCGATACTACGGAGCCCCCGACGGGTACGAGCTCGAAGCCTTCGTCGGAGTCATCCGCGCCGTCTCCGAGGGGCGTTCCGCCCTGAGCGAGGCGTCCCGCACCAGGGTTCGCCAAGTCGTGGCGCCCCTCCACATCGAGGTCCTGATCGCGCCCACCTGATTCAACTGCACGACAGCCGTGTCGCTGTCGGCTCGCCTCGCCATCGAGAGTCGGTGGATCACCACGGACGTGATCAACATCGCGGTGCTGCCGTATCTCGCCGTCCGGTATGGCGTCGACAACATCCCCACCACCGTCGTCAACGGGCGCAAGGCGTGCGTCGGCACCCTGTCCGAGGACGACTTCGTCCAAGCGATTCTCGCGACTGCCGCGGCCCGTGAAGCGGCCTCCCGAGCGTAGGCACACTGCCCGCTATGCTCTTCATGGTGATCGAGAGCTTCCGGAACCAGGATGCCAAGGCGGTGTATCGCCGCTTCCGGGACAAGGGACGACTCATTCCTGACGCCGTGTCGTTCGTGGGCAGCTGGGTGCAAGCAGACCTCGGCCGCTGCTTCCAGCTGATGGAATGCGCCGACGCGACCCTCCTTCAGCGCTGGGTCGCCGAGTGGTCCGACCTCGTCCAATTCGAGATCGTTCCCGTTGTCCCCGGCAAGGACACAGCTGCCGCGTTGGCAGAGCCGCCGTCGTAGGTCGACGCGCTGCGAGGGGCCCATCGTGGACCACTCCGAATCCACTACAGTCTCCCCTTCCCCGGAGGGGCGTGAACGCGACGAGATCGTGTGAGAGCGAGATACAGGTGGTTCACGGCTGTCCGAAATCGACCAGATCACGCCACGCCGCCATCCACTCGCCGAGCAGCCGCTCTCGACGATCATGTAGAGCATCCTTCGCTCCTACCTGATGGCGTACACGGTGTACCCGACCTGTGAGCCGGCGCGACGCCCGTAGCCCACAGCCAGGATGTGATTGAGCCAGTCGTACTGTTCGGCGCCCGTCTCGAACAGCGGTGCCGTCCGGAAGTAGTAGGTCGACACATCGGTCGCTGAGCCGTGGATGACGCCGAGGTACGAGGCGTAGATCAGCGCGCCGTCGTGCGTCTCGAGCGTGATGCGCACGTCCAGCCGCCGCGAGCCGTCGGCGCGTTCGAGCAACCAGTCGCCGCCGCAGGGCAACACGCGACCGCGGAGTCTCGGTCCGGAGAAGCGTCCGCTCTTCACGACGACGATCCGGCGACGCCCGCTAGGCGTCGTTCCGACGTCCTGCACGTCGACGTCCATCGTGATCTCGTACAGGAGCTCCATGGGGGGCCATGCCGGCGGCATGATTCCGAGCTGCTGGACCATGCCGAGTCGATCGAAGAGGCCCCACTTCTCGACGATCCGTCCACGCGTGATGCGAAAGACCGCCATCTCGGCCATCGACATGCGACGGCCGGTGGGCGCGAGGCCACGCAAGGCGCCAAGGTGGGTTCCCGTCGACGTGAAACGCGACACAACGCGATCGCCTTCGGCGACGACGTCCTCGATCGTCTCGGTGAAGTCGGGGAACGCGTTGCGCATCGTCCTCACGATCAGCTTCACGCTCTCCGGCCCGATCCAGTCCGGTGCGCCCGGGTGATGGCCGACGAACTCCGGCGCATAGACGGCATCGATTGCGTCGAGATTGCCCTTGCTCCAGATCTCCTCATGATGACGTAGCACGACGGCCTTGTCTTCCGCGCTCATGGCTCCTCCAAGGCACTATCCAGTACCTGCGGCCACTCTACGATCGCGGCGGGAGCCGTGTCGATGCCGGATCGATTGTTCTTTCCCCGAAGCGCCTTCTTTTCTAAACTCTCCGACACGGATGGCCACGAAGCCCGAGCGCTTGCTGGACGACATCGGCTGGAACATCCTGACGGCCCTACAGGAAGACGCCCGAATCTCGTTCAGTGACCTGGGCCGGCGGGTGGGACTCTCGGCACCGGCGGCGGGGGAGCGTGTCCGGCGGATGGAAGACGCCGGCATCATCACGGGCTACCGCGTGGCGCTCGCGGTGGACAAGCTCGGCTATCCGATTACGGCGCTGTTGCGGATCAGCGCACCCGAGGAGAACTGCCTCCGGCTCGCCGCGGCGGCGACGGCGCTGCCCCAGGCGCTCGAGAGTCATCGCGTGACCGGCAGCGACCGTCTCGTCGTGAAAGTCGCCGCCGCGTCGGTCAGTCACCTCGACGAGATCATCAGCGAGCTCTCCAAATACGGGACGGTCACGGCCGCGATCGTCCTGAAGTCCCGCTCGGGAACGGTGGCGCGGTCATCGCCGGTCGGTCGGAACCGCGGACGAAAAGCTTCATAGTTTCTTCATAGACGGCCAAAGGGGCCGATCGCCAGGGGCGAACAAGGCGGTTGTCCATCGGTTAGACGCAACAAGCCATAACCCAGGTGCAACCAGCGCGGAAGACCACCAGAGGCTCCCGAGTGTACCCGCCTGAGGAAGTTGGCTCCCCGTAGTCGACACGTTTCGAACTCTTTGTCTCGCCCCGCCGCCGGAGATTGAACGGCTTTTCGAGAATCTACAGAGTCTGCCTCAAGCCGCATCCACGTAGCGCGACAAGAGAGGTCCACAGCATCCGGCCGAGGCACTTGACGCCGCATCTGTTCGGGTAGATGCTCAGGCGCCAGTAACTTCCTCCAGGTCGCGAACGGCGGAACGAGGTAGCCGACAGGACGGTCTGCTGATTTCAACGTCATGACGGAGGTAGGCATGGGGCCAGATCGGAAAGCCTGGATGAGACTGTTCGCAGCGTTGGCGGTTCTGACCGCTCCGCTCGCGTTCGGCGCGCCCGCACTCGCGGGAACGTTCGTCTACGTGTCGAACGCCGAGGACGGGAACATCGGCATGTACGCCCTGCAGCCCGACGGCGCACTGCAGCCCGGCGCCCGCACCG
>JBGQEL010000067.1:0-22860 GCA_041496385.1 Methylomirabilia bacterium | reverse complement strand
GACGGTCGCCTCGCTCTCGGGTGAGCCGTCGAGACCGACGAGAATCGTCCGTACCCCTGTCCTGCCTACCGTGACGTTGTCGTTCACGCCGCACCTCCAGAGTCGGCACCTCAGCGTCGAGCGTGCTCGGTGATTTCGGGGAGCAAGGGCGATGCCATCGGGCTCCCCTTTTGTTCTGCGGGCTTCGTCGAAGGTGGAGCTGGAACGCGGCGGTGATGACCCACCACTCCGCGGCGCCGGCGGCACTCATCCAGCTCCATCGCCACCCGATTGCGCCGGTTCCAGCAGGCCATGAGCCCGAATCCCATGACGACCACGGCGATCTGGAGGACGCTCCGCACGCCTTCCTCGGGCACGAAGATCTCGACGAGAGCGAACACGCCCACCAGCGAGAGCCCGATCGCGTAGAGGAGCCACCACGTCGGTTTCATCGGTTCCACCCTCCTCAGTCACATTGGACGGCAGTGGTGCATCAAGGCGGCGTCAAACTCCGGGCGGCCACCGTTAACGCGAGATCAACGCGGGCGGCGCTGGCGCGGCGCGGGTACACATGGGGACGAACCGAGACGGTCGCTCGTCGACGCTACACGCTGAACCCCGCGGAACCGCCGGGATCTCGAGGTGGCACTTCCGATGCGCGACGGCTTGACGCGCGCTTGACACGGGCGGGCCTGCTTTTGACGTCTTCTTGATGTCGGCGGGCATATACATCTTCGTAGGGACGTTTCGTACAGGGAACGGACTGGAGGCAAGCGCGATGGACATCGTGTACGTGGGGCTGGCGTTGATCTTCTTTGGACTGACGTGGGCGTTCGTCAAGCTTTGTGAGCGGGTGTAGGAGGCGACGATGCCATTGCTCTACGTCGCCGGCGGCCTGGTGTCGATCGGTCTGCTCGTCTACCTCGTGCTCGCACTGCTGAAGCCGGAGTTCTTCTCATGACAGCGAATGGAATCGTTCAGCTGGGGTTCTACCTCGTCGTCCTGATCCTGCTCGCGAAGCCGCTGGGCGCCTACATGGCCAGGGTCTACGAGAACCGGCCGTGCGGCCTCGACAAGGCGCTCGGATGGCTCGAGCGCCTGATCTACAAGTTGTCCGGTGTCCGGTCCGGTGAAGAGATGGGCTGGAAGACCTATGCCGCGACCATGCTCCTTTTCAATTTTGCGGGCCTGCTGGTGGTCTATCTGCTCCAGCGCGTCCAGGGCCTGCTGCCGCTGAACCCCCAGGGGCTCGGCGCCGTCTCGCCGGACTCTTCCTTCAACACGGCGGCGAGCTTCGCGACGAACACGAACTGGCAGGGTTACGGCGGCGAGACGACGATGAGCTATCTGACGCAGATGCTGGCGATGACCGTCCAGAATTTCGCATCGGCCGCGACGGGCATGGCCGTCCTCGTCGCGCTGATCCGGGGGTTCGCTCGCCGCTCCGCGCAGACGATCGGGAACTTCTGGGTCGATCTGACCCGAACCACGCTCTACATCCTGCTGCCGCTCTCGTTCGTCTTCGCGCTGGTCCTGGTCTCCCAGGGTGTCGTGCAGACCTTCAGGCCCTACGCGACGGCGGCCGTCGTGCAGCCGACGGAGTACGACGAGCCGGTCACGGACAAGGACGGCAAGCCCGTCCTCGACGAGAAGGGCCAGCCGAAGACCAAGAAATCCAGACTGACCGAGCAGGTGATCGCGGTGGGGCCGGCGGCCTCGCAGATCGCGATCAAGCAGCTCGGGACGAACGGCGGCGGCTTCTTCAACGTCAATTCCGCCCATCCGCTCGAGAACCCGACGCCCCTGTCGAACTTCCTCGAGCTGCTCGCGATCCTCCTCGTCCCGGCCGCGCTCTGCTACACGTTCGGCGTCATGGTCGGCGACACGCGCCAGGGATGGGCGGTGCTCGCGGCCATGACCGTGATCTTCGTGGTGTTGCTCGCCGTCTGCGTGGTGGCCGAGCAGAACGGCGCGGTCTTCGCGAAGCAGGGGGTGGACCACACCGCGAGCGCGCTCCAGCCCGGCGGGAACATGGAGGGCAAGGAGCTGCGCTTCGGCATCGCGACCTCGGCCCTCTGGGCCACGGCGACGACGGCGGCCTCGAACGGCTCCGTCAACGCGATGCACGACTCCTTCACGCCGATCGGCGGGCTCGTGCCGATGTGGATGATCCAGCTCGGCGAGGTCGTCTTCGGCGGGGTGGGCTCGGGGCTCTACGGGATGCTGGTCTTCGCGATCATCGCGGTGTTCGTGGCGGGGCTCATGGTCGGGCGCACGCCCGAATACCTCGGGAAGAAGATCGAGGCCTACGAGATGAAAATGTCCTCGCTCGTCATCCTGATCACGCCCGCGCTCGTGTTGATCGGGACGTCCGTCGGCGTCGTCACGGCCGCCGGCAAGGCGGGAATCGCGAACCCCGGAGTCCACGGGTTCAGCGAGATCCTCTATGCGTTTTCCTCGGCGTCGAACAACAACGGCAGCGCTTTCGCCGGCCTGAGCGTCAACACCCCCTTCTACAACACGGCGCTCGGACTCTGCATGCTGTTCGGCCGCTACTGGCTCGCGGTGCCCGTGCTCGCAATCGCAGGCGCGCTCGCGCGCAAGAAGATCGTCCCGGTCGGGGCGGGGACGCTGCCCACGCACACGCCGTTGTTCGTCGGGCTGCTGGTCGGCGTGGTCATCCTGGTCGGAGCGTTGACCTTCGTTCCCGCGCTGGCGCTCGGGCCGATCGTCGAGCATCTGACGCTGATCGCCGCGAAGTGAGGTGACAGAGACCATGGCTGACAAGGTGAAGGGTCGCTCGCTCTTCGATGCCGGAATCGTCCGCCAGGCGGTCGTCGACTCGTTCAGCAAGCTGACGCCGCGGCGCCAGGTGCGGAACCCGGTCATGTTCGTCGTCTACGTCGGTTCGATCCTGACGACACTCCTCTGGGTCCAGGCCGTGGTCGGCCGGGGCGAGGCGCCAGGCTGGTTCATCTTCTGGGTGTCCGTGTGGCTCTGGTTCACGGTGCTCTTCGCCAACTTCGCCGAGGCGATGGCCGAGGGGCGCGGCAAGGCGCAGGCCGCCTCGCTGCGGAAGGCCCGGCGAGACCTCCAGGCCAAGCGGCTGGCGCGGGCCGAGCGGAACGCGCTGCTCGAGGTGGTCTCCGCCTCGACCCTCCGCAAGGGGCAGTTCGTCCTGGTGGAGGCCGGTGACTTCGTCCCGGCCGACGGCACGGTGGTCGAGGGCGTCGCCTCGGTGAACGAGAGCGCCATCACGGGCGAGAGCGCGCCCGTGATCCGCGAGAGCGGCGGCGACCGCAGCTCGGTCACGGGCGGCACCCAGGTGCTCTCGGACTGGATCATCGTGGAGGTCACCGCCGACCCGGGCGAGGCATTCCTGGACCGCATGATCTCGCTGGTGGAAGGCGCCAAGCGCCAGAAGACACCGAACGAGATCGCGCTCGACATCCTATTGGCGGCGATGACGATCATCTTTCTACTCGCCACGGCCACCCTGCTGCCGTTCTCGCTCTACAGCGTGGGGGCGGCGGGGCAGGGGACGCCGGTCACCGTGACCGTGCTGGTGGCCCTGCTCGTCTGCCTGATCCCGACGACGATCGGCGCGCTGCTCTCGGCGATCGGCATCGCCGGCATGGACCGTATGATCCAGAAGAACGTCATCGCCATGTCAGGCCGGGCGGTGGAGGCCGCGGGCGACGTCGATGTCCTCCTGCTCGACAAGACGGGCACGATCACCCTCGGCAACCGCCAGGCCACCCAGTTCTTTCCGGCGCCGGGCGTCGCCGAGCGCGACCTCGCCGACGCCGCCCAGCTTGCGTCGCTGGCCGACGAGACGCCCGAGGGGCGCAGCATCGTCGTCCTGGCCAAGGAGAAGTACGGCATCCGGGAGCGCGACGTCGAGAAGATCGGCGCCACCTTCGTGGCGTTCACGGCGCAGACGCGCATGAGCGGCGTGAACATGCACGGCCGCCAGGTGCGCAAGGGCGCGGCCGAAGCGGTCGAGGCCCACGTGAGGAAGCTCGGCGGCACCGTCCCCCCCGAGGTCCGGTCCGTCGTGGACACCATCTCGAAGGCGGGCGCCACCCCGCTCGTCGTGGCCGACGGCGCGAGGGTGCTCGGCGCCATCCAGCTCAAGGACATCGTCAAGGGCGGGATCCGGGAGCGATTCGGTGAGTTGCGGCGCATGGGCATCAAGACCGTCATGATCACGGGCGACAACCCGCTCACGGCCGCGGCCATCGCCGCCGAGGCGGGTATCGACGACTTCCTCGCCGAGGCGACGCCAGAGGCGAAGCTCAAGCTCATCCGGGACGTCCAGGCCGAGGGGCGGCTCGTCGCGATGACGGGCGACGGCACCAACGACGCGCCCGCGCTCGCCCAGGCTGACGTGGCGGTGGCCATGAACTCGGGCACGCAGGCGGCCAAGGAAGCCGGCAACATGATCGACCTCGACTCGAACCCGACCAAACTGCTCGAGGTCGTCGAGACGGGCAAGCAGATGCTGATGACGCGAGGGGCGCTCACGACCTTCAGCATCGCCAACGACGTCGCCAAGTACTTCGCGATCATCCCGGCGGCGTTCGCCACGACCTACCCGGCGCTCGGCGCGCTCAACATCATGCGACTGGCGACGCCGGAGAGCGCGATCCTGTCCGCCGTCATCTTCAACGCGCTCATCATCGTCGCGCTGATCCCGCTGGCCTTGAAGGGCGTGCGCTACCGCGCGCTCGGCGCCGCGGCCGTCCTGCGCCGCCATGTCTGGGTCTATGGGATCGGCGGCATCATCATCCCGTTTCCGGGCATCAAGCTGGTCGACATGATCCTGGTCGCCCTCGGCCTGGTGTAGAGGAGCCGACAACATGCTCTCGCACATTCGCCCCGCGATCGTCTCGCTGATCCTGCTGTCGGCCATCACGGGCCTCGCCTACCCGGCCCTGGTGACCGCCGTCGCACAGGCCGTGTTCCCGTACCAGGCCAACGGCAGCCTCATCGTCCGGGACGGCAAGACCGTGGGCTCGGCGCTGATCGGCCAGCCCTTCGACGACCCGAAGTACTTCTGGGGGCGCCCGTCGGCGACGAGCCCGTTCGGCTACAACGCCGGCTCCTCGTCGGGCTCCAACCTCTCGCCGACGAATCCGGACCTGATCAAGACGGTGCAGGGGCGCGTCGATGCGCTACGCGCAGCCGACCCGGACAACAAGGCACCCGTCCCGGTCGACCTGGTGACCGCATCCGGCAGCGGCCTGGACCCGCACATCAGCCCGGCCGCGGCGCTGTTCCAGGTCGAACGCATCGCCAGGGCGCGCAAGCTGGAGCCGGCCGCGGTCCGGCGGCTGGTCGAGCGACACACGGAGGGACGGCAGCTCGGGTTTCTCGGCGAGCCGCGGGTGAATGTCCTCGCATTGAACCTGGCGCTCGACGGCCGCTAGGCCGGCCCGCGCCCTCGGTTCGACGGAGACCCCGATGATCCAGCGTCTGATCTTGGGCGTGGCGGCCTTCCTGCTCGCCGCGTGGGCGAGCGTCGCCTCAGCCCAGCAGTCGGTTGCCGAGGTGCTGGGGCGGCCGGCGCCGGCCGAGGGCCAGCCCAAGAGCTATCTCGAGGAGCTGTTCCTCTACGGGTACCTCGAGAACAGCTTCGTCGGGAACCTCAGGGGCGGCGGACGAGGCAACGTGAACGAGCTGCGGTTCTACGACCACGATAACGGCTACACGTTCAACGCGCTCGAGCTCTCCGTGCGGAAGGACCCGTCGGAGCAGTATCGTCTCGGCTACGGCGTCGTGGTCACCGGCGGGCTCGACTCCCAGAAGAACCACTCGCTCGGAATCTTCCGCGGATTCGACGACGTGGGGCCGTTCTTCCGGAACACGCCGAAGTACGATCTGCCCGAGGCGTACGCGTCGTTTCTCGTCCCGCTCGGCAGCGGCCTCACCCTGAAGGCGGGGAAGTGGGCGACCCTGATCGGCTACGAGGTCTACGAGAGCCCGAAGAGCCTGAACTTCTCGCGCTCGTTCCTGTACACGCTCGGGACGCCGTACACGCACACCGGGCTGCTCGCCAGTTATCAGTTCACGCCGTGGTTCGGCGCGACGCTGGGCTTCACGAACGGCTGGGACAGCGCGGACAACAACAACGGCTACCTCCGGCCCACCGGATCGTTCGCCTTCACGCCGATCGACAAGCTCTCGGCCACGGTCAACTTTCTCGTCGGCCCCGAGCAGAATCGCGACCAGATGCGCGGCGATCGGGTCAACAATCGGTTCGTCGTCGACACGACCATCCTCTACACCGGAATCGATCGGGTGACCCTCGCGGTGAACTTCGACTTCGCCGGCGAGGAGAACGACCCTGCGCTGGTCGCGCTGGGCACGCGCACGGACAACGACTCCCGCTGGAGCGGGATCGCGGCCTACGCAGCGTACGACTGGACGAAGGCGCTGCGGACCGTGCTCCGGCTCGAATACTTCGCGGACCCGCAGGGCGTCCGGAGCAGCGAGACGATCGCCCCCGGCCACAACGTCGACCTCTGGGAGCTGACCGCGACGGTCGAGTACAAGATCTGGCGCGGGCTGGTCGCGCGCCTCGAGTATCGCCACGACGACGCGAGCCGGAAGGCCTTTGACGTCCGGGACCATCGCGGCCCGACCTCGGGCGCCCAGGACACGCTCACGCTCGCGCTGTATTACTCTATCTTCTGAGCGCTGAGCGCCGGGAGGTCTTCCCTCGCGGGCCCGCGCGCGGAGGGGGAGACCATGGACGATCGCCGGCTCGCGGGCCCCGACCCCGTCAACGTGGCGTACGCGCTCGAAAGCGCGCACGACGCGGACATCGCCGAGGCCCTGGACGCGATCGAGCCCGCCGCGGCCGCGCGCGTGCTCGCGGCCTTGCCCTTCGAGCTCGCGGTGCGCGCGCTCAACCAGCCCGCGCTCGATCACCGGGCACGTCTCTTCGAGCACCTGCCCGCCGACAAGGCCACGGCGCTCCTGACGGCGATGTCGGCCGACCAGCGGGCCGACCTCTTCCGCGAGCTTCCGGACCGCGCGCGAGCCCGCCTGCTCCACGCGATCGATCCGGCGACCCGGGAGTCGCTACACTCTCTCTTGAGCTACCCGCCCACGACGGCCGGCGGCATCATGACCACGGAGCACGTCGAGGCGCCGACCACGTGGACCGTCGAGCGCACGCTCGCCCACCTCCGCGCCGTGGGCCACCCGCAGCGGCCCGTCTACGCGATCTACGTGCTCGACCCGGTGGACCGCCGGCTCGTGCACGTGGTGACGCTGCGCGAGCTGGTGCTCGCCGACCCCACCCGCACGCTGATCGAGATCGGTGACCGGCGTGCGCCGATCACCGTCACGCCGTGGACCGACCGCGAGGAGGCCGCCCGGCTCATCGCGAAGTACGACCTGCTGGCCGTCCCGGTGGTCGATGAGGGCGGCCATCTGCTCGGCATCGTGACCGTCGACGACATGATCGACACGATGGTGAAGGAGCAGACGGAGGACCTGCACAAGCTGGGCGGCGTGCAGGCGCTCGACGAGCCCTACACGAAGATCGGCTTCGGGACGATGATCCGCAAGCGGGGCGGCTGGCTCTGCGCGCTCTTCCTCAGCGAGATGCTCACCGCCACCGCCATGCAGCACTTCGAGGGGGAGCTCAACCGCGCCCTGGTCCTGGCACTCTTCATCCCGCTCATCATGAGCTCCGGCGGCAACTCGGGCTCGCAGGCGACCTCGCTCGTCATCCGCGCGCTCGCGCTCCAGGAGATCCGACTGCGCGATTGGTGGCGCATCGCCCTGCGCGAGGTCCCGGCGGGCCTCGCGCTAGGGGCCATCCTGGGCGTCATCGGAATCGGCCGCATCGTCGCCTGGCAGGTCTTCGGCTTCTACGACTACGGCGCGCACTGGGCGCTGGTCGCGCTGACGGTGGGTATCGCGCTGGTCGGCGTGGTGATGTTCGGCTCGCTGGCGGGGTCGATGCTTCCCTTCATCCTGCGCCGCGCCGGCTTCGACCCCGCAAGCGCGTCGGCGCCGTTCGTCGCGACACTCGTCGACGTGAGCGGGCTCGTGATCTACTTCTCGGTCGCCTACGTCATGCTCCGCGGGACGCTGCTCTAGCCGGGCTACCGGCCTGCGGGTGTGAGGGTCCAGCGGTCGTCCGGGAGCTCTTCGAGCGCCTCGAAGGGTTCCCGGGGCTCCGTCGCCGTCGGCTCCGGCCGGCGGGACGGAATCACGCGCATGGTGATCTTCTCGGCGGCGCACTCGCACCAGTCCTGCTGGTCGAGCGCCACGCGGTTCCACCGGGCCCAGGCGGCCATAGCGGCGAAGCCGGCGAGGCCGATGCCGCAGCGGAGCACGGTCCGCCAGGCTCCCGGGGGGGACGCGACCTCGACCGTGGCGAGGCCACCGAGCATGAGGGACGCCTGGCCGTAGAGAAGGCTCCACCGCGGGTGGGGAGCCCCCGGCGCATTCGCACGGCGACCGCTCGCGTCGCACATTGCCTCGACCCTCCGTGCCGAGGGTGTCACACGGCGTCTCAACCCCGCGTCAAGAAGGGCCCCGGCGGCGTAAAAATCGCGTAAAAATCGAACCCGGCGACTCCGGTCCCCGGGCACCGGGGGTAGAGTCGTGTGACCCATGCGACTGACTCTGGTGAAGCGCGCCTTCGTCGGCGCTCCGATGCCACTGGCCCAGGCCCGCCACGAGCGCCTGCGCAAGACCGTCGCCCTCGCCGTCTTCTCGTCCGACGCGCTGTCCTCGGTGGCGTACGCGACCGAGGAGATTCTGTTGATCCTGATCCTGGCGGGCCTCGCCGCCACGCAGCTCGCGACGCCGATCGCCGTGTCCATCACCGCGCTCCTGATCATCGTGACCGTCTCGTACCAGCAGACGATCCATGCCTATCCGGGCGGCGGCGGCTCGTACATCGTGGCGCGGGCGAACCTCGGCGTGCTGCCGGGGCTCGTGGCCGCCGGCGCCCTGCTGGTGGACTACGTGCTCACCGTGTCGGTGTCGGTGGCCGCCGGGGTCGCCGCGATCACCTCGGCGGTCCCCGAGCTCGGCACGCACAAGGTCGTCATCGGTCTGGCCTGCGTCGCCGTCATCGCCTTCGCGAACATCCGCGGGGTCCGCGAGTCCGGCCGGCTCTTCGCGGTGCCGACCTACTTCTTCATCGGGAGCTTCGGCCTGCTGCTCCTCGTCGGCTTCTACCGCCTCGTGACGGGAAGCCTCGAGCCGGCGCCGCCGCCGACCCTGGTGGCGTCCGAGGAGCTGACGTGGTTCCTCGTCCTGCGCGCGTTCGCCTCCGGCTGCACCGCCATGACCGGCACCGAGGCGATCTCGAACGGCATTCCCGCGTTCCGGCCGCCCGAGTCGCGCAACGCCTCGCTCACGCTCGGCTGGATGGCCGCCATCCTGGCGACGATGTTCCTCGGCCTCACGGTGCTCGCCTCCGCGATCCACGTCGTGCCGAGCGCGAGCGAGACCGTCGTGTCGCAGATCGCGCGACAGCTCGTCGGCACCGGGCCGGCGTACTACCTGATCCAGGCCGCCACGACGCTGATCCTGATCCTGGCCGCCAACACGTCGTTCGCCGACTTTCCGCGGCTGTCCTCGCTGCTGGCGCGCGACCGCTTCGTGCCACGGCAATTCGGCAACCTCGGCGAGCGCCTGGTGTTCTCGAACGGCATCATGATGCTGGCGGCCTTCGCCGCCCTGCTGATCGTCCTCTTCCGTGGCGAGACGCACGCGCTGATCCCCCTCTACGCCGTCGGCGTCTTCATCTCGTTCACGCTCTCGCAGAGCGGCATGGTGCGCTACTGGTGGCGCGGCCGGGAGCGCGGCTGGCGGCACCGGCTCGCCATCAACGGCCTCGGCGCGCTGGCGACCGGGATCGTCACGGTGGTCATCGCGGCCACCAAGTTCACGCACGGCGCCTGGATCGTCGTCGTCGTGATCCCGCTGCTCGTCGTCTCGTTCCTCGTGATGCGCCGGCACTACGGGGAGGTCGCGGACGAGCTGTCGCTGGAGGGTCTGGAGCCCCCGCCGCCGTTCCAGCACACGGTCCTCGTGCTGATCGGCGACGTCCACCGGGGCGTCGTGCGGGCGGTCCAGTACGCGCGGACGCTCGCCGCGCCCACGGCGGCCGTGCGCGGCGTCTACGTCGAGACGGATCCGGCGCGGACGTCGAGGATCGAGGAGAAATGGGCCCGCTGGGGGCTCGGGGTCCCGCTGGTCGTCCTGACCTCGCCCTACCGGTCGCTGCTGCGCCCGCTGCTCGACTACCTCGACCAGATCCAGGCGCGCGGCGACGACCAGATGGTCACGATCGTCGTGCCCGAGTTCCTGCCGCGCAAGTGGTGGCAGCACGTGCTGCACAACCAGACGGCGTTGCTCATCAAGGGCGCGCTCCTGTTTCGCAAGAACACCGTCGTGGCCGACGTGCCGTATCTCCTGAAGAAGCGCGAGGCGCCTACGCGCCCTCCAGCATCGCCGCCGTGAGTCCGCGCACGTAGGTCCGCGCGAAGAGGGCGCAGACCGCGACGAGCGGGATCGCCGCGAGATTGACGCCCGCCACCGCCACCAGCTCCTCCAGGCTCACGTCCATGACGCCGAGGCCGGCGGCGACCGTCTGCGTGCTCGGATCGAGGAGGAAGATGGACGCCAGCATGAAGTCGTTGCCGACCGTGCCCAGCGTGAAGAGCCCCGCGGCGACGAGCACGTTGCGACTCATCGGCAGCACGACGCGCAGGAAGGCGGTCACGGGCGTGGCGCCCTCGACGAGCGCCGACTCCTCGATCTCCCGCGGCAGGTGCCCGTAGTAGGCGGAGAGGATCCAGACGCAGAAGGGCAGCGCCATGGTCGAGTAGATCAGGACCAGGGCGCCGAGGCTGTCGTCGAGGCCGAGCCGGACGATCACCTGGTAGAGAGGGATGAAGAGGATCGTGTGGGGCACGGCGTAGCTCGCGAAGAGGACGCGCCGGCACCACCGCCAGCCGGGCGGGCGGAGCCGGCCGAGCGCGTACGCTGCGGGGACGGCCGCGGCGAGCGTCAGCGTGAGGCTGCCTACCAGGACGAGCGCCGAGTTCACGAGCCATACGAGAAACGGCACCCGCGGGAGAATGACATAGCCCCGCACGCGCGCCTGGGCGCCCTCGAAGAGCTCGGTGTAGTTCTCGAACGTCGGCGTGGCGACCCAGAGCGGACTGCCGAACACGTCCTCCTGCGGCGTCTTCAGCGACTGCACGGTGATGAAGTAGATCGGGAAGAGGCTGTAGACCGCGGCGGCCAGCAGGAGGGCACCGTGCCGGAGGCGCCGGCCTCGCGCGCTCACGCGGCCGTCTCCTCGCGGGGATCGAACCAGCGGAAGAGGACGACGAGCCCCAGGGCGAGGAGCGGCACCAGCGACAGCGTCCAGGCGGCCGCCTCGGCGAACTCGCCGCTCTTGATACCGAGCCAGTAGGCGTAGGTGCCGACGACCGGGAAGATGACGCGCCCGCCCGTGAGCAGCCAGACGTTTCCGAGGTCGGCGAACGCCGTGGTGAACGAGAGGAAGACGGCGAGGGCCATGTACGGCCGCAATAGCGGCAGCGTCACCGCGCGGAAGCGCTGCCACGCGCCCGTCGTCTCGAGCCGCGCGTACTCGAAGAGCTCGGTCGGGATCGCGTTCAGCCCGGCGAGCAGGAAGACGGCGGTGAACGATCCGCCCCGCCAGACGTTGAAGAGCAGGACGCTCAGGAACGCCCAGGCGCCCGTCCCGAGGACGCCGTCCACGGCGTGCTTGACGTTTCCCATGGCGACGCTGTAGCCGGTGATGAGCGGCGGGTTGAGCATCCAGAACCAGGCGACCACCGTGACGCCCCCCGGGTACGCCCACGGCAGGAACACGGCGAGGAAGACCAGCGCGCGGAGGCGCGAGGGCCGCGCGAGGAGGAGGGCCAGCGCGACCCCGAGCGCGAGCTTCGCCGCCGTCGTCAGCGCGAGATAGCCGAGCGTCGTGGCGAGCGCGCGCCAGAACCACCCGTCCTGGAGCAGCCGCGCGTAGTTCGCGAGCCCGACGAAGGCGGGGCGGCCGTCCGTCCGGCTCGAGAAGTCCGTGAGGCTGACCCAGACCTCCCAGCCGATCGGGTAGGCGAGGACGCCGACGACCAGAGCCGCCGCCGGCGCCAGGAGGGCGTAGGCGACCGCCACCTGCCGGCGCCGCCTGCGCGCGACCGGCCTCGGTGACGCGGGCGTGCGGAGCCGGCCGGCGCCTATCTCAACCCACCCACGGTCACGCCGGCTCCGGGGCCCCCGCTACGACAGGATCAGATGGCCAGCTCGGTCTTGGCGTCGAAGAAACGCGCGCGGTCCGGCGTGAGCGCGAGCTTGAGCGCCTCGTGCACCTTGGCGCGGACGGTCGGGTCGACGCGGGCGACGATCGTGTGCCCGCCCGCGCGGACGTCGAGCAGGATCTCCGAGCCCAGCGGCTCGACGACGTCGACGACGGCGTCGAAGACGTACTCGCTCGGATCGCTGCCGGTGGCGATGTGCAGGTCCTCGGGCCGGACCCCGAGCGTGATCCGCTGGCCCTTGTAGGCGCCCAGGCGCCCGGCGACGGCCGGCGGGACCTTCACGCGGAGGCCCTGGGCCTCGGCCCAGAGTCCGCCCGCGTCGGTGATGGTCACCTCCATGAAGTTCATCGCGGGCGAGCCGATGAACCCGGCCACGAACCTGTTGGCCGGCTTGCCGTACAGCTCGAGCGGCTCGCCGACCTGCTGGATCCAGCCGTCCTTCATGACGACGACGCGGTCGCCAAGCGTCATGGCCTCGACCTGGTCGTGCGTGACGTAGATCGCGGTCGTCTCGAGACGGTCGTGCAGGCGCTTCAGCTCGACGCGCATCTGGACGCGGAGCTTGGCGTCGAGGTTCGAGAGCGGCTCGTCGAAGAGGAAGACCTGGGGATGGCGCACGATCGCGCGCCCGACGGCGACGCGTTGCCGCTGGCCGCCCGAGAGCTGGCGCGGCTTGCGCTTCAGCAGCTCCTGGATGCCGAGGATCTCGGCCGCGTCCTGCACGCGCTTGGCGATCTCGGCCTTCGGGAACTTGCGCATCTTCAGCCCGAACGCCATGTTGTCGTAGACCGTCATGTGCGGATAGAGGGCGTAGTTCTGGAAGACCATCGCGATGTCCCGATCCTTCGGCGGGAGGTCGTTGACGACCCGGTCGCCGATCGAGATCTCGCCGCCCGTGATCTCCTCGAGCCCCGCGACCATGCGGAGCGTCGTGGACTTGCCGCAGCCCGAGGGGCCGACGAGCACCACGAACTCCTTGTCGCGGACGTGGAGGTTCACGTCCTTGACGGCGTGAACCTCGTCGTACTTCTTGTTCAAGTCTTTCATCATCACCTGGGCCATGATCGTGTCCCCCTCAATGGGTTCCCCGGAGGCGGGGGCTCCGGGCGCTTGGGCTCAGCCCTTCACGGACCCGGTGAGGCCCGTGACGTAGTACTCGACGAAGAAGGAGTAGACGAGCGCGACGGGGATCGAGCCGAGCAGTGCGCCCGCCATCAGCTGTCCCCAGAAGTAGATGTCGCCGCGGATCAGCTCCGAGACGACGCCGACCGGCACCGTCTTCTTCTCCGGCGAGGAGAGGAAGACGAGCGCGTAGATGAACTCGTTCCACGAGAGCGTGAAGGCGAAGATACCCGCCGAGAGGATGCCGGGAACGGCGATGGGGAAAATGATCCGCATCATCGCGCCGAAGCGCGTGGCGCCGTCGATCCGGGCGCACTCTTCCAGCTCCTTGGGGATCGTCTTGAAATACCCCATGAGGAGCCAGGTGCAGAACGGGATGAGGAACGTCGGGTACGTGAGGATCAGCGCCCAGGGCGTGTTGCCCAGCTGGAAGTTCCGGATGATGTCGGCGAGCGGGATGAAGAGGAGCGTCGGCGGCACCAGGTAGGTCACGAAGATGGACGTGCCGATGGTGCCCGCCATCGGGAACCGGAGGCGCGCCAGCGCGTACCCGGCCAGGAGCCCGCAGAAGAGCGAGATCAGCGTCGAAACGACCGCGATGAAGAACGTGTTCCAGAGCCAGCGCGGGAACGTCGTCTTCGCCATCAGGTCGCGGAAGTGCTCGAGCGTCGGCGCGAGGGTCCAGAAGGGCGTGTTGCTGGCCGCGCGCCAGGACCGGTACAGCTCGGCGTCCGGACGTATCGCCGTGATGAACATCCAGTAGAAGGGAAACAGGGTGCCGATGATGAAGATCGTGAGCGGGATATAGAAGAACACCCACTTCTTCCACTTCCGCTCGACGACCATTTATCGAACGCTCCAGGACGGCACCGCTCTGCGGACAACGCGGGGCACCGCTCCGCGGACAATCCAGATGCGGGGCACCGCTCGGCGGACAACGCGCACGTCGGAGGTCATCACGCTCCCTCCAGCCTGCGGAGGTAGCGGAGCTGGATCCAGACGACCACGAAGAGCACCGGGAGCATGAAGAGCGAGATCGCCGCGCCCTCGCCGAGCAGGCCCGTGGCCACGCCGATCTGGTAGGCGTACGTCGCCAGCAGGTGCGTGGAGTTCGCCGGACCGCCGCCCGTCAGCACATAGATCAGCTGGAAGTCGGAGAACGTCTGGATGACCGAGAAGACCACGACGACCAGCGTGACCGGCTTCAGGAGCGGCCAGGTCACGTGCCAGAAGCGCCGCCAGGCGTTGGCGCCGTCGAGCGAGGCCGCCTCGTGCAGGTCGGGGTTGATCGTCTGGAGGCCGGCCAGCAGCGTGATCGCGAAGAAGGGCATGCCGCGCCAGGTGTTCACGGTGATCGCGCACCAGAGACCGTAGACGCCGTCCGAGAGGAACGGCAGCTTGGTGACGATCATCCCGCTCCTGTAGAGGAGCCAGTTCAGCACGCTGAAGGTCGGGTCGAACATCCAGCGCCAGGCGAAGGTCGAGAGCACGGTCGGCACGATGAAGGGCAGCAGCATCGAGGCGCGCACGATCCGTTTCCCGCGAAAACTTCGGTTCAGCAGGAGTGCGAGGTACATGCCCAGCACGAGCTTGAAGATCGTCGCCCAGAACGTGTAGACGAACGTGTTCCGGAACGCCTCCCGGAAGATCGAGTCGTTCCAGGCCTTCACGAAGTTCTTGGCGCCGACGAAGTGACCGATATTGCCGACGCTCGTGCTGGAAAGCGAGAGCCAGACGCCCATCACGAACGGGTACGCGATGAAGAGCCCGAGCAGCAGCACCGTCGGGGTCAGGAGCGCGGCCGCCAGCAGCCGCTCGTTCTCGAGCACGCGTGTCAGGAACGGCGCCGGCCGGGAGGTCCGGGAACGTGGCAGCGCGACCTCGAGCCCGGCTGCGCTGCCCGCTGCCCCTGCGATTGGCCGTTTCACGTCAGCCTATCCCGTCAGCCTATCCATAGATCTTCTTGAGCTCGCCGGCCGCCCACTTGACGGCGTCCTCGGCCTTCGTGCCCTGCACGCCCTTGGCGAACATGTCCACGATGACGTACTTCGAGTAGACCTCCGTGGCCTTGGCGTTCGGCGGCCCGGCGAAGCCGATGACCCGGGAGTTGTCGGGGGCCGTGCGGAAGCCCTTCATCGGCTCGTCGATCGTGCTCCAGAGCGGGTGCTGCTCCCAGAACTTCGTGGAGCCCACCGAGAAGCCCTCGGCCACCTGGAACCACTTCCCGTACTGCTCCTTGCCGTGGAGCCACTTGAGGAAGTCCTTGGCGAGTTTCTGGTTCTTCCCGTACTTCATGACCCCGTGCGAGAAGGCGGTGTGGTAGCTCCGCGAGCCGGCCGGTCCCGCGGGGAGGCGGGCGTGCTGGATGTCGCGCACCATCGGCTCGCCGCGCTCGTCCTTGATCTTGTCGGGGCCGCGCTTGGCCGCGATGTAGATGGACGCTCCGTTCAGGGTGGCGCAGATCTCGCCGGCGAGAAAGGCCCGGTTGTTGTTCGTGTCGTCCCAGGCCAGCCCGCCCTCGTCGCAGGCGTCCTTCCAGAGCGCCTGCATGAACTTCACCGCTTCGACCGAGCCCTTGCCGTCGAGCGCCGTCTTTCCGCCCTTGTCGGTTTCCATCCCGCCGAAGTTCCAGAGCAGCGGGTAGGCCCACGCGGGCGCGTCGCCGAAGGTGTGACCGAGCGTCTGGCCGTACGGGTGGCCCTTCTTCTTGAGTCGCGTCCCGACCTGGCGCAGATCCTCGTAGGTCTTGGGAAACGTCGTGACGCCGATCTCGTCGAACCACGACTTCCGGTAGGCGATGAGGCCGGGAACGATGCCGTGGGGCAGGGCCATGAACCGGCCGCCCACCCTGACGTAGGCCTCGGACTGGGCGTAGAAGCCGCCCTGATCCTTGCCCTGCCACTCGGCGAGATCACCCACGTCGACGAGGCTGTTCTCGTAGAGGTGCGGCCAGTTGTGGAGCATGTGGATGACGTCGGGACCCGATCCCGACTGGATGGACGCCGTGATGCGCGGCTGGAGGTCGTTGGCGTTGATGAACTCGAAGACCACCTCGGCCCCGAGGGCCTTCGACGCATCACCGGCCTGGCGCTTGAGCTCGACATCGCAGGCGGGGATGAAGTCCACCCAGCGCAGGATATTGAGCCGGGTGCCCTGCGCGTACGCCGGCGCGCGGCGCGCGGCCAGGACGCCCTCGAGCCCGGCCGCAGCCGCGCCGGCGGCGACGCCGGCGGTCTTCAGGAACTCACGCCTCTCCATGGCTGCCCTCCCTGTTCGAGGTTGGTTAGCTCTCGTAGATCTTCTTCAGCTCGGCCTCGGCCCACTTCACGACGTCCTCGGCCTTCGCGCCCTGGACCGCCTTGGCGTACATGTCGACGATGATGTATTTCGAGTAGCTCTCGGTTGCCTTGGCGGTCGCCGGGCCCTGGTAGCCGAGCATCCGCGTCTGCCGCGCGGCGCGCCGGAAGATCTGCAAGGGCTTGTCGACCTTGCCCCACATGGGATGCTCCTCCCAGGCCTTGGCGGCGCCCACGGAATACCCCTCGTTGACCTCGAACCACTTTCCGTAGTTCTCCTTCTGATGCATCCACGTCAGCAGGTCCTTGGCCAGCTTTTGGTTCTTCGAGTACTTCATCACGGCGTGCTCGAAGGGCACGTAGAGCGCGGCCTGGCCGGCGGGCCCCGCCGGCAGCGGCGCGGCGTGCTCGATGTCCTGCCAGAGCGGCTCGCCCTTGTCGTCCTTGATCTTGTCCTTCTGGCGCTTGGCGACGATGTAGATCGAGGCGCCGTTGAGCGTGGCGGAGATCTCGCCCGCGTGGAAGGCGCGGTTGTTGTTGGTGTCGTCCCAGGCCAGCCCGCCCTCGTCGCACGCGTCCTTCCAGAAGGCCTGCATGAACTTCACCGACTCGAGCGTTGCCTTGGAGTTGATGATCACACGCTTGCCCGTCGGATCGGTCTCGGCGCCGCCGAAGCTCCACAGCAGCGGGTAGGCGAACGTCGGCGGATCGCCGAAGCTGTGCCCCAGGGCCTGCCCGACGGGCTTGCCCTTGGCCTTGAGCTTCTTGCCCACCTCGCGCCAGGCATCCCACGTCTTCGGAAACTCGGTCACGCCGATCTCGGCGTGCCAGGAGCGCCGGTACGCGATGGCGTTGCCGCCGGTACTGTGCGGGACGGCGAGCCAGCGGCCGCCGACCTTGGCGGCCGCGTCGAACGCGTCGTAGAAGCCGCCCTGCGCCTTGCCCACCGCCTCCGCCACGTCGGACACGTCCACCAGCGCGTTGGCGTAGAGCTGCGGCCAGTTGTAGAGCATCTGGAAGACGTCGGCGCCGCTGCCCGACTGGACGCCCGCCGTGATGCGCGGCTGGAGGTCGTTGGCGTTGATGAACTCGAAGACGACCTCGGCGCCCAGGGCCTTGCCCGCCTCGGGGGCCTGGCGCTTGAGCTCGACGTCCGCCTCCGGGATGAAGTCGACCCAGCGGACGAGGTGCAGCTTGGTGCCCTGCGCATACGCCGGCGCCCGGCGCGCCGCCAGGATGCCTTCCAGACCGACCGAGGCCGCGCCGGCGGCGACGCCGGCTGTCTTGAGAAACTCGCGCCGTTTCATGGTGGCCCTCCGCGTTGAGTCGCTAGCCTTCGTAGATCTTCTTGAGCTCGCCCTCGGCCCACTTCACCGCGTCCTCGGCGCCCATGCCCTGGACGGCCTTGGCGTACATGTCGGTGATGACGTACTTCGTGAAGGCCTCGGTCGCCTTCGCCGTGGAGGGACCGGCAAATCCGAAGAGCCGCGTGTTGCGCGCGGCGGTGCGGAACATCTTCAGCGGCTCGTCGAGCTTGCCCCACATCGAGTCGTTCTCCCACTTGTGGGTGGAGCCGACCGAGTAGCCCTCCTGGGTGGTGAACCACTTGCTGTAGTTCTCGGGCTTGTGCAGCCAGCGCAGGAAGTCCTTCGCGAGCTTCTGGTTCTTGCCGTACTTCATGACCGCGTGCGATTGGTTCAGGAAGAGCAGGTAGCCGCCGGCGGGCCCGGCCGGCAGCGGCGCGTGGTCGATGTCCTGCCAGAGCGGCTCGCCCTTGTCGTCCTTGATCTTGTCCTTCTGGCGCTTGGCGACGATGTAGATCGAAGCGCCGTTGAGCGTGGCCGAGATCTCTCCGGCGTGGAAAGCACGGTTGTTGTTGGTGTCGTCCCAGGCCAGCCCGCCCTCGTCGCAGCACTCCTTCCAGAACGCCTGCATGAACTTGACCGACTCGACAGCCCCCTTGGAGTTGAGCGTGACCTTCTTGCCGGACTTGTCCGTCTCGGCGCCGCCGAACGCCCACAGGATCGGGTAGGTGAAGGTCGGCGCGTCGCCGAAGGTGTGGCCGAGGGTCTGCCCGTACGGCTTGCCCTTCTTCTTGAGCACGGCGAACAGCTTGCGGGCCTCGTCCCAGGTTTTCGGATACTGGCTGGCGCCGGCCTCCTTCAGCCACGACCTCCGGTAGGCGACGGCGTTGCCGACGATCGAGTGCGGGACCGACAGCCACTTGCCGTTGACCTGGCAGGACGGCGCCCACACCTCGTAGAAACCGCCCTCGGCCTTGGCGAGGTCGCCGGCGACGTCGCTGACGTCGACGACCGCATTCTGGTAGAGGTGCGGCCAGTTGTACTGGAAGTTGAAGATATCGGCGCCCGATCCGGACTGGACCGCGGCCGTGATACGGGGCTGCAGGTCGTTGGCATTGATGGTCTCGAACTGGACCTCGGCACCGAGGGCCTTGGACGCCTCCGGCATCTGCCGCTTGAGCTCGACGTCGGACTCTGGGATGAAGTCCACCCAGCGGACCCAGTGGAGCTTCGTGCCCTGGGCGAAGGCCGGGGCGCGGCGCGCTTCCAGGATGCCCTCGATGCCCGTCGCCGCGACCGCCGCGGTGGCACCGGAAACCTTGATGAAGTGTCTACGATTCATCCCTTTCGGGTTCATGCGCGATCCTCCTTGATCAGTCACACCGGGCTTCTATGCCTGGAGCGGCGTTGCTGTCGGCAGATTGGGGTCTAACCTCCGAGAAAAGCGAAGAATTAGTAGCACTTATCGCGCGGAGGTGTCAACTGCTGATGGCGCCTTGCGGCATGAGGCGTGGAGCGCGGAAGCCGAAGGCGAGCACCGTTGCGGCGACGCCGATCGCGGTCGAGGTGATGTAGAGCCAGGCGTAGGTGCCCAGATGATCGTGGATCCACCCGCCCGCGTAGGAGCCGAGGCCCATCCCGAGCGTCGAGATGAGGAAGACGGCGCCGTATGCGGTGCCCATCACCTTCTCGCCGAAGTACTCCCGCGTCACGAGGGCGTAGAGCGGCATGACGCCGCCGTAGGCGACGCCGAAGACGATCGCGGCCCCGTAGAACGAGCCCGCCTCACGCGTGAAGAGGTAGGAGAAGACCATCGCGGCCTGGATCGCCAGGCCCACGATCAGCGTCCGCTTCGCGCCGAAGCGGTCGGCGAGGAGGCCGCACCCGATCCGCCCGGCGATGGACGACAGGCCGGAGACGCCGAAGGCGGTCGCCGCCACCATCGCCGCGATGCCCTGGTCGATCGCGTGGGTCACCATGTGGAAGATCGGCCCGGAGTGCGCCGCGCAGCAGGCGAGGTGCGTGAGCGCGATCGCCCAGAACTGCGGCGCCCTCAGGACCTGTCGCGTGGAGAACTCGCGCTGCGCGACGGCGGTTCCGCCGCGGCCGACGGCGCCCATCTCCGCCGGCGCGTTCCGGATGAGGAGCGACACGGGGATGATCACGAGCCACGCGATGTCGCCGAGGACGAGCATCGCCGTCCGCCAGTCCCAGAGGCTCGTGAGCCAGCGGGTGAGCGGCGCGATCAGGAAGGTGCCGAGGCCGATCCCGCTCGAGACGGCTCCCACGGCGAGACCCCGGTTGGTCGTGAACCACCTCGTGACCGTCGCCGTCAGGGGAGCGTAGAAGGCGCCCACCGCGAAGCCCACGAGGACGCCGAAGGTGACGTAGAGCTGGCCGAGCGAGGAGACCTGGCTCGAGAGCACGAGGCCGAGACCCAGGATGAAGCCGCCGGCCGCCGCGACGACGCGACCCCCGAAGCGGTCGGAGAGCGTGCCCCAGACGAAGGAGCCCAGCCCCATCGCGAGCCAGTTGATGAGGGCGATCATCGAGATGTCGCTCCGGCTCCAGCGCGTGGACTCCTCGATCGGCTTGAGGAAGACGCTCAGCGAGAAGAGGGCGCCCAACCCGACGGCGACGATCGTGGCGGCGGCGGCGAGGACCGTCCAGCCGTAGAAGAGTCCGCGCTGACTCATGGGCGCCGACTACGATAGCATGAACCGCATGTGGCACCTGGTCCGGCCCGGCCTCGCGTTCCTCGCGGCCCTGCTGGCCGCGCTCATCGTGCGGGCCGTCCTCGAGCGCGTGCTCCGCCGGGGGATACGGGCCCCCGCCACGGTCGCGGCCTTCGTCCAGGCGGTCAGCCTCCCGTCGCTTCTCTGGGCCGCCGTCCTCGCGTTCTACGTGGCGATCGAGGTCTCCGAGCTGCCCCGGCGCCTGACCGCGCAGCTCGAAGTAGCGTTCCAGGCCGCGCTCATCCTGTCGGTCACCCTCACGCTGGCCTCCGTCGTGAACGTCTTCATCGCGCTGGCGAGCGAGCGGCGGTCCCTCGGCGGGCCCGTCACGGGCCTCGCCCAGACGGCTGCGCGGGTGACCATTGTCATCGTCGGCGTCCTGGTGCTCCTGAGCGTCCTCGGCATCCACATCACGCCGATCCTCACCGCGCTGGGCGTGGGCGGCCTGGCGGTGGCGCTGGCGCTCCAGGACTCGCTCGCCAACCTCTTCGCGGGCGTCCACCTCCTCGCCGACAAGCCGATCCGCGTCGGCGACTACGTGAAGATCGCGGACTCGATCGAGGGCTACGTGCTGGACATCGGGTGGCGCTCGACGCGCGTGCGGATGCTCCAGAACACCGTCGTCGTCGTGCCGAACAAGCGCGTGGCCGAGTCGGTCATCGTCAACTACGACATGCCCGAGCCACGGATGGCGCTTCTGATCCGCGTCGGCGTCGGCTACGCGAGCGACCCGGATCACGTGGAGCGGGTGCTCGCGGAAGAGGGCGCGCGGGCCGCCGCCGAGGTGCCGGGCCTCCTCGCCGAACCCGCGCCGTTCGCGCGCCTCATTCCGGGCTTCGGCGATTCCTCGCTCGACTTCACGCTCGTCTGCCAGGTCGCCTCGTTCGTGGACCAGTACCCGGTCCAGCACGAGCTGCGCAAGCGTATCCTCCGCCGCCTCCGCGCCGAGGGAATCGAGATCCCGTTCCCGACGCGAGCGGTGGAGCTACGCCCCTCAGAAGGGACGGCGCTCCCGCGCCAGCCCTAGCAGCAGGAGCCCGCCCGCCATCATGAGCGCGACTCCGATCCACGGGCCGCGGTAGCCGCCCGCCCACTCGACGCAGGCGCCGAAGATCGGCGGGCCGATGGTGACGCCGAGCGAGGAGACGGCCGCGCCCTCACGCGCGGCGGGACGTCAGGCGGGCTTCGACGGCGCGGAGGTCGGCTTCCGTGTCGACGCCGATCGTGGGCTCGTCGGTCTCGACGACGACGATCGGAATACCGTTCTCCAGGAACCTGAGCTGCTCGAGCTTCTCCGTCAGCTCGAGCGGCGACGGCGGGAGACGATGGTAGGCCTCGAGCGCCGCGCGCCGGTAGGCGTAGAGGCCGATGTGCTTGAAGCGCGTCACGCCGCGTCCGTCGCGGTCGTACGGGATCGGGTACTTCGAGAAGTAGAGCGCGCGCCCGTCGGCGGCGCAGACGACCTTGTTGGCGTTCGGGTTCTCCACCTCCTCGGGCAGGAGCCGGATCTTGAGCGTGCTGACCTGGGTGTCCGGGCGCTCGCGAAACGGCGCGACGAGGCGCCGGATGTGCCCCGGCGTGATCAGGGGCTCGTCGCCCTGGACGTTGACGTAGACGTCGGCCGCGCGCGACTGGGCGATCTCCCAGACGCGGTCGGTGCCCGAGGGGTGCGCGGCGGCGGTCATCACGGCCGGGACGCCGAAGCCCGCGCAGGCCGCGACGACTTCGTGCGAGTCCGTCGCGACGAGGACGTCGGTCAGCTCCCCGGAGCGCTTCGCCGCCTCCCAGACGTGGACGATCAGCGGCTTGCCGGCGATCTCGCGCAACACCTTGCGCGGCAGGCGCGTGGAGGCGAGCCGTGCGGGAATGACACCGAGCGCGGTGAGCCGTGGGCTCACGGAAACGCGCGCAGCGTTCGCAGGAGCGCGGCGCGCGGATCGGGCGCGCCGGCGGGGACGAACGGCAGGATCACGGGCTGTGTGAGCCCTGCGCGCGCGAACTCGGCGATGCGCCGCCGGCAGAATTCCTCGTCGCCCACGACGCCGAGGCCGTCGAGGACGCGCCGCGAGACCTGCTTGACCGCTCCCGGGCG
>JBGQEL010000066.1:0-22891 GCA_041496385.1 Methylomirabilia bacterium | reverse complement strand
GATCGGGAGCATGGCTCACCGCGTTCGGTATCCCGATCGGATCGAGCCCCTGGTGCAGTTCGTCGAGGACGCGACGCCCGAGCGCATCGTGGGCGAGGCCCACGACAAGCTCGCCGCCGGCACGTCCGTGAAGGACATGCTCCTCGCCTCGGCGCTCGCGGTGGTGCGCTCCTCGGATCTGCCGCCGGGCCACCACGGTGGTCCGCTCCATCCGCTGGCGGGGCTGCACGCCGTGCGCCACATCGCGGCGCGCCTGCCCGGCGAGTACGCCATGCTGCTGGTGATCCAGAACGTCGCCGTCGCCAACAAGCACATCCACTCGCCCGCGATGGGCCCGTTCATCCTGGCCGACGCGCAGCCGGTGTCGGAGAACGACGACGTGGACGCGATCACTACTTCCTCTACCTGCTCGAGCGGCGCTCCCCCATGCAGGTCCTGGAGCTCCTGCTCGAGGTCGGCATCCCCAAGAACCAGCTCGACGACCACTATTTCCTGTTCCCGGTGTTCACCTGGCGGGCGCTCGAGTACCTGGGGTGGGAGTACGCGAAGTACATCGGGCGGGCGCCGGTGCGCTACGTCACGCGTCCCACCGCGCCGGCGACGCTGGCCGACGTCGACGAGCTGATCCGGAAGCACGAGCTGCTCGAGCGCGACCTGCGCGTCGCGACGGGCGAGGACGAGACCGCCGGCGTCACGGCGCTGGCGGACGAGATCGGCCGCTGCAACGAGTTCGGCGAGATCCCCGAGATGCTGGCGCGCGCGCTCGCCGGCGGCCTGTCCCTCGAGGGCGTGGGCGAGGGCCTCTCCGTGGGCGGCTCGACGCTCTTCCTGCGCTCGCAGACGGGCAACCCGATGGACGTGCACATCAACACCGGCGCCAACACACGGCGCTATCTGCTGCGGCAGGCGGAGCTCTCGCGGCGCATCAAGCTGCAGGCGCTGCTCGTCTGGAACACCGGGCCGGAAGTGCGCATGGCGCAGCGCATGCTCGCACCGGACCGCCAGCCCGAGCCGCAGCGCGTGGCGTCGCTGCCGGCCCGCACGCAGGACGCGCTGCTGGAGGAGATCGAGAGCTGCCGGCGGCGAATCTCGCCTCCTGGCGCTCGACCGACGAGGTCAAGCAGGCGGCCGCCCTGGCGCAGCAATATGCCGATCGGGGCTACGCCGCGGAATCCCTGATCGCCCTGATCGGCAAGATCGCCTGCCGCGACAACTTCACCGAGATGCACGCGTTCAAGCATCACCAGGCGACGTACGAGGAGTTCCACGCCACGCGCCCGTCGCTGCGCTGGCGCCACCTGGTGGCCGCGGTGCAAGCCGCGGCGATCTCGCACGGCCGCATCCAGGACGTCTACGAGCACGCCGCCGAGGTGATGCACTTCTAGCTCGCGGCGGCGCGGGCTAGCCGGTCTCCATCGGCAGCGACGGGTCCGTGGCCCACTCGGAGAGCGACGCGTCGTAGACGGCCACGTCCTCGTGGCCGAGCAGCGTCAGCACGAAGGCGTCGCTGCTGGCCGCGATCCCGCCGCCGCAGTAGGTGATCACCCGCCCCGCCGCGAGCGCACCCGCCGCGGCGAACCGCTCGCGCAGGACCTCGGCCGGCAGGTACGCGTGCGTCGCCGGGTCGACCAGCGACCGCGCGGGGACGTTCGCGCTGCCGGCGATGCGCCCGGGACGCCCGTACGCGACGCCGCCGGTGCCGCGGTGCTGCTCCTCCGCGAGCGCGTTGAGGATGCACGTGGCGCGCTGCCCGAGGCCTGCGAGCACCGCGTCCTTGCCGGCGAACAGGTCCGGCCGCGGGCGCGTGACGAAGCGGCCCGGCGGATACGCGCAGGGCTCGGTGGAGGTCGGGCGACCCTCGAGCGTCCACTTGCGCCAGCCGCCGTTCAGCACGGCCGCCTGGTCGAAGCCGACCGCGCGCAGCATCCACCAGACGCGCGCCGCCCACATGTTCACATTGCGGTCGTAGAGCACCACGCGCGTCCCCTCGCCCACCCCGAGCCGCGCCATCGCCGCCGCCATCTGCGCCGCGGGCGGCATCATGTAGAGCAGCGATGCCGCGCGGTCGCACAGGTCGTCCGTGAGGTCGGCGAACCCGCTCCGCGGAATGTGCCCGGCCGCCCATTCCATGCGCCCGGACTCGGCGCGATAGCCGCCCTCGGGCCGCGGGTGGAGGATCGTCGTGCACTCGAGCACGCGCAGCGCCGGGTCGTCGACGTGCGCCGCCAGCCAGTCGGTCTCGACGAGATATTGTGGATTCGTCCAGGACATAGGGCGCAGCGTAGCGCCGCGCGCGACGGGGCGTCAAGGCCGCGTCTTGACGCGCGGGCCGCGCCGGGTGTTAATGCACGCGCCATGAAGCTCAGCGTCGAGTTCCCGAGCGTCTCCTACCGCGAGGGCCCCGCCGCGGTCGCACGCATGGGGCGGGCCATCGAGCAGATCGGCTACGACCACATCGACGTGTTCGACCACGTCGTCATGGGCTACCCGATGGCCGGGCGGCCCCCGGGCCCCTACACGGCCACCATGCCCATCCTCGAGGCGCTGATGACGCTCGCGCACCTCGCGGCCGTCACCGAGCGCGTGACGCTCGGCACCGAGGTGCTCGTGCTGCCGCAGCGCCAGCCGACCCTCGTGGCCAAGCAGGTGAGCACGCTCGACACGCTCTCGGGCGGCCGCGTGCGCCTCGGCGTCGGCGTCGGCTGGCAGGAATCGGAGTACGAGGCGCTCGGCGAGCCCTTCCACACGCGGGGCGCGCGGATGGACGAGGCGATCCGGCTGCTCCGCACCTGGTGGAGCGACGCCCAGGTGGACTTCGAGGGCGGACACTACCGCGTGACGGCGATGGCCATGGAGCCGAAGCCGCCGCAGGGCCGCCGGCTCCCCATCTGGATCGGCGGCATGTCCGAGGCCGCCTGGCGCCGCGTGGGCCGGCTCGGCGACGGCTGGCTCGCGAGCCGCGTCACCGATGCGGAGAGCGCCAAGCGCGCCATCGATTCCATTCGCCGCCACGCCGAGGAAGCCGGCCGCGATCCGGGCGCCCTCGGGCTGCAGAGCATGGTCGCGCCGCCGCCGCGGGACGCCGAGGGCAAGCGCTTCTACGCCGAGCCCGACCGCGTCGTCGCCCGAGCCGCCGAGCTGCAGGCGATGGGCTTTGGCTGGATCGCGCTCAACGCGACCGCGATCTTCCAGGCCGGCGCGCGGTCGGTGGACGCGATGATCGACGCGCTGGGCGCGCTCCACGCGAAGATCCGCGCGGAGGTGGGCTAGCCGCTACCGGTACCTCGCATGCCACTCCTGCCCGGTCCACGTCCGCCACCGTTCGGCGACCACGCGCACGAGCACGCGCCGGCGCTGGGCCGTGCGCGCCGCATACGCCGGCCCGTTCGGTCCGAGATAGCGCAACGACAGCCGGTCGGTCAGCTCCTGGAGGCGGTGGCTCGCGGCCGGGGCCACGGGGCCCTCGACGATCTCGGCGAGCCCCTGGACGAGCACGCGCGTGTGCTGGGCGTGGAGGTCGTCGGCCACGTGGAGCGCCACGCGGGGCATCTCGAGGATGTGGCGGACCCACTCGGCCCGCTCGCGGCCGACCACGAGGAAGGAGCGGCGCTCGGCCTCGAACTCGTACCAGACGGGGGTCAGGTAGGGCCAGCCGTCCGGGGCCACGGTGGCGATGCGCGCGTTCCAGGGCTCCGCCAGGAAGCGGCGCAGCTCGCCCTCGCTGAGGCCGCCGATCGTGTCGCCCGGCTCGAAGGGCATGTCACCTCACCTCCGCTCTCGGATCGAGGGCGTCCCGCAGCCCGTCGCCGATGATGTTGAACGCCAGCACGGCCAGCACGATCGCGCCGCCCGGGAAGAGGGAGACCCACGGCGCCAGCGCCAGGAACTCCTTCCCCTCGTTGAGGATCGAGCCCCACGAGGGCGCGGGCGGCTGGACACCGACGCCCAGGTACGAAAGCGCGGACTCGATCAAGATCGCGTAGGACAGGCACACGGCCGTCTGGACGATGACGGGCGAGACGGCGTTCGGCAGGATGTGGCGCACGAGGACGGCGGCGCGGCCCGCACCGAGCGCCTCGGCGGCCTCGACGTAGACCTGCGCCGACTCGGCCAGCACGCTCGCCCGCACGACGCGGAAGAAGAAGGGCGCGTAGACGACGGCGATCGCGACGACGGCGGTGCCGGGCCCGGCCCCGAGGACCGCCGCGACCCCAATCGCGAGCAGAATCGGCGGGAAGGCGAAGAAGACGTCCATGACGCGACCGAGGAGCTGGTCGACGGCGCGGCCGAGGCCGGCGAGGAGGCCGAGGACGCCGCCCACGCTGACAGCGGCGAGGATCGACGCCCCGGCGATGCCGAGCGACACGCGGATGCCGAAGAGGATGCGCGAGAGGACGTCGCGGCCGAAGCGGTCGGTGCCGAAGGGGTGGCTCGCGCTTGGGCCGCGGAAGACTTGCGGTGCGTCCACCGCAGTCGGCGAGTAGGGCGCCACGAGATCCGCAAGCAGGCCCGCGCCGACCAGGGCGGCCAGCGCCAGACACGCCGCAAGGAACAGGGGGCTCCGGCCGGCGCGACGCCACCGCGCGCGCCCGGCGCGCTCATCCATGGCGGAGCCTCGGATCGAGCGCGGCGTAGAGCAGATCCACCGCGAGATTCAGCGTCATGAAGATCGCGCCGAGGAGCAGGATGACCCCCTGCACCACCGGATAGTCGCGCTGGAAGATGGCGTCGAGGAGCAGGCGGCCCACGCCCGGAAGCGTGAAGACGTCTTCGACCACGACGATGCCGCCGACGATGTAGCCGAGCTGCACGCCGGCCACCGTCACCACGGGGATGAGCGCGTTGCGGAGCGCGTGGTGGAAGGTCACGCGGCGCTCGGACACACCCTTGGCGCGCGCCGTGCGGATGTACTCGCGCCCGAGCACGTCGAGCATGGAGGAGCGCGACATGCGGGTGATCATCGCCGCCGTCGCCGTGCCGAGCGTGAGCGCGGGCAGTGCCATCGTCAAGAGGTTCGCGGCCGGGTTGCGCGCGAGCGAGACCCACTGGAGCGACGGCATCCAGCCGAGGTAGACGGAGAAGAGCAGGATCAGCACGGTCCCCTGCCAGAAGGCGGGCAGCGAGAGGCCGAGCGTGGCGCCCACGCGGATCGCGCCGTCGCGCGCGCCGCCTCGCCACATGGCCGAGGCGGTGCCGAGCGGCACGCCGAGCAGGAGCGACCAGCCCACGGCGAGCAGCGCCAGCTCGGCGGAGACCGGCAGGCGCTCGAGGAAGAGCGCGAGCACGGGCTTGCCCGAGAGCCACGAGGCGCCGAGGTCGCCCCGGAGGGCGGCGCCGAGCCAGTCTATATATTGAAGGTGCGCGGGGCGGTCGAGGCCGAAGAAGCGGCGGAAGCTCGCGAGGACCTCGGGCGAGCCCATCGCCGCTTGTCCCAGGAGCTGCTCGACGATGGTCCCCGGCACCAGGCGGACCATGCCGAAGACCAGGACGCTCACGCCCAGCAGGCTGAGCGCCGTCGCGAGGAGCCGCCGGGTGAGGTACGCGCTCATCCCCTCGTTTGCTTTTTCCACATCCGCAGGTCGAAGCGAAACGCCTGGGCCTTCCCGACACGGATCTGCCCGAACTGTCGATGGCGCGGATCGATCAGGTAGTTCCGCTCCTCGGGGATGACGACCGAGGGCACCGACAGCACGGGTCGCCGGCCGGCCCGAATCCACGCCGCGCCCAGCTCTGGCAGCACGCTCGGCGCCGGATAGACCCGCCACGTTCGTGGGAGACGGAAGCCCGGCAGATCCTCGAGGCGCTCGATCACAGGCTCCGGGATGTCGGCCGGTATCGCCGTCAAGTCGTTTGGCGCTTCATCGGGACTCAGGTGGACGAAGTATTCGAGCGCGGCCAGGGACAGTGTTGCCGAGGTGTAGACAGCGGGTATGCCCCGAAGGCTCCACCGCCCGCCCGCCCGCCGCGCACCCTCTCCGTCGAACGCCGTGTATCGCCGCTTGCAGATCCGCCAGACGCGGATCAGCTATGGACCCCGTGCGCGATCCGGATCAGGAGGTCTTCCACCTCGCGCGCCCCGAGGTCCGTGTCCAGATGGTGGAGGGGGGGGACGTTCCCGAGGGCGCGGTTGGAGCGATGCAGCCAGGAGCTGGCCTTCGCCCGGGTCCCTAGAACTTGCTCCGCCAGCGTCGCGATCCTTCCGAGACGCACGAGGCGGTCGGATTCATCCGCGCGCAGCCGGCGTTCGCGCTTTCGGCGGGCCAGCGTCCTCGCGGGGAGGTGCAGGAGCGCGACCAGCTCCCCCTGGCCGATCTGGAAGCGTGCGCAGACCGCCTCGAGCGCCGAGTAGGGCAAACCCGAGCGCACCCGCTCGATGAGCCGCCCCGTGTCCCGGGCCGGGCCCTTCAGGGTCCCACGCCCGCCCAGGGTGTCCATGATCCGCGCTGCGCTCACCATCGTCTCCGCCGCCTCCTACACTATGGCACTGATCATACGGCCATATGGCTGCCCTGGCAACGCTCAGCGCTCCAGCCAGGCGAAGCGGAGCCCGTAGTAAAAGCCGGTCGGGTGCGGCGCGAACCCCTTCACGCTCTTCTGCATCGCGTAGAGTAGATCCGGGGAGTAGAGCGGGAGGCTGATCGGGTCCTCCGCCAGGAGCCGCTGGAATTGGTCGTAGATCGGCTTGCGGCGCGCGCGCTCGAGCGTGGCGCGGCCGGTCTCGAGTAGCTCGTCGGCCTTCTTGCTGTTCCAGCGGCGGAAGTCCTTGCCGCCCGGTGCCGAGTGGAAGTGGCGGAAGAACGCCTGGTCCGGGTCGACGAAGCCGCCCCAGTCGTTCATGGTGGGCGGCGACTGCGGCACGATCCAGTCCTTGATCCACACGCCGCCGTCGACCGTCTCGACGGTCGCGTCGATGCCGGCCTCCTTGAGGTTGTCGACGATCACGGGCAGCGCGGCGCCGAGCGCGGGGAACCCGACGATGTTGCGGATCTTCATCGGCACGCGCCCGGCGAAGCCGGCCTTCTGCAGAAGCGCCTTCGCCTTGGCGACGTCGCGCTGCTGGTTCGGCAGCTCCTGCCACGGCAACGCCCACGCCTTCATGCCGGGCGGCAGCACGCCGAGGCGCTGGCCGAGGCCCGAGCCGGCGATCTGCAAGATGGCGGCGCGGTCGATTGCGAGCGCGATGGCCTGGCGCACTTCCAGCCGGCTCGTCGGCTCCTGATCGCCCGCGAGGTCGAGGACGACCCAGCGCGTGGAGGGCGCCTGGATCGTCTCGAGCGTGGCCACGCCGCGGGCCACCTGGTAGTTCAGCGCGGAGGAGAACTCCGCCATCCCCACCTGCCCCGTGCGCAGGCCGGCCACCGCGGACGACTCGTCTGGGATCGCCTGAAAGACGATCTCGTCCAGCAGCGGCTTCTGCGTGCCCCAGTAGGCGGCGTTGCGCTTGAGGACCAGCCGGCGGCTCGGGTCGAACTCGGCCACGGCGAACGGCCCGGTACCGATCGCCTTCACGAGCAGCTCCTTGCCGTCACCCGCCGCGCCCTTCGGGATGACGCCGTTATACTTTCCCGCCAGGTTGATCAGGAACGTCGCGACGGGCGCGGCAAGCGTGAAGCGCACCGTGCGCGCGTCGATCACGTCGATCTGCTTGATGGAGAAGAGGTCGTTGGCGCCGGGGCTCACCTTCGGGTCGCGGACGCGATCGTACGTGTACTTCACGTCCTCGGCGTCCAGCTCCTTGCCGTTGTGGAACTTGACACCCCGGCGCAGGTGGAAGACGTACTCCGTCGGCGACTTCTGCTCCCACCGCTCGGCCAGCTCGGGCCTGGGCTCGAGCGCCTCGTCGATCACCACGAGATTCTCGTAGATGAGCGGCTTGCGCTTCTGCCAGATGTCGAGCCCCTGCATGTGGGGCTCGATGTTGGGCGGCAGCGCCGTGCTCGCGAAGACGAGCGTGCCGCCCGCCCTGCCCTGCGCGGCGGCGCGTCGGGCGAGCACGCCGCCGGAGAGCGCGGCGACCGTGAGCGTGGTGCTCTTCAGGAATTCCCGTCGATCGACTCCTGGCATGTCTGGCTCCTCTCGGTGGTCTTGGCCGGCGGGACTAGCCTAACCCATCACCGCGTCGGAGCGCCGACATGGCTCGGAGCTCGTCTCCTCACCACCCGGTGAGCAGGAACACGACCACAGTCCCACCGCGCCGACGGCGACGTTGATCCAGAAGCCGGCGTAGAAATTCGAGCACCGGAGGCCCCGCAGCATCGTCGCGACCGCGGAGCACACGGCGCTCGACAGCGCGATCAGGTGCGGCGTCAACGCCCGCCACTATACATTGCGGGTATACTCGCGTCATCGTGACGCCCGTCCGTCTCCGGGTCATGGAGCCCTTCCGCTCGCTCTTCTACGCCCCCAACTTCGTCGCGATCCACGGCGGCCATTTTGCGGCCGAGGGCTTCGAGATCGCGCTGACGACAGCCTCGCCGGGCCTGGGCACGGTGGATGCGCTGCGCGACGGCCGCGCCGACCTCGCGCTCTCCGGGCTCATGCGGAGCTTCGACGTGATCGATCGCGGGGGGCCGAGGCTCGTGCACTTCGCCGCCGTGAACGACCGCAACGGGTTCTTCCTCCTGAGCCGCCAGCCCCGGCCCGGCTTCGCGTGGGCGGATCTCGCCGGCCGGACGGTCCTCTCCTTCAGCGGCGCGCCGACGCCGTGGCTCTGCATGCAGGCGGTGCTCCGGCGGCACGGCGTCGACCCGGCGCAGGTCCGGTTCGTCCGCGACCTCGCGACGCCCGAGGCCGTCGCGGCCTTCCGCACGGGCAAGGCGGACTTCATCGAGCACGGTCCCCCCGTGGTCGACGAATTGACGGCGGACGGCACGGGGCACCTGGTCGCCTCCATGGGCGAGGCGACGGGGCCGGTGCCCTTCACCTCGTTCATGGCGACGCCCGAGGTCCTCGTGCGGGAGCGCGCGATGCTCGTCCGCTTCGTGCGCGGCTTTCACCGCGCGCAGCGCTGGATGGCGGCGGCGAGCGCGGCGGAGATCGCGGCCGTGATCGCGCCGGCGTTCCCCGAGATCGACGCCGCGCTTCGCGTGCGCGCGATCGAGCGCTATCGCGCGCAGGGAACCTGGAACCGCGACCCGCTCCTGACGCGCGCGGGGTACGAGACGCTCCAGGAGATCCTGCTGGGCGGCGGCTTCATCCGGCGCCGCCACCCCTTCGAGGCGCTCGTCGACACGGCGATCGCCGCCGAGGCCGTCAGCTAGCGAGCCAGTCCCACATCCGGCCGGCGAGCGTGACCGACAGCTCGACGTCCTCGTCCAGCAGATAGCGCCCGGCGACGAGCTCCTGCGCCGCGCGGCGGACGCGCTCGAGGTACGCCAGCCGCGACGCGTAGCGCTCCTGGATCGACGGGCGCGGATCCCCCTCGGCCTCGCGCTCCCGTCGAGTCCGCGCGAACGGGAGCGTCGCGCCGGCGAAGTAGAGCAGCTGCTCCTCGCCGCCGATCTCGGGATGCCGGAGGTTCCAGCCGGTGTGCGTGGCGAGCGGCACGCGGACTTCCGGCAGAGCGATCCCGGCCGTCTCGTTGCCGTCGTCGTCCACGGCCGAGACCAGCGTGCGGAACGCCGGGCCCTCGCGCGGCGGGACCAGCGCCATCACGCGGAGCTCGGGATCGGCGCCGAAGTCGAGCCGGCGCGGTCGCGCGTGATGGCGCGGATAGCGCGCGCCGCGGATTCGCCCGAACGCCTTCTCGAGCGACTCGGGCGGCACCGCGGTGCGGTCGTCGAGCCGCGGGTGCCGGCTCGGCGGCGGCTCGACGCCCTCGGTGACCCAGCGGTCGAGGCTCACGAGACAGGCGCGGAGCAGCCGGCCGTAGTTCACGACGCCGCGCACGTGCTGCGAGCGCTCGGTCCAGCCGTGCGGATCGGCGGCCGCGATCGTCGCGTCGGACGGCGGCCAGACGCCGAGACCGTGCTCGGTCCCGGCGAAGTGGTAGACGCGCGTGTTGGGGCCGTGCGCGACGTCGCGCAAGCCGTCGGGATCCGTGTGGACGAGCGACGCGTCGCCCCGGTGGTACTCGGCCGACGTGTTCGTGTAGAACACCTTGAGCGGGCTCGCGCGCGCGTCCAGGCGGCGGTGGAGCGCGTCGGCCGTCCCGCCGGCGGCGTCGCGCGTCTCCAGGTCGGTGGACGGGAACACGTGCGCCATCATCTGCGGCCGGTCCTTCGAGTTCTGGCCGAAGCGCTGGTTGAACTCGCCCCGCATGCCGCCCGCGACATTCGCGATGACGCCGTCGAGCGCCTCGCGGCCCTGCTCGTCGAGGTTCAGGTCCCAGTACGCGAGCGTGCGCAGCAGGCGGCCGGTCTGCGAGCGCCCGTAGGCGTACGCCCAGCGCAGCGCGCCGGGGGCCGGGTTGGCCTCGGCCGCGCTCCCGTGCTTGAGCCACGACACGCAGTCGCGCAGCGCCGCGAAGCTCACGCCGAGGACCGGCGCGCCGCGCGCGGTGTACGCGACCTGGTAGAGGCGCCCCTTCTCGAAGCCGCCCTCGAGCCAGACGTGGCGCGCGTCGGGCACGACGCGGCCGTCGACGGCGCGCGCGAAGCGCCACCGGGCCCGGGGAATCGTTCGCGGCTCGGCGTCGAGCTGGTCGCGCGCCAGCAGGAGAGCGTCCGGCGCGTCGGGATCGGCGGCGGGATACGCGAGGTGGCCGCGGTCCGAGAGGAGGAAGTGCGGCACCGGCTCAGGCGCCTGGAGATTGACGTAGACCCGGCCCTCGAGCGGCCGACCGGCACCGTCGCGCGCCTCGGGGGCGTAGAGCCGCAGGAGCCCCGGCAGCTCCGGCACGTCGCACTGCCAGCCGCACGACACGACGGTATAGCCCCGCCGCATCAGGAACCCATCGCCGACGTCGACCGCCGGGTTCGCGTCGGCGTCCGGCCCGAACACGGGCCGCGTGGCGTGGTTGAAGTTCGGCACCGTGACGGTGTTACCGCGATTCACGACGTCGAGGATCGCGCGGCCGTTGCCGCGGGCGCGCTCGACGGGCAGTAGGACGGACACGTCGGCTGCGAACTCCACGCGCCCGTCGCGGTTCCGCGGCGCGAGGGCGACGTCGGTGATCCGCGCGTTGGCCGGATGCGCCGGGTCGATCGCGAAGTGGAGCCGCCCCTTCAGCTCCTCGTACGGCCCGACGGCGCCGAACGCGCGGCCGCCGGCCAGCGCGCGCCGCAGCGCGATGTCGAAGTGTGCGACAGCCACGCGGCCAGGTCCCCCGACGCTACGTGCGATTCTTGAAGTACGAGTTCTTCAGCGCGATCTTGCCGTTCTTGAACGTGAACACGTCGCAACCGTTGACCTCGACCTTCTTGCCGTCGGAGGTCGTGCCCGTGAAGATCCACTCCGACACGCCACGGTCGCCCGCCACGAAGTGGCGTGCGTCGCCGAAGTGGGCGTCGGGGAACATCTTGAACACGCGGGCGAAGGCCTCGCGCACGCGCTCGCGCCCGGCGTAGCGCGTGCCGCAGACCTCCTTGCCCGCGGTCGTCTCGAAGACGCAGTCGTCGGACATGAAAGTCATCAGGACATCGACGTCGTGCCGGTTCCAGCCGTCGCCGAACGCTTCCAGGTCCTTGATCGTCACGTTCGTCTCGCTCCCCTCGTGTGTCGGGTGCACCGCTCGATGCGCCCGACGATCGCCCCGAGACGGCGCCGAGTCAAGCGCCTTTCGGCGCGCCCCTTTGTATGGGGTGCCTGCCGCGCTCGCGCCCGGTTGTATGGGGTTCGCCCGGCCGACGGAAGCCTTGAATGAGCCGCGGTACGCGTGCCACACTCTGCCCACGCATCGCTCTGGGAGGCTCCACATGAACAGGTGGCTCGTCGGCTCGTCGCTGGTCCTGCTCGCGCTCCTGGCCGCTCCCGGATCGGCGACCCGCGCCCTCGCGCAGGCCGACGCCGCGCGGACTCCGCTGGCCACGGCGGTCAAGGTCAAGCTGGGCATGGCCAACGTGCCCGCCCTGTCGCCGCTCTGGATCTTCCCCGAGCAGGCGGCCAAGTACAACATCCAGGTCGAGCCGGTGCTCTTCCAGCGCTTCGCGGACGCGCGCACGGCCCTGGCCTCGGGCGACCTCGACATCGCCGCCTTCGGCCCTCAGGACATCACCCTCGCCCTGGGCCAGGGCGCCAAGTCCATGATCGGCGTGGCAGGCATCGGCTCCGGCAACGACTGCCTGCTGGTGCGCAAGGGCGAGGACGTCAAGGACTGGACGGGGCTCGGCGCCAGGACCATCGGCGTCGGGGCGGGCTCCATCTCCTGGCTCAAGTTCGCGGCCTCGGTCCAGGAAAACGGCCTCGAGTACGGCAAGCTCCGCATCATTAATATAGTCGGCGGCGGCGGCAACTACCTCAAATCGCTCCAGGGCAAGGAAATCGACATGGCCGTGGTCTGGCACCCGTTCTGCGCCCAGGGCATCACGGAGGGCTGGGCGCAGTACCCGACGATCACCCACAACGGCACCAGGACCGTGGGCGGGCTCATCGCCGTCCTCGCCGTGAACCGCGGGTTCATGGAGAAGCAGCGCGAGGCGACGCAGCGGCTCGTCTCCGCCTACGTGGACGTGCTCAAGATCGCCCAGGCCGACCCGCAGCGCTTCGCCAAGATCTACGCCGAGAAGGCGGGGCTGCCCGAGGCCGTCGCGAGCGAGGCCATCCGCTACACGCGCTTCGACGTGACGCTGCCGCTCGAGTCCATCAAGCGCATCTCCAAGTTCCTGTTCGACAACGGCGTCATCGCCCGCGAGGTCTCGGGCGAGGTGGGGCAGCTCTACACCTACGAGTTTCTCGCCCGCGCCACCGGGCGCACCGCCGCCGACCTCGGGCAGAACAAGTAGAGACGGGCCGCGGGGCGTGAGCGGCCGGCGCATCCCCTGGTTCTTGATCCTGCCGCTGCTGCTGCTCGGCGTCTGGCACCTGGCCGTCGAGCAGCGGTGGCTCGTCGAGGGGATCGTGCCGGCCCCGGCCCAGGTGGTGGACTCCTGGCGCAAGTGGATCTTCGGCGCGCCGGGCAAGTCGCTCTCCCCCTACTCGGGCACCTGGGTGGCCAACGTCCTCTACTCCGGGCGCCGGGTCCTGGAGGGCTTCGGTCTCGCCGCGGCGGTGGCCATTCCCCTCGGCATCTTCGTCGGGTGGAACCGTATGGTGGCGCGTCTGGTGGATCCCTCGATCCAGCTCCTGCGGCCGGTGCCCATCACCGCCTGGTTGCCGTTCGCCATCGCCGTCTTCGGCATCTACGACGCCAGCGCGCTGTTCCTGATCGGCCTGGGCGCGTTCTATCCCATCGTCGTCAACACCTCGCACGGCGTCCGCGACACCAATCTCATGCTCCTTCGCGCGGCGCGCATGCTCGGCGCCGGCGAGCGGACGATTCTGCTGAAGGTCGTCCTGCCGTCGGCGCTGCCGTCCATCTTCACGGGCCTGCGCCTCGGCGTCGGCGTCGCCTGGACGGCGGTCATCGTCGCCGAGATGATCGCGGTCAAGTCCGGACTCGGCTACGTCTTGTGGGACGCTTACTACGTCGGGCGGATGGACATCTGCGTGGCCACGATGTTCTCGGTGGGGCTCCTGGGCTTCGTCTCCGACCAGGTCATCTTCCGCGCCTCGCAGGTGCTGCTGCGCTGGCGGGTCCTGGAGCGGCATGCCTGACGCGGCGCCCGTGGTCGAGCTGCGCGGCGTCTTCAAGGAGTTCACCGGGCGATCGGGCCGGCTCGTCGCGCTGGAAGGGATCGATCTCGGCATCGCCCCCAACGAGTTCGCCGCCGTGCTCGGACCGTCGGGCTGCGGCAAGTCGACCCTCCTCAATATGGTCGCCGGCTTCGACGGGCCGACCCGCGGCGAGGTGCTCTTCCGCGGACAGCCGGTGAGCCGCCCCGATCCACGCCGCGCCGTCGTCTTCCAGGAGGCGGCGCTCTTCCCCTGGTTCACGGTGCTCGACAACATCACGTTCGGCCCCAAGACCCGCGGCGTGGCCGCCGCGGAGTACCGCCCGAAGGTCGACGCGCTGCTGGAGCAGGTCGGTCTGCGCGGCTTCGAACGTCACTACCCGGCCGAGCTTTCCGGCGGCATGAAGCAGCGGGTCGGCATCGCGCGAGTGCTCGTCATGGAGCCCGAGCTGCTGCTGATGGACGAGCCCTTCGGGAGCCTCGACGCGCAGACGCGCTCCGTCATGCAGGAGCTGCTGCTCTCCGTGTGGGAGCGCCGGCATCAGACCGTGCTGTTCATCACCCACGACGTCGAGGAGGCGCTCCTGCTGGCCGATACCGTCTGCGTCATGACGGCGCGGCCCGGGCGCATCAAGAAGCGGCTCGCGGTCGAGCTGCCGCGCCCGCGCTCGCTCGAGGCGACCACCTCGCCGATCTTCAACGAGCTCAAGCGCGAGGTGCTCGGGTTGATCCGCGAGGAGAGCCGCCGCGCGGCCAGCGAGGAGCGGCGTCCATGAAGGCCAGGATCGTGAAGGCGCCACGGGCCGCGCACACCGTCGTCCGGGGCGGGCGCGTGCTCGACGCGCGAGCCCATCGCGCCGCGCCCGCCGACATTCTCATCAAGGGCGACACCATCGTGGAGATCGGCGCGCCCGGACTCCGGGCGCCCGCCGGCGCCCGGGTCGTGGACGCGCGCGGCAAGCTCCTGCATCCGGGGCTGATCAACGCGCACACGCACGCGCACGGCAATCTCGCCAAGGGCATGGGCGACCGCTGGACGCTCGAGCTGCTGCTCACGGCGGGCCCGTGGATCAACGGCGGGCGCTCGCTGGAGGACAGGTACCTGAGCGCCAAGCTCGGCGCGGTCGAGATGGCCCTCAAGGGCTGCACCGCGTGCTACGACCTGCCGTTCGAGTGGCCGGTGCCGACGCTGGAGGGCCTCGAGGCCGTGGGCCGCGCCTACGCGGACGTCGGCCTGCGCGCGGTCCTGGCGCCGATGGTCGCCGACCGAACGTTCTTCGAGGCGATCCCGGGCCTCCGCGAGGTACTCACGCCCGCGCTCCAGAAGGACGTGGACGCGCTGCGCCTGGCACCGTGGAAGACGAGCGTCGCGAACATGCGGAAGGCGCTGCGTGGCTGGACGCTCGATCGCCGGCACGTGCGGCTCGGCGTCGCGCCGACCATCCCCCATCACTGCTCCGACGCCTTCATCCGCGCCTGCGCCGAGCTGGCGGTCGAGCACGGCGTCGGGTTGCACAGCCACGTCGCCGAATCCAAGGTGCAGGCGATCGTCGGCCTCCAGCGCTACGGCAAGACGCTGACCGCGCACCTGGACGACCTCGGCGCGCTCGGTCCGCACTTCACCGTGGCGCACGGCGTCTGGCTCGACGGCGACGACATGAAGCGGCTCGGCGACCACGGCGCCTCGGTCGCCCACAATCCCGGCAGCAACATGCGCCTCGGCAACGGGCTCGCGGACATGCGCGGTATGCTCGAGCGCCGGGTCAACGTCGGCGTCGGCACCGACGGCGCCAACTGCTCGGACAACCTCAACATGTACGAGGCCATGCGCCTGGCCTCGTTCGCCTCCAAGGCCCAGACGCCCGACATCGAGCGCTGGGTCACCACGGACGAGGTCGCGCTCGCGGCCACCGAGGGCAGCGCCCGCGCGCTCGGCCTCGGCGGCACGATCGGCCGGCTGGCCGCGGGCTACAAGGCCGACATCGTCTTCCTCGACCTCGGCCACGTGAACTGGGTGCCCTGCAACGACCCGACCAACCAGCTGGTGCACACCGAGGACGGCGGCGCCGTGGAGAGCGTGATGATCGGCGGGCGCATGGTCGTCGAGGGCCGCCGCGTGACGACCGTCGACATGGCAGCGCTCGCGCGCCAGGCCGAGGCCGCGCGCGCGCGGCTGGCCCGGGCGACGGCGCCGACGAAGGCGCTCTGCGCGCGGCTGGCGACCGTGGTCGGGACCTTCTGCCCGGGGCTGGCGCACGTGCCGTACCACGTCAGCCGCTACGTCGGGGGCTGAGACCGGCCTCTTTCACGCGGGGCCCGCTCCGGTGTCTCAAGGGCATGAAGACCTACACGCAAGACGGGGCTCTGGTGCTGGCCGACATCTCCGGGTACACCGCGTTCGTCACCGCGACCGAGCTGGAGCACGGGTCGCAGATCATCGCCGCGCTGCTGGAATCGGTCATGCGCCGGCTGTCGCCACCCCTGGAAATCCAGGAGGTGGAGGGCGACGCCGTCTTCGCCCTCGGCCCCGACGGCGCGGTCGCGCCCCCGGCGCGGCTGCTCGACGTCCTGGACGAGGCGTTCGCCGCCTTCAAGGCCCTTCAGCGGGAGATGGACGCCGACGATTCGTGCGCCTGCGGCGCCTGCCGCGGCGCCGCCAGCCTGGATCTGAAGATCGTCGTCCACCACGGCCGCTTCCTGCGCCAGATGGTCGGCGGCCGGGGCCAGGTGGCGGGCGTCGACGTCATCCTGGCGCACCGCCTGCTGAAGAACGGCGTGACGCGGGAGCGGGCCTATCTCCTCGTCACCGAGGCGGCACTCCGCTGGCTCGGGCTCGATCCGGAGGAGGCGCGCTGGAGCGCTCACGTCGAGCGCTACGAGCACCTCGGCGACGTCCGCTGCTTCCTGCGCCGGCTGGCGGAGCCGGCGTCGGACCACGCGGTGGCGCTCCCGGCAACGGCCGCGGCGTGAAACACGTCAGAGCGCGCGGAGCAGATCCATCAGGCGGCCGAGCGTCGCCACGCGCGTCTCGAGGTCATCGGCGGCCGGCTCGACCCTGAGCGTCGTGACGCCCGCGGCGCGATAGACCTTCAGCCGCTCGCGGATCATCGCCTCCGTGCCGAGGAGATTCGCCTTGAGCACCAGGTCGTCCGGCACGCGCGCCGCGGCCTCCTCGCGCTTGCCGTCGAGCCAGAGGCGCTGGACTTCCGTGGCCGCGTCCGCGTAGCCGGCGCGCTTGTACGCGTCGTTGTAGAAATTGTACCGGCGCGAGCCCATGGCGCCGAGCGAGAACGCCAACCCGGGCTTGCGGGCGGCGATCAGCCGCTCGAGGTCATCGCCGAACGCCACCGCCCCACCCGCCTGGAGGTCGAGAGCTCCGAGCGCGCGTCCGGCGCGCGCGGCGCCGGCGGCGATGTGGTCGAAGAAGACGCGCGCGTGGTCGGGCATGAACGAGGTGCCGAGCCAGCCGTCGGCGATCTCGCCCGTCATCTCGAGGCTCTTGGGCGACAGCGTCGCGAGATAGATCGGAATGTCGGGTTGGGGCTTCGCCGCGGAGCGAAGCGCCTTGCCCTCGCCGCCCGGCAGCGGCAGCGTGTAGACCGACCCCGCGTACTCCACGCGCTCGCCCCGAACGGCGCGGCGGACGATCTCCACCGTCTCGCGCATGCGCTGTACCGGGTGATCGAAGCGGACGCCGTGCCAGCCCTCGATCACTTGCGGTCCGCTCACGCCGAGCCCGAGCCGGAAGCGCCCGCCCGACATCGACGCCAGGCTCATGGCCGTCATCGCGACGAGCGCCGGCGTGCGCGTGCCCGCCTGCATGATCCCGGAGCCGAGCTTGATCCGCGACGTCTGCGCGGCGAGAAACGCCAGCGGCGTGACCGCGTCGTGGCCCCACGCCTCAGCCGACCAGACGCAGTCGGCGCCGAGCCGCTCGGCCTCGACCACCCACGCGCTCGCCCGCGCCCAGTCGTCGTTGGCGAGGCGCAGCGAGATCGCGACCCGCATCAGCGCGCGGTCGGGGGAAGGGTCGCCGCGATCTTCTCGAGCTGGCCCGCGTGGTCGAGGTCGTGGACACGAATAAATAGCAGGGTCTCGCGCCAGCTCAGCATGCCGAACATGCCGTGGGAGATGCTTCGCTCAGCCCGCGCGACCGGGTCGGCGCGCAGCGCGCGGTCGAAGAGCGCCTCGCGGTCCCGATCGAGCATCGCGAGCCACTCCGGCCCGGTGTGGCTCGCCGCGGCCGGCCGCTCGGCGTCGTGCCGCCGCTCGCCCGGCGGCAGGCCGTCGATGGCGCGCACGATGCCCTCGCCGAAGTGCCGACCGGCGTCCACGACGTGGGCCATCACCTCGTTGGCGCTCCACTCGCCCGGCGCCGGCGACTCCCCGAAGCGCGCCGGCGGCACGGCCGCGGCCGCCGCGCGCAAGCGGCCCATCGCCTCGCGGACTTTCTCGACGATCTGAGCCGGGGAGAGCTTCGCGCCCTGAGCTTCCAGATAGCCGCGGATGCGTTTTTGCTCGTCGGTCATGGTCGGAGTATACCCTCCTCCGCATGCGCGAAAGCCACTTGACACGACGCCCCGTTAGGCAGATCGTCGCGCGCATCGGACGACTCGCGTGGCAACCCGACCCGACTGACGAGGAGGCGACCACATGCGGCGTCACGGTCAACGCTGGCTCCGGCTGTTGATGACTCTGGGCGTGTTCTCCATGGTGGCGACGCCAGTCCGGGCTGCCGATCCGGAGATCGACCGCTTGCTCCAGAGTCCGGTCGGCAAGGACTGGGTCACGAACGGCGGCAACCTCACCAACCAACGCTATTCCACGCTGAAGCAGATCGACACGACGAACGCCCATCAGCTCAAAGGCGTCTGGATGACGCGCCTCAAAGGCTCCGGCCTTGGCGGCAAGTACTCCTTCGAGGCATCGCCGCTCGTCAAGGACGGCATCATGTACGTCATCACGGGCAACGACGACGTCTTCGCGCTGAATGCGAAGACCGGCGTGATCCTCTGGGAATACTGGTCGGGCATCGACCAGAAGATCTCCACCGCGTGCTGTGGCTGGGTCAACCGCGGGCTCGCCATGGGCGAGGGGCTGCTGTTCTTCGGCCAGCTCGACGCCAACGTCGTGGCCCTGGACATGAAGACGGGCAAGGTGGCGTGGAAGACGCCCCTCGAGAAGTGGGAAAACGGCTACACCATCACCAGCGCGCCGCTCTACTACGACGGCATGGTCTACACGGGCATCGCCGGCGGCGAGTTCGGCGTGCGCGGTCGCCTGACCGCCCTGGACGCGAAGACCGGCGAGATCCGGTGGCGGTGGTTCACGCTGCCGGGTCCCGGCGAGTTCGGCAGCGACACCTGGCCGGCCGGCACCGACCATTCGATGCGCGGCGGGGCGACGATCTGGAACACGCCGGCCCTCGATCCGCAGCTCGGGCTCGTCTACTTCGTCGCCGGCAACTGCGGGCCGGACTACGACGGGGCGATGCGCGAGGGGGACAACCTGTTCTGCGCCTCGATGATCGCCCTCAAGGCCAAGACCGGCGAGTACGTGTGGCACTTCCAGCAGGTGCACCACGACATCTGGGACTACGACGCGGCGAGCCCGGTGGTCCTCTTCGACACGGTGATCGATGGCCAGCCCCGCAAGGGGATCGCCGAGGCCGGCCGCACGGGCTGGGTGTACATCCTGGATCGCACGAACGGCAAGCCCTTGATCGGCATCGAAGAGCGCGCGGTGCCGCAGGACCCGCGGCAGAAGACCGCCAAGACGCAGCCGTTCCCGCTCGGCGACGCGACCGTGCCCCAGTGCGCCGAGCTGCTGCCCGGCTATGAGAAGGCCGGCTGTATCTTCGAGACCTTCTGGGAAACCCCGGTGCTCATGCAGCCGTCGGGGGTCGGTGGCACGAACTGGTCGCCGGTGCCGTACAGTCCGGACACGGGCTATTTCTACGTGCCGGGCACGGTGCGCACCAGCGCCTTCACGCGATACGGCGACACGTTCGTGCGCGGGCTACGCTACTTCGGTGGTACGCAGGCGGCGCCGATCGGCTCACCGATGAGTGGGACGTTCACCGCGATCGACGGCAAGACGAACAAGATCGTCTGGCAGCACACGACGCCGTACCGCATCGGTGGCGGCGGTGGCTCGACCGTGACCGCCGGCGGCCTCGTCTTCCGCGGCGAGCCCGATGGCAACTTCCTGGCGCTCGACGCCAGGACGGGCAAGGAGCTCTGGCGGTTCCAGACCGGCTTCGGCGCAGACGCGCCCCCCGTCATCTACGAGGTGGACGGCGAGGAATACGTCGTCATCGCGACGGGTGGCAACCAGCTGCAGGGCAGCGCCTCCGGTGACGCGGTGTGGGCCTTCTCCCTGAAGGGGCAGTTGAGCCCGCTGTGGCCGCCTCCGCCGCCCGCGACCGTGGCCGGGCCCGTTGGACCGATCGCGAGCGGGGTCGACACGATCAGGATGGGCGCCGGCAATGTGGAGTACAGCTACGCGCCGTCCCGCGTTCGGATCAAGGCGGGGACCACGGTGACGTTCACCAACGTCGGCGATCTGCCGCACACCGCCACCGGGATGGAAAAGAACGCGTGGGACACCGGCGCCCTCGCCAAGAATGGCTCGAAGGCGATCACCTTCACGCAGCCGGGCAACTACTACTACATCTGTCTTCCCCACCCCTGGATGTACGGACAAGTCATCGTGGAGTGATGAAGCTCTGGGCCGTCGGGGTCATCGCGGTGGGGCTCTTCGGGTCGGCCGCCGCGGCCGACCCGCCCACGCCGGTGAACGGAGCACTGCAGCCGCTCATCACGACCTCGGAGCTGGCGGTCGGCGAGAATCGGTTCGCCTTCGGGCTCCTGAAGAACCACAAGCTCCTGGACGACGCCAAGGTCGTCGTGCGGGTCTACGAGATCCGGGACGAGCAGGCGCTGCTCACCCAGGTGGCGCCGGCCCGCTACCACAAGCTGGAGGTCGTCGAGCAGGGGAACCACGTCCACATCCATCCAGACGGTACGCGGCATCTGCACGGCGACGCCACCGACGTGCAGGGCGTCTATGTCGCGCAGGTGACGTTCAGGCGTCCCGGCTCCTGGGGCCTCGAGATCCTCGCGCAACAGGGTGACGGCCCCATCGAGGCCGCGCGACTGACCGTCGACGCTCTCGCGGTCGCCCACGCGCCGATGCCAGGTACGCCTGCACCGCGCAGCCGCAACCCCGTCGCCAGTGACGTCAGCGATTTGCGCCGGATCGATTCGAGCGATCCGCCCGATCCCCGGTTGCACCAGATTCGCATCGCGGATGCGATCGCGCAGGGCAAGCCGCAGGTGATCGTGTTCGCGAGTCCAAGGCTCTGCACCAGCCGGGTCTGCGGACCCGTCGTGGACGTCGTGCGGACGCTGATCCCGACGTACGGCGATCGAATCGTCTTCATCCATCAGGAGATCTGGCAGGCGGACTCCCCAGGAACGTTCGCTCCCACGGTGCGGGCGTGGAATCTGCGATCCGAGCCGTGGATCTTCGTCGTAAACGGACACGGGATCATCCACGCCCGCTTCGAGGGTCTGACGACCCGGCGGGAGCTGGAGGCGGCCCTGGGACACATGCTCGAGCCGAAGTAACGCGACGACCGGCGATCCGGAGAAGGAGGCGTTCGATGATCAACGAAGGTTCTGGCGCACGACCCCTTCGTAGTGCTTCGCCGTCGCCTCGGGCGTATGAAAGACTAAAACGATTGGCCGCCCGAGCATGTCCTCCGCTTCCTTTCGCACGGGGCGCAGTCGTCGTCGCAAGGCAGATTGTTCGGAAGCCGGCACGCTGAAGAACTCGAGCGCGTACTCCCGACCGTCGAAATCGCCTTTGGACGTCAGCTCATCCACCCAACGGACCGGATAGTCCTCGGACCGCGATTGCACGAAGGCCAAAACCGCCGCCCGAACCCCCGCTGCCACTATCTTTCCTCCAGCCGCACGGAATCCTCCCGCCCGTCCTCGTCCACGACTCCGGCGCGCAGAGCCTCGATGGGAAACGTGTCGTGCCGCCAGTATCGCCTGCCGTCATGAGACCCTGTCAAGCTCCCGTCAGGCAGTCGCCCATCCCTCCGACAGCAGCTCCGCCTGCTCCAGTACTGTCTGCGTCGCCTTCTCTTGCTTGTCGGGCGGGTAGCCGTGCTTGCGGAGGATGCGCTTCACCAGCACGCGGAGCTGCGCGCGGACGTTCTCGCGGACGGTCCAGTCGATGGTGACGTTGGCGCGGACGGTCGCGACCAGCTCGCGGGCGATGGCGCGCAGGGCCTCGTCGCCGAGCACCTTGACGGCGCTGTCATTGGTCTCGAGGGCGTCGTAGAAGGCCACCTCGTCGTCGGTGAGGCCGAGGGCCTCGCCGCGCTGGCTGGCCTGCCGCATGTCCTTCGCGAGCTGGATCAGCTCTTCGATGACCTTGGCCGTCTCGATGGCGCGGTTCTGATAGCGGCGGAGCGACTGCTCGAGCATGTCCGCGAAGGAGCGCGCCTGCACCATGAAGCGCTTCAAGCGCGTCTTGATCTCGCCCGCGAGGAGCTTCTGCAGCAGCTCCACCGCGAGGTTCTTCTGCGGCATGCCGCGCACCTCGGCCAGGAACTCGTCGGAAAGGATCGAGATGTCTGGCTTCTTGAGCCCCGCCGCGGCGAAGATGTCCACGACCTCGTCCGAGACGACCGCCTTCGAGATGATCTGCCGGATGGCGTGGTCCAGCTCCTCGTCGGTCTTCTGCTCGCCGGCCGCGCTCTTGGCGAGCACGGATCGCACGGCCTGGAAGAAGCCGACGTCGTCGCGGATGCGCATCGCTTCTTCGTGGGGTACCGCGAGCGCGAATGCCTGTGACAACGCGGTGACAGTGCTGAGCAGTCGGTTCTTGCCGTCGTCCTGCGCCAGGATGTGCTCCTGGGCCGCTGGCAGAAGTGAAAGGCGGTCTTGCGGCCTGCCAGCGGTCCAGCGCGACCAGTCGAAGCCATGGAACAGGCCAATGCAGATCTCATACCTGCGCAACATCTCGGCAACGGCCTCGGCCTGATCGACCGCCGTCTTGCCGGTGCCGCCACTCTCCGTGTAAGTGGCGAGCGCCTTCCGCAGCTCGTCGGCAAGGCCCAGGTAGTCGACCACCAACCCGCCAGGCTTGTCCTTGAAGACGCGGTT
>JBGQEL010000065.1:0-22972 GCA_041496385.1 Methylomirabilia bacterium | reverse complement strand
CGCGGGGAGAATTGTCACGCGCCGCTAGGCGCGTTATACTCCGCTCTCGTCTCGCGCCGAAGTGGCGGAACTGGCAGACGCGCACGTTTGAGGGGCGTGTGGGGCAACCCGTGGGGGTTCGAGTCCCCCCTTCGGCACCAACCTTTTTCCGGCTCGGTGTTCCCGTCGTGCGGGTGGTTTTTGCTATGGCATAATGATGCGGTTTCGATCGGATGACACGACTGCCCGTGACGCGCCCACTCCCGGTCATCCAGCCGGAGAGCCTCCGCGAGGGACGCAAGCCCGCGTGGCTGAAGGTGCGTGCGCCCGGCGGGCCGAACTACATGCGGCTCAAGCACCGCATGCGCGAATGGAACCTCCACTCGGTCTGCGAGGAAGCGCGCTGTCCGAACATCGGCGAGTGCTGGGAGGACGCGACCGCGACCTTCATGATCCTGGGCGACGTGTGCACGCGCAACTGCGGTTACTGCGCGATCACGCACGGCCGGCCCACCTGGGAGGACCGCGAGGAGCCCGAGCGCATCGGGCGCGCGCTCGGCGAGCTCGGCCTCGAGTACGTGGTCATCACGTCGGTCAACCGCGACGACCTCGCCGACGGCGGCGCGGCGCACTGGGCCGCGACGCTCCGTGCCGCGAGGCGGCACGCCCCGCGCTGCCGCGTGGAGGCGCTCATCCCGGACTTCCAGGGGAACGCGGCGTCGCTCGCGGCCGTGCTCTCGGCGCGCCCCGACGTCCTCAACCACAACACGGAGACGGTGCCGCGCCTGTACAGGATCGCCAGACACGGCGGCCGGTACGAGCGCACGCTCGAGCTCTTCCGCCGCTCGCGCGCACTCGCCCCGGAGATCCCGACGAAGTCGGGCATCATCCTCGGGCTCGGCGAGGAAAAGGACGAGCTGGTGTCGACGCTGCGGGACCTGCGCGCGGCCGGTGTCACGATCCTGACGCTCGGCCAGTACCTGCGGCCGTCGGCCCAGCACCTGCCGGTCGCTCGCTACTACCATCCCGACGAGTTCGCCGAGCTCGCGGCCGTCGGACGGACGCTCGGCTTCGCGCACGTGGAGTCCGGGCCGCTGGTGCGCAGCTCGTACCACGCCAAGCGCCAGGCGGAGGCCGCGGAGGCGCCGTGACCTACACGCCGATCCTGATGACCTTCGCCTTCGCCGCGCTCGTCGCGGGCGCCCTGCTCGGGATTCCCAAGCTCATCGCGCCACGCCGGCTCACGCCGGTCAAGGCGGAGCCCTTCGAGTGCGGCAAGGACCCGATCGGCGTCTCCGAGGGACGCTTCGCGATCAAGTTCTCGACGGTCGCGATCTTCTTCATCCTCATCGACGTCGAACTCCTGTTCATCTGGCCCTGGGCGCTTCTCTACCGCCGGCTCGGCTGGTTCGGGTTCGCCGAGATGATGGTCTTCCTGGGCATCCTCATGCTCGGGTTCCTCTACGTCTGGCGCAAGGGAGGCCTCGAATGGGAGTAGGCGCGTTCTTCACGTCGAAGCTCGACGAGGCGATCGGCTGGGCGCGGAAGTATTCGATCTTCCAGTACCCGTTCGTCACGGCCTGCTGCGGCATGGAGTACATGGCGACGGCGTGCTCGCACTACGACATCGATCGCTTCGGCGCTGGACTGCCCCGATTCTCGCCGCGCCAGGCCGACGTCCTGTTCGTCGTCGGGACGATCAGCCACAAGATGGCGCCGGTCCTCAAGCGCGTCTACGACCAGATGACCGAGCCGAAGTGGGTCGTGGCCTTCGGCGTGTGCACCTGCACCGGCGGCTTTTACGACAACTACGCGACGGTCCAGGGGATCGACACGATCATCCCGGTGGACGTCTACATCCCAGGCTGCCCGCCGCGGCCCGAGTCGGTCATCGACGGCCTCATGAAGCTCCAGGACAAGATCGCCACGCAGGTCCAGAGGTACTGACGTGGAGGGGGCGGCCGTTCTCGCGGCGATCCGGGCGCGGCTGGGTCCAGACGTGCTCGAGACCCACGAGCACCGCGGCGACGCGACCGCCGTCGTGACGCGCGCCGCGCTCCCGCGCGCGCTCGCGTTCTGCCGCGACGAGCCCGCGCTCGCCTTCGACATGCTCATGGACCTGACGGCCGTGGACTACCTCAAGTACCCGGGGCGCGAGGACGGTCCGCGCTTCGAGGTCGTCTACCATCTCTACTCGCTGCCCCACAACCACCGCGTCCGGATCAAGACGCGCGTGGACGAGGACGACGCGGTGGTGCCGAGCGCCGTCGCGCTCTGGCCGATCGCGAACTGGTTCGAGCGCGAGGTGTGGGACATGTTCGGCGTGCGCTTCGGCGGCCACCCGGACCTCCGCCGCCTGCTCATGTACGAGGAGTTCGTGGGCCACCCGCTGCGCAAGGACTACCCGATCGACCGGCGGCAGCCGCTGATCGGCCCCCCGCACTAGGACGCGCATGGCGGAGACGATGCGGCGCGAGTTCATGCTCGGCGAGGGGGCCGGCACCGGCGGCGGCGGCCAGAACCTCCAGGTCGGCATGGGGCCGGCCCATCCCGCGATGCACGGGATCATCCGGATCGCGACCGAGCTCGACGGCGAGACCATCGTGCGAGCCGACGTCGAGATCGGGTACCTCCACCGCGCGTTCGAAAAGGACTGCGAGGTCGGCGGGTACAACAACGCGATTCCCTATACCGACCGGCTCAACTACGTGTCGCCGCTCATCTGCAACTTCGGCTACTGCGCCGCGGTCGAGAAGCTCCTCGGCATCGAGGTGACCGAGCGGTGCCGGTACATCCGCGTGATCATGTCGGAGATCTCGCGGATCTGCGATCACCTGACGTGCGTGGGCGCCTCGTCGATGGAGCTCGGCGCCTTTACCGTCTTCCTCTACATGATCAAGGCGCGCGAGTTCCTCTGGGAGCTCGTCGAGGACGTCACCGGCGCCCGCCTCACGATCTCGTACGGGCGCGTTGGGGGCGTCAAGGCGGATCTCCCGGACGGCTTCGCCGAGAAGACCGCCAAGGCCTTCAAGGAGACGCGCGAGGTCCTCGACGAGGTGCACCGCCTGCTGACCGGTAACCGGATCTTCATCGATCGCATGGTCGGCGTCGGCGCGCTCACGCGCGAGGAGACGATCGCGTACGCGATCACGGGCCCGCTGCTCCGCGCCGTGGGCGTCCCCTACGACGTGCGTCGTGCCCAGCCATACGACGTCTACGACCGGCTCGACTGGGAGGTTCCGACCCAGAAGGACGGCGACAACTACGCGCGCTACCTCGTGCGCATGGCCGAGATGGAGCAGTCGATGCGCATTGTCGAGCAGGCGCTCGCGCTGATGCCGGGCGGCGCGATCAACGTGGACGTCGCGGGGCGGCCCATCGACGCCGCGGCCTACGTCGATCGCGGCAAGCAGGGCAAGACCGAGGGCCTCCTGCTCCTCCCGATCACCCTCTCGCCCAACCTCCAGGGCCAGCAGCGCGCGGCCCTCGATCGGATCAACGTCAGAGACAAGCGGGTCGTGCTCCCGCCGAAGGAGACCGCCTACGGCTCCATCGAGGGGCTGATGAACCACTTCATGCTGATCATGGAGGGCAACGGGATCCGGCCGCCGCTCGGCGAGGCGTACGTCGCGGTCGAGGGCGCGAACGGCGAGCTCGGCTTCTACGTCGTCTCCGACGGCACCGACCGGCCGTATCGCGTCCGCTGCCGGCCGCCCTGCCTGCCGCCGATGGCGGCGCTCCATCGGATGATCGAGGGCGAGATGATCGCCGACCTGATCCCCACCTTCGGCTCCGTCAACATGATCGGCGGGGAGCTCGACCGGTGAGCCCGTCCACGCTGGCCTTTTCGGAGGCGCAGCTCGTGGAGGTGCGGCGGCTCCAGGGGCTCTACCCCGACCCGCGCGGCGCGCTGCTCCCGGTCCTGGACATGGCGCAGGAGACGTTCGGGTACGTGTCGCTCGAGGCGGAGGAATACGTGGCCGGCCTCTTCGGGCTGTCGCCCGCCCACGTCCACGAGGTCGTGACCTTCTACACGCTCTACTTCCAGAAGCCGAAGGGGCGCCACGTCGTCGCCGTCTGCCACAACCTCTCCTGCCACCTCGCCGGCGCGCGGACCATCGTCGAGCACCTCAAGGCGCGCCTCGGCGTCGACGTCGGCGAGACGACCGACGACGGCCGCGTCACGCTCCTCTCGGTCGAGTGCCTCTGCGCCTGCGAGCGGGCGCCGATGATGCAAGTGGACGACCGCTACGAGTTCGACCTGACGCCGCCGCGGGTCGACGCGATCCTCGAGGGGCTCCGGTGACCACCGAGGCGATCCTCACGCGCAACTTCGGCCGCGCGGACGCCCACACGCTGGCCGCTTATCTCGAGACCGGCGGCTACACGGCCTGGCCGAAGGCGCAGGCCATGGAGCCGGCGGCGATCACGGACGAGGTCAAGCGGTCGAACCTCCGGGGCCTCGGCGGCGCCGGCTTTCCGACGGGGACGAAGTGGGGGTTCATTCCGAAGACCCACACGGGCCCGGTCTACCTGGTCATCAACGCCGACGAGGGCGAGCCCGGGACGTTCAAGGACCGCTACCTCCTCGAGCGCGACCCGCACGCGCTCATCGAGGGCATGCTGATCGCCGCGCGCGCCATCCGCTCGGCGACGGCCTTCGTGTACATCCGCGGCGAGTACGTCGAGCCCTGGCGGCGCTTCGTCGGCGCGGTCCGCGAGGCCTACGACGCCGGGTACCTCGGGAGGGGCTTCGACATCGTGGTGCACCGGGGCGCCGGCGCCTACATCTGCGGCGAGGAGACCGGGCTCATCTCCTCGCTCGAGGGGAAGAAAGGGTGGCCGAAGGTCAAGCCTCCCTTCCCGGCGATCAAGGGCGCCTTCGGCATGCCGACGATCGTGAACAACGTGGAGACGATCTGCCACGTGCCGCACATCCTCAACCGCGGCGCCGCGTGGTTCGCCTCGCTGGGCACCAAGACCCAGGGCGGGACGCGGATCTACTCCGTGTCCGGACGCGTGAAGCGCCCGGGCATCTACGAGGCGTCGGTCGCCATCACGCTGCGTCAGCTCGTCTACGACCTGGCCGGCGGCGTCACGGGCAACGGCCGGCTCAAGGCGGTCGTGCCGGGCGGCTCGTCGGCGCCGATCCTCCGCGCCGACGAGATCGACGTGACGCTGGACGTGGACGGGCTCCGGAACGCGGGGACCATGGCGGGCTCGGCCGGCGTCATCGTGATGGACGAGACCGTGTCGATTCCCGAGGCGCTCATGGTGGTGGCGCGCTTCTACGCGCACGAGAGCTGCGGGCAGTGCACGCCGTGCCGCGAGTCGACCGGCTGGATCTACAAGATGTCCCACCGGATCGTCGACGGGCACGGCACGAAGGACGATCTCGACAAGATCCTCGACGTCGCCCGGCGGGGCGCGGGCACGACCATCTGCGCCTTCTACGACGGCGCGGTCGGGCCGTACATCTCGTACATCGAGAAATTCCGCGCCGAGTTCGAGGCGCTGATACCGACATAGCCCATGCCCAAGCTGACGATCAACGGCACGGAGATCGAGGTCCCCGCGGGGACGAACCTCATCGAGGCGGCGCGGACGGTCGGCGTCGAGGTGCCCCACTACTGCTACCACCCCGGTCTCTCCATCGCCGGGCAGTGCCGGCTCTGCATGGTGGACATCGAGAAGACGCCGCGGCCGACGATCGCGTGCAACACCCAGGCGGCCGACGGGATGGCGGTGTGGACCGAGACCGACCGCATCAAGGAGACGCGCCGGTCGATCATGGAGTTCCACCTCATCAACCACCCGCTCGACTGCCCGGTGTGCGACCAGGCGGGGGAGTGCTGGCTGCAGATCTACTACATGAAGCACGGCCTCTACGATCCGCGCATGACGGACGAGAAGGTGCACAAGCCCAAGGCCGTGCCGCTCGGGCCGCACGTCATGCTCGACGCCGAGCGCTGCATCCTGTGCTCGCGCTGCGTTCGCTTCTGCGACGAGATCACGGGGACGGGCGAGCTCGGGATCTTCCACCGGGGCGACGAGTCCGAGATCGGCCTCTTCCCCGGCACGGAGCTCGCCAACCCGTACTCCGCGAACGTCGTGGACATCTGTCCGGTCGGAGCCCTGACCGACCGCGACTTCCGGTTCGCCGTCCGCGTCTGGTACCTGGACACGGCGAAGTCGGTCTGTCCCGGGTGCGCGCGCGGCTGCAACATCGAGGTGCACGTCAACCGCCGGCGCCCCCACCACAACGACGGCCGCCGTGTCGCGCGGCTCAAGCCGCGCTTCAACGCCGACGTGAACCGGTGGTGGATCTGCGACGCCGGGCGCTACGGCTTTGGGTCGGTGGACGACACGACGCGGCTCGTGCAGCCCGTCCGCCGTGACGCGGGCGCGGTCGCCGACGCGAGCTGGGACGAGGCGGTCGCGGCCGTCGCCGCCGCGCTCGGACGGCACGCGCCCGACGCGATCGGCGTGCTCGCCTCGCCGGCGATGGCGAACGAGGACCTCTTCGCCCTCCGGCGCGTGCTCGAGCTCCAGGGCGTCCGCCGGGTCGCCTTCCGCGTGCCGCCCGCGACGCCGGGCGACCAGGACGACTTCCTGATCCGCGCGGACAAGCACCCGAACGCTCGCGGCGCGGAGCTCCTCGGGCTCGGCGGCGACGCGGGGGCGATCCTCGCCGCCGCCCGCGCGCGCCAGGTGACGTGCCTCTGGATCTTCGGCCACGACCTCTTCGCGAGCGGGCTCCCCGGGGCGGACGTGCGCGCCGCGCTCGCCGCGGTGGAGACGGTCATCTGGGTGGGGCCGAACGGCAACGCCACGAGCGAGCGCGCCCACTGGGTGCTGCCCGCCGCGGCGTGGGTGGAGCGCGAGGGGACGTACACCAACTTCGAGGGCCGCGTGCAGCGCTTCCGTCAGGCGGTCGAGCCGCTCGGCCAGGCGCTGCCCGAGTGGGAGATCCTCGGCCGCGTGCTGGAGGCGCTCGGCGGCGGGCCGCGGCCGCCCCGCGCGGAGCGCTGGTTCCGGGAGCTCGCCGCCGCCGTCCCGGCCTTCGCCGGGCTCTCGTACCAGTCCGTCGGCGACGCCGGCCAGATGGTGGCCCGATGAGCGCCGCCGCCGACCTCGGGATCGTCTTCGCGCGCGTCGCCTTCGTGATGATGTTCGTCCTGAACCTGGGCGGGCTCCTGGGCTGGGTCGAGCGCAAGCAGTCCGCGATCATGCAGGACCGGATCGGCGCCAACCGCGCGTCCATCCTGGGCGTCCGCGCGTTCGGCCTCTTCCATCCCATCGCCGATGCGATCAAGCTGCTGACCAAGGAGGACTTCCGGCCGGCGCACGCCGACCGGCTCCTGTTCTGGCTGGCGCCGTTCGTCTCCGTGTTCTTCGGGCTCGTGGCGTTCGCGTCGATCCCGTTCGGCGACACGCTCCGCGTCGCCGGGCGCGAGATCCCGCTCCAGGCCGTCACCCTCAACGTCGGCGTGCTCTACGTGTTCGCGATGCTCTCGCTCGGCGTGTACGGCGTGATGATGGCGGGCTGGTCCTCGGCCAACAACTACGCGCTGCTCGGCGGCCAGCGCGCGGCGGCGCTCATGATCTCCTCCGAGATCGCGATCGGCGCCTCGATCATGGGCGTGGTCATGATCTACGGCTCGCTCAACATGATGGACATCGTGCGCGGGCAGGGGCGGCTCCTCTGGGGCTGGCTGCCCGCCTGGGGCATCGTCACGCAGCCGCTGGCGTTCGTCCTCTTCCTCACCGCGGGCATCGCGGCGACGAAGCGGGCCCCCTTCGACACGCCGGAGTGCGAATCGGAGATCATCGGCTACTTCGTCGAGTACAGCGGGATGAAGGCCGGCATGTTCATGATGGCCGACTTTCTCGAGACGGTGGTCATCGCCGGCATGACGACGTCGCTCTTCCTCGGCGGCTGGCAGGTCCCGTACCTCGCCGCCGACGGCTTCCGCTTCCCGTGGGGCTCGGCGTGGGCGCTGCCCCACCTGCTCGTCGTCCTCCTGCAGGTCGGCGCCTTCACGGCGAAGGTCGGTGCGATGATCTTCTTCATGATGCTGATCCGCTGGACGTTGCCGCGCTTCCGCTACGATCAGGCGATGCGCCTGGGCTGGCTCGGGCTCTTCCCGCTCTCCGTCGCCAACATCGTGCTGACCGGGCTGCTGCTCCTGGCGTGGGGATCCCGGTGAAATTCCGCCAGCGCTTCTATCTCGTCGAGGCCCTCGCGGGCGTCGTGCTGACCGCGACGCACTTCTTCCGCAACATGGCCCGGCACACGGCGCGCGCCCTCGGTGGGAAGGGCGCGCGGGGCGCGGTGACGATCCAGTACCCGGAGGAGCGGCGGCCCTACTCACCCCGCCTGCGCTCGCTCCACCGCCTGGTCCGACGCGAGGACGGCTCGCCGCGCTGCGTGGCGTGCATGATGTGCGAGACGGTGTGCCCCGCGCACTGCATCTACATCATCGCCGCCGAGCACCCGAACCCGGAGATCGAGAAGGTCCCGGCCCGCTTCGACATCGACGTCGGCAAGTGCGTCTTCTGCGGCTATTGCGTCGAGGCCTGCCCGGAGGACGCGATCCGGATGGACACCGGTATCCTCGAGTTCGCCGCGTACACCCGCGGCGGCATGATCTACACCAAGGAGACCCTGCTCGCCCTCGAGGCCGCGGGGCCCGACGGCCGCCCGCGGTCGCCGGTCCCGATCCCGGCCGACCGGAGGCCGTGATGGCCCGCCTGGCGTTTTTCGTGATCGCGACCCTCGCGGTCGGCTCGGCGCTCGGCCTCGTGCTCAAGCGCAATGCGATCCACGGCGCCCTCTTCCTCGTGGTGAACCTCGGCGCCGTCGCCGCCCTCTACCTGACGCTCGGCGCCGAGTTCCTCGCGGCCGCCCAGGTCATCGTGTACGCCGGCGCGATCATGGTGCTCTTCGTGTTCGCGATCATGGTGCTGATCCCGGGCAAGGAGGAGACGGGTCCGGACCCCCGGCGCGGCTGGCGCCTGCTGGCGCTGCCCGCGGGCGCGCTCCTCGCCTTCCAGCTGCTGCTGGTCGTGCGCGGACTCGCCGCACCGGCGGGGCCGGGGGTCCCGGCCGTGCCCGGCGGCGTCGAGGCGATCGCCCGCGTGCTCTTCACCCGGTACCTGTTTCCCTTCGAGCTGACGTCGGTGCTGCTCCTCGCCGCGATGGTGGGCGTGCTGCTCCTGGCGCGCCGGCGGGCCTGAGTCATGACGGTCCCCGAGTCCTGGTACGTCGCGCTCTCGGCGGTGCTGTTCGCCATCGGCGTGACCGGTGTCGTCGTGCGCCGCAATCCCCTCGTGATGTTCATGTCCATCGAGCTGATGCTCAATGCGGCGAACCTGGCCTTCGTGGCTTTCGGCCACAGGATCGGGAACGCCGATGGCCAGGCCCTGGTCTTCTTCGTGATGGCCGTCGCGGCGGCGGAGGTGGCGGTTGGGCTCGCCATCATCGTCACAATCTTCCGGCTTCGCCGGCGGCTGTCCGTGGACGATCTCAGCCTGATGCGCTGGTAGCAGGAGGTCCGTATGGCCAAGACGATGGCGCCACAACGAGCGACCGGAGCGACCCTCGAGCCGGAGCTGGCGAGGCAGCTCCTGAGCGACATGCTCCTGATCCGGCGGTTCGAGGAGAAGGCGGCCGAGGCGTATGCGCTCGGCAAGGTCGGCGGCTTCCTCCACCTCTACATCGGCGAGGAGGCCGTGGCGGTCGGGGCGACCTCCGCGCTCCGCCCCGACGACTACGCGATCTCCGCGTACCGCGAGCACGGCCACTGCCTGGCGAAGGGCTCGGACCCGAAGCGGATGATGGCCGAGCTGTTCGGCCGCCGTGACGGCCTGTCCAAGGGCAAGGGCGGCTCGATGCACCTCTTCGACAAGAGCGTGAACTTCCTGGGCGGCCACGCGATCGTCGGCGCGCACCTGCCGGTCGCGGCGGGCGTCGCCTTCGCGATCAAGTACGAGGAGCGCGACCAGGTGATCGTCTGCTACTTCGGTGACGGCGCCGTGCCGCAGGGCGAGTTCCACGAGTCGCTGAACCTCGCCGCGCTCTGGAAGCTGCCCGTCATCTATCTCTGCGAGAACAACCGGTACGCGATGGGGACCTCGGTCGAGCGGGCGCTCGCGCAGACGCAGATCTGGAAGTTCGGTCAGACCTACGGCATCCCGTCCGAGAAGGTGGACGGCATGGACGTCCTGGCGGTCCGCGAGGTGGTCGGGCGCGCCGCGGAGCGCGCGCGCCGCGACAAAACGCCGTCGCTCATCGAGGCGGACACCTACCGCTTCCGGGGCCACTCGATGCGCGATCCGGCGGGCGCCGTGTACCGCACGAAGGAGGAGGTCGAGCACGAGAAGCAGCGCGACCCGATCCTCCTGTTCCGCGAGCGCGCGCTCGCGGCCGGCGCGCTCACCGAGGCGGACATCCGGGCGATCGAGAAGGACGCCAGCGACCGGATCGACGAGGCCGTCGCGTTCGCCGAGGCCTCGCCCGAGCCCCCGTCCGAGTGGCTCTTCACCGACATCTACAAGGAGGCCTGAGATGGCGGTGATGACGTATCGCGAGGCCCTGAACGCGGCGCTGCGCGAGGAGATGCAGCGCGACCCGCGCGTCCTCATCATCGGCGAGGAGGTCGGGCTCTACGACGGCGCCTACAAGGTCACCCAGGGCCTCCTCAAGGAGTTCGGCCCGAGGCGCGTCGTGGACACGCCGATCTGCGAGTCGGGGTTCACGGGCGTCGGCATCGGGGCGGCGATGGTCGGGCTGCGGCCCGTCGTCGAGATGATGACGTTCAACTTCTCGCTGGTCGCGATCGACCAGATCGTCAACACCGCGGCGAAGCTCAACTACATGTCGGGCGGGCAGTTCAACGTCCCGCTGGTGATCCGGGGGCCGGGCGGGCCGGCGGCGCAGCTCGCCGCGCAGCACTCGCAGTCCATGGAGACGTACTTCTATCACGTGCCGGGACTGAAGGTCGTCCGCCCGACGACACCGGAAGACGCCAAGGGTCTGCTGAAGTCGTCGATCCGCGACGACAATCCGGTGATCTTCATCGAGTCGGAGACGCTCTACCACGTCAAGGGCGAGGTGCCCGACGATCCGGACTTCCTGATCCCGCTGGGCCGCGCGATCGTCCGGCGCCAGGGGACGGACGTCACCGTCATCGCCTACATGGGCATGATGTACCGCGCGATGGAGGCGGCAGAGGAGCTCGCCCGGGACGGCATCTCCGTCGAGCTGGTGGATCCGCGGACCCTCCGGCCCATGGACACCGACACGATCATCGGCTCGGTACGGAAAACCCACCGGGCCGTGGTCGTCGAGGCGGGCGCCGGGTTCGCGGGCATGGGCTCCGAGATCGCCGCGTTCGTCACCGAGCACGCGTTCGACGACCTCGACGCGCCGGTCGAACGGGTGACCGGCGCCAACGCCCCGATGCCCTACGCGAAGAACCTCGAGAAGCTCAAGACACCGACGTAAGACAAGATCGTCGCCGCGGTCCGCCACGTGTGCGGGGCGAACGGGAGCTGACCATGGCCGTCACGAAGGTCGTCATGCCGAAGCTCTCCGAGGCGATGGAGAGCGGGAAGATCATCACGTGGCTCAAGAGAGAGGGTGAGCGGATCCAGCCGGGTGACATCCTCGCCGAGGTCGAGACGGACAAGGCCGACGTCGAGATGGAGGCCTTCGGCGCCGGGGTCCTCCGCAAGATCCTCGTCCCCGCGGGTGAGAAGGCGACCGTCGGCGCGCTGATCGGCGTCATCGCCGAGCCCGCCGACGACATCTCCGCCGTGCTCGCCTCGGCGCCGGCCGGGGCGGCGGTCCCGGCCGCGGCGCCCCCGAGCGCCGCGAGTCCCGCCGCGCGGCCGGCGATGGCGCCGCCACAGCCCGCCGTCGCCCAGGCGGCGCCGGCTCTGAGCGTCGCGGTGCCCGCATCGGCCGGCCGCGTCAAGGCCTCGCCGTTGGCCAAGAAGATCGCCGCCCAGTCGGGCGTCGACCTGCGACTGCTCCAGGGCTCGGGTCCGGGCGGGCGGATCGTCCGCCGCGACGTCGACGCCGCCAGGGCCGTCCCCCGCGGGCCCGTCGCGGCCGCGGCCCTGGCGCCCGCGGCGGCGGGCCCGGAGTACGAGGACCGGCCGCTCACGCAGATCCGCGCCGCGATCGCGCGGCGCATGCCGCTCTCGAAGGCGCCCGTGCCGCACTTCTACGTCACGAGTGAGGTGGCGATGGACCGCGCGTGGGACCTCCGCGAGGAGCTCAACGCGCTCGACGGACAGCCGAAGATCTCGCTCAACGATTTCGTCCTGCGCGCCTGCGCGCTCACGCTCACGACCCACCCGGAGATCAACGCCTCGTTCCAGGGGGACGCGATCCGGGTCCACCACCGCGCCCACCTCGGCATCGCGGTGGCCCTCGAGGACGGCCTGATCACGCCGGTCCTCCGCGACTGCCAGGCGAAGTCGCTCGCGCAGATCGCCGTGGAGGCGCGCGACCTCGCCGAGCGCGCCCGGGCTCGCAAGCTCAAGGTCGCGGAGCTCTCGGGCGCCACGTTCTCGGTCTCGAACCTCGGGATGTTCGACGTCAGCGAGTTCTCGGCGATCATCAATCCGCCCGAGGGCGCGATCCTCGCGGTGGGCTCGGTGCGCCGCGTCCCTGTCGTGGAGGATACCGGCCTCGGCGTCGGGCGGCGGATGATGCTGACGCTCTCCTGCGACCACCGCGTGATGGACGGCGCGATGGGCGCGCGCTTCCTCCAGGATCTGAAGCGGCTCCTCGAGGCGCCGCTCCGCCTCCTGGTGTAGCGATGGGCCGGCACGCGTTTGACGTCGTCGTCGTGGGCACCGGCCCGGGCGGCTACGTCGCGGCGATCCGCGCCGCCCAGCTCGGCCTGAGCGTCGGCGTCGTCGAGGACGACCGGGCCGGCGGCGTCTGCCTCAACTGGGGCTGCATTCCCACGAAGGCCCTCCTGCGTAGCGCCGAGGTCGTCACCCTCTTCGGCCGCGCCGCCGAGTTCGGGATCCGCGTGAGCGGCGTCGAGGCGAACTATGCCGAGGCGGTGCAGCGCAGCCGGCGCGTGGCCGACCGGATGGCCAAGGGTGTCGAGTTCCTGTTCAGGAAGAACAAGATCACCCTCTTCCCCGGGCGGGGCGTCCTCACGGCGCGCGACACCGTCGAGGTGACCGGCGCCGCCGGTGCCGAGACGCTGGAGGCGAAGTCGGTCATCCTCGCCACCGGCTCGGAGCCCCGGTCGCTGCCCGGCGTCACGATCGACGAGAAGACGGTCGTCTCCTCGAACGGCGCCGTCCGCAACGAGCGCAAGCCCGCGTCGCTGATCGTGATCGGCGCGGGTGCCGTCGGCGTCGAGTTCGCCGACGTGTACGCCGCCTACGGCGTCCGCGTGACGCTGCTCGAGGCGCTGCCGCGGATCGTTCCCGTCGAGGACGAGGACTGCTCGAAGGAGCTGGCGCGCGCGTTCGGGCGTCGCGGCATCGAGCTCAAGACCGGGGTGAAGGTCACCTCGGTCAAGGCGGGCGGGCCCGGCGCGATCGTCGAGACCGACCAGGGCAAGCTCGAGGCCGAGCAGGTGCTGGTGGCCGTCGGCCGGGCCGCGAAGGTGAAGGGGCTCGGGCTCGAGGCGCTGGGCATCCAGCTCGACCGCGGCTTCGTGAAAGTCTCGCCGCGCATGGAGACCGGCGCGAAGAGTGTCTACGCGATCGGCGACATGGCGGGCCCGCCGCTCCTGGCCCACAAGGCGATGGCCGAGGGCGTCGTCGCGGCCGAGGCGATCGCGGGCCGCGAGCCGCGTCCCGTGGACTACGGAAACGTGCCCTCCTGCACCTACTGCCGGCCCCAGGTCGCGTCGATCGGCCTCACCGAGGCCAGGGCGCGCGAGCACGCACGCGAGATCAGCGTCGGGAGGTTCCCGTTCACGGCGAGCGGCAAGGCGGTGGCGCTCGGTGACACGGAGGGCTTCGTCAAGGTCGTCGCCGCCAAGGCGACGGGTGAGATCCTCGGCGTCCACATCGTGGGTCCCGAGGCGACCGAGATCATCCACGAGTTCGCCGTCGGCCGGACGCTCGAGGCGACGCTGGAGGAGTTCATCCATACCATCCACGCCCACCCGACGCTCTCCGAGGCGGCCTTCGAGGCGACGCTCGCCGCGCTCGGGCAGGCGATCCACATCTAGGGCGCCATGGACCTCGAGCTCGGCCCGGAGCAGGAGGCGTTCCGCCGTCGGGTGCGGGAGCTCGCCGACGCCGTCTTCGCGGCGCGCGCCGCGGCGTGGGACGCGAGCGAGGACTACCCCTGGGAGAACGTGAAGGACCTCGTCGGCGCGGGCCTCATGGGCATGACGATCCCGCGCGAGTACGGCGGGTCCGACCGTCCGGTGCTCGACGTCATCCTCGCGATCGAGGAGGTCGCGCGCGCGTGCGGCATCACGGGGCGGATCGTCGTCGAGGGCAGTCTCGGCGTCGTCGGCGCCCTCAAGACGTACGGGACCGAGGCGCAGAAGCGCCGGTACTTCCCCTGGGTGCTCGAGGGTGAAAAGCCCGCGATCGCGATCAGCGAGCCCGCCGCGGGCTCGGCGGCGACGGACCTCGAGACGCGCGCCGAGGAGGCGCCGGGCGGCTTCAGGCTCATCGGTCACAAGTGCTGGATCACCGGCGCCGGGACCTCACGGCTCTACCTCGTTTTCGCGCGCTTCGGGGGCCGGCCCGGCGCCGAGGGGATCGGCGGCCTCCTGGTCGAGCGGGATACGCCCGGGTTCAGGATCGGCCGGCGCGAGCTCATGATGGGGCTCCGCGGAATCCCGGAGGGCGAGCTCCACTTCGAGGGCTGCCTCGTGCCGAAGGAGAACCTCCTCGTCGAGGCGGGCGACGGCTTCAAGAAGCTCATGCGCGCCTACAACGGCCAGCGGCTCGGCGCCGCCACCGTGGCGCTGGGCCTGGCGCAGGGGGCGTACGAGCTAGCGCTCCGGCACGCCACCCAGCGCCGGCAGTTCGGCCGGCCGATCGCCGACTTCCAGGGGATCCGCTGGAAGCTCGCCGACATGGCGATCGGGCTCGACGCCGCGCGGCTCCTCATCCATCGCGCGGCGGCGCGCGCCGGGCGCGGCTTCCCCGACGCGCTCGAGGCGGCCAAGGCGAAGACCTTCGCGGCGGAGATGGCGCAGGCGGTGACAAGCCAGGCGCTCCAGATCCACGGCGCCGCCGGCTACGGGCGCTCGCTGCCTCTCGAGCGCATGGCGCGCGACGCGCGCATGTTCGCGATCGGCGGCGGCACCGTGGAGATGATGCGGAACCTGATCGCCGACCATCTCCTGCCGACCCGGATCGATTGGCGCGCGTAGTCGTCGCGCGCGCCGCGCGGCGCCGCGGTGGTGTCCCGCCTGCGGCGGCTCGCCCGGGAGCTCGGCCGCGATCCCGAGGCGGTCCCGATCGTGTGTCGGCGGCGGCTCGCGGGGTCGCCCGACGAGATCCGTCGCGACATGGCGCAGTACGCCCCGCTGGGGGTGACGGAGCTGTTCCTCGACCCGAACTTCCAGCCCGGGGGCCCCTCGCTCGACACGGTCCTCGCCACGATGGAGTCCCTCGCCCCGAGGCGGTAGAATCGGGCATGATCCAGCGCCGGGCGCTGCCCTACCTGCTGGTCCTCGTCGTCCTGTCGGCGCCCGCCGCCGCGGCCTCGAGCGTGCCCGATCCGACCTGGATCGCCGGCCTTTACGACGGCGCCGACGGCGACGAGCTGGTCGTCCTGGTCTGGGATCAGACTCCGGCGGTCGAGCCCCAGGTCGCCGTCCTCCCGGCGCCGGCCGCCGCCACGCGCTCCGCGCCCGGGGCGCGCGCCGTCCACGGGTGCCGCGTCGCCGTGCCGGAGACCTCGCGCGCACCTCCCGCGTCCTGACCCGCGGCGTTCGCCGGCGGCGTCGGAGGCAGTGCACGTTCTACGGCCCCCAGGCCAGGAGATCTCCCAGTGTTTGGACTCGGAAGCCAGGAAGTGATCGTGATCCTCGTCATCGCGCTGGTCCTCTTCGGCGGAAGCAAGCTGCCCGAGCTCGCGCGCTCGCTCGGCAAATCCGTCAACGAGTTCAAGAAGGGCATCAACGAAAGCGGCAAGGCCGACGAGGCTCCGCCCAAGGACGAGAAGAAGGCGTGACCGACCCCGGGGGACCGGGCGGCGGCCAGACGCTAGTGCGCGGGGCCGTGGTGCAGGAAGGGCAACGTGAAGACCTGGGCGAAGCCGTTCACGGTCAGGACCGCGCCGATCACGGCGAGGCCCAGCGAGAACCAGAACATCGGCCGTGAGACGGACAGGATGGACACCGACGCGGTCACGATCGCGATCTGGAGGAACACCGCGGCGAACTCGAAATAGGGATCGCGGTTCCGGTGCCGGTCCCGCGTCGCCTCGAGCTTCTTCGCGTCCTTCTCGATGTCCTTCTTCTCGACGTTGTAGCGCTTCTCCTCCTCGCCGAACTTCGCGGCGAGCGTCTCGAACTTCGAGCGCTCGGCGCCCTTGAGGGGCGAGGGTTCGGCGAGCTGCGCCGCGAGCAGCAGCTTCTGGCCGCGGTACTGGTGCTCGCGGATGACCTTGGCCTGGTAGAAGGCCCACTGGTCGGAGGACTGCTGCTGGGCGAGCAGCATCTCCTTCATCGCGTTGCTGCCGCCCAGGGAGGCGATCGCGAGGACCACCGCGTAGATCGCCGTGGTCAGCGCGACGCGACGGCTGAAGGCGTTCTCGGCGTGCTCGCGCAGCTCGTCGGGGTGGGGGAGCTCGACCTCAGCCACGAGTGGGCGCGGATCCCTTGCGGATCTCCTCCCGCATCGCGTCCTTGCCCGCCTCGAAGGCGCTCATCAGCCGCTGCGTTTGCTCCTCGAAGAGCTCGCGGCTCTTGTCGATCCACTCGCCGGCGCGCCCCTGCGCCTCCGCGGCGAACTCCTGCGCCTTCTTCGCGACCTCGCCGCCCTGCTGCAGCAGGAGTTCGCGCGCCTGCTGCCCGGTCCTGGGCGTGAGCAGAATCCCCGCGGCGGCGCCGACCACCGCGCCGAGGAAGAACCAGCCGAGGTATCCCGCAGCGTCGCCTCGCTCGTCACTCATGGTTGTCTCCTTGCTCCTTGCGAAAGCGCTCGACGAACACCTCCACGCCCTTCTTGAGGCCCGCCGCTATCCCGACGAGCTGTCCGGCCCGCGTGAGGCCCCCCAGCAACGATACGACGCGGCCGACCCCCTGGGCGACCTCGTTGAGCCGGTCGGTGACCTGGCCGACGCGCTCGAGCTCCCGGCTCGCCTCGCGCGTGAGCGCACGCACGTCCTCGGTGAGCGCGTGCGCCTGGCCGACCAGCGGCCGCAGCTCCTGCTCGACGATCGTCAGCACGCCCTCGGCGCGCTGCGCCACCCGGCGGAGCGACAGGACGGCGGCCACGAGCGCCAGCATCAGGCAGAGCGCGGCGAGGCTGAGGAGCGTCTGGGCCCAGACAGGCATGGGCTTGAATTATTGGTGGAAAAGGAAACCAAAGTCAATGAAACTAGACGCTTGATGTCCTTCCAGGAGCGGTTCGACGAGCTTCGCCGGCGGAACGCGCGGGCGGAGCTGGGCGGAGGCGACGAGCGCGTGCGCCGCCAGCACAAGGCGGGCAAGAAGACCGCGCGCGAGCGACTCGAGCTCCTGCTCGATCCCGGATCCTTTCTGGAGGTCGACAAGTTCGTCGTGCACCAGAGCCACGACTTCGGCATGGCCGACCAGCGGGTCCTCGGCGACGGCGTGGTCACCGGCTCCGGGCGCGTCCACGGCCGGCCCGTGTTCGTCTTCGCCCAGGACTTCACCGTCTTCGGCGGCTCGCTCTCCGAGGCGTACGCGCGGAAGATCTGCAAGGTGATGGACCTCGCGATGAAGACAGGCGCGCCGATCATCGGTCTGAACGACTCGGGCGGCGCCCGCATCCAGGAGGGCGTCGTCTCGCTCGCGGGCTACGCGGACATCTTCCTCCGGAACACGCTCGCCTCGGGCGTCGTGCCGCAGCTCTCCGCGGTCATGGGGCCGTGCGCGGGCGGCGCGGTGTACTCGCCCGCGATCACGGACTTCGTGTTCATGGTGCGGAACACGTCGTACATGTTCGTGACCGGCCCCGACGTCATCAAGGCGGTGACGCACGAGAACGTCTCGGCCGAGGAGCTCGGCGGCGCCCAGACCCACGGCACCACCTCGGGCGTGGCGCACTTCGCCGCCGACGGCGAGGACGAGTGCCTCGCGCTGATCCGCGAGCTCATGACCTTCCTGCCGCAGAACAACATGGAGGACCCGCCGCTCCGCCCGACCCAGGACCCCGCGGATCGACGGGACGAAGCGCTCCAGACCATCGTGCCCGAGCAGACGAACAAGCCCTACGACATGAAGGACGTCATCCGTGCCGTGCTCGACGATCGGTACTTCTTCGAGGTGCAGGCCGCGCACGCCCCGAATCTCGTGATCGGATTCGGCCGGCTCGGCGGGCGGCCGGTCGGGATCGTGGCGAACCAGCCGGCGCACCTGGCCGGGTGCCTGGACATCAGCGCGTCCCTCAAGGGCGCGCGCTTCGTCCGCTTCTGCGACTGCTTCAACATCCCGCTCGTCACCTTCGAGGACGTGCCCGGCTTCCTGCCCGGGACGGCGCAGGAGTTCGGCGGAATCATCAAGCACGGCGCGAAGCTCCTCTACGCGTACTGCGAGGCGACGGTGCCCAAGCTGACCGTGATCACGCGGAAGGCCTACGGCGGCGCCTACTGCGTCATGTCCTCCAAGCACATCCGCGGCGACGCGAACTTCGCGTGGCCGACGGCGGAGATCGCCGTGATGGGACCCGACGGCGCCGTGAACATCCTCTACCGGCGCGAGCTCGAGCAGGCGGCCGGCGCCGCGGCCTTCCGCGACGAGAAGACGCGCGAGTACCGGGAGAAGTTCGCGAATCCATTCGTGGCGGCCGAGCGCGGCTACGTGGACGAGGTGATCGAGCCCCGGGACACCCGCGCGCGCCTCATCGCCGTGCTCGAGCTCGTGCGGACCAAGCGCGACCAGAACCCGCCCAAGAAGCACGGCAACATCCCGTTGTGAGCGTGGAGATGCGCGGCCGACGCGCGCGGCGCGAGGCGATCCGATGAAAGAGCCGGAGACCAGCTGGGGCGCGCCGCTCAAGCCCGTGTACGGTCCGGGCGACGTCGCCGATCGCGACGGCGCCCGCCTCGGGCAGCCGGGCGAGTTTCCGTTCACGCGCGGCGTCCACCCGGAGATGTACCGCCGGCGCCTGTGGACGATGCGGCAGTACGCCGGCTTCGGCTCGGCGGCGGAGACGAACAAGCGCTACCGCTTCCTGCTCGACCAGGGGCAGACGGGGCTCTCCGTGGCGTTCGACCTGCCGACGCAGATGGGCTACGACCCCGACGCGCCGATGGCGCACGGCGAGGTCGGCAAGGTCGGCGTCTCGATCGCCTCGCTCGAGGACATGCAGGATCTCTTCGAGGGGATCCCGCTCGATCGCGTCTCGACCTCGATGACGATCAACGCGACCGCGTCAATCCTGCTGGCGCTGTACGTCGCGACCGCGCGTCGCCAGGGGGTCGCCCCGGACCGCCTCGCGGGCACGGTGCAGAACGACATCCTCAAGGAGTACATCGCACGCGGCACGTACGTCTTCCCGCCGGGGCCCTCGATGCGGCTGATCACGGACTCGTTCGCGTACTGCAAGGATCGCGTGCCGCGCTGGAACACGATCTCGATCTCGGGCTACCACATGCGCGAGGCCGGCTGCACCGCGGTCCAGGAGGTCGCGTTCACCCTCGCCAACGGCATCGCGTACGTCGAGGCGGCGCGCGCCGCCGGACTCGCCGTCGACGCGTTCGCGCCGCAGCTCTCGTTCTTCTTCAACGCCCACAACGACCTCGTCGAGGAGGTCGCCAAGTTCCGGGCCGCGCGGCGGCTATGGGCGCGGATCATGCGGGACCGGTTCGGCGCGCGCGACCCGCGATCGCTCGCCCTGCGCTTCCATGCGCAGACCGCCGGCAGCATGCTCACGGCCCAGCAGCCGGAGAACAACATCGTGCGCGTGGCGGTGCAGGCCCTCGCCGCCGTGCTGGGCGGGTGCCAGTCGCTCCACACCAACTCGATGGACGAGGCGCTCGCGCTGCCGACGGAGCGGGCGGTGCGGATCGCGCTGCGGACCCAGCAGGTGCTGGCCCACGAGTCGGGCGTGTCGGGCATCGCCGACCCGCTCGGCGGCGCCTTCGCCGTCGAGCGCCTCACCGACGACATCGAGGAGGGGGCGCGGGCCTACGTCGGCAAGATCGACGACCTCGGCGGAGCCGTCCGGGCGATCCCGTTCATGCAACGCGAGATCCAGGACGCCGCGTACCGGTATCAGCGCGAGGTCGAGGACAAGGCCCGCATCGTCGTCGGCGTCAACGAATACGTCACCGACGACCCGCCGCCCGCCAACCTGTTCCAGGTGGACCCGGCGGTCGGCGCGGCCCTCGCGGTGCGCGTCGCGCGATATCGGGCCGCGCGCGACGCCGACGCGGCCCGCCGGGCGCTCGACGCGCTCGAGACCGCCGCCCGCGGTCGCGACAACCTCCTGCCGCCCATCGTGGACGCGGTCGAGGCCGCGGTGACGCTGGGCGAGATCTGCGACCGGCTGCGCGGCGTCTTCGGCGTCCACCAGCCATCGGTCACGTTTTGAGCCGGGGGTGGGCGGCCGCCGCCCTCGTCCTGGTCCTGCTGGCCGGTCCTGCCCACGCGGGGCTCGCCGATCGCGTCGGCGCGACCTTCGGCCTGATGGCGGAGGAGTTCGTCCGCGCGTTCCAGCCGATGGAAGGGGTCATCGTCGGTGTGGACGGCGACGTGCTCTACCTCGACCTCGGGGAGGGCCGGGGCGCGCAGGTCGGGCAGGAGTTCACGATCTTCCGCAAGGGCGAGGCGTTTGTCCATCCGTTCACCGGCAAGGCGCTCGGCCGGTTCGAGGAGATGCTCGGCTACGCCCACGTCCGGCGCGTCCAGGCGCGCCTCTCGGAGGCGCAGTACGTGCCCGTCGACGGGACACCGCGCCCGGGCGTGGACGACGGTGTACGCATCACCCGGGGCCGGCTCAAGATCGCGATCACGCCGGTCCTCGACCTCACGGGCTCGAAGGCCGACCTGCGGCGCGTGCCGTTTCTCTTCGCGACGGCCCTCGAGCGCTCCAAGCGCTTCCAGGTGGCGGATCCGCTGGCGGTCGGCGAGCTGTTCGCGAACGGCGGGGCCCGGGTCGTGGAGCTGCTCGCCCTGCCCGACCGGGCGATCCGGGCATCGCGATCGTTCGAGGTGTCGGGCTGGATCGTCCCCGTGCTCCTCGAGCGGCGCGGCGTGACCTACCTCGACACGACGTGGATCTCGGCCGTCACCGGCACCGCGCTCTTCTCGCGGCGCCAGCCGCTCGTGCTGCCGACGGCCTCGGAGGAGCAGCGGTTTCCCTGGGAACCGGGCGCCGAGGACTAACCCCGCGTCTATGCTATCTTTGACCCGATGAAGCGGCGCCTCGCGTGGTGCCTCGCGGTTCCCCTGTTGCTCGCCGGGTGCACGAGCGTCAAGCAAGTCCTCGGCGTCCAGGCGCCGCCCGAGCCGTCGGTCACGATCCGGTCGGCCGAAACACGCTGGCTCCTGATCAAGAACCCGCGGTTCGGCGACGTCGCCAGCGAGCCCGAGTACGTCTGGGTCGAGGAGGACAAGATTCCTCTCACGCTCACGACCCTCGTTCGCGGCAAGAGCGCGATCATCGCGCAGCCCGAGATCGTCGCGAAGTACGGCGCCCCGCCGGGCGGCGGCAAGATCAGCCCACGGCAGGGTGTGCCCTACCAGACGGCGTCCACGGAGCCGGCGCGCCCGGCCGCGGCCCCGCGCGCGGGCGAGGCGCCGAAGACCGCGGGCGCGCGGGACGGCGCCGCGGCCGTGCCCGAGACCACCAAGCGGGGCATGGTCGTGTACGTGGACACGACGCGTATCGTCATCGATCTGACCGCGATCGACGGCGTCCGACCGGGGACGCTCGTGAGTCTCCGCCGCGACAAGATCCCGCTCGTTCATCCCGTGACCGGCGAGGTGCTGGGCGAGCTCGACGAGGAGGTCGCGACGGCACGCGTCACGGAGACGCGCGAGCGGTTCTCGGTCGCCGACGTGCAGTCGGTGGCGCCGGGCGCGGCGATCAAGGTCAAGGACCGCGTCGTCCTCAAGTAGCCTCCCCGCGTGCCCACGCCCACCCTCGAACAGGTTCTGAAGGAGCGCGTCGCCGGCCTGGTCGGTGAGGATCTCGAGGCGGTCGAGACCGAGATCCGCCGCGAGCTGGACTCGCCGGTCCCGCTCATCCGGGAGATGGGCGGCTACATCGCCGGCGCGGGGGGCAAGCGCCTGCGGCCGATCCTGCTGCTCCTGGCGGCCCGGCTCGCCGGCCACCGGGGCCCGCGCGGCGTGCGCCTCGCCTGCGTGGTCGAGCTGCTCCACACCGCCACGCTCATTCACGACGACGTCGTGGACCAGGCCCCGCTCCGCCGCGGCCGGCCGTCGGCGAACGCGCAGTGGGGCGACGACGCCTCGGTGCTGGTCGGCGACCACCTCTACTCGAAATCCTTCGCCATGCTCGTGCGCGACAATGACCGTGCGGTGATGGAGACGCTGGCGCGCTCGACGGTGTCCATGACCGAGGCGGAGGTGTTCCAGCTCGAGCTCAAGCGCAGCGGCAACACGTCCGAGACGGAGTATCTTCGGATCATCACGCAGAAGACGGCGTCGTTCATCTCCGCCTGCTGCCGTATCGGGGCGCTGCTCGGCGGCGCGCCGCCCGAGCAGGTCGAGGCGCTCACGCGCTACGGACTCGACATCGGTGTGGCGTTCCAGATCTCCGACGACTCGCTCGACTTCGTCGCCGACCAGGCGCGCCTCGGCAAGGCGATCGGCGCCGACCTGCG
>JBGQEL010000064.1:0-23189 GCA_041496385.1 Methylomirabilia bacterium | reverse complement strand
GCGAAGGTGCTGAACGGCGCCTATCCGCCCGGCCACGCGCCGAAGCGGCCCACGAACGTGATGCCCCCGCTGCCGGCGCTCGCCGGCGACATCGGAGCCCTCGCCGACTATCTGCGCTGAAGACGCGAAGGCCCGGCGGATTTCCGCCGGGCCCTCGGTGTCTCGCGCGGATCGCTACGGCATGAAGACGATCTTCAGCACGAGCCAGAAGATGACGGCCAGGATGAAGCCGCCCCAGAGCGTGCCCTTCACTGTGCTGAGCATCTTCTTCCCCGGACCCGTCGTGCCGACCATCGCGTTCCACTCGACGATCGCGAGGATGATCGCGAAGACGACCAGCATCGTGACTTTCGCGGACCGCGCCGTGGGCGCGAAGAACGCCCAGTGGCTCGCCGCGCCCATGAAGAAGAGCATCGGGATCGAGAGCAGCGTGTTCGTGCGCGAGGCGAAGCCGGCGCGCTGGCCGCGCGCCGCCGCCTCGGGAATCGCCTGGCCGCCCTTGGAGACCTGCGTGGCCGACGCGATCACGACCTGCTGTGCGGGCCAGATGACGAACCAGACGTTGAACCACATCAGGCTGCCGAGGATGCCGCCGATGAAGATCGCCCAGCCCCACGAGGACGCAAAGAACGGCTGCAGACCCATCTGCCCCCCTCGGTGGAGAATGATGAGCCAGCCCGTGATGAACGTGAGCATCGCGCCCCAGCGGAACCACCAGAGCGCGCGGCCGACGAGGCCGCCCGCGATCATGCCCGTGCGGACGGGCGCCTCCGCGCCCGCGAAGAACGGCGTCTGGACGAAGTTGAAGTAATAGAGCAAGCCGATCCAGGTGATGCCGGCGAGAAAGTGGAACCAGCGGAGCAGGAACAGCCAGCCTTCTGCCATTTCACCGCCTCCTAATAGTGGGTACTACCCGTCGTCATCGTCCTCGTCGGAGTCGTCCTCGTCGCCCTGCGCGACATCGTCCTCGACCGAGTCGTCCAGCACGTCGAGCTCGTCGTCGTCATCGTCGTCGAGCTCGTCATCGTCGAAGTCGTCATCGTCGTCGAAGTCGTCGTCGTCGAAATCGTCGTCATCGTCGCCGGGCTTCTCGCCCTTGTCCGCTTCCTCTTCCTCGTCCCCGTCGGGGAGACTGCGACGCGACTCGCCGTCGGCGTTCCACGGCCGTGTTCGGAACTGCATGTGAAGACTCCTCCGAATGGGTTGCTCGGCCGGGATTATAGCAAACTACCTCTGTGTCAAAGCCCAATTGCGGGTGCCGTGATCCAGGATAAAACCGCCTCGGCGGTCGTCGTTCTTCCTGCCCTCGGCGATGTAGCTCAGCGGCAGAGCAGGGGTCTCATGGGATTCGGGCCGGCAGGAGGCTGCCCGGCGTCGAAGCGGTACGACCGCTACGACCGTGGCTTCTTCAGCATCGCCGCCCGCGCACGCTTGATGCCGGCGCCCGGCTTCGCATGCTGCCGCTCCGTCTTCTTCGACGGCGCGGTGTGAATCTCGATCCGGCGCGGCTGCTCCGACTGCAGCAGCATGCTTCCGTGGCGGATGATCATCTTTCCGCCGGGCTTCTTCTTCGACCTCTTGGACGCCATCGGACTTCTCCTTGTTGTCATCCGGTCAGTGCCGGGCCTCGACGATCGAGGCGATCGAAGCAACGCGCCTGCCGCGCGGGCCCCGCGCGATTCCTGACGAGCATCTGCCCGTCGCCGAACGATATCACGATGACGAGGCTGCGCAGTGCCCGCGTGCCGTCATCTCGGCGCCGGTGTGAACTTGAACGTCGATCGCGCATGGCTCAAGACCGTGCGCTGAGCTCGGGCAGGCTCTCCCAGTTGCGCAGCCGGAGCTCCTTCAGCCCCTGGTAGAGCCCGCAATCGATCATGAGCCGGTGCCCGTTCGCGCTCACGAGGTGCCGGGAGCCCGTCACGGTGCCTGTCGCTCCCAGAAACTCGATGGTCGCCATGCGCTCCCCTCTCCGAACCCGCCTTACCGGAACAGTTCACCGAGGAACCAGCGCGGCCGGAGTCGTGGCCCGTACGTGAGGCCGAACTGCTCGAGCGCCGTCGCCGTGACGATCTTCACGGCCGCGTCCACGGAATCGGTGAGATGAATCCGGCCGGCGTCGGCGCCGTCCACCGTGCCCACGGCCACGAGTCGCCTCTCGATGAAGTCGACGAGCGGCCGCCAGAACTCTCCGCCGACGAGGACGAGAGGGAAGTCGCGGATCTTCCCGGTCTGGACGAGGGTCGCCATCTCGAAGATCTCGTCGAGCGTGCCGAAGCCGCCCGGTAACGCGATGAAGGCATACGAGTACTTCACGAGCATCACCTTCCTGACGAAGAAGTGGCGGAAGGTGATCCACCGGTCGAGGAACGCGTTCGGGCGCTGCTCCACCGGCCTCCTTGGCGCCTCGGTTCGCCGCTTCCATGACACCGGGTCCACCTCCCGTCATCACGGCGAACCCTGCCCTGGCGAGCCCCGCGCCGATCGCGCGCGCCATGGGGTAATACGGGTGGTCCTGATGGAAGCGCGCCGAGCCGAAGACGGTCACGCAGGGCCCGACGAAGTGCAGCGCGCGAAAGCCGCGCATGAACTCGATGGCGATGCGGATGGCCCGGACGAGCTCGAAGCCGCGCGGCTGCGGTCCCTGGAGAAAGCGGCGTACCTCGGGCGGCCCCGCGCCCTCCCGCCACTCGGCCCCCGCCCCTCGCATGCGCGGTCTCGACACCCGGCGTTCGTCAGGCATGAACCGTCAAGACGGGGCACGCGGCGGTCGCGACCACGCGCGCGGCGACGCTGCCCACTCCGAAGTCGAGCAGGATGCCGGACGTCCGCACGCCAGCCGCCTTCGCTTTCCGGACGAGCCGGTCGAGTTGCTCCTGAGCACCGGTGCGCTGCTCCCGCCGCAGCTTGTCGTACGTGGTCGCCGCGATGTAGCCATCCGGAATCATGGGCAAGACCGTAAGGACATGGGCGACCAGCAGCCGCGCGCGGTTCGCCTTCGCCAGCTCCAGCGCCTTACTGAAGGCCGGGCGCGCCGCCGGGGAGAAGTCCGAGGGATGTCCTTGCCATGACCGAGGGGGCTCCGGTTCGCTCTCCATAGCAACCCGTGCTCGACATACGCAACGGCGCTGCCACTCCCGGAAACGAACGAAGACAGCGGGTTCGGTCGAGCGCGGACTGGGGCGCTCACGCTCCGCTGGGGCGACGACGCCTCACCATCGCCGGCGCTATCTGCCTGAATTTTCGTCTGTCCTTCACGGCACGCGTGTTGCCCTGGTGAGTCTCTCGGCGAATGGAGAGAAATGGCTGAGCCTGTCATCGAGACGCAGGACCTGGCGAAGGACTACTGGCTGGGCGCACACGTGGTGCACGCGCTCCGCGGCGTGTCTGTGACGATCGACGCCGCTGAGCTCGTCGCGATCATGGGGCCGTCGGGCTCGGGCAAGTCGACGCTCATGAGCATCCTGGGATGCCTCGACACTCTGACGACGGGCCGCTATCTCCTGGAAGGACGCGACGTCTCGCAGCTGGACGACGATGCGCTGGCCCGGATCCGGAACACCAAGATCGGGTTCGTCTTCCAGCAATTCAACCTGATGCCGCGGATGAGCGCGGTGGCCAACGTGCAGCTGCCGCTGATCTACGGCGAGCGCCCTCCCAAGGAGCAGCGTCGGCTGGCCCTGACGAAGCTGGCGGCCCTCGGGCTGGCCGACCGCGCGAACCACCGCCCCGCCCAGCTCTCCGGCGGCCAGCAACAGCGGGTGGCGATCGCGCGGGCCCTCGTCGGCGATCCGGTCCTCTTCCTGGCCGACGAGCCCACCGGCAATCTCGACACGCGGACGAGCGTCGAGATCATGGCGATCCTCCAGGCCTTGAACCGGAGTGGGATCACCATCGTGCTCGTCACACACGAGGAGGACATCGCGCGGTACGCACGGCGCATTCTGCACTTCCGAGACGGCGAGCTCGTCGAGGACGAGCCGGTCGCGGCACCGATCGATGCCCGCGCAGTCCTGGCGAGCGGCGCCCGAACCCTGAAGCAACCATGAAAGTCCGGGGCGCCGCACACCTCGCCTTCATCGCGCTCGCGGCCAACAAGGTGCGCACCGGGCTCACGATGCTCGGCGTCATCATCGGCGTGGCCGCCGTCGTGACGATGATGGCGGTCGGCGCCGGGGCGCGGGCCCGCGTCGAGGAGCAGATCCAGAGCCTCGGCTCGAACCTGATCATCGTGCTCTCCGGATCGATCACCACGAGCGGCGTGCGGCTCGGCGCCGGAAGCCAGCTCACCGTGACCGAGGACGACGCGAAGGCGCTGGAGCGCGAGATCGACGGCGTCCAGGTTGCGGCGCCGGTGGTTCGGGGCGGCGTGCAGGTCGTCGCCGCCAACGCCAACTGGGCCACTGCGGTCTTCGGCGTGACCCCCGGCTTCCTGGAGGCGCGGGACTGGGCGACGACGACCGGCCGGACCCTGACCCAGGACGACGTCGATGGCGCCACGAAGGTGGCGCTGCTCGGCCAGACCGTGGCGGAGAACCTCTTCGGTGCAGCCGACCCGATCGGCCAGGTGGTCCGCGTCAAGAAGGTCCCGTTGACGGTCGTCGGCGTGCTCGCCCGCCGCGGTCAGTCAACCCAGGGGCAGGACCAGGATGACGCCGTGCTCGTCCCGCTCTCGACGGCGAAGAAGAAGGTGCTGGGGATCAGTCAGGCCAACGCGCGGGCGGTCAACTCGATCCTCGTGAAGGTTTGGGAGGCGAGCGCGATGAAGAGCGCCGAGCAGGAGATCCGGACCTTGCTGCGCCAGCGGCATCATCTCCAGCCGGGCCAGGACGACGACTTCACCCTCCGGAACCTCGCCGACCTCTTCGAGAGCCAGGAAGCCGCCTCCCGGGTGCTCGGTCTTCTTCTGGCCGCCATCGCTTCCGTCTCGCTCGTCGTCGGCGGGATCGGCATCATGAACATCATGCTGGTGTCGGTCACGGAGCGGACGCGAGAGATCGGACTGCGGCGTGCTGTCGGCGCTCGCCGCCGGGACATCCTGACGCAGTTCCTCATCGAGGCCGTCACGGTGTCACTCACGGGCGGGGTCATCGGGATCGCGCTCGGGGTCGTTGGCGCCTGGGCCATCGGGTACTTCGCCGGATGGCTGGCGCCGATCCACGCGCGGGCCGTCGTTCCCGCGTTTCTCTTCGCGGGGGCGGTCGGCGTTTTCTTCGGCTTCTATCCGGCGCGCAAAGCATCGCGGCTGAACCCGATCGACGCGCTCCGCTATGAGTAGGGTCGTCTTCCTGAGCCTTGCCGTACGGGCCATGGCGCCCGCGTTCCTCACGCCCCTGGTCGCATCCGCACAGGAGCGGCCGGACGAGTGGGGATGGGGTATGCATCCCATGTGGTGGGCGTGGGGCGCCGGCGGCCTGGTGATGATGGTGATGATGCTTGCGTTTTGGAGCGCCGTGATTGTCAGTCTGGTGCTCGGGATCCGCTGGCTGATTCACCAAGCGCCCGCGTCGCGCTCGGACTCGGCTCTCGAGATCCTTCGTCGGCGGTATGCGCGGGGCGAGATCAATCGAGAGGAGTTCGAGACGAAGAAGCGAGACCTCGCTTGACTCCCCGAAGATACGCGCCGCGTCGGAGCAACCGCTGTGGCGGCGGCGCCCCACATGCGGCGTCTGCGCTTCGCCACCGGGCTGACCGATGCCGCGGAACTCGCGGATTCGCAGGGGTTCCTGCGATGGCAATGTCCATGCATCTCTGAGGGCGCGTTCGATCACCACTCACACGCGGAGGCTGGAGATGCGTGCACTGATGCCGTGGACGGCGCCGGGGGCCAAGGGCACCACGATTCCGGTGAAGGCCGCCTGACGTGGCGCGGCCGATCCTGCATCCCTCCGACTTCTCCTCCGCCTCCGCCCCGGCGTTCCGCAAGGTGCTGGCGCTGGCGAAGAGCATGCGGCGGCCGCTGCTCATCGCGCACGTCATGTCACGGGCGGCCCTCGTCCCCGGCTACATGCCACCCAAGGTCTACGACGATCTGTACCGCTCGATCGAGCTCGCCGCGCGCCGACGTCTCGATCGCCTCCTGCGGCGAGCGCGCGCGGCGGGCATCCGTGTCTCGACCATCCTGGTCGAGGGCGTTCCGCACGAGCAAATTCTTCGAACGGCACGTGGCCGTCGCGCCGAGATGATCGTGATGGGCACGCACGGCCGCACGGGGCTCAAGGGCGTGCTGCTCGGCAGCGTCGCGACGCGGGTTGTGAGCCAGGCGCCCTGTCCCGTCATGACCGTGCGCGCGACATAGACGACAGTCGGATCGTGACGGAAGTCCGATGAGACATAAAGGAGAACGGTCATGACTCAGGGAATGAAGAAGACGGACACCCAGATCCATCACGACGTGCTCGAGGAGCTCAAGTGGGACTCGCGCGTCGACGAGACGGAGGTGGGAGTCGAGGTCGACAATGGTGTCGTCACGCTGACCGGCACGGTGTCGAGCTGGGCCAAGCGGGTGGCGGCCCAGGAAGCGGCGCGCCGCGTGATCGGCGTGCTCGACGTGGCGAACGACATCGGGGTCAAGGTTCCGGGCGGGCTCACGCGCACCGACACGGAGATCGCCCAGGCGGTGCGGCACGCGCTCGCGTGGGACGTCCTCGTCCCCGACGACAAGATCAGCTCGATGGTCTCGGACGGCTGGGTCACACTCGACGGCACTGTGGAGCGCTGGAGTCAGCGCGACGACGCGGAACGGGCTGTCCGGAACCTGACCGGCGTGAAGAACGTGGTGAACAACATCACGGTGAAGCCGACGAAACCGGTGACCGAGGATATCCGCAAGGCCATCGAGCAGGCGCTGGAGCGCCGTGCCGAGCGCGAGGCCCGGCGGATCCGCGTCGAAGTGCGGGACGGCATCGCGACGCTGACGGGATCGGTGCATTCGTGGGCGGAGCGGAAATCGGTCGTCGCGGCCGCCCGCTTCACGCCCGGAGTCCGCGACGTGCAGGACCATCTGCGGACGGAGCCGGTCTGAGGCGGACACTCACGGAGGTGGGCGCCGCGATGGAAATCCACATCGAGGGAAACGTGGACCGGCCAATTCCGAGCGGGCACGTCAGGACACGCATGCGCCGGGTGCTGAGCCGCCTGCCGGTCCAGCCGGTGACGGCTCACGTCACCTTCGCCGACGTGAACGGCCCGAAAGGTGGCAACGATATCCGGTGTGCGGTGCTGGTGGCGTTGCCCCGCCAGCCTTCGATCCGCGTCGAGCGCCTTGCCCCGACGCCACGCCTGGCGTTCGACGCCAGCTATGACCGGGTCGCGCGGCAGCTCGAGCGATGCCGCGAACGCTGGCAGGACAGCCGCCGGCGCCCCAGGAAGTACTACGCGGCGCGGCGTCTGCAATGAGCGTGCGCGAGACGCCCGCCTCGATGTCACGCAGGCGTGGGCGGGACGGCTTGCAACACGATCGGCGAAACACGGAGGCCCCCATGCTCACGAACCACATGGACCAGGGACAGGTCCAGCGAACGATCAACGCTCACGCGCTCGGCCTCGTGCTCGGGGCGTTTTTGGGGTGCTGGCACCTCGCCTGGTCGGTGCTCGTCCTGATCGGGTGGGCTCAGCCGGTGATCGATTTCATCTTCTGGCTCCACTTCATCACGCCGCCCTACGAGATCGGCGCGTTCGTCTTGTGGCGCGCCGTCGCCCTGATCGCCGTCACCGCCATGCTGGGCTACCTCTTCGGCCGCTTCGCCGCAGCAATCTGGAATCAGCTTCAGGGAAGACGAACATGACATGCACGGCGATAGCGACTGGGTCCCGGGTCTTCGAGAGGAGCACGAGACGGCAACGCAGTCGCGCTGCACACGCCGAGGCGGCGCGAAAGAGGACGTCATGAGCGCGCACGAGTTGATGACGCCGAATCCGGTGACCGTGACTCCTCAGGCCAGTGTTGTGGAGGCGTGGGACCTCATGCGCGAGCTGGAGATCCGGCATGTCCCCGTGGTCGAGAACGGCGTCCTCGTGGGTATGCTGAGCGATCGCGATCTCGCCCGGTTCGACATCGCCCGCCTGCTCACGGTCGAGGGCGCGGAGGCGCTTCGACACGCGGTCGGGACAGCCGTCGTGAAGGTCATGAGCTCGGACGTCATCGCGGTCAATCCCGAGACCGAGCTGGCCGAGATCGTCGAGCTGCTGGTCGAGCACCGGATCGGAGCGGTTCCCGTGGTCCGATCCGATACCCGTGAAGTGGTCGGCATCGTGAGCTACGTCGACGTGTTGCGAGCGTTCCAGGACTCGCTCGAGCGTTGACCATCGTCGGCAATGACGGCGTGATCATCGCCAAGGAGATGGCGCGGCGCCACGATGCCCCATGAGATCGTGAGAGTATGCATGAGGTCGTCGGTCGATGGGGCGCGCGGCCTGATGCTCGGCGCGCTGACGGCGCTCGCGCTGACGGGCTGCGCGACCGCCGTCGGACGCGGCGATGCCGCGCTGCACGCGGGGCGCCCCGACGAGGCGGCGCGCTACTTCGAAGCGGCGCTGGCGGCCGACCCCGCCCGCCTCGATGCGCGCGTGGGCCTGGGGATCGCGCGCGTTCGCACGCGCGCATGGGACACGGCCATCGCGACGCTCGACGATGTCGTTGCCGAAGCGCCTGGGCGCGCGGACGCGCGCCTCTATCTCGGACTCGCCCGTCTCATGCACGGCGATATTCCCGCCGCACGAGAGCAGCTCCTGGCCCTCCGCGGCCTGCCGATTCACACGCGGATCGCCGCCCAGCTCGATCGCGTGCTGCCGATCCTCGTCTCCGGCCTCGATCCCACGGTCCGGGACCTTGTCGCGGCCGGTCTCGACGACGCCTACGAGTGGGCCACCGAAGTGGATCAGGAGCGCCACCGGGCGCGGGTCCCCCTCGAGCCGGCGTGGACCATCTACTGGGACCATTTCCATCCGTCCGCCCTCTACGGACCGTACCGCCGTGCGTTGCCCTCGGCGCCATGAGCCCACGGTGATCGACGTCTGCGCCAGCGGCGTGCCGCCCGACTCGGGCCACACGGCAAGCGAAACGCCCATGCGGGCGCGCGCCGCCGCCGTCATGTTCGAGGCGCGTGTGGGCTGCCTGCCCGTCGTCGAGCGCGGTGCCCTCGTCGGCATCGTGACCGAGTGCGACCTCCCGCGCGCGCTGGCGCAGACCCTGCCATCGACGCGGGGGATCGATCCCGATACGTACTTCTGCTGAGCGCGGAAAGCCCGCCAGCGCCGAACCCGAGCCGGGGCGCTCGACGATCGTCCATGCGACGCACAGCGTGTCCGCGTGCCGCCTCCGCGCGGCTGCCGGGCACGTTTTCCGCCATGACAGGCGGGGGCTACGGTAGAATCTCGTTCTGCAACAGCCAGGCTTTCCTAGAAGCGGCGGTGTAGCTCAGCGGCAGAGCAGGGGTCTCATAAGCCCCGTGTCGGAGGTTCAATTCCTCCCACCGCCACCACCTAACACGATGCGACGATCCTCCGCTATCCTACGGCGGAGGTGAGAACGACACGCGCGCGGGCGCGCCGGCGGCCCGTTCCGACGCGGGAGGGGATCGCATGTCCAGTCGCGTCCACGTCATCGATCATCCACTGGTCCAGCACAAGCTCAGCCTGATGCGCATGAAGAGCACCGGCACGTCGGCGTTCCGCACCCTGCTGGCCGAGGTCAGCGTGTTGCTCGCCTATGAGGTGACGCGCGACATGCCGACGCATCAGGTCACGATCGAGACGCCTCTGGCGCGAACGTCCGTGCCGATGCTGGACGGGAAGAAGATCGCCCTGATCTCCATCTTGCGAGCCGGCACCGGGATCGTCGACGGCATCCTCCGTCTCATCCCGAGCGCCCGCGTGGGACACGTCGGACTCTACCGGGACCCCAAGACGCTCGCCGCCGTCGAGTACTACTTCAAGGTGCCCGGAGAGATGGGCGATCGCGACGCCATCGTCGTCGACCCGATGCTCGCCACCGGAAACTCGGCGGTGGCGGCGGTGGAGCGCCTCAAAGAGACGAGACCCCGCTCCATCAAGTTCGTCTGTCTCCTGACGTGTCCCGAGGGCCTCAAGAACTTCCACTCGCACCACCCGGACGTCCCCGTCTATACCGCGGCCATCGACAGCCACCTGGACGAGCACGGCTACATCGTCCCCGGCCTGGGGGACGCCGGGGACCGCCTGTTCGGCACAAAGTGACGCGGGTCGACAGCCCGATGTTCGATCTCGTCGTCACCAACGCGGTATTGCCGGACGGTCGTGAGGGGATGACGATCGCGTGCCGGGACGGCCGGATCGCGTCCGTCGAGCGAGACCTTCGGGCCGAGTCGCGGCACACAATCGATGCGCAGGGCGAGCTCGTCTCGCCTCCCTTCGTCGACGCCCACTTCCACATGGACTCGGCGTTGACGTACGGGATGCCACGCGTGAACCGCTCCGGCACGCTGCTGGAGGGGATCCAGCTGTGGAGAGACCTGAAGCCGTCGCTGACGCACGAAGCGATCCGGGACCGGGCGCTCGAGCTCTGCCGCTGGTCCGTCGCCCGCGGGACGCTGGTGATCCGGAGCCACGTCGACGTCTGCGACCCCGACCTGCGCGCGGTCAAGGCGTTGCTCGAGGTGCGCGAGCTGGTACGCAACGAGATCGATCTCCAGCTCGTCGCCTTCCCGCAGGACGGCTATCTGCGCTGGCCCGAGGCCGAGCGCACCCTCGCGGCGGCGCTCGACATGGGCGTTGACGTGGTGGGCGGCATTCCGCACTTCGAGCGCACGACGCCGGACGGCACCGCCTCGATCGAGCGTCTGTGTCGGATCGCGGCCGAGCGCCGGCTCCCGGTGGACATGCACTGCGACGAGAGCGACGATCCCCTCTCGCGTCACATCGAGGCGCTCGCCCGGGAGACCGTACGTCAGGGACTGCACGGACGCGTGACGGCATCCCACCTGACGGCGATGCATTCGATGGACAACTACTACGTCTCCAAGCTGATCCCGCTGATACGTGAAGCCGGGATCACGGTCGTCGCCAACCCGCTCATCAACATCACGCTCCAGGGCCGGCACGATACGTACCCCAAGCGCCGCGGCATGACGCGGGTCAAGGAGCTGCTCGAGGCGGGCGTCAACGTCGCCTTCGGCCACGACTGCGTGATGGACCCCTGGTATCCGCTCGGGAGCCACGACATGCTCGACGTCGCGCACATGGGGCTCCACGTCGGACACATGACCGGGGACGCCGAGATGCGGGCCATGTTCGACTGCGTCACCGTCAACGGCGCCCGCGCGCTGGGCCGCGATGGTTATGGCCTCGACGCCGGTTGCTGGGCGGACATGGTGCTCCTGCAAGCCCGCAGCGCGATCGACGCGATCAGGCTCCGCCCGGCCCGGCTCGCCGTGATACGACGTGGCCGGGTCATCGCCGAAACACCGGGCGTCCGACCGGTCGTCACACTGGCCGGGAAGACGGACGAGGTGACGTTCCGCCCGCGCGATCAGCCGCTCGCTTGACACCGGGAAGCACTGCCGGGTATGTAGAGCCGGACGACAAGCGCTGACGCCCGCCAAGGAGGACGACGCCGTGGACGATAGGGTGAGTCTGGTGGTTCCGCCGATCACGCGACGTCATTTTCTGCAGGGCGGCGTCACCGCCGCCGTTCTGGCCGGGGCCGGCCTGGGGCCCGCCGGCCGGCCCTTGGTCGCGAGCGCCCAGCCGTCCACGCCGGTGGCGATGCAGCTGGGCTGGTTCGCGAACGCGCAGATGGCCGGCGACTTCACGGCGATCGGGAAGGGCTACTTCAAGGATGTGGGGCTCGACGTGAAGATCGTCCCCGGCGGACCCTCCATCGACCCCGTCGGCGTCGTGGCCAGCGGCTCGGTGCCCGTCGGCAACGTGGCGTCGATCGGCGTGCTCGTCTCCGGCCGCAGTCGCGGCGTGCCGATCAAGGCCTTCGCCAGCGCCTTCCAGCGCCATCCCTTCGCGTTCTTCTTCCTGCGCGAGTCGGGCATCAAGACCCCCGCCGACTTCGCGGGCAAGACCATCGGCATCCAGGGCACCGCGCGTCCGCTGCTCGACGCCGTGCTGGCGAAGTACCAGGTACCGCGCGACAAGGTGAACGTCATCATCATCGGCGGCACCACCACGCCGCTGCTCACCAGGCAGGCCGACGTCGTCACCGGCTGGGTCATCAACTACGCACAGAACCTGCCGATCCAGGGGAAGAGCGATCACTTCCTGCTGTGGGACCTCGGCATCCGCATGTACGCCTACACGTACTTCACGACCGATCAGGCCTACGGCGCGCGCAAGGACGTCCTCACGCGCTACGTCTCGGCGGCCGCCAAGGGGTGGTGGTACGCCAAGGATCATCCGGACGAGGCCGTCGATTTCGTCATGAAGAGCACGAGCGGGCTCGAGCGCGACATGGAGCTGCCGACCTGGAAGGTCAGCATCCCCTACATCTCGTCGGACGCGACCCGGCAGCAGGGATGGGGCTACATGGATCCGCAGATATGGGCCAACCTCTCCGACACCTATCACTCGCTCGACCAGATTCCCCGCAAGGTCACGCCCGAAGAGGTCATGACCAACGAGATCGTGCTCGCCGCCAAGACGCTCAAGTTCTAGCCCGTGGCGCCCGTCGAGATCGCGTGCCGCGACGTCTCGATGGTCTTCGCGACGAGCGCGCAACCCGTGCAGGCGCTCGCCGACGTCACGCTCGAGGTCGAGCGGGGCGACTTCGTCTCGCTCATCGGTCCGTCCGGCTGCGGCAAGTCGACGCTGCTGCGGCTGATCGCCGACGTGCTGCAGCCGACCACGGGGCGCATCGAGGTCCGCGGGGGGCCGGCGATGCGCGCGCGCCTGGCGCGGGAGTTCGGGTTCGTCTTCCAGCACCCGGGGCTGCTGCTCTGGCGTACCGCCCAGGACAACGTCTCGCTGCCGCTCGAGGTGGGCGGGTGGGGACGGCGTCACGATCCGCCGCACCGGCCGGACGAGCTGCTGGCGCTCGTGGGACTGAAGGGGTTCGAGCACGCCTACCCGCGGCAGCTCTCGGGCGGGATGCAACAACGGGTGTCGATCGCGCGCGCGCTTGTGACGGGGCCGCCCATTCTGTTGATGGACGAGCCCTTCGGCGCGCTCGACGAGATCACCCGCGATCACCTGAACCAGGAGCTGCTCCGGATCTGGGCGACGACCGGCACCACGATCCTCTTCGTCACGCACAGCATTCCCGAGGCGGTCTACCTGTCGAACCGCGTGCTGGTGTTCTCGCCGCGCCCCGGTCGGGTGCTCGAGCAGGTCCGGATCGATCTGCCCTCGCCGCGTGCGCCGTCGGTCAAGGACACTCCCGAGTTCGTCAAGCACACGGCGGCGCTGCGGCGCGCGCTCGCCCAGGGCGGCTGAGGCGTGCCCACGGCGGGGCGCTCGCCTCGAGCCGTGCTGCTCCGGCGGCTCCTGCTGCCGCTGATCGTGATCGCGGGCCTGGTGATGGTGTGGGACCTGGCGATCCGCGTCTTCGCGGTGCCGCCCTACGTGGTGCCGACCCCGGCCTCCGTCGGGCAGGCCCTGGTGAAGGAGCGCGCCCGGCTGCTCGACAACGCGATCCCCACGATCCTGGAATCCCTCGGCGGCTTCGCGCTCGGGAACCTCGTGGCCATCGCCGCCGCCCTCGCGTTCGTCCACAACAAGGTGCTGGAGCGCGCGCTCTATCCGGTGGCGGTGGCCGTGCGGACGCTGCCCATCGTGGCCATCGCCCCCATCCTGGTGCTGCTGCTCGGCAACGGCTACGCGCCGAAGGTCGCGATCGCGGCCCTGATCACGTTCTTTCCGACGCTGGTGAACATGGTCGAGGGGCTCGAGTCGGCCGACGTGCAGGCGATGGAGCTGATGCACGTGCTGTCCGCCAGCAAGACCGAGATCGTTCGCTACGTCCGGTGGCCGTCGTCGCTGCCGTATCTCTTCTCGGCGATGCGCATCGCCTCGACCTCCAGCGTGCTCGGCGCGCTGGTCGCCGAGTGGATCGGGACCAACAAGGGACTCGGCTACCTCATCGTGCTCACGACCTACGACTTTCGGACCGCGCTGCTCTACGCGGCGATGGTGGTAACATCGGCGATCGCGCTCGCGTTCTTCTTCCTGGTGAGTATCTTGGAATGGCTCCTGGTCCGCTGGGAGCGGTGAGACGATCGGAGGCCATCGATGACGCAGACGGTGAACGAACCAGGCCGGGAGACGCCCGTCGTTGCCGAGACCGACGTGCTCGTGGTCGGCGGCGGCCCCGCCGGCCAGTCGGCCGCGGTCGCCGCGGCGCGCGCCGGCGCCAACGTGACGCTGCTCGAGCGCTACGGCTATCTCGGCGGGCTCGCGTCCGGCGGCATGGTCCTCGTGCTCGACGACATGTGCGCCGAGGGCGAGGTCTCGGTGGGCGGGCTGGCGCTCGAGATCGTCGACCGGATGCAGCGGATCGGCGCGTGCGTCGCGCCACCCATGGAAGATTGCTTCCGGAACGATGCCGCCGTCCGGGACCGCTGGGTGCGCTGGGGGTTCGAGGAGCTGTACGCGCGGACGAAGCCAAAGCCGATCGTGTACGCGGCGGTCTTCGACCCCGAAGGCTGGAAGCAGGTGTCGCAGGAGATGGTGCTCGAAGCGGGTGTGCGCCTGCGCTGCCACTCGTGGTTCTCGCGGGCGCTGGTCGAGGATGGCGCGGTCCGCGGCGTGGTCGTGGAGACCAAGGCGGGGCGGCAGGCGATCCGCGGCCGCGTCGTGATCGACGCGACCGGAGACGGCGACGTCTTCGACAGCGCGGGCGCGCCGGGCATCCACGGCTCGTACATCATGACCCTCGTGCACCGGCTGGCCGACGTGGACACGGATGCGGCGATGGCGTTCGAGCGCCGCGATCCGGTCGCGACGCACCAGCTCGACGCCACCGTCAAGCAGCTGCTCGGTGGCGCGTGGGACATGTGGTGGATGATGACCCCGCGGCCCGGTGTGGTCTGGTGCAATTGCCCGCACATCCCGGGCTTCGACGGGCTGAATCCCGAGCACCTGACCCACATCGAGGTCGAGGGCCGGCGCCGGTTCATGAAGGTGGTGGACTTCGTGCGCGCGCAGTATCCCGGATTCGAGCGCGCGTACATTCTCGACGCGGCGCCACAGGTCGGCGTGCGCCAGACGCGCCTGCTCGACGGCGAGTACGTCGTCACCAAGGAGGACGTCGTGGGCCGCCGGAGTTTCCCCGACGTGATCGCGCGCGGCCGCGACTACTACACGCCGTATCGAAGCCTGATCCCGAAAGGGATCGACGGCCTCCTCGTGGCCGGCCGCTGCTACTCGGCGACGCCGGAGGCGCAGCGGATCAGCCGGGAAATCCCGCCCCTGATGGTGATGGGAGAGGCGGCCGGCACCGCCGCGGCGTTGAGCCTGGAATCGGGCGTGGCTCCGCGCAAGGTCGACGTCCCCGCGCTGCAGAAGCGGCTCCTGGCTCAAGGCGTGAACCTCGGAGCGCCGGTGCCGGTGGCGTGAGCGACGCGATGGAATTCTGTCGCGTCGAGCGCGAGGGGCACCTCCTCGTCGTCACGCTCGATCGGCCCGAGGTCCGCAACGCGCTCCATCGGGCCGCCTCCGACGAGCTGGACCACGTCTGGACCCAGTACGAGGCCGACCCTGAGCTGCGTGTCGCGATCCTCACCGGAGCCGGCGACAAGTCGTTCTCGGCCGGGTACGACATGCGGGCGCCTTCGCCGCCGGCGGGGGAGCAGCACGGCGCGGGATACCTCGCGCACCGGCACCCGCGCGGGCTCGGCGGGCTGACGCTTCGCTACGACATGACGAAGCCCATCATCGCGGCGGTGAACGGCTTCGCGCTCGGCGGCGGTCTCGAGCTGGCGCTGGCGTGCGACATCATCGTGGCCGCCGAGCACGCCGAGTTCGGGCTGCCCGAGCCGCGCGTCGGACGGATGGCGCTCGAGGGCGGCATGCACCGTCTCGTGCGATCCATGCCGCTCAAGACCGCGATGGGAATGCTGCTGACGGGCCGCCGCGTCTCGGCCCGCGAGGCGTACCGGACCGGCCTCGTCAGCGAGGTGGTCCCGCTCGCCGATTTGCTGCCCGCGGCGCGGCGGTGGGCGGACGAGATCCTGGCGTGTGCGCCGCTGTCGGTGCAGGGGACGAAGGAAGCCGTGATGAAGGGACTGGACCTGTCCCTGCCGGCCGCCGTCGGCCTCGTCCCGCCGGCGATGGCCAAGGCGTTGGTCTCGGCCGACCAGGTGGAGGGTGTGAACGCATTCCTCGAGCGGCGAGCGCCCCGATGGTCGGGCCGATGACGAGCGTCGCACCGCTCGAGGGGGTCACGGTCCTCGACTTCTCGCAGATCGAGATGGGGCCGTGCGCGACGCAAGTGCTGGGCGACTTCGGCGCCGACGTCATCAAGATCGAGCGCCCCGGCACCGGCGATCTCTCGCGTGAGCACATGCGGCACGCGAGCGGAGAAAGTGCTGTCTTCTGGAGCCTGAACCGCAACAAGCGCAGCGTCGCCCTCGACGTGCGCGGGCAGCTCGGCCGCGAGGCCATCCAACGCCTGGCCCGAAAGGCCGATGTGCTCGTGCACAACTTTCGCCCCGGCGTGATGGAGCGGCTCGGCCTCGGCTACGCGGATCTCTCGGCGATCAATCCGCGTCTGATCTACGCGTTCGGCAGCGGATACGGCCCCACCGGTCCCTACCGGGACAAGGGCGGTCAGGACGTCCTGGCGCAGGCGATGAGCGGGATTGCCTCGCGGAGGGCGGATCCCGGCGCGCCCCCCGAGCCGAGCGCGACGCCGATCGCCGACTTCACCGGAGGGATGCTCCTCGTGCAGGCGATCCTGCTGGCCCTGCTGGCGCGCGCGCAGACCGGCCGTGGACAGCTCGTGCACGTGTCGCTGCTGGATGGCATGCTCGCGATGCAGCTTCAGGAGGCGTCCGCGTGGCTGAACCTCGGCGAGCGCTTGAACTGGGGCGCCTTCCCGCTGTCCGGTACGTTCCGGACGCTCGACGGCTACGTCGTCATGGTGGGCGCCTTCAAGGCGAATCCCCTCCAGGAGATCTGTCGTGGCCTCGGCATCGGGGACCTTTCCGCCGATCCGCGCTACGCGACGCACGAGGCGCAGGTCGCGCACCGGGAGGAGCTCCAGGAGCGATGGCGGCAGGAGTTCGCGACGCGGACGACGAAGCAGGTCATCGACGCGCTCGAATCCGTCGACATCCTGTGTGCCCCTGTCAATGACATCGAGGCGGCGCTGAACGACCCGCAGGTGGCGAACAATCAGATGGTGCTCGAGATGCGCCACCCCGATCTCGGAAGCATCAGGACGGTCGGAATTCCCGTCAAGCTCGAGGGCACTCCCGGCTCGGTGCGCCGGTTGCCGCCGCGTCTCGGCGAGCACACGCGTGAGGTGCTCACCGAGCTCGGCTTCTCGCAGGAAGAGATCCGGACGCTCGGTTCCTGAGCCGGCGCTTCCTCACTCTGGACATCTTCTTCACTTCGATTTCGCGGCGACTCGCTGACGACCGGTCCCGGTACGGTTCGGCGTAGATCAATCTGACCGGACGTCGGCCACGAGTATATCTCGAGGCACGACCGCGATTGTGCATCGAGAGCCGCCGATCGAGCGAGTTCGTGATGCCGGTGTACAAGGTCCCGTCGGCGCACTCGAGCACGTAACAGAACCATCGGTCTCCCGTTGGAGCCTTCACTTCTTCCGGTACACGTTCAACCCGACCTTCTCCTCGCGCTCGGGCACCGCCACGTTGCCCTCGGTCGACGCAACGATGATGGTCTTGCCCGAAGAGGACGGCCCGAATTCCTTCGAGAGGTCCACCGTGATCGTGAGGATGTTCCCCTCAACCCGCATCTGGACGTTCTTCATGAGGTCAATCTCCTGTGGTCGGTTGGGATTCCGTCGGCGGAGCGGCAGTCAGCGTCTTCTCCGCCTCCGCCTTCTCCAGCCAGAACCGCATGTCCATCTCGCGGTACAGCGTCGTCGCCGTCGTGAGGTGTTCCTGCGCCCGCATCCGCTTGCCAGAGCGCCGGTAGAGCGTGCCCAGGCCGAGGTGGCAGTGGGCGACGAGCGGGCGCAAGCTGAGTTCCTCGCTCCGGGTCAACGCCTCTCGGAAATGTCGCTCGGACCGGTCGACACCGGACGAATCGCCGCGGGCGTCGACCTCTCCGAGAAGCCGGAGCGCCCGCGCCTCGCTGCTTCGCTCGCCGGCCGTCCGCGAGAGACTGAGCGCTCGCTCGGCGCAGGCGCGTGCGTCGTCGACTCGGTCAGCCACCAAATAAGTCTCGGCGAGACGCAGGACCCCGGTGGTCGGGGTGCCCTGTGTTCCCCGCGCCTCTTCCTCTGCTGCGCGCTGGTGAAGGGCGATCGCCTCCGCGAGACGACCCTCGCGCGCGTACGCGGCGGCGAGGCCCGATGTAATGGTGGGTGACCAGTCGAGAATGCCCCAGCTCCGGCAGAGAGCGAGGCCGCGTTCCAGGACCGGGACGACCTCATGGTGGTCGCCCTTGGCGAGGTAGATGGAGCCGAGGGCGCCGAGCGCGACGATCAGATCTCCCGGGCGCGCGCCGGATTCGGCGAGCCGGAGGGCCTGTCGCCCTAGCAGGATGGCCTCCTTGAACTCTCCGAGAAACGCGAGCCCGTAGCCGAGCCATGCATGGGGTCCGACCCCCCGGACATACCCGAGTTCGTCCCCTATCCCCGCGAGCTCACCTAGAAGGTCGACGCTCCCGCGCAGCAGCTCGACCGCCCTGGGATACTCGCCTACGGAGAAGTAGATCTGTCCGAGGCGGTGGCGCGTGCCGGATCGGAGGAAAGGGTCGCCAAGCTCGTCGGCGACGGCCACAGCGCGGTGGCCCACACGGAGGGCGTCGCCGTAGTCACCCGTCAATCTGAGCGCCTGGGACATCCGCAGCAGGACCTGGCAGAGCCGGATCCGATCGTCCAGCGATTCTGCAAGCGGCTCGGCCTCCCTCATCCGTTGGAGGATGTCCGCGTACCGCGCGGACTGGGCGAGCGCGAAGGCCAGCTCCAGCCGGAGGTCGACGGCCAAGACTGTGGTCTCGCGACTCTCGGCGAGATGTCGCATCGCGGCCAGGGCCTCCTCGAGATTCGCGATGGCTTCGCGGTGAGCAGAGCGCGCGATGGCCCTGAGTCCCGCCTGCCGAAGGTACGCCAGCGCCTTTGCCCACACCTCGCCCCGGAGCGCGTGGTGGGCGAGCCGCTCGACGTGCTCGGGGAGGCGCTCGGCATGGAGCCGCTCGATGGCCTCGACGATCTGCGCGTGGAGGCCGCGGCGCCGCTCGCGGAGCAGGCTGCCGTAGGCCACTTCATGCGTCAGCGCGTGCTTGAAACTGTACTCGGGATCGGGGAAGAGGCTCGTCTCGTAGAGGAACTCGGCCGCCGTGAGGCGCGCGAGCAGGCGCGGGAGGTCCTGCTCGCCGAGGTCGGCCACGGCGCGGAGCAGCTCGAGCGGGACGTCCTTGCCCACCGCGGACGCCGCCTGCAGGAGAGCCTTCTCCTCCGAGGGCAGCCGGTCGATACGGGCGGCCAGCATTGCCTGCACCGTCGCCGGCACCTCGATGGCCTCGACCGGTTTGGCCAGCCGGTGGGCCCCGCGCTCGCCCGCGAGGACCCCGGTCTCAACAAGAGCGCGGACGGACTCCTCGAGGAACAGCGGGTTGCCCTCTGTCCGCGCGGTCAACATCCGCTTGAGGGGCTCGAGTGCCGGATCCACGCCGAGCAGGCCGCGGAGGAGGTCGTCGGCGGTCTCCGGGGGTAGCGCGTCGAGGCGGAGCTGCGAGTAGTAGGTCTTACTCCCCCAGCCGTGGCCGTATTCGGGACGGTAGTTGACGAGGAGGAGGACCCGCGCCGCCGGGAGGCTCTCGACCACCGCGTCCAGGACCGCCTGGGTCTCGGCATCGATCCAGTGGAGGTCCTCGAAGACCACCGCAAGGGGCTGGACCCGGCTCTCGTGCAGGAGCAGCCGCTTGACCGCGTCAAGCGTGCGCTGCCGCCGTTCGCGCGGCTCGAGACTCTCCCACGTCAAATCGTCCGTTGGGACGTCGAGCAACGAGAGCACCGCGGGCAGGGTGGGCTCGAGCGCGCGGTCCAGGGCGAGGAGCTTGCCCGTGACCTTCTCGCGGATCTCCCGCTGGTTGTCCGGGTCACCGATCTTGAAGTAGGCCCGGAGCAGATCGCTCACCGGCAAGTAGCTCGCAGCCTTGGCGTAGGACGCGGCCCCCGACTCGAGGACCAGCCATCCATGCGTGCGATGGGAATGCGTGAGCTCGTAGAACAGCCGCGACTTGCCGACGCCCGCCTCGCCAACCAAGGCCGCCACCTGGCCACGACCCTTGGCGGCGAGCTCGAGGGACCGCCGCAATTGTTCCAGCTCGGCCTCTCGGCCGACGAACCGCGTCAGACCGCGACCCGTCGTCGCGACCTGCAGCCGCGTGCGCGCCGGCCCAACACCCGTCATCTCGTAGACGTCCAGCGGGTCGCTGAGCCCCTTGACGGGCACGGGCCCACGTGCCGCGACGGAGACGTAACCCTCGGCCAGCTTCAGTGTCTCGGGCGTCAACAGAATCGTGCCGGGCGTCGCCAGTTGTTCCATCCGGGCCGCGAGGTGGGTCGTCTGGCCCACGGCAGTGTAGTCCATGCGCAGATCGCTGCCGATCGTCCGGACCACGACCTCTCCCGAATTGAGGCCGATGCGGATCTGTACCGGCAAGCCGTGCGTGCGGAAGACCTCGTCGGCGTAGGCCCTGACGGACTGCTGCATCCGCAACGCCGCGTAGCACGCCCGCACGGCATGGTCCTCGTGCGCGAGCGGAGCGCCGAACAGCGCCATGATCCCGTCGCCCATGACCTGGTTGACCGTGCCCTCGTAGCGGTGGACGGCCTCCATCATCCGCTCCAGGACCGGATCGAGAAGTTTTCGCGCTTCTTCGGGATCGCGATCAGCGAGCAGTTCCATCGACCCCTTGAGGTCGGCGAAGAGGACGGTGACCTGCTTTCGCTCGCCCTCGAGGGCCCTCCTGGACGTCAGGATCTTCTCGGCGAGATGCTTTGGCGTGTAGGACTCGGGTGATGAAAAACGAGGTTCCGCAGGCCGGCCGAGTGGACCGGCGCACTGGCCGCAGAACTTGTTGTCGCCAGGATTACTCGCTCCACACGACGTGCACACGGCGGCAAGCGACGCAGCGCACTGGCCGCAGAATCTCGTTTCCGGGGGATTCTCGACTTGGCACCGGGGACACTGCATTCCCTCGCCTCCGATGGGTCAGGCCGGTCAGAAGGGACGTGGTCGAGCGAGGGTAACCCCTTCACCAAGGATTTACCAGGTCGTCACAACCTCGTTACACGAGTTCCTTCATCCTAGGCGATGGGCATGGCCACTGGGAGCGCCCTTGCCCTCGGCTCCTTCGCGGACCATACTCGCGCTCGATGAAGACGCCGACGGGCCGCGGTGCGCGGTGCGGCTTCGCGTTCCTCATCCTCGTGGCGCTCGGTGCCGCGCCGCTCGACGGCGAGGCGCAGCAGCCGGGGAAGCGCCCGGTGATCGCGATCGTGTCGCCTTCTCGATACCCGGAGCCGCTCGCGCGTGAGCTGACCCGAGCGGGGTTCGTCCCCGGGAGCACGGTCTCGATCGACCATCGCTGGGTCATGCCCGACGACAAGCTCGGAGAGGTCCTGGCGGAGGTGAGCCAGCGAGCGGACGTGATCGTCGCGGTGGGGACCCCGGCCCTGATCGCGGCCTATCAGAGCACCCGCACGATCCCCATCGTCATGGTCGCGGTGCCCACGCCGGTCGAGAAGGGCTTCGTGAAGAACCCCACCCACCCGGAGGCCAACGTCACCGGCCTGATGGCGCCGACGAAGGCCGACATCCTCACGACGCGCCTCGCGTACCTGAAGGAGATGGTGCCCGGCGCGTCGAAGATCCGGGCGCTCGCGTTTGGCGCCTACCCCAACACGATCCCGTTCTGGAATCACGTGGACAGCGTGGCGCGGGGACTGCGGGTCCACGTCGAGCTGGTGGAGGTGCCCCGGAGTGCGGATCTGCCGAGGATCGTCGCGGGCACGAGGGCCGCCGGGGCCGACGCCCTCCTCGTGGTCGCCGACGCGTTGCCCTACGAATCCCGGATCGTCGAGCTGGCGGCGCAGCACCGGCTCCCCGCCGCCTACGCGTGGAAGCCTGCCGTCGACGCCGGCGGGCTCATGTCGTATGGCCCGAACTGGGACGCGCTCTGGACCCGGGCCGCCTGGTACGTCATCCAGCTGCTCCACGGCAAGAAGCCGCGCGACCTTCCCCTCGAGGAGCCGGCGAAGCTCGAGCTCGTGATCAACCTCAAGACCGCGAGGGCGCTCGGCCTCACGGTCCCGCCGTCGCTCCTGCAGCGCGCGGATCAGGTGATCGAATAGGCGCGTGCTACACTCGGAGGCCGTGATGAGCGACATCCTGGTCGAGCGCGCGGGCGCGATCGCGACGGTGGTCTTCAACCGTCCGAAGATGCGCAACGCGATCAGTCTCGCCATGTGGACCGAGATCGCGCAGGTGACCGAAGGGCTCGCGAAGGACGACTCGGTGCGCGCGGTCGTCTACCGCGGCGCGGGGCGCGACGCGTTCGCCTCCGGCGCCGACATCTCCGAGTTCAAGGAGAACCGCAAGGACACCGCGACCTCGCTCCGGTACAACGAGCAGACGGGCGCGGCGTACCGGGGCATCCGCGACTGTCCGAAGCCGACGGTCGCGATGATCTTCGGCTTCTGCATGGGCGGCGCGATGGCGGTCGCGATGGCGTGCGACCTGCGCTTTGCCGCCGAGGGCTCGAAGTTCGGCATCCCAGCGGCCAAGCTGAACATCATCTATCCGCCCGACTCGGTCGGCCAGCTCGTGGATCTCGTCGGCCCCGCGTACGCGAAGGACATCCTCTACTCGGCGCGCACGGTGGGCGACCGCGAGGCGCTCGCGACCGGCCTCGTCCAGCGCCTGGTGCCGCCCGACGAGCTGGAGGGCCACACCTACGACTACCTCCGGCAGGTCTCGGAGAACGCGCCCCAATCGATCCGCGGCTCCAAGCAGACGATCCAGTCCTACCTCGTCGGCATGAGCGAGGAGCGCCGCAAGCGGCTC
>JBGQEL010000063.1:0-23413 GCA_041496385.1 Methylomirabilia bacterium | reverse complement strand
GCGTCATTGGTAGCGGGGACCGCGAGCCCGCCGGAACCGTGGATGGCCTGCCAAAGATGCGTGTGGCGTCATTGGTAGCGGGGACCGCGAGCCCGCCGGAACCGTGGATGGCCTGCCAAAGATGCGTGTGGCGTCATTGGTAGCGGGGACCGCGAGCCCGCCGGAACCGTGGATGGCCTGCCAAGGATGCGCGTGGCGTCATCGGGCGCCGTACTGCTTTGCGTAATACGCTCGGAACTCGCCCGACTTGAGCGGCCGCCACCACGTCTCGTGCTCGCGGTACCATTCGACCGTCGCCGTGAGCGCGTCGCCGAACTTGTGGCGCGGCGCCCAGCCGAGCTGCTGGACCTTCTTGGCGTCGAGCGAGTAGCGTCGGTCGTGGCCCGGCCGGTCCTTGACGGGCGTGATGAGCGTCTCCGGCTTCCCCGTGAGGTGCAGGATCTGGCGCGTCAGCACGATGTTCTCCACCTCGTGCCCGCCGCCGATGTTGTAGACCTCGCCGACGTGTCCCCGGCGCAGCACGAGGTCGATCGCCGTGCAGTTATCGAGCACGTAGAGCCAGTCGCGCACGTTCCGGCCGTCACCGTAGAGCGGGAGCGGCTGGTCGTCGAGCGCGTTGGTGATGAAGAGCGGGACCACCTTCTCCGGATACTGGTACGGCCCGAAGTTGTTGGACGAGCGCGTAATGACGACCGGCGTCTTGTGGGTGTGCCAGGAGGCAAGCGCGAGGAGATCGCCACCCGCCTTCGACGCCGAGTAGGGGTTGGACGGACGCACCGGATCGCTCTCGCGCGAGGAGCCGCGCTCGACGCTCCCGTAAACCTCGTCGGTCGAGATGTGGAGCAGGCGGGGGATCTTGAGCTCGCGCACCGCCTCCAGCAGCGTGAACACGCCGAAGACGTCGGTCTTCAGGAAGGCGTCCGGCTCCATCAGCGAGCGGTCCACGTGGCTCTCGGCGGCGAAGTTGACGATCGCGTCGACGCCCTGCGCGACGTCGCGCACGAGCCGGGCGTCGCAGACGTCGCCGTGGACGAAGCCGTAGCGCGGGTCGTGCTCGACGTCCTTGAGGTTCGCCGGGTTGCCCGCGTACGTCAGCTTGTCGAGGTTGACGACCGAGTCGTCAGGATGTGCGGCGAGGACGTGTCGGACGAAGTTGGAGCCGATGAACCCTGAGCCGCCGGTCACGAGCAGCTTCACGGCGCTACCCGCGGGCGACGTCCCAGAGCTCGGCGCCCGCGTAGTCCCACGGCAGGCGGCCCTCGTCGCAGGCCGCGGGCTCCGGCGAGAAGTGGACGTCGGTGAAGTAGACGATGCGGCCCGTCGCCGTCCCGATGTTGCGCGCGCCGTGCGCGACGCCCGGGGGGATGCGCAACAGGCGCGACGCGCCGCCGCCGAGCACGAATCGCAGCTTCGTCCCTTCGGTCTTCGAGCCCTGCCGGACGTCGACGAGCACGACCAGCATGCGGTCGCCGGGCGGGACGAACCACACGTCGGTCTGCCGGAGGTGGAGGTGGAACGCCTTGATCGCGCCGGGCTCGACCTCGCTGTAGTTGACCTGCCGCAGCGTGAAGCCCGCGAGTGTCTGGGGCCGACCCTCCGCGAGCCGCGCGAGCTCGGTCATCGTCCCGCCGTCATCGGCCAATCGCTTGAGCTCGACGAGCTCGACGCCCTCGATGGACGGCGCGGGTCCGTAGGACTGGACGTGGAAGGCGCGCTTCGCGTGGGGCGTGAGTTCCATCAGGCGGCTCCGATCTTACGGCTCCGACTCGATCAGGCGCAACAGGTACTGACCGTACGAATTGTCCTTCATGGGACGCGCGATACGCTCGACGTTCGCGGCGGTGATGTACCCCATGCGATACGCGATCTCCTCCACGCAGGCGACCATGAGCCCCTGCCGATCCTCGATCGTCTGGATGAACGTGGAGGCCTGCAGCAGCGCCTCGTGCGTCCCGGTGTCGAGCCAGGCGATGCCGCGGCCGAGCTTCTCGACGTGGAGGCGGCCGTCGTGGAGGTAGGCCGCGTTCACGTCGGTGATCTCGAGCTCCCCGCGCGCCGACGGCCGGAGCCCCGCGGCGATCTCGAGGACCTGGTTGTCGTAGAAGTAGAGGCCGGTGACCGCGTACGACGAGCGCGGCTTGGCCGGTTTCTCCTCGAGGCCGATCGCCGTGCCCGCCGCATCGAACTCGACGACGCCGTAGCGCTCGGGGTCGCGGACCCAGTAGGCGAACACCGTCGCGCCGGGCCCGCGCTCGACGGCGCGCTTGAGGTACTCGGGGAATCCGTGGCCGTAGAACACGTTGTCGCCGAGCGCGAGGGCGACGCGGTCGCCACCGACGAAGCCGCGGCCGATGACGAAGGCCTGGGCGAGCCCCTCGGGGCGCGGCTGGATCGCGTATTCCATGCGGAGCCCGAGGTGGCTCCCGTCGCCGAGCAGGCGCTGGAACGCGCCCTGATCCTCCGGCGTCGTGATGACGAGAATCGTCCTGATCCCCGCGAGCATCAACGTAGAGAGCGGGTAGTAGATCATCGGCTTGTTGTACACGGGGACGAGCTGCTTGCTCACCGCGCGCGTCAGAGGGTAGAGACGGGTGCCCGAGCCGCCGGCGAGGATGATGCCTTTGATGGAATTGGTCATGGATTTTTGAGAGTATAGCAGGCACCGGACATGAAGACGCTCAAGGAGATGCTGGCCGAGGCCCGGCAGGTCGTTCCCGAAGAGGGGCCGGCCGATCTCGAACGCCGCCTGAAGTCGGGTGACGGCGTCGTCGTCATCGACGTCCGCGATCCGGACGAGTACCGCGACGGCCACCTCGAGGCCGCGACGAACATCAGCCGCGGCTTCCTCGAATTCCGGATCGGCACCGCCGTCACCGAGCCAGGCACGCCGATCGTTCTTTACTGCCAGACCGGCCTGCGCTCGATGCTCGCCGCGAAGGCGCTCCACGAGCTCGGGTACGCGAACGTCATCAACCTCCAGGGCGGGTACCAGAAGTGGGTGCAGTCGGGGTTGCCCGTCGTGCGCGACGTGGCCCTCACCGCCGACCAGATCCAGCGTTACAGCCGTCATTTCCTGCTGCCGCAGGTCGGCGACAAGGGCCAGCGCAAACTCCTCCGCTCGAAGGTCCTGCTCATCGGTGCCGGCGGGCTCGGCTCGCCGACGGCGCTCTACCTCGCCGCGGCGGGCGTCGGCACGCTCGGGCTGATGGACGGTGACGTCGTGGACATCACCAACCTCCAGCGGCAGGTGCTCCACACGACGGCCGACATCGGCAAGCCCAAGGTCGAGTCCGGCACGCGCACGATCAAGGCGCTGAACCCCGACGTGAACGTCATTCCGCTGCCGATGCGCATCACCGTCGACAACGTGATGGACGTCATCAAGGACTACGACCTCGTCGTCGACGGCTCGGACAACTTCGAGACGCGCTACCTCGTCAACGACGCGTGCTTCCTCGCAGGCAAGACGAACGTCCACGGCTCGATCTTCCAGTTCGAGGGCATGGCGACGGTGTTCGCGCCGAACGCGGGCCCCTGCTATCGCTGCCTCTACCCCACGCCGCCGCCGCCGGGCCTGGTCCCGTCCTGAAGCGAGGCCGGCGTCCTGGGCGTGCTCCCAGGAGTGGTTGGGCTGGTGCAGGCGACCGAGACCGTCAAGCTGCTGCTCGGGATCGGCGATCCCTTGATCGGGCGTCTCCTCACCTATGACGCGCTGGGCATGCGCTTCCGCGAGGTGAAGCTGCGCCGCGACCCGAAGTGCCCGCTCTGCGGCACCTCGCCCACGATCAAGGATCTCTCGATCCACGCCGACGGCGCGGGCGGCGCGTGCGTGGTCGCTCCGGGCGGTCACCGCGAGCCAGCGGCCGCAGCGTCGTCCGCCAAGGCCGGCGGCTGAGCGGCGCCCGCGTCGTTCTCCTGTGGGCGGACGCGCCCGAGCCCTACCTCCGCGCGGCCGAGGCCGCGGGCTTCGGTTCCCGGTTCGAGTTCGTCGCCGTTCCGCCGGCGCAGGATCCGGGTGACGCCGTGCTCGCGCGCGCCGAGGCGATGCTCGCCTGGCGGCCGCCCGCACGGCTCGCCGCCCGGGCGCCACGCCTCGCGTGGATCCAGTCCCTCACGGGGGGCGTCGAGCACTGGCTCGCGTCGCACGAGCTCCCCGACGACGCGATCCTGACCTGTGCGCGCGGCACGCACCGCCTGCAGATGCCCGAGCACATCCTCGCCGCGCTCTTTCTGGTGACGAAGCATCTCGACGGGATCGTCCTCGACCAGCGCGACCGCCGCTGGCGGCGGCGGGTGAACCCGACGCTCGCAGGCAGGACGCTCGGGATCCTCGGCCTGGGCGCCGTCGGCGCCGAGGTGGCGCGGAAGGCTGCGGCGCTGGAAATGCGGGTGATCGGGACCAAGCGGGCCCCCGCCGCCGTGCCCGGGGTCGAGCGGGTCTACGGTCCGGCCGAGACCGATACGGTGCTCGCCGCCGCGGACTACGTGCTGCTGCTCCTGCCCTCGACGGTCGAGACCCGCGGGATCATGGACCGCAACCGGTTCGCGCGCATGAAGCCGGAGGCGTACCTCCTCAACTTCGCGCGGGGCGACCTCGTGGTGGACGGCGACCTCGTCGACGCCGTCCGGGACAAGCGCATCGCCGGTGCCGTCCTCGACGTCTTCACGACCGAGCCGCTTCCGCCCGAGTCGCCGCTGTGGAGCACGGAGGGCATCGTGATCTTTCCCCACGTCGGCGGTCTGCACCCGACGCGCGACGCCCTCGTCGCCGAGCTGTTCGTGGAGAACCTGGGCCGCTTCGCGCGCCGCGAGCCGCTCCTGCACGCCGTCGATCGCGCGCGCGGTTACTAGCCGGGCCGCGCCCGAACCGGCCGCCTACTTCTGGCGCACGAGCACCAGACGCGCGGTCGAGTCCTTCAGGCGCCCCGTCATGCGGTCGCCGTCCACGGTGAACTCACCCGTCAGCCAGCGCCCGCCCGCCTCGTGCCGTACGACGAGCGTCGAGCCCGAGATCTGGAGCATCACGCGCACGCCCTGCATCCCCTGCACGGTCAGGATCTCCGGGACGTCCATCGTGAGCGTGTCCTCGAGAACCATCCGCCCCCTGCCGAACCGTCCATCCTGGGCGAACTCCGCCTCCGCGTGGCTCGAGAAGGGCCACTGATAGGCGCCCACACCGCTCCACGTGCCGGACCAGCGGCCCGCGACGTTCACGAGCGGCCGGTCGTCGAACGGACCGCCCCACCAGCTCTCCTCCCCGGCGAGCGCGATATCCCGGGGCTCCTGGATCAGCGGGGGCGCAAACCGGTTCTTCACCGAGAACCTGAGGTGGTTCGCGGACGCGAAGTGCGCCTGATGCGTGTTCCACTCCGTCCACTCTTCAGTCGTCGCGCAGCCGGCGACCCCGAGCATCGCGGCGCTCGCGAGAAGGATCCTGAGATTCAAGCAGCGCATGCCTGTGCACCTCCAGGCGGCGACCGGGTGCAAGGCGGGCTCCATCGGTGCGACGGTCGAAGAATCCTGCACTTGCCCGCGCGCGCCCGGGTCCATTCTGGCAATTCGCGTCACCGCCTTGACAGTCTGGGACGTTTCGCCGAGAAGAGTCCCGTGGAGGCGCGATGACCCGCCGGCTCGGCCCTTCGCTTCCGCCCGCACTCGTCGAGCGGCTCGCGCAGCGCGATCTGGCGAGGCGTCTGGGGCTGGCGCTGCCCTTCGTCACCGTGGACCCCGACGGGCGACCGCATCCGATGCTCCTATCCTACCTCGAGCTCCGGGCTTACGACGCCGGGTCGCTGGGCCTCGTGATCGGCGCGCGGAGCCGGAGCGCCCGGAACCTCGTCGAACGGCAGAAGGGAACGCTGCTCGTCGTGGAGCCGGATGCGACGGTGTACGTGAAGCTCGCCGCAGTGGACGGCCCGCTCCCCATCGCGGACGACGGCGGCCTCGACCTGGGTTACTTCCTGCTCGCGGTCGAGGAGGTGCTCGAAGACACGGCCGCGGAGTGGGAGGGCGGCATGCGGATCACGAGCGGGATCCGCTACGCGCCGCCGCCCACGCTCGACGAACCCTGGGCGCGCGCGACGCTCGCCGCGCTCGCCGTGCCCCGGGCGCGCGCCTAGCCTACTTCGACGGCTCCCGACGGGGCCGCTCCGCCGGCAGCGCCTGGGGCTCCTGGTAGACGCCGATCGTCACCTCGACCTCGGTCTCGCGCCCGTCGCGCAGCAGCGCGACGCGGACCTTCTTGCCCACGGGTGTCGACGAGACCACGCGCTGGAGGTCGCGCGGGCTGTCGAGCATCGCGCCGTCGATGCCGAGGATCACGTCGTTGGCGCGGACGCCGCCCTGGTCGGCGGGCTCGCCCGGCATGACGGCGCGGACGAGCACGCCGCGCGGCTCACGGAGCTTGAGGCGGTCGACGTCTTCCTCGGTGATCTCGGCGATCGAGACGCCGAGCCAGCCCCACTCCACCTTGCCCTTCGTCGCGAGCTGCGGGAGAAGCATCTTGACGAGGTTCGAGGGGATCGCGAACCCGATCGAGCCGTTGCGCGCCGCCATGCTGTTGACGCCGATCACCTCACCCGCAATGTTCACGAGCGGCCCGCCGGAATTGCCCGGGTTGATCGCGGCGTCGGTTTGGATGAAGTCGAACCCGGGCGCCGCCACCATGAGCGGCGCGCCCTTGCGGCTGACGATCCCGAAGGACACGCTCTGCTCGAGGCCGAACGGGTGCCCGAGCGCCAGCACGAACTCGCCGACGCGAAGCCGGTTCGAATCGCCGACGGTCAGGACCGTGAGGTTGGTCGCGCCGTCGACCTTGAGGAGCGCCAGGTCCACGCGATTGTCGCGGCCCACGAGCTTGCCGGGGAAGCGGCGGCCGTCGGAGAGCCGCACCTGGATCTGCTCGGCGCCGTCCACCACGTGGGCGTTCGTGACGATGAGCCCGCTCGGGTCGACGACGAATCCCGAGCCCGTGCTGCGGCGGTCGCCGGGCTCGTCGCGCGCCTCTTCCCGCGGGGCGCCGCGGCGGACGCGCACATGGACGAGACCGGGCCGGAGCCGCTCGGCCAAGTCGGCGAGCGCCGAGTTGAACCGCACGAGTTCCGGCGCCGCGCCCGCGCCGTTGCCGTCCTTGAACGCGACCGGCCGCCCGTCCGTGCCCGCGGCGCCCGCGCACCCCGCCGCCAGCGCCGAGACCAGGAGCAGCATCGTGATCGTGCTCGATCGGAACCTTGCCATCCGGGTCCTCCTTGAAAGGGCTCGCCCCTCAAGTATACGCACGCTAGCGACGCAGTTCCCGCACGAGGTGCCCGAGCTCCGGGATCAGCAGCTTCTCGAGCGCGAGGCGGCAGGCGTTGGGTGATCCCGGAAGCGAGACGACGATCCGCCGAGCGTGGACTCCCATCTGCGCGCGCGAGAGCATGGCGGCCGCGCCCACCTCCTGCCAGGAGAGCATCCGGAAGAGCTCGCCGAATCCCGGCAGGCGCTTGTCGAGCAGCGCGTCCACCGCCTCGAAGGTCGAGTCGCGCGACGTGATTCCCGTGCCGCCCGTGAGGATCACCACCTGCACGCGCTCGTCGCGGCACGCCTCCCGGACGACGCGCTGGACGTCGGCGGGCTCGTCGCGCACGATCGTGGAGCCGACCACGCCCTGGTCGGCCGCGGCCAGGAGCTGGCGGATCAGGGCACCGCTCGTGTCGGTCTCATCCGTCTTCGAGTCCGAGATCGTCACCACCCAGCAGCCGACGGATGCCGGCGCGTGGGCCTTGTGCTCGCGGGGCGTCGCGGCCGCGTCGCTCATGCGGGCGGGTGGTACGCGCGCTCCAGCAGCTCGACGATGTGGAGCACGGCGACGTCGGCGCCGCGGGAGCGGAGTCCCGCCTGAATCTGGAGGATGCAGCCCGGGTTGGCGGTGACGACCGCCTCGGCGCCGGTCTCGAGGACGTGATTCACCTTCCGCTCGAGCAGGCGCGCCGCCATCTCGGGCTGGGTCAGGTTGTAGATGCCCGCGGAGCCGCAGCACCAGTCCGACTCGGGAAGGTCCACGACCTCGAGCCCGGGGATCTGGGCGAGGAGCGCGCGCGGCTGACTCCGGATCTTCTGGCCGTGGACCACGTGGCAGGGATCGTGGTAGGTGGCCTTCATCCGCACCGGCGCGAGCCGCCCGGCCAGCGGCGCTTTCGCGAGGAACTCGGAGACGTCCTGGACCGAGGCCGCGAAGCGCTCGGCGCGCGCGGCCCACACCGGGTCGCCCGCGAGCAGGTGCCCGTACCCTTTCATGTGCGCGCCGCAGCCCGACGTGTTGACGATCACGGCGTCGGCGCCCGCCCCCTCGAACGTCTCGATCGTTCGCCGAGCCATCTCGAGCGCGCGCGCGTGATCGCCGCCGTGGGCGTTGAGGGCGCCGCAGCAGCCCTGACCCTCCGGCACGACGACGTCGCAGCCGTTCATCGCCAGGACACGCGCCGTCGCGCGGTTGTGCGCGCCGAACACGACCGCCTGGATGCAGCCCGTGAGCAGGGCGACCCGCGCACGCCGCGGGCCCTCAGCCGCGACGAACGGCGGGAGCGGCGCGCGATCGGCGCGCGCCGGCAGCCGCGGCAGGAGCGCCTCCCACGCGGAGAGCGTCCCCGGCAGAAGCCTCACGAGGCCGGTTCGTCGCACCAGGAGCTGGAGGCCGCTCGCCTGGTAGATCCGCAGCGCCGTCGCGGCCAGCGCGAGCATCCGGGGATGGCCGAGCAGGAGCCCGAAGTTCAGCCAGCGGAAGAGCCGCCGCGCGGGCGAGCCGGGACGCTCACGCTCGATCCCGGCCTTCGCCGCCTCGATGAGCCGGCCATAGGGAACGCCCGCGGGGCAGGCGGTCTCGCACGCCCGGCAGTCGAGGCAGAGGGAGAGGTGCGCGACCGTCGAGTCGGTGAGTGCGATGCGGCCTTCGGCGAGCGATTTGATGAGGAAGATGCGCCCGCGGGGCGAGTCCATCTCCGTGCCGAGCACGGAGAAGGTCGGGCAGGCGGCGAGGCAGAGGCCGCAGTGGACGCACTGGTTGACGCCCTCGACCGAGAGGCCGTGCAGGGCGAGCGGCGCCGCGCTCGTCTGCGCCGGCTCGTGGAGGGTGTGCGTCATACGCGGGCGCCTCAGATTCCGCCGACGAAGCGGCCGGGGTTCAGGAGCCCCTTCGGGTCGAGCTGCGCCTTGATGCGCTGCATGAGGCGCCCCGCCGCGCCGAGATCGTCCCAGACGGCGACCTGCGATTTGACCGCGAGCGGCGCCCAGTCGAGCGTCGCGTGGCCGCCCCCCGCGCGCGCCATCTCCCGCCACGCGGTCAGCGCCGCGACGACGGGCGCAGGCTCCCGCAGCGCGCGCTCCGCGAAGATCGACGCAGTGACGACGCCGACGCCGGCATGCGAGGCCCACGCCGTCTGGAGGCCTCGCGCGCGTGCGACGTCGGCCCCGTGCTCCATCAGCTCCGCGACCTGCGTCGGCAGCACCGCGAACCGCATCACCGCGCTCGCGACGGGGACTGCCGCGCGGGCCGCGACCGCAAGCCGCGGCCAGACCTCGGGTGCCAGGGGTGCCACGTCACCGGCGCCGTGCTGCGCCGCCAGCCGCGCGAGCTCCGCGCACTGCCACTCGACCTGCTCCGCCAGCCCATCGAACCCCACGACGAGCACCGCGCCGAGGCCAGGCGCGCCCCCCGTCGCTCCGGGCCCGAGCGCCGCCGCGGCGGTCGCGTCGAGAAGCTCGACCGCATTCGGGATCAGATCGGAGGACATCAGCGCTCGGATCGCCGCGCCCGCGTCCTTGAGCCGGTCGAACCGCACGGCAACCAGGCGCTCGGTGTCGGGCGCCGGGCGGAGCTTCAGCGTCGCCTCGACGATCACGCCCAGCGTCCCGTACGAGCCGATGAAGAGCTTCGGCAGGTCGTAGCCGGCGACGTTCTTCACCACCTTGCCGCCGCCCTTGACGACCGCGGCATCCGCGGTGACGACGGTGACGCCGATGAGGAGATCGCGCGCTGTCCCGTAGAGGTGACGGCGCGGCCCCGATGCGTTCGCCGCGAGCACGCCGCCGATGGTCGCCCGCTCGGCCTCGGGGGGGTCGAGCGAGAGCCACTGGCCCCGATCCCGGAGCGCCGCCTGCAGCGCCGACACCGTCATGCCCGCCTCGACCGTGACCGTCAGATCGCCGGGCTCGTGCTCCACGAGCCGGTCGAGCCGCCGCAGCCCGAGCACGAGGCCCGCGCGGAGGGCGGGCATCCCGACGGACGCCGCGGTGCCGCCTCCCCACGGGTTGACGGGCACCTCCCTCTCGGCGGCGATGGCGATCACGGCCGCGACCTCGTCGAGCGAACCGGGGAACACGGCCGCCTCGGGTGTCCGGCCCTCGACCGCGTACGGTGAGAGATCGACGCCCCTCAGCACGTTCGCCGGACCGACGGTGGCGGAAAGCCGTTCGAGCAGCGCGTCCTGCACGCGGCGCGCGACGCCCGCGCTAGAAGCGCTGGGCGAGGCCCTGTTCCTCGATCGCGTGAGGCTTGTAGGCGACGGGCCCCACCTCGACGCAGGACTTCTTGGTGGGGAAGATCTTGCCCGGATTGCAGAGTCCGGTGGGATTGAAGGCGCTCTTGAGGCGGTGCATCAGGGCGAGATCGGCGGCCGAAAAGATGAACGGCATGAAGTCCGACTTCTCCAGACCGATGCCGTGCTCCCCGGAGATCGAGCCGCCGACCCCGGCGCAGACCTTCATGATCGCGGCGCCGGCCTCGACGACCCGCGCCTCCTCGCCGGGCTTGCGCGGATCATAGAGGATGTTCGGGTGGAGGTTGCCGTCGCCCGCGTGGAAGACGTTGCCCACGCGGAGGCCGTGGGCGGCGACGATCTCGTTCACGCGACGGAGGACATACGGCAGCTTCGTCCGGGGGATGACGCCGTCCATCACCATGTACGCGGGCGAAATCCGGCCGTAGGCGCCGAACGCCGACTTCCGCCCCTTCCAGAGCAGCGCGCGCTCGCTCTCGTCGCGCGCCGTCCGCACCTCGCGCGCGCCCGAGTCGCGGCACGCCTGCACGATCTGCTCGGCCTGCGCGTCGAGGCCGACGAGGAGCCCGTCGAGCTCCACGAGCAGCGCCGCCGCCGCATCGCGCGGGTACCCGCAGCCGAACGCGTCCTCGACGGCCTGGATCGTGAGCTGGTCGATCATCTCGACGGCGGCCGGTACGAGCCCCCGCGCGATGATCGCCGACACGGCGGCCGAAGCCTGGTCGACATCGCCGAAGACGGCGAGCACCGTCTTGACCGCCTGCGGCTTCTTGAGGATGCGCACGACGATCTTCGTCGCGATCCCGAAGGTCCCCTCGGAGCCGACGAAGACACCGGCGAGGTCGTACCCGGGTGTCTCGCGCGTCCGGCCGCCGAGCCAGACGATCTCGCCGTCGGGCAGCACGACCTCGAGCCCCAGGACGTGGTTCGTCGTCACGCCGTACTTCAGCGTGTGCGGCCCACCCGAGTTGTTGGCGATGTTGCCGCCGATCGTGCACGCCTGCTGGCTCGACGGGTCGGGCGCGTAGTAGTAACCCTTGGGCCCGACCTTCCACGAGAGGTGGAGGTTCACGAGCCCCGGCTCGACGACCGCGAGCTGGTTGGCGTAGTCCACCTCGAGGACGCGGTTCATGCGCATCAGCGAGATGACGATGCCGCCCTCGGCCGGCAGGCACCCGCCCGAGAGCCCGGTCCCGGCGCCGCGCGCCACGAACGGCAGCCGCTCGCGCGCGGCGAGCTTCACGACGGCGGCGACGTGCTCGGCCGAGGTGGGAAACACGACGAAGTCGGCGAGCGCGCGGAAGAGCGTGAGGCCGTCGGATTCGTAGACGAGGAGCTCGTCGGGGTCGGACAGCACGGCGCCGGGCCCGACGATGGCCTCGAGCTCCCGGCGGAGCCCCGTCTTGCGCGCGGCCGTCAGCGTCGCCATAAGGGGTATCCGGAAGTATAGCTCAATACGGGTTGGCGATCGGGAGCTCCTCCGCCGGGTAGAGTGTGATGATCTTGGCGCCGCCCGGCGTGAGGACGACCTCCTCCTCGATGCGCGCGGCGGACACGCCGTCGATCGCCGGGCAGTACGTCTCGACGGCGAAGACCATCCCCGCCTCGAGCTCCATCGGGTCGTCGAGCGAGTTCAGACGGCTGATGATCGGCCGCTCGTGGAGCCCGAGGCCGAGCCCGTGGCAGAAGTTCAGGCCGAACGCCTCCATCTCGGACGCGAACCCTATCTCCTGCGAGCGCGGAAAGCACCGCGCGATCCGGTCGGTCGCGACGCCCGGCTTCAGCATCGCGATCGCCTTGTCCATCCACTCGCGCGCTTTCTTGTAGGCGTCCACCTGCGCGCGCGTCGCTCGCCCGACGTTGAAGGTGCGGTAGTAGCAGGTGCGGTAGCCCACGAACGACTGGATGATGTCGAAGAACGCCTGGTCGCCCGGCCGGATCAGCCGGTCGGTGAAGTTGTGCGGGTGCGGGGAGCAGCGCTCGCCGGAGATCGCGTTGATCGCCTCGACGCAATCCGAGCCCATCTCGTAGAGGCGCTTGCTCGCGAGCGCCACGATCTCGTTCTCGCGGACGCCCGGCTTGAGCGCCTCGGCGATGTCCTGATAGACGCCGTCGCCCATCGCGGCCGCCATGTTGAGGAGCGTGATCTCGTCCGCGCTCTTGAGCTGGCGCGCGTCGAGCATCACCTGCTGGGCGTCGCTCACCTCGATCCCGAGCCGCTGCAGCTCGAACAGGAACGGCGGCTCGACCACGTCGATGCCGAGCGGCATCCCGGCGACCCCCTCGGCGACGAGGATCGCCTTGATCTCCTCCGCGGCGGCGCGGAAAAGCCCGGCCTTCGGGGAGACGGCGCCGCGCAGGCCGACCAGGCCCGCGAGGCAGTGCGTCGGCTCGAGCCACGGCGCGTGGAGGCGGTGGTGCTTGGCCGCCGAGCCGAAGTCCCAGACGTAGGGATGGCCGTTGCCGGTGAGCAGGGACCAGCGTGTGAGCTTGTCGCGCGCCCACTCGCCGATGACGGTACTCGTCGTGTAGCGGATGTTGTGCTGATCGAAGCAGAGGAGCGCGCCGAGGCTCGAGTCCGCGAGCGCGCGGCGCACGCGCGCCAGACGGTACTCGTGGAGGCGGCGGAAGTCCACGCGCTCCTCGAAGTCCACCTGCATGCGCCCGGGCGCCTGGATCGGCCGCGCCCAGTCGTGACGCGGGTCCACCTGGTCCGGCGTCACGGCGCGGGGCTCGACGCGCTTCTTCTTCACCATGGCGAGACTCCTCCGCCCGCGGGCTCGCGGGATGGCCGAGAGTAGCCGCGGCGTTTCAGACGGTCAAGTCGAGCGGCGGCCGAGGATCGTGAGCGCCGCGCGCGCGAGCGCCGGCGCGTCGATCCCGTAGCGGCGATAGAGGTCCGCGCGCGTGCCCGACTGGCCGAAGTCGTCCACGCCGAGCGCGAGCTGCGGGACGCCGAGCGCGCCGCCCAGGAAGGCGAGACCGTGCGAGTGCCCGTCGAGGACCGAGACGACGGGCACGCCTTCCTCGTCGGCGCCGACGAGCTCCTCGAGGTACGGGTGCGGCTCCCGGAGGCCCCGGTAGACGCGGTCGGGGCTCGTGACGACGAAAACGCTGGCGAGCGCGCCCGCCTCGCGCAGAAGCCGGCTCGCCTCCACCGCCTCCGGGACCATGGCGCCGGCGGCGAAGAGCGAGACCGCGTTGATCTCGGGGTCCCAGCCGGCCTCGCCCCGCGCGTCGATGAGGCGATAGGCGCCGCGCAGGACGCGCTGACGATAGTCCGCGCCCGGGGGCGGTGCGAGGGTCTGGTCCACGGGCTTCGTCGAGAGCCGGAGATAGAGACTCTCGCCCGTGCGGTCGGCGAGGCCGCGCAGGGCGTCGAGCAGGATCCACTCCACCTCGCGCGCGAACGCGGGCTCGAAATACGAGATGGCCGGGAGCGCCACGCCGATTCCCGGCGTGATCACGGACTGGTGGGCGCCTCCCTCGGGCGCCAGGCTCACGCCCGACGGCGTCGCCGCGACGACGAAGCGTCCGCCCGCGTAGAGCGCGTGATAGAGGGCGTCGAGGCCGCGCAGCACGAACGGGTCGTAAAGAGTGCCGATGGGAAGCAGCGTCACGCCCGTGAGCTCGCGCGCCAGGCCGAGGGCACCCAGGAGCAGGAACAGGTTGTGCTCCGCGATGCCGAGCTCGATGTGCTGGCCCGCGGGCGACTCCCGCCATTGCACCGCCTGCGCCGAGTCGGCGAACGGGTTCGGCCGCGCCTCGGGAAAGTAGACCCCCTTGCGGTTGATCCAGCCCGCCAGGTGCGTCGTCACGGCCACGTCGGCCGACACGGTCACGACCGCCGCTCCGACCTCAGCGCGCGCGAGCACGCCGAGCACCCGGCCGAACGCTTCCTGGGTCGAGCAGGCGGCGGGATAGGTCTCGTCCACCGTCACCGGCACCGCCGGCGCCGCCGCCGGGCTCGGCGATGAGAAAAGCGGGGGAAGGCGCCGGATCAGCGCGGCCTCCTCGCTCCCGGGCGCGAATCCGTCCCACTCGGCACCCGGCGCGATGCCGAGCGACGCGCGGAACTCCCCGATCTGCGCCGGCGTGAGCAACGCCGTGTGATTGAGCGGGTCCGCCGCGAGCGGCAGGCCCCAGCCCTTGATCGTGTGGGCGAGGATGACCGACGGGCGGTCGCGCTCGCGCTCGGCCTCGTCGAGCGCCTCCTGGATCAGCGCAAGGTCGTGGCCGCCCGTGTCCGCGACGAGCGCCGCCAGCGCCACGTCGTCGAGACCGCCGAGGAGGCGGTCAAGCGCGGCGTCGGTCCGCCCGTCGCCGTCGGTGACGAGGGCCTTTCGCACCGCGCCCGCCGGCTCGCGCAGGAGGCGGTGGTACTCGGCGTTCGACAGCGTGCCGAGCCGGCGCTCGAGACGATCGCCCCCGGCCGCCCCGAAGCACGCGCGGAGCTTGCGTCCCCAGCGGAGCTCGTGCACGCGCCAGCCGCACGCGCTGAACATCGCGCCGAGCTGGCGCGTGCGCGCGTCGGGCACGACACGGTCGAGCGCCTGGCGGTTGACATCCACGATCCAGAGGACTCGGCCGAGCCGCGCGACCGCCTCCTCGGCGAGGGCCTCCCAGACGTTGCCTTCGTCCAGCTCGGCGTCACCGACCATCACGATGATCCGCCCCGGCGGCGTGAGGCGCCCATGATCGGCGAGGTACTGTGCGCCGAGCGCGCAGAACGTCGCCTGCACCGCGCCGAGGCCCATCGAGCCCGTGGACAGGTCCACGATCTCCGGATTCTTCCGCCGACTGGGATAGGCCTGCAGGCCGCCGAACGCGCGCAGCTCGCCGAGCGCGGACTGCGCAAGGTGCCCTCGCAGGTACCGGCAGGCGTAGAACGCCGGCGCGGCGTGGGCCTTCACCGCGACGAGGTCATCGGCCCGGAGCGCCCCGAAGTAGAGCGTGGTGAGGAGGCTCGCGACGGAGGCCGACGAGGCCTGGTGGCCGCCCACCTTCGTGCCGTCGGCGCCAGGCCGGAGGGTGTTGGCGTGATGCACCATCCAGGTGCCCAGCCAGAGCACTTTCCGCTGGATGCGCTCGAGGACCGCGAGCTCGTCCGCGCCTTCCGGCGTGTTCATCGCAGGGGGATTCTAGCGCGGCTCAGGCGCGGAGATACGCGTGGCGCACGATCTCGGAGCCCGCCAGCTCCGCGGCGCTACCGCGGCCGACGATCTCGCCCTTCTGGAGCAGGAAGCCGTGGTGGGCGATCTCGAGCGTCTTGCGTGCGTTCTGCTCGACGAGGAACACCGTCGTCCCGCTCCGGTTGATCGCCTGCACCATGCGAAAGAGCTGGTCCACCAGCACCGGCGCGAGACCGAGCGAGGGCTCGTCGAGCAGGAGGAGCTTCGGCCGGCTCATGAGCGCACGCCCCATGGCCAGCATCGCCTGCTCCCCGCCCGACATCGTCGCCGCCTTCTGTCCGCGGCGCTCGGCAAGCCGGGGAAAGAGCGCGAACACGTGATCCCGGCGTGCCGCGAGGTCCCGCGGCGCCCACTCGACGAACGCGCCCATGCGGAGGTTCTCCTCGACCGTCATCTTCGGGAAGACGCGGCGGCCCTCCGGCACCACGCCGATACCCAGCTCGACGATCTCGTGGGTACGGAGCCGGTCGATACGCCGGCCCTCGAAGCGGATCTCGCCCTCGACGGGCCGGACGATGCCGAGGATCGTCCGGATCAGCGTGGTCTTGCCCGCGCCGTTCGGCCCGAGCAGGCAGGCGATCCGCCCTCCGTCGAGCGAGAGCGACACGCGCCGGAGCATCGTGATGGGCCCGTAGCGCGTGGCGACGTCGCGGAGGTCAAGCACCCGCGCGCTCCGTGCCGAGGTACGCCTCGCGCACCTCGTCGTCGGCCGCGACGGCCGTGAACGGGCCCTCCGCGATCTTCCGGCCATAGTTGAACGCCACGACGCGGTGGCTCACGCCCTCGATGACGAACATGTCGTGCTCGATGACGATCATCGAGAGCCCCGGCCGCTCCTCACGGACGATCTGGAGGTCGCGCATCAGCTCGGCGGTCTCGTCCGGGCTCATGCCCGCCGACGGCTCGTCGAGCAGCAGCAGCGCCGGCCCGGCGGCGAGCGCCCGGCAGATTTCCACCCGCCGACGATCGATCTGCGGGAGCTGCCCGACCCGCTCGAATCCGCGGCCCGGCAGGTCGCGGTTGAAGAGGGCCAGCAGGTGCGCGGCGCGCCCGAGCGCCTCGCGCATCTCCCCGAGAAAGCGGCCGCGCCGGAACACCGCGTCGGCGAGCCCGGTCCGCCGCTGGGCGTGCATGCCGATCAGGATGTTGTCGAACACCGACAGGCCGAGGCAGAGCCGGCTCGACTGGAAGGTGCGCGCGAGCCCGAGCCGTGCGATCGCGTGGGCCTCGAGCCCGACGATTTGCCGCCCGCGGAACACGATCTCCCCCGCCGCGGGCGCGTAGAGGCCGCTGAGGGCGTTGAAGAAGGTCGTCTTCCCCGACCCGTTCGGGCCGATGACGCCCACCGTCTCGCCCGCCCCGACCGTCACGTCCACGCCGTCGAGCGCGACGAGACCGCCGAACCGGACCGTGAGACCTCGGACCTCGAGGATCGGCGCGCTCACCGGTAGCGCCGCACGGCCGCCGGCCACAGCCCCTGCGGCCGGTAGAGGAGCATCACGACGATGACGACGCCGTAGAGCAGCAGCCGGTACTCGTGGAGGAAGCGGAAGCGCTCGGGGAGCGGCAGCAGGAGGCAGGCCCCGAGCACCACCCCCGGAATCGAGTCCACGCCGCCGATGATGACGACCGAGAGCATCACGAGGGAGTAGCCGAAGTCGAAGTCGGGCGGCGACACGAATCCCACCATCACCGCGTAGAGCGCGCCGCCGAGACCGACCCAGAGGTTCCCGATCGAGAACGCCAGGAGCTTGCCCCGCGTGATCGAGACGCCGCAGCAGCGCGCGGCGATCTCGTCGTCCCGGAGCGTGTTCAGCGCGAGCCCGAGCCAGGAATCGTGCAGGCGTCGGAGCGCCCACGTCGTGAGCCCGGCCGCGAGCAGGGCCGCGTAGTAGAAGTTGGCGTGGGCGGGCAGCTCCACGCCGGCGATCGACGGCTTCGCGGTGAAGGCCCAGCCGAAGAGTCGCAGCGTCGGGATGTTCTTGATCCCCTGCGGCCCGCCGGTGAATTCCAGGTTGTTCATCAGGATGTTGAAGATGAACACGAAGGCGATCGTCACCAGCGCGAGGTAGTGGCCCCGCGTCTTCAAGATCGGCACGAACAGGATCGCGCCCACGGCGACCGCGACCCATGGCGCGACGAGGACGGCGAGCCACGCCGGCCAGCCGGCCGTGACCGTGAGGAGCCCGACCGAGTAGCCGCCGAGGCCCGCGAAGGCGGCGCCCGCGAGATTCGTGACGCCCGCGGCTCCGATCTGGAGGTTCAGGCCCTGGCCGATCGTGACATAGAGGAGCGCAAGCGTCGCGACGAACGTCCAGTACGGACTCGATCGCAGCGCCAGGGGGAGGGCCAGCGCGAGCAGGGCCCCGCCGGCGAGCGCCGCGGTCCGGTGTGCGGCGAACGCCGCCGCGAGCGCGACGCGAAGCGGCGTGACGAATCTCACGAGGCTCCCGGCCGCGACGAGCGCCGCCCCCATCGCGAGGAGCGCGGGGCTTCGCTCGGCCAGGATCCCGGCGACGACGAGCGCGAAGACGACGACCTCGGTGAGAAAGACCAGGATCACACGCGCTCCGCGCTCTTCTCGCCGAGGATCCCGCTCGGCTTGACGATGAGAAACAGCATCACGACGGCAAAGGCGACGACGTCGCGGAACTCCGACCCGCGCGGGATGAGCGCCGCCGCGGTCGTCTGGAGCACGCCGAACAGCAGGCCGCCGAGCATCGCGCCGTAGACGTTGCCGAGGCCGCCGATGGCGGCCGCGGAGAAGCCGATCACGCCGGCCGTGATGCCCATGATGAAGTGGATCTCGCTGTAGTAGAGACCGCTGAGGATCCCGGCGACCGCCGCGAGACCCGAGCCCAGGAAGAAGGTCGCGTCCACGGTGCGGTCGAGGTTCACGCCCATCATCTGCGCCGCCTCCGGGTCCTGCGCCACGGCCCGGATCGCGGCGCCCATCCTGGTCCGGTTGATGATCCGATCCACCGCGACCATCGCCAGGAGGCCGATCCCGAGGATGGCGAGGTTCTCGTACCGGATCGCGAGGCCGCCCACCTCGAAGCCGCCCTGGGGCAGGAGCTGCGGGAACGGCTTCGGATCGGCGCCGCGCGGATAGAAGATCAGCACGCCCTCGCGGATGACGAGGCCGAGCGAGAGCGTCGCCAGCAGCGTCATGAGTGGCGACGAGCGGGCGAGTGGCTTCACGCAGACGCGCTCGGCGACAACGCCGACGAGTCCCGTCACGAGGACCGCGGCGACGAACGCGAGCGGGAGCGCCAGGAGCGGCGCGCGGAGACCGATGGCGGCGAGCCCGAGGAGCGTCGAGAGGCCGGCGAAGGCGCCGAGCATGAAGATGTCGCCGTGCGAGAAGTGGATCACGTCGAGCACGCCGAAGAACAGCGTGAACCCGACGGCGATCAGGGCGTACATCACCCCCAGCATCACGCCGTTCCACGCCTGCTGGAGGAGCAGCTCGAGGGGCGGCACGCCGGGGCCGCTTACATCTTCTTGAACTTGAGCCCGGGCAGCGTGCGCTTGCCCGCGGCGTACTCCGAGTCCTCCCAGAGCACCCACTTGCCGTCCTGGCTCACGTACTTGGAGATGAGCGGGACGGTGTTCTGGCCGTGCTCGTCGAACTCGACCGGCCCGATGATCGTGTTGGCGTTCTTCGTGCGCTTGAGCCGGGCGGCCACCTTGGCGCGGTCCGGACCCACCGCCTCGATCGCGTCGATGACGAGATTCGCCGCGACGTAGGCGAAGGGACCGTAGGCCTCGGAGGGTTCCTTGAAGCCCGCCTTGGCGTACGCGTCGAGGAAGCGCCGGCCGCCCGGCAGCTTCTCGGTCGGCGCGCCCTCGACGAACGCGAGCGCGCCCTCGGCCGCCGGGCCGGCGGTCTCGTTGAAGGTGTCGGACTTGATGCCGCTGGTGCCCTGGAACTGGGCGCGGACTCCGAGCTTGTCCATCTGGACCTTCACGCGCACGCCGTCGGGCGTCAGCCCGCCGTACCAGACGACCTCGGGCCGGTCGGCCTTGGCGCGAGTGAGCTCCGCGGCGTAGTCCTTCTGGTCCTTCGCCGTGCCCTGCGTCGAGAGCACCTTCGCGCCGGCCTTGTCGAGAAACTCGCCGAACCACTTCGCGTGCGCGCGCCCGTAGTCGGTCGTGTCGTGGATCAGCGCGAAGGTCTTGAAGCCGAGCGTCTTGACCGCGAACTCGGCCGCGATCTGGTTCTGGTTGATCATCGTACCGTTGACGCGCGTGATCTCGACGTACTCGTGGCTGTAGGTGATCTCTGGAAGCACCGCGCCCCAGACCATCGCGGGCATCCCGGCCTTGTGATACGTGTCCACCGTCGCGATCGCCGTCACCGAGCAGTAGTGGGTGACGCCGGCCACGATCGCCGGATCGGACGACGCCTTGAGCGCCGCCTGGACCGCCACGGTCGGCTTGCACTCGTCGTCGAGCACCTCGGCCTCGTAGCGGTGCTTCGTCCTGGGGTCCGCGTTCCGCTCCTGGACGGCAAGCAGGAAAGAGTTGCGACCACCCAGACCGTTCGACGCGGTGCCGCCGGTGAGCGGCCCGATGAACGCGAGCTTGACGGTCGGCTTCTGGGCGAGGGCGGGGCGCGGGGCGACGGCGAGGCCGAGACTCAACGCAGATGCGCCCTGGAGGAACTGGCGTCGGCTCAGGCGCTCGACGCGTCCGGGCGCGGACGCCTTCATGCGTCGGGGGAGGCGGCCCTGCTCAGCTCGTCCTCCATCCACTTGATCTCCGTGTCGATCGCCTCGAGGAGGTGCTGCACGTCGGCGACGAACGCGTTGTACGCGCCCAGGTCGAGTTGATCGAGGGCCGAGCATAGATAGCCGGCCGCGCTGAACAGCGCGGAGATCTTCTGCACGCGGAAGTCATGAGCGCCGACACTCATTGCGCTTTGGTAGTCGCGCGCGCAGTCGTTGTCAATGACAAAAGTTATCCACTTATCCACATCAATTCACAGCAGGGGCTACGGCGTGCCGAGAGGGAGGGTTAGGCCGATCCCTTGGCGAACATTCTGAGGCAGCGGCCCATGGCGAGCTTGAGGTCGCGCATCTCGAAGGGCTTCTTGAGAAGCGTGAAGCCGTGGCCCGGCGTCCGATCGATCTCCCGATCGAGCGACCCGGCGATCACGATCATGCGGGCGCCTGGGTCGCTCTCGCGCAGAGCCTCGCCGACTTCGAAGCCCGTCATCCCCGGCATCAGGAAATCGGTGAGGACCAGATCGTGGCGGCCTTCTTCGAAGAGGCGCAGCCCATTCAAGCCGCTCGGGGCGACGTCGACGTCGTATCCCCAGACCGTGAGGACGTCGCGAAGGATCTCGCGTAGCTGTGATTCGTTCTCGATCAGGAGCACCCGAGCGCGACGATTCATGGCCGGGAGAGGGCGGGAGCACAGGCTGTGCCACGGAACCTCCGCGCGGGAAAGCCGCGAAGCTATTGCACTCGCTCCGTCCGTAGGTCCCGAGGGTCTCGCCTGGACCGAATCCGCGGCGACAAGCTTCCGGCCAGCCTGATGGCCAGAAACCGGCCGACAGCGCGCCGGACCCGAACGGCTGCTGGAGGAACCGCCAGAGGTAAACCCGCGTCGAACATCGCCCGTGGCCGCGCTGGGCGGGGTCGGCACCCTCTTTGCCCCAGCCCCTTTCCGGAGGGACTCAGATGAAGACGACGAAGACGGTCCGTGTAGTCATCGCCGCGGCGCTTCCGCTGGGTGCAGCGATCGTGGCCCTCGGCGGCTTGGTATGGTCCCGGGCCCGGCGTGGACGAAGCGAGCACACCGACCCGTACGCAGACTGGCTGAGCCTCCGGCCCCGCAGGCAGGAGCCCATGTCGTCCGGGAACGGACCCGTGCGTACGCCGGAGAGCTTTCCGCTCTAGTGGGTCAGACCTGGTACCGGATGATCTTCCCGGTCGAGCTCTTGGGAAGACCGTCCCGAAACTCGATGCGGGCGGGAATCTTGTAGTCGGCGATCCGCTCACGACAGTGAGCGACGATCTCATCGGGCGTACACGGCGCGGTCGTGACGATCACGGCGTGGACCACCTCCTCGGCATACGGACCCGGCCTGCCGAACACCACCACGTCGGAGACCTTCGGGTGCTGGCGGATCGCTTCCTCCACCTCGTACGGGTTCACCTTGAATCCGCCCCGATTGATGAAGAGCTTCTTTCGGCCCACGATCGTCAGGTAGCCCGAGGGATCGACGGTGCCGACATCGCCAGAGGCATACCCGCCCGCGCCGAAGCTCTCCTGGGTCGCCCTCGGGTTGTCGAGATACTCCGACGCGGCGAACGGGCTCTGGATGACGAACTCTCCTTCGGCGCCGGGGGCGACCAGTCGGCCGCCTCCGTCGACCACCGCGATCCGGACGCCGTCCAGGGGCGGGCCGACGGACTGCGGGCCGGGCCCCGGCGTCGGCTGCCGGTTGAAGCTGATCGTGCCGGTCTCGGTTGACCCGTAGAGCTGCCGGAGCATGACACCGTAGACCGTCTGGAATCGTTGCCGGTCGACCGCCGAGAGCGGAGCGCTGGACGAGAAGACGAGTCGCAGCGCGCTCAGATCGACGCCGCCGCGCGGGGGTGTCTGGCTCAGGATCGCGAACATCGAGGGCACGCCGCCGAAGAACGTGATGCGTTCCCGCGTCATCAGATCGAGCGTTCGCCGGCGGTGAAATTCCCGGAGCGGGTACAGGCGGGCGCCCACGTACATCGAGGCCAGCATCGTCCGGACGAGGCCGTTCACGTGCGAGAAGGGCGTCAGGCCGACGAAGCGATCCTCCGGGTCGATCTCGAAGGCGGTCCGGAGGACCTCGAGCTCGGCGAGAAGATTGGCGTGCGTGCGAACCACGCGCTTCGGCACGCCCGTCGACCCGGAGGTGTACTGCTGGAGCAGCGGCGGCGACCCGCCCGCCCGGGCGATCGCCCGCCGGGCGCCGCCTCCGGCCTCCAGGACGTTCGGCTCACCGCGCGCCGAGATCGTGAGGAGCGCCGGCCTCGGCTCGAGCGTGGAGGAGACCGCCGCCACGGCGGGCGCCAGCTCCGGCTCGGCGACGATGGCGGCGGGCGCCAGGTCCGTCAGGTAGTACCGCAGCTCCTGCTCGCGGTAGCCCGGGTGCAGGGGAGCGACAACGGCGCCCAGCCGGGCGATTCCGGCGAACGCCGCGACGAACTCCGCCGAGTTCGGGAGCACCGTGGCGACGCGCTCCCCCGGCGCGCGCACGAACGGCTCGAGCGCCCTGCAGACCGCCTGCGACCACCGGAGCAGCTCCTCGAACGTGAGGTCGCGTGGTCCCTCACGGATCGCCACGCGGCCGCGTTGCCGTGTCCAGACGTCGTCGAGCGCGCGCGCGAGGAGGGTCTCGCGACTCACAGCCAGCTCTGACGCTCGATGAACGACGCGAGGGAGCCGACCGTGTGGAAGTGGGAGCGTGTGCCCTCGCTCTCGTCGACGTTGATGTGGAACTCCTCCTCGATCGCGCACACGAGCCGCAGCATCTCGATCGAGTCGACCCCCACGTCCTCGCCCACCAGCACCGTGTCCTCCGTGATCGAGTCCAGCGGATCCGCCAGCCGCAGGCAGCTCTTCACCAGCGCCGCCAGCCGGTCCACGGCCTCCTCGTGCGACAGCGCCCGCCGGTCCCCGCCCGGGGCCGGCGCG
>JBGQEL010000062.1:0-23788 GCA_041496385.1 Methylomirabilia bacterium | reverse complement strand
GGGCCTCCCCCGTTCAATGGGGCCTGACCCCTTGGTTGTTTTCTTGAGTTTGCTTAATGGTAAGGTGGGGTTTGTGGGGGGGGGGGCGCGGGGGGGGGGGGGGGGGGGCCGCCCCCGGGTGTGTGTTCCCGACGCGGCCCCCCCCGCCCCCACCCCACTCGTCTCCCCCTCGGCGTATTGCTACTTCTTTCGGGAAGTCACGAGGAACATGCGGTCGACCTCGTCCCGCGGCGCCTGATACTCGACGCGGTTGGAGATGCCCCAGACCCCGCGGAGGCCCCATTTGTAGATGTAGGCGGCGTCGTCGAAGAGGAGCTTCTGGATCTTGACGTAGATCTCGGCGCGCTTCTTCTGATCCAGCGTGGAGCGCCCCTGGATGATCAGGTCGTCCGCCGCCTTGTTGCAGTAGTAGCTGTAGGCCTCGCCGCACTTCATCACGTCGAAAAGGATGGCGTCGGCGTCGAAGACGGAGTAGTAGCCCCACGACCACTCGAACATGGGCTCCGCCTTGCCGTCTCGAACCAGGTTCACGTACGGGCCGATCTCGCCCACGTAGCGCTTCACGGTGCGGATTCCGACCTTGGTGAGGTCGGCCGAGATGGCCTCTGAGGTCTGCTGGACGGCGGGTTCGACGATGGGAGGCCCGGTGAGGAACTTGACCTCGAAGCCGTTCGGATAGCCGGCCTCGGCGAGGAGCTTCTTGGCGGCGGCGAGGTCCTGCCGGTAGGGCTTGAGGCCCGGGTCGTAGCCGAAGGCCATCGGGTTCACGGTCGTCGCCGTCCGGTCACCCAGGCCGTTGATGACGTGCTTGATGATCGCGTCCATGTCGACGGCGAGGTTCGCCGCCTGGCGGACGCGCTTGTCGGTGAAGGGGTTCGGGCCGGTCCGCCCCGCCTGGTCGACCTGGAGCATCGCCGTCCGGAGGATCGGCGAGGTCGACGTCCGCGCCACGCCCGACTTGTCGATGACGTCCATCTGGTCGGGCGGGACCGCCTTGATCACGTCGACGCCGCCCGAGATCAGCTCGGCGATCTGCGTCGCCTGCTCGGGGATGATGCGGACGCGCACGTACTTGAACGCCGGCTTGGCGCCCCAGTACTCGTCGTTGCGCACCAGCAGGTGATCCTGCTTCTTGTTCCACTTCACGAGCTTGTAGGGCCCGGTGCCGATCGGGTTCTCCTGCATCCACTCGTGCCCCTTCTCGCGGATCACCTTGTCGGACTGCATGACCAGCGCGGTCATGCGCTCGACGAAGAGCGGATAGGGGCCGTCGGTCTTGAAGCGCACCGTGGCGTCGTCCACCACCTCCACGCTCTTGATCTTGGCGTGGTTCCCGCGCGCGGTCAGCTTCTTCTCGGGGTCGAGAACGCGGTCGAACGAGGCCTTGACGTCACGCGCCGTGAAGGGCGTCCCGTCGTGGAACTTCACGCCCTGGCGCAGCTTCACTTCCCACGTGGTGTCGTCGACGTTCCGCCACGACGTCGCGAGACCCGGGCCGACCTTGCCCGTCTTGAGGTCGCGCGCCGCCAGGTGGTCGAACACGTGATAGCCGAGAATGATGGACTCGCGGAGCACGGAGTTCGGCGGGTCCCAGTTCTGCATGTCCGACTGGATCGCGTAGACGATCGTGTCGTCCTTCGTCTGCGCGCGCACGAGCGCGGGGAGCATCAGGACGAGCGTGAGCGCGATAAGAAACGCGCGGCGGCGGCTCATTGTGTCCTCCAAGCCGGACGAGGTTCCGTATGATGGAGCGAAAGCGCGCTGGCTGTCAAATGCTACAATCGCGGACATGAGCGACCTGATGCTCGTCACCGGCGGCGCCGGGTTCATCGGCTCCCACCTCGTCGAGCGGCTCCTCGCCGACGGCGGGCGCGTGCGCGTGCTCGACAACTTCTCGACGGGCTCGCGCGCGAACCTGCCCTTCGCGGTGAAGGCCGGCAAGCGTCTCCAGGTGATCCGCGGCGACATCCGGAACCTCGCGACGGTGCTGCGCGCGGCGCGGGGCGCGCGGGCGATCTTCCACCAGGCGGCGATGCGCTCGGTGCCGCGCTCGGTGAAGGACCCGCTCGGCGCGAACGCGAACAACGTCACGGGCACGCTGAACGTGCTCGAGGCCGCGCGGCGCTGCCGGGTGCCGCGGGTGGTCTACGCTTCGTCGTCGTCGGTCTACGGGGCGCGGCCCGAGCTGCCGAAGCGCGAGGACCAGCCGCCCGCGCCGGTCTCGCCGTACGCGGTCTCCAAGGCGGCGGGTGAGCTGTACGCGGCGGTCTGGGCGCTCCTGTACGGCGTGGAGACCGTCGGGCTCCGCTACTTCAACGTCTTCGGCCCGCGCCAGGATCCGAAGTCCGAGTACGCCGCGGTGATCCCGCGCTTCATCCTGTGGGGGTTCTCCGGCGCGCCGCTCGAGGTCCACGGGGACGGGACGCAGTCGCGGGACTTCACCTACATCGACAACGTCGTCGAGGCGAACCTGCTGGCCGCGCGCGCGCCCGGCGCGGGCGGCGAGGTGGTGAACGTCGGCTGCGGGACGCGGGTGAGCCTGCTCGACATCGTCGGGAAGCTCGAGGCGATCCTCGGCCGCCCGCTCGAGCGCCGGCACACGCCGTCGCGCGCGGGTGACGTCCCGCACACCCTCGCCGACCTCGACCGGGCCAAGCGCCTGATCGCATACACGCCCCTCGTCGCCTTCGACGAGGGGTTCCGGCGCACGGTCGAGTACTTCCGAGCGCTCAAGATCCGAACGGTCAAGCGAGTATCCAGGAGGGTGCCGTGATGCGCCACGTCGTCGGGCTCGGGCTTCTCGCGTCGCTCGTGCTGGGGTTGATCGTCGCGCCGCCCGCGGCGCACGCCCAGGGCACGCTGGTCGTCCAGAACAGCACGGAGCCTCCGGGGCTCGACCTCACCGCCACGCCGGCGTCGGCGACGGCGGCGGTCGTGCTCTACAACATCCAGGAGTGCCTCGTGAAGGTGGACCGGCACGGCAAGATCGTGCCCTGGCTGGCCGAGCGCTGGCATACCACGGACAACCGCAACTACACCTTCTTCCTGAAGCGCGGCGTCCGGTTCCACAACGGGCGCGAGCTGCGGGCCGCCGACGTCAAGTTCGTCTTCGATCGCGCGATGAACCCGGAGACGAAGCACCCGTACCCGGCCTACTACGCGGCGATCGGCGACATCATCGTCAAGGACGACTACACGGTCACCTTCGCGCTCAAGAGCCTGAACGCCAACTTCCTCCTCAACATGGCGCGCCAGGGCTCGGTGATCTACCCGCGCGAGGCCGTGGACACGATGAAGAGCGAGCCCCTCGGGACCGGCCCGTTCAAGCTCGCGGAGTGGGTCCGCGGCGACCGGATCGTGCTCGTCCGCAACCCCGAGTATCACGCGAAGGGCCTGCCGAAGCTCGACCGCGTCGTCTTCCGCTTCATCCCCGACCCCAACGCGACCCTGGCGGCGCTCAAGGCGGGCGACGTGGACGCGTCGCTCTTCGGCCTCGGCCCGGAGCACGTGCAGGATCTCCAGAAGGACGCGCGCTTCCAGGTGATCGTCGGCGACACGACGAACGACGTGATCCTGGCGATGAACAATTCGAGGAAGCCCTACGCCGACGTGCGCGTCCGCCGGGCCGTCACCCACGCGATCGACAAGGCGGAGGTGCTCAAGGGCGCGATGTTCGGGATGGGCCGGATCCTCGGGAGCAACGTCGATCCGCTGAACCCGTACTTCGTCGACCTCGCCGGCGCGATGCCCCACGACCCGGCGAGGGCGAAGAAGCTCCTGGCGGAGGCCGGGTACCCGAACGGCTTCGAGACGGTGCTGCGGGTCTCGCCGCAGTACTACTACACGGTGCGCAGCGGCGAGATCATCGCCAACCATCTCGCGAAGGTCGGGGTGAAGGTGAAGATCGAGCAGATCGAGTGGGGCCAGTGGATCGCCCGCGTCTGGCGCGAGGCCGAGTACGACCTGACGATCATCGGGCACGCCGAGGCCTGGGACATCTCGAACTACGCGAACCCGAAGTACTACTTCCGCTACGACAGCGCGAAGTTCCAGGATCTCTTCAAGAAATCGGAGGTCACGCTCGAGGATCGGCCGCGCCGCGATCTCTACGTCCAGATGCAGAAGATGCTGGTCGAGGACGCGCCGGCGGTCTGGCTCTACATGCACCCGCGGCTCGTGGTCGCCAAGAAAGGGCTGCAGGGCCTCTGGAAGGATCTGCCGATCCCATCGGCCGACCTCTCCGAGGTCTCCTGGGCGAAGTAGCCGCGACGGGCGCGTAGGCGCGTGCGGCGGTACGCTCTGAGACGGGTCGCGATGCTCGTCGCGACCCTGTTCTTCGTATCCGTCCTCGTGTTCGTCGTGATCCGCGTGCTGCCCGGCGATCCGGCGCTCATCATCATGGGCACGGAGGGGAGCCCGGAGGCCGTCGAGCGCCTGCGCGAGGCGCTCGGGCTGAACCGCCCGCTCGTGGTCCAGTACGCCGACTGGCTCCGGCGCGCGCTCACCGGCGATCTCGGCGTGTCCATCCAGTACGACGTGCCGGTCGGGCGCCTCATCCTGAGCCGGCTGCCCCTGACGCTGCCGCTCACGCTCATGGCGGCGACGCTGATGGTCCTCGCGGCGCTGCCGCTCGGGCTCTACGCGGCGACGCGTCACCGCGGGCTCGGGGACTACGCGGCGATGGTGCTCTCGCAGGTCGGCATCGCCGTGCCGTCGTTCTGGGCGGGGCTCCTGCTGATCCTCCTCTTCTCGGTGCGGCTCGGCTGGGTGCAATCGGGCGGCTTCGAGGGCTGGGCGGGCGGCGTCTGGCCCGGCGTCAGGTCGCTGCTCCTGCCCGCGGTCGCGCTCGGCCTCTTCCAGGCGGCGGTGCTCGTCCGCGCCACGCGCTCGTCGGTCCTCGACGTCCTGCGCGAGGACTACGTGCGCACGGCGCGGGCCAAGGGCGTGAGCGAGGCGCTCGTGCTCGGCAAGCATACGCTCCGGAACGCGCTCATTCCGGTCGTGACGGTCGCGGGCATCCAGCTCGGCCAGCTCATGGCGGGCTCCATCATCCTCGAGTCGGTCTTCGCGCTGCCGGGCCTGGGCCGGCTCGCGCTCGGCGCCATCAGCGCGCGCGACCTGCCGGTCGTCCAGGGCGTGACGCTCTTCGTGGCCTCGGGCATCGTGCTGATCAACTTCGCCGTGGATCTCGCGTACGGATTCCTGGATCCGCGGATCCGGTACGAATAGCCCGGCATGTCCCGCAAGCGGCCGCTGCGGCACGTCACGTTCGCGCTCGGCGTCGCGGTCACCGCGCTCCTCCTCCTGACGGCGGCGATCTCCCTGGTCTGGACGCCGCGCGACCCGCTCGCGATGTCCATCACCGGGCGGCTCGAGGGGCCGTCCGCCGGCCACCCGTTCGGCACCGACCAGTACGGGCGCGACGTGCTCTCGCGGGTGATGCGCGGCGCGGTCACCTCGATCGCCGTCGGCGTCATCGCGGTGGGGATCGGCGCCGCGGTCGGGGTCGGCCTCGGGATCGCGAGCGGCTACGCGCGGGGCTGGCTCGACGAGGCCTGCATGCGGCTCATCGACGCGCTGCAGGGCTTTCCGGCGATCCTGTCGGCGCTGCTCTTCGCGGCCGTGTTCACCCCGGGCGTCGCGATCAGCATGGTCGCCATCGGCATCGCGTTCGTGCCGGCGTTCGCGCGGCTGACGCGCGCGGGGTTTCTCGAGCTCGCGCCGCGCGAGTTCGTGCTGGCCGCGCGCGCGCTCGGCGCGCGTGACGGGAGGCTGATCGCGCGCCACATCCTGCCGAACACGCTGCCCCCGCTCATCATCCAGGCGACCACCAGCTTTCCGGTGGCGATCCTCGCCGAGGCCGCGCTCGCGTACCTGGGGCTCGGCACGCAGCCGCCGAACCCGTCGTGGGGGCTCATGCTGAAGGAGGCGCAGAACTTCCTGTCGATGAATCCGTCGTACGCGATCTTTCCGGGCGGGGCGATCGCCCTGACCGTGCTCGGGCTGAATCTTCTGGGCGACGGGCTGCGCGATCTGCTCGACCCGAAGACGGCGTGAGCGGCCGTGAGCGGCCCCGGGTCCCCGGCGGGGCGAGGGCAGTCTTATGATTGACTTTCACCGCGGTGTGTCGTTATGGTAACGGGTGGTTCGGACGCCGCCCCGCTGGTGTTTTGGCCAGCGAATCCAGGGGCATGGGCTCGGAGAGAATGAAGACATGAAGGTTTTCAACACCTCGTTCACGCTGTCGAGTGAGGAGCGCACCGAGGTTTCCGATATCACGAAGCTCGTGCGGGACGCGGTGCAACAAACGCCCATCCGGGCGGGCATCGCGCTCATCAACACGCTGCACACGACCTGCGCGCTCTTCATCAACGAGTTCCAAAGCGCGCTGATGGACGACCTCAAGGCGCTCATCGAGCGGCTCGTGCCGGAGCGCAACGGCTACCGTCACGACGATCCGCGCGTGTCGGACTGCGAGCGCGGCAACGCGCACTCGCACCTGCGCGCGGCGCTTCTCGGCCGCAACATCGCGGTCGGCGTCAACAACGGCGAGCTGACGCTCGGCCGGTTCCAGTCCGTGATCTTCGCCGAGCTCGATGGCCCGCGGCGCCGCGAGATCAGCATCCAGGTGATCGGCGAGTAAGCGGCCGCGCTCCCGCGGCTCCTGGCGGTCCCCCGACATCGCCCGGCCGTCTCCTCCGGCGCCCCACGTCGCAGTTGCCCGCGCGGCTCCCACTCGCGTAGTCTTGCGGCGGGTTCTTCCGCCATGATCTCCATCATCCTCGCGACGTTCAACGAACGAGATCTGATCCGGACGACGATCACGGAGCTCATCAAGGCGAGTCCGGAGGCGATGGAGATCATCGTGGTGGACGACGACTCGCCCGACAGCACCTGGTCCATCGCCGAATCGCTGAACCTCCCGAACGTCACGGTGATCCGTCGCGTGGGCACGCGCGGGCTCGCGTCGGCGTTCAACCGCGGCATCATCGAGTCGCGCGGCGAGTACGTCGGCTGGATGGACGCCGACATGTGCATGCCGCCGGAGATGATTCCCAGGATGTACGGGATGATCACGGAGGAGGGGTACGATCTCGTCATCGGTTCCCGCTACGCGCCGGGCGGTGTCGACGACCGCGCCCCGCTCCGCGTGCTCGCGAGCCGCTTCATCAACACGTTCGCCCGGCTCGTCCTCGGCTACGGCATCCGGGACTACGACAGCGGCTTCGTGTTGCTGCGGCGCTCGGTCTTCGACTCGGTCACGCTCATGCCGCGCGGGTACGGGGAGTACTTCATCGAGTTCGTGTACCACGCGTGCCGGAAGGGGCTCAAGGTCGGCGAGATCGGCTACTACTTCCGCGACCGGACGGTTGGGGTCTCGAAGTCCATGCCGAACGTCCTGAGCTTCTTCGTGACCGGGCTGCAGTACGCGTTGCGGATCCTCGCGGCGAGGCTGAGGAGGGTCGATTGATGCAGGAAATCGCCTGGGGGCTCGTGGAGCGGCCGGCCTTCGTCCGCGCGGATGCGCGCGGCACCTTCGAGGAGCTCGTGAACGCCGGGCGCTGGGAGAGCCTGATCCACGGGGTCATGAAGCGCGGCGCGGTGCTCGGGCATCACTACCACGCGCACACGGTCGTCTGCTACTGGCTGCTCGCGGGCAGCGCGCGCATCACCACCGTCGACGTGACGACGAGGGCGCGCCACGAGCGCTCGATCGGCGCCGGCCAGGGATTCGTCTTCCGGCCGTCGGAGGCCCGGATCATCGAGCACCTCGAGGACAGCCGCTTCGTCATGCTCAAATCGCATCGCTTCGACCCCGCCGCGCCCGACCTCATCGAGTACCAGGTGAGCTGAAGGATGGAGGATGCCGAATACCGGCGGATGTTCGCGGTCGAGGACACCCTATGGTGGTATCGCGCGCTTCGGCTGTACCTCGGCGACGTGATCCGCGCGACGGTGCCGGCGCGCGGCGTGGCGGCCCTCGACGCCGGCTGCGGCTCCGGCGCGAACACGGTGCTGCTCGCCGACGCGTTCACGCGCGTGACGGGCTGCGACCTCTCCGAGGAGGCGGTGCGCCTCGCGCGGCGGCGCGGGCTGGAGCGGCTGCTGGTGGCGGACGTCAACCGCCTGCCCCTGCGGACCGGCGCGTTCGATTGCGTGCTGTGCGCCGACGTGTTCGAGAGCCTCGAGGTGGACGAGCGGCGCGCGCTCGAGGAGCTGGCCAGGGTGACGAAGCCCGGCGGGCGCCTCGTCCTCAGCCTGGCGGCGTTCCAGTTCCTCCTGAGCGAGCACGACCGCGCGGTCCATTCCGTCCGCCGCTACACGAAGGCGCGCGCGCGGGCGGCCTTCGCCGTCGGCGGGGTGCGGATCGCCCGGATGCGCTACCTGTTCGGCTTTCTCTTCGTGCCGATCGTGGCGTACCGTCTCGGTCGCGGCCTCGCGCGCCGCGGCGGCTCGGCCGCGCCCCGCTCCGATCTCTTCAGGCTTCCGCGGCTCCTCGACGCGTTCCTCTACGCCGTCGTCCGCCTGGAGCGGTTCGTCGCGCGCTGGGTGCCGCTGCCCTTCGGCACGACCCTGCTCGTCGAGCTCGAGCGCGTGTGAGCGCCGGGGCGCCGAAGCTGTGGAGCTGGGGAGCCGGTCCCGGGTCGATCTCGTACGAGGCGTTCGACGCCGCGCGGCGCGGCCTGAACCGGCGGCTGGCCGCCTACCTGCTCCGCCGGATGGCGGGATCGTGGAGCGCGACGCCGCGCGCGCTGGAGGCGGGCTCCGGTCCCGGCTCCTGCTCGTCCGTGCTCGCCGCGCGCATGCCGGCGCTCCGCCCCGTGATCCTGGATTTCGATACGGAGCCGCTCGCCATCGCCGCCGGCCGGGACGCGCGCGTGGCGCCGGTCGGCGGCGATCTGTATCGTCTGCCATTCGCCGACGGCTCGTTCGATCTCGTGTTCAGCTCGAGCACGATGGAGCACCTCGACGCGTTCGGCGGCGCGTTCGGGGAGATGGTCAGGGTCACGCGCCCGGGCGGCCGGCTCTTCGTCGGTGTGCCCTACAAGTTCGGACCGTTTCTGCCGTTCAGGCTCGTCCCGCCCGCCCATCCCGCCGCGGTCTGGGTCGGGACGCTCTTCGGCCGGGCGGACCTCGAGGCCGCCTGCCGGCTCGGTGGCGTGATCGTCGAGGAGGCGCGGCGCTATTTCTTCGGCTGCTTCATCGGCCTGCTCCTGGCGAAGGAACGAGCGCCGGCCGCGTCGCCGGGCCGCGTATAATCGGGCCGATGATCCCCGTCTCCGAGCCCGTGCTCCTCGGCAACGAGAAGAAGTACGTGATGGACTGCCTCGACACGATGTGGATCTCGTCCCTCGGCAAGTACATCCCGATGTTCGAGGAGGCGTTCTCCACGTACGTCGGGGTGAAGCACGGCGTCGCGTGCGCCAACGGCACGACCGGCCTCCACATGGCCCTCGAGATCCTCGGCGTGGGCCCCGGTGACGAGGTCATCATTCCGGACTTCACCATCATCGTGTCCGCGAACGTGGTCATCATGGCGGGCGCGACGCCGGTGCTCGTCGACGTGGATCCCGAGACCGCCTGCATGGACCCGGCGCTGCTCGAGAAGGCGATCACGCCGCGGACGAAGGCGATCATGGTCGTCCACATGTACGGGCATCCCTGCGACATGGACCCGATCAACGAGATCGCGCGCAAGCACGGCCTCAGGGTGATCGAGGACTGCTGCCAGTCGCACGGGGCGACGTACAAGGGCCGGCAGACCGGCGGCCTCGGCGACGTCGCCGTCTTCAGCTTCTACGGCAACAAGGTGATCACCTCGGGCGAGGGGGGGATGCTCGTCACGAACGACGACGGGTGGGCCGCGCGCGCGCGCACCTACCGGGACAACGGCTTCCAGATCCCCCGCTTCATCCACGCGACGCGCGGCATGAACTATCGCCTGACCAACGTCCAGGCCGCGATCGGGCTCGCGCAGACGGAGCGCATCGAGTATGCGGTCGAGCGCAAGCGCCACATCGCCCGGCGCTATCTGGAGCATCTCGCGGGATTCGAGCACGTCACGCTGCCGGTCGAGCGGCCCTGGGCCCGGAGCGTCTACTGGATGTTCGCGATCCTGGTCAACGCCTCCCTCGGCCTGAGCAAGGAGCAGGTCATGGCCGCGCTCAAGGCGAAGGGCGTGGACACGCGGTCCTTCTTCTATCCGATGAGCCAGCAGCCCGCGCTCAAGGGCGACGACCCGCGCTTCCCGGACCTCCGGGGGCACCGGCCCGTCTCCGACGACCTGGCGCGGCGCGGCCTCTATCTCCCGTCAGGGATCGGCCTCACCGACGAGCAGATCCGGTACTGCGCCGACGCGCTGACGTCGCTCCGCGCCTGACGCTCCGCGGGCTCGAATATTCCGTTTGAAGTCGAGGGGCTGGTCTGTTCAAATATTGAACGTTGCCATGAAGCCCCACCAGACCCGCGACCTCGAGATCCTCACGGCCATTTCGGAGGGTGAGCCCCTGACCCAGCGGGCGCTCGCCGCCCGGCTCGGCGTCGCGCTCGGCCTCACGAACCTCTACATGAAGCGCCTCGCCGGCAAGGGTCTGATCAAGATCGTCGAGTTCCCCCGGAAGCCGTCGGCGCGGAAGCGGCTCCGTTACCTGCTCACGCCGAGGGGGATCGCCGCGAAGGGGCGTCTCACGTACGAGTACATGAGCTACTCCCTGAACCTCTACCGGCGCACGCGGCAGAATCTCCGCGAGGCGCTGGCGCTCCTGCCCGAGCGCGGGATGAAGCAAATCGCGCTCTACGGCACGGGCGACGCCGCCGAGCTCGCGTACCTCACGCTGCGCGAGTTCTCGCTCGAGCCGATCGGCGTCTTCGCCCGCGAGGCGGGCGGCGAGTTCCTCGGCCTGCCGGTGCGCGCGCGCGAGGAGCTGGCGGACGGCGGCTTCGACGCGGTGATCCTGGGCACCTTCGACCGCCCCGAGCAGCACATCGCGGAGCTCACGCGGCTGGGCGTGCCGCGCGCGAAGTGCATCACGCTGCGGCGCGCGCTGCCCGCGAACGGAGCGGGCGCGTGAGGCCGGACGGCCTCCGGACGCTCGGCTGGCTCCTCGGCCGCTACCTGGCGCCGTACCGGGCGGCGGTGGCGCTGCTGCTCCTCACGAGCTACCTCGCGACCGCGCTCGCGGCGCTCCTGCCCGTCCTCATGGCGCCGATCCTCGACCTCGCCCTCGGGCGCGCCGGCGCCGTCGGGAGCGGCGTCGCCCTCGGCGCGCTGAGCCTCAACAACCTCGGCGCCGCGTTCTTCCAGTGGGTGGGCGTGCGGTCGGTCGGCGATCCGTTCCGCGCGATCCTCGTCCTCTGCGCGCTCTACGTCGCGGCGGGCGTCCTCAAGGGCTGGGTGGACTTCGGCAACTACCTGCTCGCGCTGTGGATCCGCGTCCGGGCGGGCGCCGCGATGCAGCGGGATCTGTTCCAGCACCTCCTCGGCCTGTCCATGGGCTTCTTCACCCGCCAGCGCACGGGTGAGCTCGTGTCGCGGCTCGAGACGGACACGCGCTCGTCCACGGGCGGGCTCGAGACGATCGTCGGCACCGTGCTCACCGCGCCGCTCCTGATCCTCTTCTACGGGTACCTCATGGTGCAGACGAGCCCGCGGCTCGTGATCGCCGCCGCGGGCGCGGCCGCGTTCCACTGGGCGGTGACCCGGGCGATCCGCGGGCCCGTGCGCCGTCTCGCCGCCGCGCAGTTCTCGGTGTTCGCCGATCTCGCCGCGCGGTTCCAGGAGACGATCCTGAGCGTGCGGGTCGTGAAGTCGTTCGCGGCGCAGGCGTTCGAGGTCGGCCGCCTCGGCGAGCTGCTCCGCCAGAGCCTGCGGGTGCACGTCCGGTTCGGCGCCTACAAGCACGCCGAGGAGCCGGCGCGCGCCATCGTCAACGCGGTCGTCGAGGCGGGCATCCTGCTCTTCGCGGCGTGGGAGCTGCTCGCCGGCCGGCTGGCGGTGCCGACCTTCTTCCTGTTCCTCTACGTCGGGCGCGCCGTGGTGGTCCAGCTCGGGCTCCTCGGGAACGCCTACACGCAGATCCAGACGATCCTCGCCGCGGCGGGACGGATCGCGGGGATCTTCGCCACGGAGCCCGAGGTGAAGGACGGGCCCGTGACGGTCGACGGCTTCCGTGAGGCCATCGCGCTCCGCGACGTGTCCTTCGACTACGGCGGCGAGCCGGTGCTCCAGCGGATCGGCTTCGAGATCCGCCGGGGCGAGATGGTCGCGCTCGTGGGCCCGAGCGGCTCGGGCAAGTCCACGCTGGCCGATCTGGTGCTCAGGCTCTACGATCCGCGCTCGGGCGCGATCACGATCGACGGGCGCGACCTGCGCGAGCTGCGGCAGGAGCCGTATCGCCGGCTGTTCGGCGTGGTGTCGCAGGAGGCGCTCCTCTTCAACGCGACCGTCCGTGACAACATCGCCTACGGGCGGGAGGGGCTCGGGGCCGACGCGCTCGAGCGCGCCGCACGGATCGCGAACGCCCACGACTTCATCACGGAGTTCCCGCAGGGCTACGACACGGTCGTGGGCGACCGTGGAATAAGGCTCTCGGGCGGCCAGCGCCAGCGCATCGCGATCGCGCGGGCGATCGTCGGCCGCCCGGCGATCCTGATCCTCGACGAGGCGACGAGCTCGCTCGACACGGAGTCGGAGCGCCTCGTCCAGCAGGCCATCGACCGCGCCGTCGCGGGGACCACGTCACTCGTGATCGCCCACCGTCTGTCGACGGTGCTGCACGCCGACAAGATCGTGGTGCTGAACCGCGGGCGCGTGGAGGCGATCGGGCGCCACGGGGATCTGCTCGGCCGCAGCGAGACGTACGCGCAGCTCTACCGGCTCCAGTTCACCGAGCCGGAGGCCACCGTGCTGAGAGACCGATGAACCGGGGAGGGGCGGCATGAAGGAGTTCCTGAAAGGCAACTACAAGCTCGATACCGTCATCGAGGACGGGGACACCGACGCGCCAAACTCGACCGACGAGTTCGAGAAGAAGGCGCTGTCGCGGCTCGGCGGCAGCATCTGCTTCGTGAGCAAGAAGGGCTTCCTCTGGAAGGGCGACGGCGCGGATGGACCTGGGACGCCGGATCGCTAGCCGCCTCGCCGCGGCGACGGCCGAGCGGATCACGGAGGCCGGGCTCGCCAACGCGGAGGAGAACCGGCCGCACATCCGCCGTTCGGTGCTCGAGCTCGCGGCGCTCCCGCTGGGCGAGGGCGACCGGGCGGTGGTCGTCGCGACCGGGCCGAGTCTGCGCCGGCGCGACAGCGTCAAGAGGCTCGCGCGCTCGCGATTCGGGGGGACGATCATCGCGGTGGACTCGGCGCTGGGCGCCTGTCTGCGCGAGGGCCTCGCGCCGCACCTCGTGGTCACGCTGGATCCGCACCGCGATCGCATCGTGCGCTGGTTCGGCGACCCGAAGCTCGAGGCGTCGCCCGCGGACGACTACTTCCGTCGACAGGAGATGGATCCGGTCCACGCGCGGGACGAGGTCGGCGGGAACCGCGAGCTCGTCGAGCTGGTCAACCGCCGCGCGCCGGGTCTCCGCCTGGCGGCCGCCACGGCCGCGTCGCCCGCCGTCGTCGAGCGCTGCCGGGAAGTCGGCATGGAGCTCTACTGGTGGAACCCGATGTACGACGACTACGACAAGCCCGACAGCATCTCGCGGCGCCTGCATCGCGCGAACGGCCTGCCGTGCCTCAACGGCGGGGGCAACGTCGGCACGGCCGCCTGGGTGCTGGCCCACGCGGTTCTCCGCAAACGGCGCGTCGCGCTGGTGGGCATGGACTTCGCCTACGAGCCGGGCACGCCGTACGAGAAGACGCAGTACTACCCGGAGCTTCTCGAGCTGTTCCCCGACCGGCTCGACGAGGCGTTCATCCGCGTCGACAATCCGATCACCGGCGAGACGTGGCTCACCGATCCCGCGTACTACTGGTTCCGCGACGTCTTCTTCGAGATGGCGCGCGAGGCCGATTGCGAGACGTTCAACTGCACCGAGGGAGGCATTCTCTTCGGGCCCGAGGTCAAGGCGGTGACGCTCGAGGAGTTCGTCAATGGCTAAGGTGCTCTTCATCAATCCGCTGATCCGCGAGAAGGACGACCCCCGCCACGTCCCCTACGGCATGGCGCTGCTGGCGTCGATCGCGATCCGCGAGGGCCACCTCGTGCAGGTCTTCGACGCCAACGCCTGGCGCACGTCGGATGCCGTCCTCGGGCAGGTGCTCAAGGCGGACCGCTGGGACGTGATCGCCCTCGGCGGGATCACCACGGCGTACCGCTCGATCAAGCACATCGTCCGAGTCGCGAAGGAGCTGGTGCCCCAGGCCCTCGTCGTGGCCGGCGGCGGGTTCATCACGAGCATGCCGCACGACATCATGCGCTTCCTGCCCCAGGTGGACGTCGGCGTCGTCGGCGAGGCGTTCGTGTCGTTCCCGGCGCTGCTCCGGCGGCTGGACGCGGGCGATCGCGACTGGGCGGCCGTGCCCGGGCTCGTCTGGCGCGACGCCCAGGGACGCTCGCGCCTCAACCAGGAGCAGCCCCTGCTCGACGACATCGACGCGCTGCCGTACCCGAAGTGGGAGCTGTTCCCGCTCGAGGTCTACTTCAAGAACAGCATGGCCCTCTACTCCGAAGAGGGGATGATGGCCCGCCGGCGGCTCGACATCAACGCGAGCTACGGCTGCTCGCTGATCTGCCGCTTCTGCTTCCACCTGGGGATCGCCGGCGACCTGAAGCAGACCGAGACGAACGGCGAGCGCGACGTCACGTTCACGCACAAGCGGCTCATCCGCTACCACAGCCCGCGCTATGTCGTCGACCTCGTGAAGTACGCGCGCTCGCGCTTCGGCATCGACTTCGTCGGATTCCTCGACGAGAACCTCATGACCATGCACCAGTCGTCGGGCAAGACGTGGCTCACCGACATCGCCCGGCTCTGGGTCGAGGAAGGGCTCCAGCCCCAGTGCGTGCGCGACGGCGTGGCGCACGACCCCGATCGGTGCCAGGGCGTGCACTGGGGCGGGACGAGTCACGCGACCCTCTGCAACCCGGAGGTGCTGCGCGCGATCAAGCGGGCGGGCTGTTCGCACCTGGTCTACGGCTACGAGAGCTTCTCGCCGCGCGTCATGAAGACGATCGGCAAGGGGGCCACGCCGGAGACCAACGCGCGGTCGCTCCGGTGGACGCTCGATGCGGGGATCCGCCCGATCCCGAACCAGATGATGGGCTTCCCCGACGAGGACTTCGACAGTCTCCGCGACAACGTGCTCGCCTGGAACCAGCTGGGCCTCCAGGTGAAGCCGTTCTTCGCGACGCCCTATCCCGGCACCGAGTGGTACCAGCAGTACAAGGGCCGGATCCTCGAGCAGTACGGCGGCGACCTGGAGGCGTTCCTGCTCGACCTGGGCGACGCCACGCGCGTGACCGCGGTCATCTCCAAGAAGTTCAACGCCGTGGAGCTCTACGGGCTCCGCGAGCTCATGGTTCTCCGCGACCTGAAGCGGATCGACGAGTACGAGAAGGAGTGGAACCGGACGCACACGGTCGATCCGCTGGCCAAGGAGAAGGAGGCCTGGACGCTACGGTTCGGCGACAGCGTGAGGAAAATATCGTGAGACTCGCCATCATCGGCCTCGGCTCGATCGGCCGCCGCCACCTCGGCAACTTCCACTCGATCGGCGCGGAGGCGCTCTCGGCGTTCGACGCGACGCCGGCCCAGCGCGAGGCGGCCGCCGCGCAGTTCCCCTACGCGCGCATCGCGCCGACGGTCGAGGCGGCGCTCGACGGGGCGCAGGCCGTCGTCGTCTGCACGCCGCCCGACTCTCACCTGGCGCTCGCCCGGATGGCGGTGGAGCACGGCCTGCACGTGATGATCGAGAAGCCGCTTACCCAGACGGTGGAGGGCGTCGAGGGCGTGCTGCGGGCGGCCGACGCGAAGGGACTGCGGGTGCTCACGGCGTACAACTGGCGCTACTGGCCGCCGATGCTGCTGGTCGAGCAGCTCCTCAAGGACGGGCGGATCGGCGCCGTCCGCGCGGGACGCACGGAGTACGCCTACCACCTGCCGCATCACCGCTACCCCGGCCGCGACTACCGGCAGTTCTACATGGCCCAGGCGCGGCAGGGCGGCGGCTGCGTGCTCGACGAGAGCCACGCCATCGACTACATGCGCTGGCTCCTCGGCGAGATCGTCGAGGTCAGCGCGGTCGTGGACCACGTGTCGAGCCTCGAGATGGACACCGACGACATCGCCGACCTCACGGTGCGCTTCGCCTCGGGCTGCGTCGGCAACATCCACATGAACCTCTTCGCCTGGAACATGCACAGCCACTTCGAGCTCATGGGCGAGGAGGGCGTCATCCAGTGGCGGCGCTTCGACAACGAGATCCGGGTCTTCGATCCGAAGGCGAACCGCTGGGAGATCTACCCGTTCGGCTGCCAGCTCAACGACATGTACGTCGACGAGGCGCGCCACTTCCTGGCCTGCGTCAAGGGCGAGGCGATCCCGCGGTGCGACGGCTGGGACGGCTTCAAGACGATGAAGGTGATCGACGCGGCCCGGCGCGCCTCGGCCGAGCGGCGCTGGGTGCGGGTCTAGCGCGGTGACGGCGGCTCTCTACGCCTTCGCGGTCATCCCGGCGCGCGGCGGCTCGAAGGGCCTGCCAGGGAAGAATCTGCGCACCCTCGGCCCGCTCTCGCTGATCGGCCACGCCGTCGCCTCGTGCCGGGAGGCGACGCGCCTGGGACGGTTCCTGGTGTCCACGGACAGCGAGCCGATCGCCGCCGAGGCGCGCCGTCACGGCGCCGCGGTGCCGTTCCTGCGCCCGCCCGACCTGGCGACCGACGAGGCGGGCATGGTCCCGGTCCTGCAGCACGCCGTCCGCTGGCTCGAGGCGAGCGGCGGGCCCCGCCCGGACCTCGTCGTCACGATCCAGCCGACGTCGCCGTTCCGGACCGGCGGCGACATCGACGCGACGATCGCGAAACTCGTCGAGACCGGCGCCGATTCGGCGCAGACGGTGATCGAGGCCTCGTACCATCCTTTCTTCATGAAGACGCTCGACGGCGACCGAACGGTCCCGCTCTTCCCCGACGGCCACAAGTACGTCCGGCGTCAGGACGCGCCGCCCGTCTACCAGCCGTCGGGCGCCGTCTACGTCACGCGCTACGACGTGCTGATGACCGAGGGACGCGTGCTCGGCGCCGACAACCGCGCCGTCATCCGGGACTTCGAGGCGTCCGTGAACATCGACACCGAGTGGGACTTCCTGCTCGCCGAGCTCGTGTTCCGGCAGGGCCGGGCGCCCATCCCGCACTCGCGGCAGTGAGCCCGGACGTCGCCCGTCGCCTCCTTGTGCTCGGCGCCGGCGGTCACGCCCGCGCTGTCGCGGACCTGGCTGAAGCCTGCGGGTGGCGCCTCGCCGGCTTCCTCGGCGCCCACGGAGCGCCGGTCACGGAGGGCGTCATCGGATCCGACGACGACTTGGAGACGCTGGTCACCGAGGGCCGCTTCGACGGCGCGATCGTCGGGGTCGGCAACACCGCGCTCGCCCGTCGCCCCGTGCTGTTCGCCCGTCTGCGGGAGCTGGGTGTCGCGACTCCGAGCCTCGTGCACCCGAGCGCCACCGTGTCGCCGTCGGCGAAGATCGGTGACGGGTGCGTCGTCTTCCCGCACACGGTCGTCGGTGCCGACACCGTCGTCGGCGAGGACGCGGTGATCTACAGCGGGAGCGTGCTCGAGCACGGATGCCGGATCGCCGACCACGCGTACCTGGCGCCGGGCGTGATCCTCTGCGGGGACGTGCGTGTCGAAGCCGGAGCGTTCGTCGGTGCCGGAGCGATCGTGGTGCCGGGTGTCGTCATCGGCAAAGGTGCGGTCGTGTATGCCGGTGCGCGAGTGGTGAACGACGTCTCGGCGGGCGGCACGTACTCTGGCGTCTCGGATTTCATGAAGAAGCAAGGCCTCGCGTGAGCCGGGTCCTCGTCGTCGCCGAGCCCGCGCGCGCCTTCGGCGAGTTCCGGCGGCCCTGGGTGCGCGCGCTGTACCGGGCCTCGCGCCGCCTCGAGCAGCGGGCGCTCGAGACGGTCGTCACGCGGCTCGGCGCCGAGCACGAGGTGACGCTCCTCGTGAGCCGCGGCGGCGTCGACGAGGCGAGGCTCGGCGGTGCCGCAGCGCTCCGCTTCCACGACGAGGAGAGCTATCAGGGGGACGCGAGGCTGTCCCGCCTCTCGCACGACCTCGTCGCGGCCTGGTGGCCGCCGCGCGGCGAGGAGCCCGGCCTCGACGTGGGCGGCGTCTGGCTGCCCGACCTCCTGAGCATGACGAAGGCGGTGCTGCTGTATCTCGAGGTCGTGGAGTACGCCGGCATGCTCGAGCGGCTCCTGGACGAGGTCAAGCCCGAGCGCGTCGTGCTGATGAGCGGCGCCTCGATCGCCGAGCGCGTGGCGTGCGTGCTGGCGGCCGAGCGTGGGCTCGAGGTCGGCCGCGCGCGCCGCGCGCTGCCGACGTTCGCCCGCACCGCCCGCCTCCTGCGGCGGCGCGAGGAGCGTCGCGCGCTACGGGTGCCGCTCGCCCAGCCCCGCCGCCACCCGCTCCCGGCGGCATCGCGGACCATCGTGTTCGGGGTCGCGCACCCCCGGCACTTCCAGCTCGTCGAGCCGCTGGCGCAGGCGCTGGCCGGCCGGGGTGTGACGCCCGTCGTGCTCGCCGCGGCCAACGATCCCGGCGCGGTCGAGGCGCCGCTCCGGCGTCTCGCGGGGCTCGGCATGGCCGGCGCGTTCATCGTGGATCATCTCCCCCCGGCGGACGCGCGCCGCCTCGTCCGGGAGCTCCGGCCGCTGCAGCGCCGGCTCCTCGCCCGGCTCTCCGACACGACGGCGCCCGGCACGCTCGGCGCGGTCGTCGCGCCGTACGCGCGGGACACGCTCACGTGGACCCTCGCCACGGCGCGCCTCTACCTCGAGGCGGCTGACCGCGCGCTCGACGCGTACCGGCCGGCCGCCGTCGTCATCACGAGCGATCGGCGCATCTCGGACCGCGCGCTGGCCCTGGCCGCGCGCGTCCGCGGGATTCCGGTGATCGTCTTCTGGGCGGGCGCCATTCTCGGACGCGACCGGCTCAACCGGTTCGACGTGGGCGATCGGATCTTGGTGATCGGCGAGCAGGTGAGGACGCAGCTGATCGAGCAGGGGGTCGAGGCCCGGCGGCTCGCCGCGGTGGGCGACCCGCGCTCGAACGCCGCGCGGCTCGTGCCGGCCGAGCGCCTGCGCGCCGAGGTCCTCTCGGACTTCGGCCTGGCGCCCGACCGCCCTCTGCTCGTGCTCGTCTCCAAGTACGTGTCGGTCTTCTTTTCCGGCGACGAGAAGGCGGCGCTCTACCGCACGGTCCGCGACGCCCTCCCGCGGCTCGGCCCCGTCAACGTCGTCGTCAAGGTCCACCCCAACGAGGATCTCGGGCTCCTGCGCGCGCAGGTGATCGACTGGGGCTGGCCCGACGCGGTCCTGACGCAGGACTACGACATCCACCGGCTCTTCGGCGCCGCGACCGCGGCGATCATGGTGACGTCCATGGCCGGGATCGAAGCGATGGCGATGGGCTGCCCCGTCGTGGCGGTGCAGACGCCGGGAAAGGACGTCGAGGGCCTCAACATGCTGCCCTACGCGCGCGCGGGCGCCGTCGAGCGGATCGAGATGGGAGACGCCGCCGGGCTCGCGACGGCGCTCCGGCGCCTGATCGACGACCCGGCCGAGCGCGCGGCGCTCGTCGAGCGCGGCCGGACGTTTTCCGAGCGCTACGTCCATCCCGTGGACGGCGCCCTCGGCGACCGGCTGCTCGCCGTCGTGGACGAGATCCGGGCCGAGCTGGCCGCCGGGGGAACGCGGTGAGCGCGCGCCCCTTCGTCGTCGGCGATCGCGCGATCGGCCCCGGGGCGCCGGTGTTCGTCGTCGCCGAGGCCGGCGTCAACCACAACGGCGACGTCGAGCTCGCGCGCCGCCTCGTGGACGCGGCGGTGGAGGCCGGCGCCGACGCGGTGAAGTTCCAGACGTTCCGGACCGCGGCGCTCGTGAGTCGCCACGCGCCGAAGGCGCAGTACCAGGCGGCCGCCACCGGCGGCGGCGAGAGCCAGCTCGAGATGCTGGCGCGCCTCGAGCTCTCGCCCGAGCAGCACGCGGAGCTCCGGGCGCGCGCCGCCAAGCGTGGCATCCTCTTCTTCTCCGCGCCGTTCGACGAGGCGAGCGCCGACGTCCTGGAGGCGCTCGACGTCGCGCTGTTCAAGGTGCCGTCGGGCGAGGTGACGAACCTGCCGCTCCTCCGGCACGTGGCCGCGAAGCGCCGGCCGATCATCCTCTCGACCGGCATGACCACGCTCGAGGAGGTGGCCGCGGCGGTCACGGCGATCCGTGAGGCCGGCGACCCGCCGCTCGCGCTCCTGCACTGCCTGAGCGCGTACCCGGCGCCCGCCGCAGAGGTGAACCTGCGCGCGATGGACGCGCTCCGCGCGCGCTTCGGCGATCCGGTCGGCTTCTCCGACCACACCCTGGGCATCGAGGTCGCGCTCGCGGCGGTCGCGCGCGGCGCCGCGATCGTCGAGAAGCACCTGACGCTCGACACGTCGCTGCCCGGTCCGGACCACGCGGCCTCGCTCGACCCGGGCGGGATGACCGCGCTCGTGCGCGGGATCCGCACGGTCGAGGCGGCGCTCGGCGACGGCCGGAAGCGGCCGATGCCGTCGGAGCTCGACACGCTCCGCGTCGCCCGCAAGAGCCTGGTCGCCGCGCGGGCGCTCCGGGCGGGGGAGCGGCTCGCCGCGGACGCCGTCCTCATCAAGCGGCCGGGGACCGGCATCTCGCCCGCGGAGCTCGGCCGGGCGCTCGGCCGGCGGCTCAGGCGGGACGTCGCGGCCGACGAGGTGCTCGACTGGACGGTGCTCGAGTGAGCGGCGCACGGCGGGTCGTCGGCGTCGTCACGGTGAGCCGCTCGGACTGGGGTCACCTGAGGCCCGTCCTGCGCGAGCTGGCGGGCGCGCCGGACGTCGAGCTGCGCCTCTTCGTGGGCGGCATGCACCTCGTGGAGACGTTCGGGCGGACCGTCGAGGCGATCGAGGCGGATGGGTGGCCGATCGCGGAGCGGATCGAGATGCTCGAGCCCGGCGACGGGCCGGAGGCCGTCGCCGCCTCGACGGGCCGCGGCGTGGCCGGGTTCGCGGGCGCGTACGCGCGCCAGCGTCCCGATCTCCTGGTCGTGCTCGGCGACCGCTTCGAGATGCTGGCGGCCGCGGTCGCGGCCCTGCCGTTCGCGCTGCCGGTCGCGCACCTGCACGGCGGCGAGGTCTCGGAGGGCGCCTTCGACAACCAGATTCGCCACGCGATCACCAAGCTCGCGCACCTGCACATGGTGTCGGCCGACGCGCACGCGCGCCGCGTCCGGGCGCTCGGCGAGGAGGGCTGGCGCATCCACACCGTCGGCGCGCCGGGGCTCGACCGGATCCGGACCACGCGGCTCCTCCCGCGCGGCGAGCTCGCCGCGGTCCTCGAGCTGCCGGCGGAGGGACGCTGGGCCCTCGTCACGTTCCATCCGGTGACGCTCGAGTACCGCGAGACCGCGACGCAGGTCGAGGAGCTGGTGGCGGCCCTCGAGAAGCTCGACATGACCCTCGTGGTCACCTACCCGAACGCCGACACCGCGGGACGCACGATCATCGAGCGGCTCGAGGAGCTGCGCGCGCGCAGTCCGCGCGTCCGCCTGGTGAAGAACCTGGGGGACGACCGCTACCTGTCGCTGCTCGAGCACGCCGACGTGATGATCGGCAACTCGTCGAGCGGTCTCATCGAGGCGCCGTCCTTCGGGCTTCCCGTGGTCAACGTCGGGAGCCGGCAGCGCGGGCGTCTCCGGGGCGAGAACGTCATCGACGTGGAGGCGCGGCGCGAGGAGATCCTCCAGGGCGTCGAGCGGGCCCTGGCCCCCGGCCTGCGCAGGCACCTCCGGGGAGTAGCGAACCCGTACGGCGACGGGCACGCGGCGCCACGGATCGCGCGCGTCCTGCGCGAGGCTCCGCTCGACGCGCGCCTCGTCCAGAAGCGGGGTCCGGAGTGAGACGATGACGAACCTCGACGACGTGCTCGTGCGGGAGGGCGCGACGCTCCGCGAGACGCTCGAGCGGCTCACGAAGAGCGGCAAGCGGCTCGCGCTCGTCGTGGACGGCGAGCGCCGGCTCCTCGGCCTCACGACCGACGGCGATCTGCGCAAGGCGATCCTGCGCGGCGTCACGCTCGAGGCGCCGGTGGAGGAGGCGATGAACCGCGCGCCGATCGTCGCCCCGGCCGGCATCTCCACCGCCGACGCGCTGGCGCTCATGCGGAGCCGCGCGATTCGCCAGCTCCCCGTGGTCGACGCCTCGCGGGTCGTCGTGGACGTGCTGTTCTTCGAGAAGCTGCTGGAGCCGGCGGCGCTGCCGAACGCGGCGGTCATCATGGCGGGGGGCTCGGGCAGCCGCCTGCGCCCGCTCACGGAGACGACACCCAAGCCGCTCCTCAGGATCGGCGGCAAGCCGCTGCTCGAGATCATGATCGAACGGCTGCGTGACGCCGGCTTCCACCAGATCTTCATGACGCTGCACTACATGCGGCACATGATCGAGGAGTACTTCGGCGACGGCTCCCGGCTGGGCGTGCGGATCGACTACCGCTACGAAGCCGAGCCGCGGGGGACCGCCGGTGCGCTGAAGGATTTTCAGCAGTTGCTCCGTCTGCCGTTCCTGGTGATCAACGCCGACATCCTCACCAAGTGCGACTTCCGGGCGATGCTGGAGTTTCACGAGCGGCACGGCGCCAGGCTGACGGTCGGCACGGTGCCGTACACCGTCGACATGCCGTACGGGATCCTCGAGGTGGACGGTGAGCGGCTGGCCGGCGTGACCGAGAAGCCGAGGCTCGATTTCGTGATCAACAGCGGGATCTACGTCCTCCATCCGCTGGTCCTGCAGCAGATGCCGCTCACGGGCCGCCTCGACATGCCCGAGCTCATCGCCATGGTGATGCGGCTCGGCTGGCCCGTGGTCGCGTTTCCCATCCGGGAGTACTGGCTCGACGTGGGCCGGCACGGGGATTTCGACAAGGCCAACCGCGACGTCGCCGAGGGGCTCCTCGAGTGACCCAGGTCGGCGTCGGCGTCGTCGGGCTCGGGTATGTCGGCCTCACCCTCGCGGTGTCGCTCGCCCGGCAGGGGTGCGTGGTCTTCGGCTGCGACCGCGCCCCGCACGTGGTCGAGACGCTCGCGGCCGGCCGGCCGCACCTCTACGAGCCCGGGGTCGAGGAGGCGCTCCGCGCGTTCCTCGGCGAGCGTCTGCATATCGCCCTCGAGCTTCCCGCCGAGCCGCTCGACGCCGTCGTGCTCTGCGTCTCGACGCCCGTCGATCCCCACACGCACGCGCCCGACCTCGAAGGCTTGCGAAGCGCCGCGCGCGCGGTCGCCGAGACGTGCGCCGAGGGGACGCTGGTGATCGTCCGCAGCACCGTGCCCGTGGGCGCGAGCCGTCGCGTGGTGCTGCCCGAGCTCGCGGCGCGGTGGCGGCGGGTGCGCCTGGCGTTCTGTCCGGAGCGGACCATCCAGGGGCAGGCGCTCCGCGAGCTGGCCGAGCTGCCGCAGGTCGTCGGCGGCCTCGACGACGAGAGCGCCGAGGCCGCCGCGACGCTCTTCGGGCGCGTCACGCCACGGCTCGTGCGTGTCTCCTCGCTCGAGGCGGCCGAGGCGG
>JBGQEL010000061.1:0-24100 GCA_041496385.1 Methylomirabilia bacterium | reverse complement strand
GGTGCCGCCGATCCCCGGGAAGATTCCGAGCGTCGTCTCCGGCACGCCGAAGACGGCCGTCTCGCCCGCCACGATGAAATCGGACAGGATCGCCAGCTCGCAGCCTCCCGCGAGCGCAAAGCCTTCGACGGCGGCGATGACCGGTACCGGGCAGCGGAGGATGGCGACGGCGGCGCGCTCGAAGATGACGTGCTGCGCGCGCCAGGCCTCGTCGGACATCTCATGGCGCTCCTTGAGGTCGCCGCCGGCGCAGAACGCCTTGTCGCCGCTTCCGGTGAAGACGACCGCCCGGACGCGCGCCTCGCGCGCCAGGCCGTCGAAGCAGGCCAGGAGGTCCTCGCCCAGGGCGGTGTTCATGGCGTTCATCTGCTCGGGGCGGTCGAGCGTCACCGTGACCACGTGGCCGTCCTCGGTGCGCGTGACGAGGAGATGGCGGTACCCGCTCACTGGACGACGCCCCGTGCCTTGAGGCTGCGTACGTCGTCGAGCGTGTAGCCGAGCGCCGTCAGCACGTCCGCCGTGTGCTCGCCGAGCAGCGGCGGAGCGCGGCGCACCTCGGGGCGCGCGCCGTCCCAGAGGATCGGCAGGCCGAGCGAGCGGTAGTCGGGGATGCGCGGGTGCGGCGCCGGCACGAGCATCCCGCTCGCGCGCGTCTGCGGCTCCTCGACGACGGCGTCGATCGTGAGGATCGGCGCCGCGGGCACGCCCGCCGCGCGGAGCGCCTCGAGCAGCTCGGCCGTTTTCCGTCCGCGCGTCAGCGGAGCGAGCGTCTCGACGAGCGCCTGGCGGTTCGCCACGCGCGCGGGGTTGTCGGCGAACCGCCCGTCGCGCGCGAGCCCGGGCGCGCCGAGCGCCTCGGCGAGCCGCGCGAATGCCGCGTCGGACCCCGCGGCGATCATGGCGTATCCGTCCGCGGTCGGGAAGGCCTGGTAGGGCGCGATCATCGCCGTCCCGGAGCCCTGGGGCTGGGGGATCTCGCCGGAGCCGAGATACCCCATCGCGTGATAGGAGACCCACATGAGCGCCGTCTCGAAGAGCGCGGTCGTCACCTCGACCGGGCGGGCGGTCGCGTCGCGCCGGCGGAGCCCGGCGACGATGCCGAGCGCGGCCCACATGCCGGTGCCCATGTCGACGATCGACGTGCCGACGCGCGCCGGTTCCTGGCCCGGGTGACCGTTGACCGACATGAGCCCGCCGTAGGCCTGCATCAGCGGATCGTAGCCCGGCAGGTCGGCGAGAGGCCCGCGCACGCCGTAGGCGGTGATCGAGCAGTAGACGAGGCGACGGTTCACCGCCGTCGCGCCGGCGAAGTCGAGCCCGAGCTCGGCGGCCGCGCCCGCGCGGAGGCTCTGCACGAACACGTCGGCGCGCGCCACGAGCCGCCGCAGCACGTCGAGGCCGCCGTCCCGCTTCAGATCGAGCGCGAGGCTCTTCTTGTTGCGGTTCATGGACATGAAGGTGGCGCTTTCCGCCCCCCACCAGGGCGGCGCCCAGGCCCGGGCGTCGTCGCCGCGCCCCGGGCGCTCGACCTTGACGACGTCGGCTCCCATGTCGCCGAGAATCTGGGTGCAGAACGGCCCCGCGATATTCTGGGTGAGGTCGACCACGAAAATGCCTTCCAGCGGGAGCGCCACGTCGAGGAGTCTACCAGAAGGGAATCCCGGCCCCCGGGGGCCCCGGGACCCTTTCGCCGCGCTGCGTCGAGCGTCCGGCTCCGCGGCCACGTCCCGCCAGCCCGCGTTTGACACATTCGGTCAGCACGCCTAGAATCGGCAGCACTCCATGACGCCGAATGCCAATGCGCTTGCACAGCAACTCGCCGCGCTGACCGACCGATTCGCGAGCCTGGCGGCCGCGCTCGGCCAGGCGGGCCGCGAGCTTCAGATCTCCGGGACGCTGCCGGCCGAGTCGCTGCCCGAGCAGATCGTCGCCTCCCGACGCGAATTCGTCGAGTTTCGCGCGGGGGTCCTCGACGTGGCGCGCGCCCTGTCGGTCGCCGCGCCGGCCCTGGCCGAGGTCGACAGCCTCAAGGCGCTCGAGCCCGTCGTGCAGGCGGTCGCGGCGGCCGTCTCCACCGAGGAGAAGCGGCAGGCCTCCTCGGAGGCCAAGCGGCGCGCCCTCGCGGTGCTCGACCGGATCCTCGCGGTCACCCACGCCGACGATCCGACCTTCGCCTCGCTCGCGCAGTGCCAGGCGAAGGCGAAGGAGATGCGGCAGGCGCTGAACGAGCCGCGGGCGGGCGACGCCGACCCCGCGTCCATCGTCGAAGGCACGACGGCGTTCTCCGCCCTGCTCACGCTGATCGAGGGCCGCGAGCAGCTCGACGACGACCGCTTCGCGACGCTCGAGGACACCGTGAACCAGTCGTTCGGGCGACAGCTGGCCGTCGCGGCCACGCGCGGCAAGCTCGTCGTCGCGGGTGTCGCCCCGGCCCCCGCGCCCCTCGGCCGGTCCGCGCCGCCACCGCCCCGCACGCTCGAGGAGAGCGTCCGCTCGGCCCCCGCGCCCGCCGTCCCGACGCCGGCCGTGGCTCGCGACGTGGTGGCGGCTCCGGCGGCGCCGGTCGAAGTGGACGCCGGCGCGGTGCAGGCGGTCGAGCAGGCCGTGCACGACGAGGCGGCGCAGTGGTGGGTGTCCGCGTGGGCGCGCTGGACGAGCTGGAAGAGCACGCTCTCGTTCAACGACGCGGTGAAGCAGGAGCTCCAGAAATACGCCTACCTGCTGAGCGTGCCGATCCAGAAGAGCACCGATTACGAGGAAGGGCTGCTCGCCTACGGCTATTCGATCCTGCTCGAGTTCCTCGAGCGGCAGAGCCCGGGGTTCGTCAACAAGGCGCTCAACAGCCTGAAGAGCTTCACGCCTGGGCCCTCGAAGTCGGTCGGCGCGCACCTCTACAACTTCCTCGTCGCCGAGGGGCGGCTGCCCGAGGTCTACCCGGAGTTCGTGAAGAGCGTGCTCCTCGCCGCGGTGCCGGATCCGGGTATCTGGACGCACGCGCGCATCCTCGAATCCACCGTCGAGACGCGCGTGTTCACGCACCCGAGCGCGCGGATCGGCGACACCGAGCACAACTCGCAGCGCCTCACGCAGGAGCGCCAGCGTTTCACCGACCACCGTTTCCAGGTGTCGCTCCCGCCGCTGACGGCGCGCTTCTTCGCGGTCGCCGGCGACCTCCGGGAGCCGCGCGCCATCGACGTGAAGCTGATCGAGGGCCGGAACGACTCGGATCAGGCGTGGCTGCTGACGATGCCGCCGGCGGGTCGCGCCGACCTGAAGTCGGAGCTCCTCCGGCTGTCGACCGAGGGCACGTCGGTGCCGGGTCTCGGCAAGGAGTACGCGACGCTCTGGGTCGCGGTGTTCAACCCGGACTCGGCCGCCGAGAAAAAGTGCGACCTGGTGCTGGGGCTCCGGAAAGAGGCGGGCGCGAAGCCCGCCGCGACGTTCAGGTCGGCCCGGGCCTAGCCGCTCAGGGCTTCGGGTGCTCGGCCGCCTTGGGCGGCTCACCCGGCTTCGCCGCTTCCGCCGGCTTCGCGTGCTCGCCGCCAGGGGTGCGCTCGAAGGGGCTCTTCCGCGGAGCGATGCCGAGCTTCGCGGCGACCTGGCCCATCGCCTGCGCGATGTCGTCCTTCTCGACGCGGAGCTGGTGGTTTTCCTTCTTCAGGTCCTCGACATCCTTCTTGAGCTTGTCGAGCTCTTTTTCCGCCGCGCTCGCCCGCTCGTTCACATGGGGATCTGTCGCAAGCAACTCCGGAAGCAGCGTGAAGAGCTGCCTTGTCTCCTCGATCCACTTGGTGACTCGCTCACGCGCTTCAGCGGCCATTGTCGCATCCATAGCGATGGTCCTCGTTTGCCCCTCGGGGCTCGTCCCGTCTGCCAAACGTCACGCCAGGTAGGTCGACGGTGACCTGCCGGCCTGCGTCGCGACGTTCGTGGCAAGCAGACTAGCACCGAGCTTCCGTTCTTGGCAACCGGGGGGCTCATTGCCGGTAGCGCGTCTCGAAGAGCAGAACGCCGCCCTGAGAACGGTAGGGACCGTGACGCATGCCGGGCGGCCGGCACGCGTACATGCCCTTGCTGAATGTCCGGCCCAGCCCGACGTCGGTCACCGCCCCCTCCAGGATCCAGACCTCCTCCCAGAAATCGTGGGCGATGGTGTCGGTGGTTTCCGTGCCCGGCGCCATCCGGAGGAGCCGCGTGACGTCACCGGTCCGAGGATCGCGGCTCAGGACCTTCTCATCGATCCCGGCGCCGCCGGCGCCCCCCGTGGGCGAGCCCTCGACGGGCTGCCACGGCAGGTCGTCGGGCCGGAAGAACTCGCGCTCGGGCTTCGACACACCTAAGGCTTGGCGGGGAGCGCCAGGATCTCCTGGACGAGCTTGCGCGCGGCGGGCGTGTCCCAGCCGCGCGGGCCCGTCATCCGGCCGAGGAGCCGCCCCTCGCGGTCCACGAGGTAGGCGGTCGGCGGTCCCCAGACGCCGTAGAGCCGCCCCGTGACGTCGCCGCTCTCGTCGAGCAGGACCGGCGCCACGTAGCCGCGCTCCCTGGCCGTGCGGCGAACGGTGGCGGCGTCTTCGCGGAAGCTGACCAGCAACACCTCGAGTCCCCGGCTCTTGAGGTCACCGTAGAGCGCATTGACGGAGGGCAACTCCCTCCGGCAGTCGATTCACCACGTGGCCCAGAAGAAGAGCAGCACCACCTTGCCCCGCAGGTCGGCGAGGCGGACGGTCCTGCCCTCGAGGTCCGGCAGCGCAAACGCCGGGGCGGGCTTCGGCGGCTCGTAGGGCTGCACGCCGAGGCTCGCGAAGTCCGGCGCGGCCCCCGCGCCCGCGGCCGCGAGCGCCACGAGTACCAGGATCAGGCCGCCGGCGGCAAGGCGGCGGCGCGTCATGCGCCCGACGCCTTGAGCGCCGCGAGGATCTCCTCGGGGTTCAGGAGATCGAGCGGATTGTCCTGGATCTTCATGAACTTCACCACGCCGTTCTTGTCGATGATGAAGTAGGCCCGCTTGGCGTAGCGGAAGATCGGGCTCTTCTCGTCGGTCACGAGCGCGCCGTAGGCGGGCAGCATCTGACGGCGGAAATCGGAGAGCAGGGTGTGCTTGATCGGGTTGGCTTTCTTCCACGCATCGAGCGTCAGCGGAACGTCGGCACTCACGCCCACGACCTGGGCGCCGGCGGCCTCGAACTGCGCGTGGAGCGCGTCGAGGCCGAGCATTTCCTTCGTTCAGGTGCCGGTGAAGGCCTGGATGAACGTGTAGAGGACGATGGGGCCCTTGGCCGTCAGCTCGGAGAGCTTGACCGGCTTGCCGTCGGTCCCCGCTAGCGTGAACTCGGGGGCCTTCTGGCCCACCTCGAGCGCGCTGGCGACGCTCGCCAGCGCCGCCACGGCGAGCAGGCCGACGAGCAGGGCGTGCACCACGGAGCGCGTGAATCGCATGAGAGCCTCCTTGGGGGCAATTACTCCATCAACGGACCACGCCGCCACCCGGTTCCCGGTCAGCGCGTGCCGGTCAGCTCGCGGCGCGCGAGCGCGGCGCCCGCGGCGAGCCCCCAGAGCTTCTGGTTGCACATGTAGCGCGGCGACCAGCCGAATCCACAGTCCGGGTTCACCGTGAGCTTTTCCGCCGGGCAGACCTGGAGCACCCGGCGGATCCGGCGCGCCACGTCCTCGGCGGTGTCGTTCGCGAAGCCCTTGACGTCCACGACGCCGGCGCCCAGCTCGCGCCCCTCACCGTACCGCTTCCAGAGGTCGAGCTCCGCCATCTCACGGCTCGCGAACTCCAGCACGAACTGGTCGGCGCGCGCCTTGAGGACGCCGGGGAAGTAGGGCTCGTAGGTGCGCTGGAAGCGCGAGCGCCCGAAGCGGTTGCCGAAGCAGATGTGGAAGCCGACCTTCGCCGTGACGCCGTCGGTCGCCAGGTTGAATAGGCGCGCCATCTCCTCGCCGGAGACGTTGCCGCGCGCCGGCTCGTCGAGCTGGATGAAGTCGGCGCCCGCCGCGACGAGCCCGCGCAACTCTTCGTTGATGACCTCGGCGAAGCGCTCGGCGACCTCCACGACACCCTTGTACATCTTCCCGGGATGGATGCGCGACCCGAAGGTGAGGGGGCCCGCGCACGTCGCCTTCACGCTGCGCGTCGTGTGCGCCTTGAGGTACTCGAACTCCTTGACGATGCCGAGCCCCCCGGGCGGCGTCTCGATGCGCCCGACCGCCTCGTACCGCGTCTGCTGATCGTAGCCCCAGGGACCCGCCTTCCGGCGCACCGGGGTGGGCGCGATGCCCTTGATGATCGCGTAATAGGAGTCCACGTATCCGTCGAGCCGGCGGACCTCGCCGTCCGTGATGATGTCGATGCCGGCGTGCTCCATGTCGCGGATCGCGGCGTGCACCGCGTCGTCGAACATCTCCTCGAGGTCGGCGGGACCGAACTCGCCGTGCTCGCTGGCCTTCACCGCGGCGAACCACCAGCCCGGCTTTCCGTGGGAGCCCACGACGGCGGTCGGGATCAGCGGTAGCATTGATTGTAGCGGGGGCGATTGTAGCGGGGGCCGCGTGGACGGAGCATGTCGTGGGTGGCCTGAGAGAGATGCGTCATCGTGAGGGTCCCCCGATTGGCTGCAAGCCGGTGATATCTGCGGTTCGTCATCGTGAGGCGCCCCCGATTATCCTCAAAACGGTCTGATCGCGCCAGGCGTCGCCGGGCGGGCCGGCGAAGATGATCTCGCCGCGCTCGATGACGTAGAGGCGGGTCGCGTACTCGGGGACGTGGTGGATGTTGGACTCGGCCATCAGGATCGAGTGGCCCAGTCGCGTGATCTCGGCGATGCCCTCGGCGACGGCCGGGATGATCGCGGGCGAGAGCCCCTCGAACGGCTCGTCGAGCAGAAGCATCTCGGGATCGAGCGCCAGCGCCCGCGCGATCGACAGCATCTTGCGCTCGCCACCGCTCATCTCGGGACCGCGCCGCGCGGCGTAGCGCCGGAGCACGGGGAAGACGCGGTACGCCAGCTCGATGCGCTCGGCCGCGGGCCGTGCCGTCGACCGCGTCCACGTCGAGATCTCGATGTTCTCGGCGACCGTGAGGTCGCGGAAGATGCCGCTGTCCTCGGGCGCCCAGCCGAGGCCCAGCCGCGCGATCGCGTGCGTCGGGCGCCCGTCGATCGGCTCGCCGCGGAACGCGACGCGTCCGGCGCTGGGCCGGAGGTAGCCCATGATCGTCCGCAGCGTCGTGGTCTTCCCGCCGCCGTTCCGGCCCACGAGGCAGACGACCTCGCGCGGACCCACTTCGAGCGAGACGCGGCGGAGGATGTGGCTCGCCTGGATGAAGACGTCGATGGCCTCGACCGCGAGCACCGCCCCACTCACTCGTGCCTCGCGCGCCGCCCGATCACCGTGTCGACGACGCGCTGATCGGCCTGGATCGCGGCCGGCGTGGCGTCCGCGAGCACCCGGCCCTCGTGCAGCGCGATGATCCGATCGGAGTACCCGAACACGATGTCCATGTCGTGCTCGACCTGGATGATCGCCTGGAGCCCGATCCGTCGCGAGGCCGAGACGAGGATCTCCATGATCGCGGTCTTGTCCGCGGTGCTCACGCCGGATGTCGGCTCGTCGAGCAGGATGATCTCCGGTCGCAGCGCGAACGCCGAGGCCACGTCCAGCAGCTTCTTGTCCCCCTGCGCGAGCTGCCGGGCGGGGACGTGACGTTTGGTGTCGAGCCCGAACAGCTCGGCGACCTCGTGGGCGCGCTCCTGCACCTCGCGGTCGCCCGCGAGCCTCGCCCAGAAGTGAGAGCCGCGGCCCAGGCGCCCGACCACGGCGGCCTGGAGCGTCTCGAGCACCGTGAGGTCGGGGAAGATCTGGACGAGCTGGAAGCTCCGCGCCATGCCGAGCCGCGCCAGGCGCACGGGCCCGATGCCGCCCACGTCGCGACCCTTGAAGGTCACGGTGCCCGCGCTCGGCGCGAGGACGCCCGTCAGCACGTTGAGGAGCGTGGATTTGCCGGCGCCGTTCGGCCCGATGATCGAGACGAACTCGCCCGCGCCGATCGCGAGGCTCACGCCGTCGAGCGCGCAGAACTCACCGTAGTACATGCGGATGCCGTCGGCCCGGAGGATCACGCGCGCGACACCTCGACCGGACGGCGCCGGGCGAAGAGCCCCATGAGGCCGCCGGGCGCCCGGATCACGATGATGGCGAGCATCGCGCCGAAGACGAGCCGCCAGTACGGGACGACCGACATGACGAAGTTCTGGAGATAGATGAAGACGAACGCGCCCAGGACGGGGCCGAAGAAGCTCGAGAAGCCGCCGAGCAGCGCCATGAAGACGATGTTGCCCGAATGGGTCCAGTGGGCGAGCGTCGGGTCCACGTTGCCCGTCGGCGGTCCGAGCAGCGCCCCGCCGACCGCCGCGTACACCGCCGAGATGACGAACGCCAGCCAGCGATGGCGGGTGACGCCGATGCCGAGCGTCTCCGCCTTGGTGGGGTTGTCGCGGATCGTCCGGAGCGCCAGGCCGAACGGCGAGTGCACGATGCGCCACATCGCGAGCGCGGCCAGCACGAGGATCGCGAGGGTGTAGTAGTAGTACGGGCCGACGAGGAACTCGGTCTTCGACATCGCGTCGAGGCGGAGGCCCAGGAGCGTCGGGCGCAGGAAGGGCATGCCCTCGTCGCCGCCCGTCAGCCGGTAGAACTTCAGCACGAAGGTGTAGAAGACCATGCCGAAGGCGAGGGTGAGCATACCGAAGTAGATCTTGACGTAGCGGACGCAGAGCGCGGCCACCGGCGCGGCGACGAGCGCGCCCAGGATCGCCGCCGCCGCGAGGATCGCCTCCATCGAGCGGAGCTTGACGGCGCTCGTCAGGTACGCGCCCGTGTAGGCGCCGACGCCGATGAAGAGGGCGTGCCCGAACGAGACGAGGCCGGCGTAGCCGAAGAGGAGGTTGAGGCCGAGCAGGATGACCCCGTAGGCCATGAACGGGAGCATCAGCAGCGCGTAGTAGGTCGGCACCGCGAGCGGCGCCGCCGCCACCCCGGCGAGCGCGAGGGCCACGACCACACGGTCCCTCACACCTCGACCCGCCCGAAGAGACCGCGCGGCCGGAGCACGAGCACCGCGATCACGATGAGATAGATCAGCAGCATTTCGAGCTCCGGATAGATCGAGATGGCGATCGCGCGAAGCACGCCGACGATCAGCGCGCCGACGAGCGCGCCCTGCATCGAGCCGAGGCCCCCGATGACGACGACGGCGAAGGCCTCGACGATGAGCTCGATCCCCATCTCGCTCATCGCGGCGGTCGCGGGAATGACGAGCGCCCCGCCGAGCGTGCCGAGCGCGGTGCCGAGGGTGAAGACGCGCGCGTAGAGCCGCCCCATGTCCACGCCGAGCGCCTCGGCCATCTCGCGGTTGTCGGCCGCCGCGCGCAGGATGCGGCCGAAGGCCGTGCGCGTGAGGAGCCAGCCGATGGCGAGCGCGATCGCGAGGCCCGCCGCGATGACGATCAGGTTGTAGACGGGCACGGTCGCGCCCAGCAGACGCACCTGGCCGTAGACCAGGTAGAGCCCCGACGTCGAGCGGGGCGAGGGGCCCCACGTGAGCCGGATCGCGTCCTCCATCATGAGGACGACCGCGAAGGTCAGCAGGAGCTGGAACGTCTCGTCGCGGTCGTAGACGAAGCGGAGCAGGCCGCGCTCGACGGCCCAGCCGACCGCCCCGACCGAGAGGCCCGCGAGCGCGAGCGGCACGACGAAGAGGGCGGGCGGGCCGCCCGCGCCCGCGTACCAGCCGACCGCCGAGACGCCGACGTAGGCGCCGAGCGCGTAGAACGAGCCGCACGCGAGGTTGAAGATCTTCTGGACGCCGAAGACGACCTGCAACCCCGCCGCGACCAGGAACAGGATGCTGGCGTGGAAGACCCCGCTCAGCAGGAGGTTGACGGCGTGCGCGGTCAGATCTTCCAGCTGTTGATCCAGTCGAAGAGCCTGGCGCCCGCGGGCTTCATCGCCTGCTTGGTGGACACGACCTCGATCGGGTCGATGGTGACGAAGTCGTAGGCGTTCTTGTGGGTCGTGATCCCCTGGTAGAAGCTGCACATCTGGACGTGGTCCTCGCGCCAGGACCGCCTGCCGGAGAGCGATTCGACCTCGATGCCCTCCAGCGCCCGGACGACCTGCGCCTTCTCGGGCCACTTCTTCGCGGGCCCCGCGGCCTTCTCGATCGCCGCCTTGTAGGACTCCGCGCAGAAGTAGGCGTGGTCGCACTCGTAGGGCGGGTACTCGTTGTACTTTGTCTTGTACTCGCGCACGAACTGCTTGAGGAGCGCGGAGCCCCTTGGATCGTCGAAGTACATGGTGTTGTAGCCGAGGAGCAGCCCCTCGGGCGTGAACTCCTTCTTGAGCGAGTCGTGGACGCCCCCGGCGGTGGTGAAAACGCCCTTCATCGTCTTGAAGAGGCCCACCGCGGCGGCCTGCTTCATGATGATCGTCGCGTCCCCGGACCAGAAGGAGCACATGAGCAGGTCCGCCTTCGACTGCTGGATGCGCGCGATGTGCGAGGTGAAGTCGGTCTCGCCGAGCTTCGGGAAGAGCTCGAGGACGAACTTCACGTCGGGCACGTAGCGCTTCAGGACGGCCTGGTAGGATTGCCAGCAGTCGTGGCCGTAGGAGTAGTCGTTGCCGATGCCGGCGACGGTCTTGACGCCCTTGAAGTACTTCGCGGTCAGCATGCCCGCGACGATCGCCTCCACCTCGTTGTCGACGCTCTTGAAGACCCACTTGGGGCTGGGCATGGTCTCCTCCACGCCCTTCTGGGTCGTCGCGTCCCACGAGAGCCACGGCGTGCCGAGGTCCTCGGCGACCGGCCCGACCGCGAGCGACACACCCGTCGAGATGCCGCCGAGCACCGCCTCGACCTTGTCCTGGAGCACGAGCTTGCGGTAGCGCTCGACCGTGTCCTTCGGATTCGTCTCCTCCTCGACCACCAGCTGGACGGGGCGTCCGAGGATGCCGCCCGCCTTGTTGGCGCGCTCGGCCCACCACTCGGTCCCGCGGAGCCCTGCGGCGCCGACGGGCGCGGCGATACCGGCGCGGATGGTGAGGACGCCGATCTTCACGGGCGCGCCCTGCGCCAGCGCGGGGCGGATGTCGGGACCGGCGGCGGCGACGGCGGCGGTGCCGAGGAGCTTCACGAAGTTCCGTCGTGTGGTGATCATCGTTGACCTCCCGTTGGGCTGTCCGATGCGCGCAATTCTAATGCGGTCCGGCAGGCCCCGGCTAGGGGTAAGTATGCGGCGGGCCTTCCGGAATTGCCTCGATCAGAGTGCCTGTCCCCGCCCGCGGGGATATGATAAGAATGTCCGCCATGCACGTACGCTTTTGGGGCACTCGAGGGTCGATCGCCGCGCCCGGTCCGAGGACGGCCGTGTACGGCGGCAACACCTCGTGCATCGAGGTCCGGGGCGGGGACGGCTCGGTGATCGTCCTCGACTGCGGCACGGGCGCCCGTGAGCTCGGCCTGCACCTGGCACGGACCCTGCCGCAGCCCCTCCGGCTCCACCTGTTCATCGGCCACACCCACTGGGACCACATCCAGGGCTTTCCCTTCTTCGTCCCCGCGTTCCTTCCCGGCGCCGAGCTGAACATCTACGCGCCGATCGGCTTCCAGCGGAGTCTCGAGGAGGCGATGGCCGGGCAGATGGAGTACGCGTACTTCCCCGTGAAGCTGCGCGAGCTCCGGAGCCGCATCCACTACACGGAGCTGGACGAGGGCTTCTTCCGCGTGGGCGACGTGCTGGTCGAGACGCAGTATCTGAATCACACCGCGCCGACGATCGCGTACCGCATGTCGAGCGCGGGCGCGACCGTCGCGTACGTGACCGACCACGAGCCCTTCTGGAGCGCGCCGGGGCGCGTCTCGCAGCACCCGGGCGACGAGCGCCACATCGCGTTCCTGCGCGGCGCCGACCTGGTCATCCACGACGCGCAGTACACCGAGGAGGAGTACCGCAGTAAGGTCGGCTGGGGCCACAGCTCGGTCGAGTACGCGGTGGACGTCGCGCTCGCGGCCGAGGTCGGGCGCCTCGCGCTCTTCCATCACGACCCGACGCACGACGATCCGACGATCGAGCGCATGGAGACGACGGCCCGGGCCCGCGCCGCGGCGCGTGGCGGGCGGCTCGACGTCTTCGCGGCGCGCGAGGGCGTCGAGCTCGAGATCCGGGGCAGCGGCGCCGCGCCCTACGTCGCCGAGGCCTCGGCGCTCCACCATCGCCAGATCGCGGGCGGGCGCGTCCTGGTCGTGAGCGCCAACGAGCCCGAGATCACCGCGATCGAGGAGGTCCTCACCGAGGACGGCCTCGCATTGCTGCGCCTGCCCGACATGCGGAGCGCGCTCGCGCGCGGGTCCGAGCTCCTGCCGGACCTCGCGATCGTCGATCGCGAGCTCATGGGCGCCGACGGCGACGCGGCGCTCGAGACGCTGCGCGAGCGGCTCGGCCGGCGGAACTTCCCCATCGTCGTCCTCGCCGACGGCTCGATCGCGCCCGACGCGGTTTACGCGGGCGAGGCGTCCTCCACGGACTACCTCGCCAAGCCCTTCAGCCCGCCGATGCTGCGCGCCCGCGTGCGTGCCTGGCTCGCGCGCACGCTGATGGCCTTCGACGTCGCGTCCAGCGCCCGGCTGATCCTCGAGTCGCCGCGGGCGTCGGAGCGCGCCGGCCAAGGCGACGTCCGCGCGCGCCTCGCGAGCCTGCTGGCGACGGTGCCGCTCTTCCGGCCGCTCTCCCCCGAGCTCTGCCAGCAGCTGATCAAGCAGGCCACCGAGCAGGTCTTCGCGGCCGGGCACGTGATCATCCAGGAGAACGATGCGCCCGACCGCCTGTTCGTCATCCTGACGGGGCGCGTGCGCGTCGTCGAGGTGGCGCCCGACAATCCGGTGGAATTGATCCTGGGCGAGCTCGGCGAGGGGGAGATCCTGGGCGAGCTCGGCGTCCTCCGCAATCAGACGCGCTCGGCCTCGGTCGTGGCGATCGAGCGGACGCATTGCCTGGTGCTCCATCAGAACGACTTCCTGCACGTGCTCCAGAGCTCCGCCGAGTTCGCGGTGTCGCTGCTCCGGATGCTCGCCGGACGCCTCTACGAGACCGATCGGCGGCTCTCCCGCTACGCCCCCGACCCGGTCACCGGCCTCGCGAGCCGGCGCGCGTTCCACGACCAGTATCGGCGCCTCGCCGCCGTCGCCCGCCGCCGGGGCACCGGCGCCCTGCTCGTCATGGTGGACGTGGTGAAGCTCCGGGAGGTCAACGACCAGCACGGCTACGGGGTGGGCGACGACGTGCTCCGCTGCGTGGCCGACGCGCTCCTCGAGGCCACGCGCACGACGGACCTCGTGGCACGCCACGGCGGCGACGAGTTCGTCGTGTTCTTCCCGGACGCCGGCGAGAACGACGCGGACAGTGTCGTCGCCCGCGCCCGCGAGAAGATCGCCGCGCTCGCCGGCAAGCGCGGGATCCCGACGACGATCCGCCTGAGCGCGGGCGTCGCCTACAGCCAGTCGCCGCCTGAATCGGCCGACGAGATGCTCCGCGAGGCCGACCAGGACATGCACCACCGCACCGCCTAGCCCCGCTTCCGCTCGACGAACGCGCGGATTCGCGCGCGCGCCTCGGGGCTCGTCCGGAGCGCCGCACCGTACGCTTCCGGCTCCCGCCCCCGCTCGCCCGCGCGGATCGCCGCCACGATCGCCTTGGTCGCCGCGAGTCCGGCGCGGGGCGCGCGCGCGACGTCCGCCGCGAGCGCGGCCACCGCCGCCTCGAGCGTCGGCGGCGCCACGACGCGATTGACGAGGCCGATCCGGAGCGCCTCGCTCGCGTGGACGGTGCGGCCCGTCAGCAGGAGCTCACGCGCCCAGCCGCCCGGCACGACGTCGAGCAGCCGCGCGATGCCGTAGCCCGGGTTGAAGCCGAGCGTGACCTCGGGAAGGCCGAAGCGCGCGCGGTCCGAGGCGACGCGCAGGTCCTGGGCCGCCGCGAGCATGAGGCCGCCGCCGAGCGCGTGTCCGTCGATCGCGGCGATCGTGACCTGCGGCAGGCGCGCGAAGCGGTCCATGAGCCGGGCCTGACGGCTCGCGAGCGCCTCGGCCTCCTCGCCCGACAGGGTCGCCATCTCCGCGATGTCGTTGCCGGCGCAGAACGCGCGCCCGCGGCCGGCGACCACGAGGACATTGACGGCGTCGAGCGCCGCGACGCGCTCCAGCGCCTCCTCGAGCGCGGCGGTGAGCGCGCGGTCGAGCGCGTTGAGCGCCGCCGGCCGGTTGAGCCGGAGCCAGGCGACGCCCGCGTCGGCCTCCAACTCGATCACGGGTCCGAGCGCCGCCGGGAGAAGACGAGCGCGCCGAGCGCCACAAGCGCCATCGCGGCGGTGGCCAGGGGCCAGAAGTCGGTGCGGAAGAACGGAATCGCGAAGAAGGGCGAGCGCGGCGCGGCCGGCTTGACGCGCCCGTCCAGCAGGCCCTCGACGAGGTCCATCGTCTCGGCGAGCAGGACCTCCGAGGTCGCCCTCGCGAACGCCGGGTCGGCGAGCGCCGGATGGCCCACGTAGCCCTGGCCGCCGTTCCGGAGGGGGTAGTTCGGCACGACGCGCTCGAGCCACGAGTAGCGCGCGGGCGGCAGCGTGCGATAGGCGTCGTCCACGAGATCGGGCCGCAGCATCAGCATCAGCGAGGTCTCCCACCAGCCGCCGTGGGCGTCTTCGGCGAACGCGCGCCGCTCCGCCTCGCTGAGCGCCCGGCCGAGCGCCGTCTCGATCCGCTCGAGGTACCGGCCGCGCAGGAAGTCCCAGGCGAGCCGGCCGGTGAACGACGCCATCGTGATCGCGTGCCGCCGCGAGACGATCCCGGCGGCCTCCTCCAGCGCCGTGAGATGGCCCGGTCCGCCGTGGCCGTTGGCGACCAGGATGTAGCGGAAGCCGGCGCGCGCGAGCGCGTCGCCGTAGTCCACGACGGCGTCGCGCACGACCCGCTGCCGCACGCCGACGGTGCCGACCGAGTGGAAGGCGAACGAGCCGAGGTGGAGCGTGGGCGCCAGCACGACGCTCCAGTCCGGGCGCGTCGCGGTGAGGCGCGCGCCGACGCTCTCGGCGAAGTGCCGCGCGGTGATCGCGTCCACGCCCACCGGGAGGTGCGGGCCGTGCGTCTCGAGCGGGCTCACCGTCAGGATGATCATCGTGCGCGCGCGGTCGAGCGCGTCGAGCGCCGGCGTGGACATCTCTTCCAGCAGGTGGACGCTCAAAAGGAGCTCCCTTTCGTGGCGGTCAGATAGTCGTTCTTCGCGCGCTCCAGCTCGGCGAGAACCTCCTGCCGCTCGGTGACCAGTCGCCGGGCCGCGTGCTCCCGCGTGAGCGCCAGCGCGCCGAAGCGCAGGCGGCTGCGAAGGCGTCCCGCGCCCACGAGGTAGCGGTACGCGAGAACGCCCGAGAGCGGCAGCGACAGCGCGAAGGCCGCCGCCCAGCCGGCGCCCGCCAGCCGCCAGACGATCCAGGTCTCGAGGCCCCAGAAGAGCGGATAGGCGACGATGGACGCCAGGAAGCGCCACGTCGCGTAGTCGGTCTCCTTGCGCGACATGCGGCGCGCCACCCAGCGCGGCCCCCAGTAGGGCAACGCGTTCACCGTCGCGCCGTAGACGAAGAACGGGAGCCCCGCGACCGCCTCCCAGCCGCGGCGGATCCGCCGGCGCGGCCCCCGGCGCTCGAGGCGCGCCCGCACCGCCTCGTCCTTCACCCGGAACTCGGCGAGGAGCGCCCGGTAGCTCTGGATCCGCTGCCAGAGCCGCTCGACGCGCTCCGGCTCGCGCGCCCTGAAGTGGTTGACCGCGTCGACGATCGCGCGCGAGAGGCGCACGAGATCGATCTGCCTCGGCGCGAGTCCGCGCTCCTCCTGCAGCTCGCGCGCCAGCTCGCCGCGGTAGAGCTCCTCGACGGCGCGCACGAGGTCGCTCGCCTCGATGCGCTCGACGTGGACGACCTCGGCCTCCATCGCCCACTGGATGGCGGTCGTGAGCGCCTCGACCGCCTTCACCGGGTCGGCCCGGTAGGCGTCGAGGTAGGGCGTGACGGGGACGGGGGCGCCGAACGAGACGAGCACGCGCCCGCGGAACGACTTGCGCGCCTCGAAGTTGAGCCCCACCGGGATCACGCGGAGCGCGCCCGGGCGGTCGGCCTCGTAGGCGAGCGCGATGCGCGCGGCGCCCGTCTTGATGCGTACGACGCGGGCCTCGGCGTGCGTGGTGCCCTCGGGATAGATGGCCACGAGCCGGCCGCGATCGAAGACCTCGTGGCACGCCGCGAACGTCCCCGCGTTCTTGTCCGCCGCGGGCGCGGGAGCCGCGAGGCCGGCCGCCCCCGTGGCCGGCGCGCGAGGGGAGCGTGTCTCGTCCTGCTTCCGGTAGACGGGGATGGCGCCGCAGGCCGCGAGAAAGCGGGCGACGAGCGGGTTCTTGAACAGCGCGGCGGTCGCCAGGTAGTGGACCTTGCGGTCGAGCGCGCCGGCGACGAGGAGCGAGTCGATGAGGTTGTTCGGATGGTTGATGCAGAGGAGCACCGGGCCGCCGTCGGGCACGCGCTCCCCGTGGCGCACGTCCGCCGACTTGAAGAAGAACCAGAGCCAGAAGCGGCCGACCGCGCGCACGGCCCGGTAGAACCGGTCCGTGCGGTCGCGCGTCGGGGCGGTGTCGAGCGTCGTGGCCATGGGGTATCATGCCGGGCGTGTTCGAGGCGCTGCCGACGCTGGTCAACGGCAACGAGTCGCTCGTCCGGCGTGGACGCTACTGTAGCACCACGTTCCTGGTCGATGCGGGCGAGACGTCCTGGCTCGTGAGCGTGCACGCGGGGCGCGTCGAGCGGGTCGAGCGCGGCCCCTTCCTGATGCGCGAGTGGTCCTTCGCGGTGCGCGCGCCCATGGCGGCGTGGCGGCGCTTCTGGGAGCCCGTGCCCGCGCCCGGCTATCACGACCTCTTCGCCATGGCGAAGGCGGGTCACGCCAGGGTCGAGGGCGACCTGCGCCCGCTCATGCAGCACCTGCGGTACCTCAAGGACGTCCTCGCGGCGCCGCGCGGGAGGGCCTGAGTGGCCGAGCTGGAGCCGATCGTCGGCCGCTACGCGAGGCTCACCGTCGGGGGGCGCGCGCACCGCGTGTACTTCGAGGAGGCGGGGCAGGGGATTCCGCTCGTGTGCCTGCACACCGCGGGCGCCGACGGCCGCCAGTTCCGTCACCTGATGACCGACGCGGCCGTCACCCGCCACTATCGCGTCCTCGCGTTCGACATGCCCTGGCACGGGAAGTCGCTGCCGCCCGCCGGCTGGCAGGACGAGGAGTACCGGCTCACGACGGCGGGCTACGTCGAGCTGATCCTGACCTTCGTGAAGGCGCTCGGCCTCGAGCGCCCCGTCGTCCTCGGCTGCTCGATCGGCGGCAAGATCGTCCTCGAGCTCGCTCGCCTGCACGCGAGCGCGTTCCGGGCGCTCGTCGGCCTCGAGTCGGCGGACTATCAGGCGCCCTGGTATGACGACACGGGCTGGCTCCACCGGCCCGACGTCCACGGCGGCGAGATCAGCGGCGCGCTCATGTCGGGGCTCATCGCGCCGCAGTCGCCGAGCGAGACCCGCTGGGACACCCTCTGGATGTACATGATGTCCGGCCCGGGCGTCTTCAAGGGCGACCTGTTCTTCTACCGCGCCGACGGCGACTTCCGCGATCGCGTCGCCGGGATCGACACGTCCGCGTGTCCGCTCTACCTGCTCACCGGCGAGTACGATTTCTCGTGCACGCCCGAGGACACGCTGCGCACGGCCGCCAAGATCAAGGGCGCGCGCGTGACGGTCATGAAGGAGATCGGCCACTTTCCGATGAGCGAGAACCCGGCGAAGTTCCGCGAGTACATCCTGCCCGTCCTCGACGAGATTCGCGCGGCGCCCTGAGTGTCCCCTCAGGGCCGCTCGGCGTAGCGCGCGAGCAGCTCCTCGAAGTCGGCCACCGCGAGGCCGAGCGCCCACTCGGCGCCCTCGGAGTCCGCCCCGTAGGCCTCGCGCATGTACGCGGCGGCCTCGTCGCGCGCGCGGAAGAGCCGCCAGAGGTGGCCGGTGCCGCCGCCGACGCGCCGCAGGTGGAACGCGGGGTCGGCCGGCGACGTCGGCTCGTACAACGCGCGCTGGCCGAAGCGGTCGAGCGTGATCCACGCCACGGCGATCCCGCGCGCCGAGAGCACACGGGTTTTCAGCGACTCCTCGCGCGGCAGCGATTCCAGGTCCGAGAGCTGCGGGCCGTAGTAGACGGCGACGCGCTCGGCGGGTAGCGCCAGCGCGGTCTCGAGCGGCTCGCCGACGGACTCGAGCAGCGTCTTGGTCTCGTCGCCGATCCAGAGGCCGCTCGGGTCGCCCTGGTCGGGCCACGCCTCGACGACCCGGCCCTTGGGGACGAGCCCGCGCCGCCGCGCGATCTCCTCGCGGGCGGCGGTGAGATAGAGCCGGCTCACGGGATGCGGACGAAGCCTTCCATGAGACGGCGCGCGGTGCGGTAGACGGTGACGCTCTCGGCCCAGGCCGCGCCGTCGCGGACGCGCACGCGCGCGTCGATCGGCAGGACACCCGAGGGGTGGCCCAGGCGGATCATCGGCGCGGCCGGTCCGCCCGGCGCGCCCCCGGCGCCGGCGGCGCTCTCGCGCACGACCGTGCCCTCGACGCGCGCGGCGACGGCGAGGCACATCGCGACGGTGAGCGCGAAGGCGCGGTGGCAGTTCCCCATCGAGATGACGCGCGCGACCACGTCCACGGTGTCGCTTCCGTGCCGGACGCCGTCGAGCGCGGTGAACGGCGTCGCGGGCGCGACCATCGCTACCTTCGGGACCGACGCGCTCCCCGGGATGCCCATGCGCCGCGCCGCCTCGACGCGAATCGCCTCGAGCCGGGCGGCCAGCGACCGGTCGGCGTCGATGGACTGCGGCGTCTCGGTGCCGGCCAGACCCAGGTCCCTGGCGCGGACGAAGACCACCGGGTTCGTCGCGTCGACGAGCGAGGCGTCCAGGCCGTCGATCGTCTCGCGCGCCGCGCCCGTCGGCAGGAGCCGCCCGGTGCCCGCGCCCCCCGGGTCGAGGAAGTCGAGCGCGATGCGCGCGCCGCGCCCGGCCACGCCCGCCAGCTCGAAGTCGCCCTCCACGGCGGCCTCGCCGTCCCTCACGGGCACGTGGGCGACGATGATCTTCTTCGTGTTCGTGTTGTGGATGCGGACGAGCGTCTCGCCCTCGGTCCACTTCACGAGATGCTCGTCGATCGCGAACGGCCCCACGGCGGAGGAGCAGTTGCCGCAGTTGCCCTTGTAGTCGACGACGGGCTTCCCGATCTCGACCTGGGCGAAGGTGTAGTCGACGTCGGCGTCGGCACGACTGGCCGGCGCGATGATGCAGGCCTTGGAGAGCGAGGAGATACCGCCGCCCAGGCCGTCGAGCTGACGGCCGTAGGGGTCCGGGCTGCCGAGCGCCGCCATGAGAATCCGGTCGCGGGCGGGCCCGGACGCGGGCAGGTCCGGCTCGTGAAAGACGAGGCAGCGGCTCGTGCCGCCGCGCATGTAGACCGCGCGGATCTTCTGCTGGGTCACGCGCCCCACCCATTCATGCGCGCGCCTTCGTGTGCGCGAGGACGCCGCCCGCCATCAAGATGTCACGCTCGCGCGGCGTGAGCACGCACGACGCCGTGAACGCGACGCCCGTGCGCAGGTTCTCGACGCGGACGGGCCGGCCCGCCGCCAGCGCGGCGCGCAGGCCCGGCACCCGCAGCCGGTCGTCGCGCTCGACGCCGCCGTACGCGCCCGCGTCGTCGAAGACGAGCGGCACGATCCCCCAGTTGATGAGGTTCGCGCGGTGGATGCGCGCGAAGGACTTGACGAGCACCGCTCGCACGCCGAGGTACATCGGCGCGATCGCCGCCACCTCGCGCGAGGAGCCCTGGCCGTAGGTCTCGCCGCCCACGATGATGGAACACCCGGCCGCCTTCGCGCGCGCCGGGAACTCCGGGTCCACGTACTTGAAGCTGAACTCGGCGATCGCCGGGATGTTCGAGCGGAAGACGAGCACCGCGGCGCCGGCGGGCGAGATGTCGTCGGTGGAGACCTTGTCGCCGAGCTTGATCACCACCGGGGCCTCGAGCATTTCCGGGACCGGCGCACCCAGCGGGACCGGCTTGATGTTCGGCCCACGCAGGATCTCGCCCTGGCCGTCGGGCGCGACCAGCCCCGCGGTCGAGGAGGCGAACCGGGGCGGCAGCGTCACCGCCGCCTGCGGGCCGAGCGTGCGCGGGTCGGTGATGACCCCGGTCAGCGCCGAGGCCGCGGCGACGACCGTCGAGCAGAGATAGACCGCGTCGTCCTTCACGCCGCTCCGCCCGGAGAAGTTCCGGTTGAAGGCGCGCAGGCTCTTGGCCCCGGCCGCCGGCACGTGGCCGATGCCGGCGCACGAGCCGCAGGTGGACTCGGACACCGTGACGCCCGCCGCCAGGAGATCGGCGAGCAGCCCCTCGCGGGCCATCGTCTCGAGGATCTTGTGGCTGCCGGGGAAGAGGACGAACGAGACCGAGGGCGCGACGCGCTTGCCGCGCACGACCTGGGTCACCGACGCCATGTCGTGCCAGGAGCCGTTCGTGCACGAGCCGACCATCACCTGCTCGACCGGGGTCCCCGCGACCTCCTCGATCGGCACCACGCGGTCCGGCGAGCCCGGCAGCGCGACGAGGGGCGTGAGCGAGGCGAGATCCAGCTCGAGCTGGTCGTCGTAGGCCGCGTCCTCGTCGGGCGCGGCGGGCCGCCAGTCCTCGCCGCGGCCGAGGCGCGTCAGGAACGAGCGCGTGACCTCGTCCGACGGGAAGACGCTCGTCGTCAGCCCCAGCTCCGCGCCCATGTTGGCGATGGTCATGCGCTGGGCCGCCAGGAGGTTCCGCAGGCCCGGGCCGCCGTACTCGAAGATCTTGCCCGTCCCGCCGCGCACGGTGAGGCGCCGCAGCAGGTCGAGGATGACGTCCTTCGCGGTCACCCAGGGCCGGAGCTGTCCGGTCAGGCGCACCTGGACGACCTGCGGCATCGTGAAGAAGTACGGCCCGCCGCCCAGCGCCACCGCCACGTCGAGCCCGCCCGCGCCGATCGCGAGCATGCCGGCGGCGCCGCAGAGCGGCGTGTGGCTGTCGGTGCCCAGCAGCGTCTGGCCCGGAATGGAGAAGCTCTCCATGTGCACCTGGTGGCAGATGCCGTTGCCCGGCTTCGAGAACACCGCGCCGTAGCGGCGCGAGACGGCCTGCATGTAGCGATGGTCGTCGGAGTTGCGCGAATCGACCTGGTAGACGTTGTGGTCGACGTAGCTCACCACGCGGCCGGGCACGGCGCGCGGAAATCCCATCGCCTCGAACTGGAGCCAGGACATCGTGCCGTTGGTGTCGGTGAGCAGCACCTGATCCACGCCGATGCCGATCTCCTCGCCGGCGACGGCCGTGCCCGCCACCAGGTGCGACTCGATCAGCTTGCGCGCGAGGCTACGACCCACGCTTGTCCAGCGGCACGAACGCGCGGCGGCCCGGCCCGACGTAGTCGCCGCGCGGGCGGATCAGGCGGTTGTCATCGTGCTGCTCGATGATGTTCGCGGTCCAGCCCGCGATGCGGCCGGCCGCGATCATCGGCGTGAAGAGGTCCACGGGGATGCCGAGCGAGTAGAAGAGCGGCGCCGAGTAGAAGTCCACGTTCGGGATTAGCGTCTTCGCGGCGTGGACGCGCTCGTAGAGCTTCACCGCGATCTGATACCACTTGAACTGGCCCGACTGCCGGCACGCGTCCTCGGCCATCCCCTTGAGGATCGCGGCGCGCGGATCGCCGGCGGTGTAGACGCGATGGCCGAAGCCCATGAGCCGCCGTTTCTCGGCGAGCGCCCGCTGCGTGAACGCGTCCACGCCGGCGACCTCGCCGATCTCCATAAGGGTGCGCATGACGGCCTCGCCCGCGCCGCCGTGGAGCGGCCCCTTGAGCGCGCCGACGCCGCCCGCGACGGCCGAGTGCATGTCCGACTGCGTCGAGACGATCACGCGCGTCGTGAAGGTAGAGGCGTTCAGCTCGTGCTCGGCGTAGAGCGTCAGGCTCGCGTCGAAGGCCTTCGCCACGACGCCCGTCGGCCGCGCGCCCGTCAGCATGTAGAGGACGTTCGCGGCGTGCGAGAGGTCGGCGGCCGGGCGGATCGGCTCGTGGCCGCTGCGGACGCGGTGGTGCGCGCAGATCGCCGTCGCCAACTGGCTGGTCATCCTGACGGCCTTCCGGAGATTCGCCGCGTGCGCGTTGTCGGTGGCGTCCGGGTCGCGCATGCCGAGCATCGCGGCCGCGGCCTGCAGCGCGCGCATCGGGTCCGTGTCCTTCGGCATGAGTCGAAACGCCTGCACCAGCTCGCCCGGGATCTCGCGCGCCGCGATCAGCGCCAGCGTCGTCTTGTCGAGCAGCGCCGCCGTCGGCAGCTCGCCGTGCCAGAGGAGGTGGCAGACCTCCTCGAAGCTGGCGCGCCGCGCGAGGTCCTCGATGTCGTAGCCGCCGTAGGCGAGCCGGCCGTTCCTGCCGTCGAGGTCGCAGAGTCGCGTCTCGGCGGCGACGACGCCCTCGAGCCCGCGGATGAGCTGGCTGCCTTCCTTGTCCATGACGGTACCCCTGGGAGCGCTAGAGTATCTGGATGGTAGCAGGAATCGCCGGACCCGTCCTCATCGGAGGGACCAGGAGGAACGATGACCGACTTCACCACGCTGCATCGTCCGCGTGAACGGACGGCGATCGCCCCGGACGGCTCGGATGTCCGCGTCCTGCTCGGGGTTGCGGCCGGCGCGATGGCCGAGTTCGAGCTCGCCGCGGGCGCCGTGTCGAGGGCGGCGACGCACCGGACGGTCGAGGAAATCTGGTACGTCCTTCGAGGGCGCGGCGAGATGTGGCGGCGCCAGGGCGCGCGTGAGGACGTGGCGCGACTGGCCGCTCGCCGTGCTGGGGGTCACGATGCCCCTGTGGCCTGGCGCAGACGAGGCGAGGATCGTCACGGGGCGCTGGCCGCCGACCGTCGAAACGCCCCCCGCTGGCACGTCATAGGGTTGGAGAGGGCGCGGGTCCGTGATTCCATCGACCCCATGACGGAGGAAGAGCCATGAAGTACACGGTGCTCATCTACGAGAGCGAGGCCGACTTCGGCGCGCGCACGGACGCCTCACGGAAGGACGCCTACTGGGGCGCCTACCGGGCCTACACGCAGGCGCTGCGCGAGGCCGGGGTGCTCGTCGGCGGGGCACCGCTCCAGCCGGGGCACCTCGGCACGACGCTCCGGCAGCGCGACGGCAAGCGGCACGTGCAGGACGGGCCCTACGCCGAGGCCAAGGAGCAGCTCGGCGGCTACTACGAGATCGAGGTGCCCGACCTCGACCGCGCGCTCGACTGGGCGGCGCGCTGCCCCGCGGCGGCCAGCGGAGCCGTCGAGGTGCGCCCCAACCTGCCGATGTGAGCCACGCCGAGGCGGAGCTCGCGGCGCGCACCGCCTATGGCCGGCTCCTCGCCTACCTCGCCGCCGGCTGGCGCGACGTGGCGAGCGCCGAGGACGCGCTGGGCGACGCGTTCCTCGCGGCGCTCGAGACCTGGCCGCGCGCCGGCGTGCCGGACAGGCCCGAGGCGTGGCTGCTCACGGCCGCGCGGCGACGTCTCGTGGACGGCGCGCGGCACGCGAAGGTCCAGGAGGCGGCGGCGGCCGATCTCCGGATCGTCGTCGAGCGGGCGCAGGAGGAGGCGTCGTCCGTGGCCGTCTTCCCCGACGAGCGGCTGAAGCTTCTCTTTGTCTGCGCCCACCCGGCCATCGACGAGGCGGCGCGCACGCCGCTGATGCTGCAGACCGTGCTCGGCCTGGACGCGGCGCGGATCGCTTCCGCGTTCCTCGTGGCGCCGGCGGCGATGAGCCAGCGGCTCGTGCGCGTGAAGGCGAAGATCCGCGACGCGCGCATCCGCTTCGAGCTGCCCGAGCGGCACGACCTGCCCGAGCGGCTGGAGGCGGTGATCGAGGCCATC
>JBGQEL010000060.1:0-24148 GCA_041496385.1 Methylomirabilia bacterium | reverse complement strand
TCCGCGTTCCTCGTGGCGCCGGCGGCGATGAGCCAGCGGCTCGTGCGCGTGAAGGCGAAGATCCGCGACGCGCGCATCCGCTTCGAGCTGCCCGAGCGGCACGACCTGCCCGAGCGGCTGGAGGCGGTGATCGAGGCCATCTACGCCGCTTACGGCAGCGCCTGGGAGGACGTCGCCGGCGCCGATCCGCGACGGCGCGGGCTCGCGGCGGAGGCGATCTGGCGCTGGGCCTGCTCGCGCTGATGCTCCACTGCGAGGCCCGGCGCCCGGCGCGCCGCGACGCGCGCGGCGGCTACGTACCGCTCGCGCGCCAGGACGTCGCGCTCTGGTCGCGTCCGATGATCGACGAGGCGGAGGAGATCCTGGCCTCCGCTGCGCGCGCCGGGCGGCTCGGTCGCTTCCAGCTCGAGGCCGCGATCCAGTCGGCGCACGCGCGGCGCGCGGTGACGGGCCGCACGGACTGGGAGGCGATCGCGCTGCTCTACGAAGGACTGCTGCACCGGGCGCCGACCATCGGCGCGCGCGTCGGCCACGCGGCGGCGCTCGGCGAGGCCCGCGGCGCCGGGACGGGCTTGACGGCCCTCGACGCGCTGCCGCCCGACGCGATCGGGAGCTACCAGCCCTACTGGGCGCTCCGCGCGCATCTCTTGAAGTCGCTCGGGCGCACGGCCGAGGCGAAGGAGGCCTACGCTCGGGCGATCGGCTTGAGCGAGGACCCGGCCGCGCGCGAGTTCCTCGTCGCCCAGGAGGCGTCGCCATGAGCGCGCGAGGTTCCTCGCGCTTCGGCCTGCGGGCCTGGCTCATGAAGTCGCTGGCCCACGGCCGGTCGCTGCGACCGAAAGTCCCGCCTAGTCGCCGTGCAGGGCTCGCGCCAGTGGCGCGCGCAGGCGGCGCGGCGTCACGCGGGCGAGCGTCACGTCGGTTGCGCCCACGAAGGTGGCGAGCGAGCGCAGTGCACCGGCCAGACCCGCGAGCGCCGCGTCCCGATCGACGCGCGGCTCTGCGGCCGGGCCTGCCTTCGCGAGGCACGGCTCGAAGTGGACGTGGCGCACCTCCAGCCGCCCCTCCGCGCGGTGCGCCTTCGCGTCCACGCGGCCGATGAGAGAGCCATCGTGGAGGATCGGCAGCGTGTAGTAGCCGTGCACGCGCTCGGGTCCCGGCGTGTAGACCTCGATCCGGTAGTCGAAGTCGAAGAGGCGCGCGACGCGGTCGCGATACCACAGGAGCGAGTCGAAGGGCGACAGGAGGGTCGTGCCGCGCGAGGGCGCCCGCCGCCGCGCGGCGCGGGCGAGGGCGGGCAGGTCGCGGGCGAGCGCGAGCCACGGCGCGCGGGTACCAGCCACCTCGATCTCGACCACCTCCCCGCGCCCGAGCATGGCGCAGAGCGCGGCCCGGCGCGCGCCCGTCTGGAATCGCGGGAAGGTCAGGTAGCCGGTCAGATCGGTCGGGGTCGCGGCGCCCATCGCGTGGAGGGAGCGCTCGAGATGCCAGCGCTGGAACTCTTCCGGCGTGACCGCCTCGAGGCCGACCGCGCCGGGCAGCGCGCGCTCCAGGAGGTCGAAGCGCTTCTGGAAGTGGCGCCGCGAGTGGACGGCGAGCGCGCCGGTCATCCACAGATGGTGGAGCGCGTGCTGGACGGGCCGCCACGACCACCATCCGCCGCCGGACGGGCGGCGCCCCTCGAAGTCGGCGCTGCCCATGGGCCCGTTCGCCTCGACCGCCGCCCGCACACGGCGCAGCACCGTCGCGTTCCGGCGGAGCCAGTCGGACCAGCCGGTGTGCCGGCCGCGGTAGTCGAGCATGGCGCGCCGCCACCACGGCAGCGTCGAGATCGGCACGAGGCAGGCCGCGTGCGCCCAGTACTCGAACAGGAGCCGCCGGCGGTAGACGAGCCGGTCCAGGTGCCTGCGGTCGTACGGACCGAAGCGGCTCCACACCGTCAGGTAGTGCGCGCGATCGAGGACGTTGATCGAGTCGAGCTGGAGCCCGCCCACGTCCTCGACGAATCGGCCGAGTCGCCGCGGGGTCAGCCCGGCCGCGCGCGGGCGGGCGAGGTGCTGGCGCTCGAGGAAGAGCGCGGCGACCGCACGCAACGGAAAAGCTGAGCCAGGCATCCGAAGGAGACTACCATTGACCGTGTACGTCTCGACGGGCAGCGCACGTCATCGAGCGCGGGAGGATCGATGAAGCTGAGCGTGAAGAGCCTGACGACCGGCCTGACCTTCCACGGAGAGGTGCAGGGCAAGCGCCAGCACTACTACGTCCTGTCCAGCCCGCAACAGTACTTCGTCATGTCGGTCTCCAGCAGCAAGCCCGACGCGGGAAACTTCAACCTCGTGAGCAAGTCCGGCGTGGATCGGCTCTCGCGACGGCTTCGCGGGAGGAAGGCGCTCACCGCGAGGCTCGTCTACACGCGCTCGAAGAATCGGCGCGCGGTGCGCTCGCCCCTGGCGGCGCTCAACATGCTCTACGTCCTGGTGGCCACGGGACGGGCGAGCATCGATCAACGCCGCCTCGCGGCGCGGGAGCTGTTCTTCAACGTGAAATCGTAGTCGCGGTCGAATGACCCGGCGTCAGGCCTGGCTCGTCGCCGCCTGCCTCGCGTCGTCGTCTCTCTGGGGCGTTGCCGACGCCCGCGCGTTCAAGCTGCGACCGTACGCGACCGCGACCGAGAACCGGGTCGGCTATCTCGAGGCGCGTCGACTGGACAGCCTGTTCGACGCGGTCGCCCGCTGGGTGGTCGGGCACTTCACCTCGGCGGTCCACGAGGAGATTACCCACCGGATCTGGGGCTGCGACGCCGCCGCGGCCGACGGGGACGCGTGCCTCGCCCCCGTGCCGCTGGGCCGCCACGCGCCGCCCGCGGTGCTGTTCGGCGTGCAATGGAACGACAACCCGCCGTTTGCGCTGACCGCCACGGGCGCGAAGGACTGCCCGGTCAACACGACCATCCGGCTGCCGAACTACTCGAAGTGCTGGGTCACGCTGTTCACGCACGCGAGCAAGGAGGCGCAGCGCGGGAGACACTTCGATCACCGTGCCGACGTCGCGCTCCTCTACCGGGTCCACTTCGGCGACATGCAGTTCCTGCACGCGATGGCCTCGTGGGACGGAGAGACGATGGGCGACACGAAAGCCAGGATCCTGATGTGGGCCGAGTTCGCCTACCGGACGGCGCGCGGCGAGATCGCTCCCGCCCTGGCCGTGTCGAACGTGCCCGTGACCGGGATTCCCCGTCTCTTCGGCGCCAGGGGCTACAGCGTGGAGAATCTCTTCACGCGGGGCGTTCCCGAATACCGATCGGGCGTCGACAAGGTCGCGCTCGGCAGCCTCATGCACCTCGTCCAGGACAGCTTCGCCAGGGGGCACGTCGCGCGGGACGAGCCGACGGGGGAGGCGTGTCCGGCCGATCCCCGGATCAAGAAGGCGGGGCGCGTCCTGGCCTTCAACTCGTTCAACCAGCAGGACGGAGAGAAGCACGACACGGCCGACTCGCGCCGGGCGTTCGAGGCGCAGCTCATCTCACAGACACCCAGCGTCGTCGACGTGGGTCGGGCGCTCAGGGGCATGCACGCGGCGGGCACAGCCTGGGCGGACGTCAGGGCCTACCTGGACCGCTGCGTCTTCGAGGTCTGGGACGACGATCTGGACCGCCCGGCGGGTGCGGGCGCCGGCTTCGAGAAGGACTGATCCGCCGGCTCAGCTGCCCTTCGCCACGACCTCCTCCGCGTACGCCCGGAGCGCGTCCCAGTCGTAGGGACCCTGGCGGAGGCCGATGTTGATCCGCTGGCACCCGGCGTCGCGGTACCGCGCGACCAGCTCGGCCGCCTGCGCGGGCGTGCCGCGCAGGAAGCCGGTGCGCGCGTCCTTGCCGAAGTGCGATTGGAAGATCGCCTCGGCGCGCGCGGCGCCCCTGGCATCGGCGCCCAGGTAGAAGCCGACGTTGACGGTGCGGATGATCTCTCGGGGGTCGCGGCCGACCTTCGCGCACCAGTCGTCGAGCACCGCGTTCTTCTGCTTCCAGACGTCCGGGCCGATGTACGGGGCGTTCCAGCCGTCGGCGTACCGGGCCGCGGCCCTGAGCGTCCGCTTCTCGCCCTGGCCGCCGATCCAGATGGGCAGACGACGTCGCAGGGGCTTGGGGTTGTTGCGCGCGTCGTTCAGCTGGAAGTGCGCGCCCTTGAAGCTGGACACCGTCTCGTCGGGCTCGAAGAGCTTGCGCAGCACCTGCGCGTACTCCTCCAGCATGTCCTCGCGGACGCCGATCGAGTCGAAGCCGATGCCGAAGGCGCGGTGCTCGGCCTGGTGCCAGCCGGCGCCGATGCCACACTCGATGCGCCCGCCCGACAGGTGATCGATCGTCGTGAGCGCCTTGGCGAGGACGCCCGGGTTCCGGTAGTTGATGCAGAAGACGAGGCAGCCCACGCGCACGCGCCGCGTCTCGAGCGCGGCCGCGGCCATGATGGTCGTCGCCTCGTAGCAGTCCAGGTCGCCGCCCTGCGGCGGCGATTCCTGGAAGTGATCCGACGCCGAGAACCAGTCGAAGCCGTTGGCGTCGGCGAACTGCCAGAGGCGGCGCATCTCCTCGAGCGGCCCGCCCATATGACCGATGTGGATCCCGAACGTCATCGTCATGCGTCGCTCCTCCGCGCGTTCAGCCCATCAACAGCTTGCCCGGCACCTCGCGACCCATCGTCTTGATCTGCTCCTTCGTGACGCCCTCGGCCGTGAGCCCGGCCACGAGCATCGCCAGCCCGTCGGGCTGGGACGGGTTGCCGGTCTGCCCGAGGTCCGTGCCGAGGACGAAGTGCTCGGCGCCGATCTCCTTGACGTGGCTCGCCGACTCCTTGTACGTCACCTGACGCCAGTGGCGCATCCAGGGCAGGTGCGCCTGCGGCCCCATCAGCGGCCCCATGGCGTCGATCTCCATCTTCGCGCCCATCGCCGCCGCCTTCTTCATCTGCTCGACCGTCATGTTGACGACCTCGAACTCCGCGTGCGTGACGACGATCCGGTCGCAGCCGGCGTCGCGCGCGGCCTCGACGATCGCCAGCACCTCGGTCTTCGAGGCGTGGCCGGTGCAGAGGACGAGCTTCTGCTGGGCGCAGACCTTGAGGACCTCGCGGAGGGCGGGCAGCGCCTTGCCGTCGGCGCCGACCACCTTGATGCCCTCGGGCGCGTCCTTGAAGTGCTTCACGTGGTTGTCGGCGTCGAAGGTCGGCAGCCACACCACGCGGCCGTAGCCGCCCTGCATGCGCCACATCCACTGCACGGCCTCCGCGTTGATCCCGCCCGACGGTCCGTTGAGCGCGATGCCGCCGAACGCCTTGACGCCCGGGTTGTGCTTGCGCACCAGCCACGCGCGGTCCGCCGTGGACACGACGTGGTTCTTGAGGACGATCGCCTCCATCTTGCGCGACATGTAGAGCTGCGCCGACTCGTCGTCGTCCACCGCGCGGCCGAAGACGTCTGGCGCGTTGTGGTTGTGGAAGTCGATCAGGCCCTCGATCGGGCTCACGGCCGGGGGCGGCGGCGGGAAGACGCGCACCTGCGCGGCGGCCTTCGCCGGCAGGCTGGCGAGCGCCGCGACTCCGGCGACACCCGCGGCCGCGGTCCGGAGGAAGTCGCGGCGCGAGGCACCCTCGGGCAGGGCGTCGGCCCGGCGCGGCGCGATCGCATGGCCCCACTCGTGTCCGCAGCAGTTCGTGAAGCGCCAGCGCGGCAGCGTGAACGGTTTCATGGGGACCCTCCGCGTTGAAGGTGGATGTAGAACGTTCCGGTCGCGAGCGCGACGAGCAGGTCGCCGGCGCCCCGCACACGGGCCTCGAGGACGCCGATGCGCTTCGTGCGCTCCACCACGTGCGCCTCGGCGCGCAGCGCGCCCTCGGCCACCGGCGCCAGGTAGTTGATCTTGATCTCGATCGTGGCGCACTGCTCGCCGGCCGCCAGGCGGGTGTGGAGCGCGGCGCCCATCGCCGTGTCCACGAGGCTGTAGACGACCCCGCCGTGGACGGCGCCGTACGGGTTCTTGTGGTCCTCGCGCACCGTGAGGCCGAAGATCGCCGTCCCCTCGTCGAAGCGCTCCGGCCGGATGCCGAGCAGGTCGGCCAGCGGCCCCGGCGGCTTGAACTCCCGGCGCGCCGGCGCGCCGTCCGGGCTCGCGGTCACGTGAACGACGGGTCGATACGCACGTCGACGAGATACGGTCCGCCGCTCGCGAGTCCGCGGCCGACCGCGCGCCCGACGTCGGGCGCCTTCTCCACGCGCTCGCCCGGGACGCCGAGCGCCTTGGCCAGGCCGACGAAGTCGATCAGCGGCTTGTCGAGGTCCATCGCGACGTAGTGGTCGTCCTCGGCCGAGAAGCCCTTCAGCGCCTTCGTCCGCTGCTTGAGGATCCGATAGGACGCATTGTTGAAGATGACGTAGACGACGGCGAGCGACTCGCGCGCCGCGGTCCAGAGCGCCTGGTTCGTGTACATCGAACTGCCGTCGCCGACCAGCGCGACGACCGGACGCTTCGGCAACGCGAGCTTGACGCCGAGCGCCGCCGGCAGGCCCCAGCCGATCCCGCCGCCGCGCAGCCCGAAGAAGCTCTTCGCGTCGGCGCACTTGAAGAAGTGACGGATGCCCTGCGAGGACGAGATTGCCTCGTCGACGATGACGGCGTCGGCGGGCGTGGCCTTCGCGACCTCGTGCATGAGCGTCAGCGGTGACATCGGCACGCGCGCGGCGTCCGCCTCGGCGCGCTTGGCCAGGTCGGCGCGCTCGGCGGCGAAGGCGGCGGTGACCGCGTCCCGGCGCTTGGCCGCCTGCGGGTGGCCGTTCTTCCCGGCGACGCGGCGGACCGCCTCGGAGATCTCGGGGAGCGTCGCCTTGGGCTCGCCGAGGATCGCGACCTCGGCCGGATAGTTCTTGCCGAGCTCCCAGGGGTTCACGTCGAGGTGCACGACGGTCAGCCCCGGCGGCATCGGGTCGACGTCGTCGGGCAACGAGAGGGTGAAGAGGTCGCCGCCCACCGAGAAGAGCAGGTCGTGACGCATCAGCAGCGCGCGGATCGGCGGGCCGATGCGCGGCATGGAGCCCGCGTAGAGCGGGTGCGTGAACGGGAAGCTGCACGTGCTCGCCACGCCTTCGGTGATGACGGGGGCGCCGACCAGCTCGGCCAGCTCGGCCAGCTCGGCGAGCGCGTCGCCGTGGGCGACCGCGTCGCCCGCGATGATCAGCGGGCGCTCGGCCTTCGCGAGGAGCTCCGCCGCGCGCGCGACCGCCGAGCGGTCGCCGACGATGCCGGGCGCCACGCGCGTCGGCGCGCCCAGCTCCAGGTCGCGCTCGGCGTTCAGCACGTCCACCGGCAGCGAGAGGAAGACGGGCCCGGTGGGGTGGGCGAACGCGGTCTTCACCGCGCGGTGGACGATCCTCGGCAGATCCTCGAGCCGGCGCGCCTCGGTCGACCACTTCACGAGCGGCGCCGCCATCGGCGGCAGATCCGACCAGAGGATCGGCTCGGTGACGTTGAAGCTCTGGTCGTGCTGGCCCGCGGTCAGCAGCATCGGCGCGCCCGACTTGCTCGCGTCGTAGAGCATGCCCATCGCGTTGCCGAGCCCGGGCGAGACGTGCACGTTCACCGCCGCGAGGCCGCCGCTCGCCTGCGCGTAGGCATCGGCCATCGCGATCGCGACGGCCTCCTGCAGCGCCAGCACGTAGTGGATGCCCGGCTCGCGCGCCAGGCCGTCCATCAGCGGCAGCTCGGTCGTGCCCGGGTTGCCGAACATCACGGAGACGCCTTCCTGCTTCAGGATCTGGAGGAACGCTTGCTTGCCGGAGATGTATGCCATGGGGCCAGATGATAAGCTTTGTTGCGTGCCTCTGCCAGACGCGCCGTTTCTCCGCGCCGCGCGGCGGGAACCGGTCCCGTACACGCCCGTGTGGCTCATGCGCCAGGCGGGCCGCTACATGCCGGAGTATCGCGCGCTGCGCGCGAAGCACGGCTTCCTCGAGCTGTGCAAGAATCCCGAGGCCGCGGCCGAGGTGACGCTCCAGCCCGTCGAGCGTCTCGGCGTGGACGCGGCGATTCTCTTCGCCGACATCCTGCTGATCGTCGAGCCGCTCGGGGTGGGGCTCGAGTTCGCCAAGGGCGAGGGGCCCGTGATCCACCGCCCCCTGAGGGGCGCGGGCGACGTCGCGCGGCTGGCACCCATCGACGTCGAGAGCGCGGTCGGCTTCGTGTTCGAGACCGCGCGTCGCGTGGCGCGGGCCCTCGGGGACACGGTGCCGCTCATCGGCTTCGCCGGCGCGCCGTTCACCGTCGCGTCCTACCTCGTCGAGGGCGGCCCCTCGCGCGACTATCTCCACGTGAAGCGCCTGATGTACGAGGAGCCCGAGGCGTGGCACCGGCTCATGGAGATCCTCGCGGACGCGACCGCGCGCTACCTGAACGGCCAGCTCGCGGCGGGCGCCGCGGCGGTGCAGCTCTTCGACTCGTGGGTGGGCGCGCTCGCGCCCGACGACTACCGCGCGTTCGTCCTGCCCCACGTCCGCGCGCTGGTCGATGCCCTGACGCCGGGCGCGCCGGTCATCCACTTCGGCACGGGCACGGCCGCGCTGCTCCCGTGGATGCGCGCGGCCGGGGGCGATGTGATCGGCCTCGACTGGCGCGTCGATCTCGACACGGCGTGGGCGACCGTGGGCCACGACGTCGCCGTGCAGGGGAACCTCGACCCCGCGGTGCTCCTCGCGAAGCCGCCCTACATCCGCCAGCGCGTGAAGGACATCCTCGACCGCGCCGGCGGGCGCCCGGGTCACATCTTTAACCTCGGCCACGGCGTGCTGCAGGAGACGCCGGTCGAGCACGTCAAGGCGCTCGTGGATCTCGTCCACGAGCTCTCCGACCGCCGGTGATGGACGCCGTCTTGCTGGTCGCCTTCGGCGGGCCGACGGCGCCCGACGAGATCCGCCCGTTTCTCGAGATCGTCACGCGCGGCCGCGGGATTCCGCCCGAGCGCCTGGAGCAGGTCGCGCGCCACTACGAGCGGATGCCGGGCGGGCGCTCGCCGCTGAACGCGCTGACGTTCGCCCAGGCGCGCGCGCTGGAACGGGCGCTCGCCGCGGACGGCCCGGCGCCGCCCGTCTTCGTCGGCATGCGCAACTGGCGCCCGTTCCTGCACGAGACGCTCGCCGAGATGACGGCGCAGGGTGTCAAGCGTGCCCTCGGCATCATCCTGTCGTCGTTCCGCTCGGAGGCGTCGTGGGATCGCTACCAGCAGGACGTCGCCGACGCGCGCGCGCGCGTCGGCGGCGCGCCCGAGATCGTCTGGGCGCCGGGGTGGGGTGCCCATCCCGGATTCGTCGAGGCGGCCGCCGATCGCGCGGCGGCGGCGCTCGCCGAGGTGCCGGCGGCCGAGCGCGCGGGAACGCCGCTCGTCTTCACCGCCCACAGCATCCCCGCAGCCATGGCCGCGGCCTCGCCCTACGTCGCCGACTTCACCGCCGCCGCGGCCGCCGTCGCGCGACGGCTCGGCCGCGCCGTGGGGACGCTCGCCTACCAGAGCCGGAGCGGCGGCCCGCGGGATCCGTGGCTCGAGCCCGACATCGGGGCGGTGCTGCAGCGGCTGGCCGCCGAGGGCGCGCGCCACGTCGTCGTCTCACCACTCGGGTTCGTCTGTGACCACGTCGAGGTGCTCTACGACCTCGACGTCGAGGCGCGCGCCGTCGCGGCCGGGCGTGGCCTGACGCTTCACCGCGCCGCCGCCGTCAACGACCATCCCGCCTTCATCGCGATGCTCGCGGGCCTCGTGAGACACGCCGCGTGACACCGCTCAGGCTCGTCGTCGTGGGCGGGGGCATCGCGGGGCTCGCGGCGGCGCATCGCGCCGTCGAGCTGGCGCGCGAGCGCGGACTCGCGCTCGATCTCACGCTCCTGGAGGCGCGCGAGCGGCTCGGCGGCACGATCGCGACCGAGCGCGTCGGCGGCTTCCTCGTCGAGGCGGGGCCCGACTCGTTCCTCTCCGAGAAGCCCTGGGCGCTCGCCCTCTGCCGGCGGCTCGGCGTCCTCGACCGGTTGACACGCACCGACGATCGCTTCAGGAAGGTCTTCGTCTGGCGCGCGGGCCGGCTCCACCCGCTGCCCGACGGCTTCCAGCTACTCGCGCCGACGCGGTTCGGCCCCTTCCTGAGGTCGCGGCTCTTTTCCTGGCCGGGCAAGCTCCGGATGGCGCTCGACGCGGTGCTTCCGCGCGGCCACGCCGACGACGAGAGCCTCGGCGCGTTCGTGCGCCGCCGGCTCGGCCGCGAGGCGCTCGAGCGCGTCGCGCAGCCGCTCGTCGCCGGTATCTACACCGCCGATCCGGACGATCTCTCCCTCGCCGCGACCATGCCGCGCTTCCTCGAGCTGGAGAAGCGCGAGCGCTCGATCGTCCTGGCGCTGTGGCGGGCGGCCCGCCGGGCGCCGCAGCGGGGGACGAGCGGCGCGCGCTGGAGTCTCTTCGTCACGTTCCGCGAGGGCATGGAGGAGCTCGTGGCGACGCTCGCCGCGCGCCTCCCCGTGGGCGCGGCGCTCGTGAAGCACCGCGTCGCCGGGCTCGAGCGCCAGGGCGGGCGCTGGCGCGTGTCGATCGACGCCGTCGGCCCGATCGAGGCCGACCGCGTGATCGTGACGAGCGAGGCGCACGCCGCCGTCCGGCTGCTCCGCTACACGGACCCGGCGCTCGCGACGCTCCTGGGCGAGATTCCCTACGCGTCCTCGGCGACGATCTCGCTCGGGTATCGCCGCGGCGACGTGCCGCACCCGCTCGACGGCTTCGGCTTTGTCGTGCCGCGCGCCGAGCGCCGGGCGCTCATCGCGTGCACGTTCTCGAGCGTGAAGTACCCCGGGCGGGCGCCCGAGGGCCACGCGCTGCTGCGCTGCTTCGTGGGCGGCGCGCTCGACGAGGAGATCCTTGCGCTCGACGACGCCACGCTCGTCGACCGGGCGCGCGACGAGCTGCGCCAGGCGATGGGTATCACCGCGGAGCCCGTCCTCGCGCGCCTCTTCCGCTGGCCCGGCGCGATGCCGCAGTACCACGTGGGGCACCTGGCGCGCGTCGAGACGATCGAACGGCACGTCGCCCGGCTGCCGGGCCTTGGCCTCGCGGGGGGAGCGTATCGCGGCGTCGGCATCGCCGACTGCATCAGGTCGGGCGAGGCCGCCGCCGAGCGGGCGCTGGACCCGAGCCCGGCCGCCGCCTAGGAAGGCGAGGCGTCGCCGGCGGGGGCCGCCGGCGGGCGGCGCCCGAACGTCGCCTCGACGAGCCGCCGGGCGCGCGCGGGGTCGACGTGGTTCGCCTGCTGGCAGGGCGTCGCGTCGGCCAGGACGCGCTCGGGGTCCTGCCAGAGCCGGTACTTCTTGTACTTGTCCTCGAACTCGATGCCCAGGCCGCGCGCGAACACGGACAGGTAGTGCTCGATCGCGATCGGGCGCTCGGTCTCGAAGCCGCAGATGAGCCGCTGGCAGCCGTGGTAGATCGTGGCCAGCGTGTCCGCGCCCGCCGCGCGCGCCCGGTCGATCTCGTCGAGGACGAGGCCGTTCCAGACGTCCGGCCCGAGCTGCGCCTGGACGTCGGCCGTGCAGAGACGACCGAAGCGCGGCTCCGGCTCGACCTCGACGTAGCGGAGCCCCGGGAGAGCCTCGAGGAGCTGACGGCCCGCCACCCCCTCACGACGGCGCGGCTCGCTCTGGGAATGACGGTGCAGCGCGACACGCGCCCGCACCTCGCGGGTGAACGTGAGCCGCGGGAGCTGCGCCACCAGGAACTCGGTCGCGTGGCGGAACGGGAACGGCAGCCGGATCTGCTGGACCTCGTCGTAGAAGTAGATGCAGGACGGGCACCACATCACGACCTCCTTCGGCCGGTAGCGGCCGAAGAGCTCGAGGGTGCGGTGGCTCATGCCGTCCGCCGCCTTCAGGTCGCCGTTCTTGTGGTGCTGGATCCCGCAGCAGTACGTGGGACCCCCGACGGCGACGTAGTCGAGGCCGAGTCGGTCGAAGATCGCGGCGATCGTCTGGACCATGTGCGAGGTCCGGAGGACGTTGCAGCCGAGGTAGAGCACGATCTCGTGCGGCTCCGCGTCGCGGCCGGGCGGGGCGAGGCGCCACGTCCGCTCGCCCGGCAGCGTCGTGAGGTCGTGCGTCGCCGCGATCTCGCCGAAGTAGCGACTGTAGTCGTAGGGCATCGACCGGAATGGTACTACACGTGGCTCCGGAGCATCAGCTCCTTCGGGTGCGGATCGAGGTAGACCTGGTCCGCGAGGTACGTCACGTCGAAGCGGCGCACGTAGTGCTTCAGGAGCGTGAGCGGGACGACGAGCGGCACGAGGCCCCGCCGGTAGTCGTGGATAACCCCGGCGAGCTCCGCGCGCGCCGGAGCGTCGAGCTCGCGCTTGAAGAAGCCCGCCAGATGCTGCAGCACGTTCGCGTGCCGGGCGCGCGTGGCCGGGACGGTGAGCGCCTCCATGAAGCGCGTGCCATACCGGGCCAGCGTCTCGCCGGTGAGCGACCCCGCGGTGGCGACGAGACGCCCGAGCGTGGCGTACTGCGCGGGGCTGTGCGCGAGGAGGGCGAACTTCTGCGCGGCGTGGAAACGGACGAGGTCGCGGGGCCTGGGCGCACGCGCGCGAAATGCCCGCCAGCGGGCGGTCGCGAAGACCCGCTCGATGAAGTTATCGCGGATCGCCGCGTCGGCGAGCCGGCCCTCCTCCTCGACCGGGAGCGCCGGCCAGCGCTCGACGAGCGCCTGCGCGTAGAGCCCCCGCCCGGCGTGCTTCGGCATGCCGCCCTCGCGGTGGACACGGACGCGGAAGAGACCGCAGGAGGGCGAGGCGCGCTTGAGCACGTAGCCGTGGAGGCCGAGCGCCTCCAGCTCGCGCGTCCGCGCGCGCGCGAAGCGTCGCATGCGGTCGGTGAGGTCCTCCCCCGTCTTCTGGACGACGAGCCGCGGCTGCCGCGCGTCGCCGACCAGCCGGATCGTGTCGCGCGGGATGCCGAGCCCGATTTCGACCTCGGGGCAGACGGGCACCCATTCGACGAAGGGCCCGAGGGTCTCGACGAGGAAGGCGTCCTTCTTGTGTCCGCCGTCGTGGCGGACCTCCTCGCCGAGCAGACAGGAGGAAACGCCGAGGCGGATCTTTTCGCCCTCGCGTTCGCGCACGACGTTGATTAGTCTAGCAGGCGAACGAGGAGGACGGGCCGTCATGCCGAGGATCGTCGGTGCTTGAGGTCGTCACGCTGAAGGAGATCGACGCGATCTTCGTGGTGACCGACGCGCTCGGCATCCACCGCGAGCAGCTGGTCATCCCGCTCGGCCCGGCCGTTCCCGGTCGCGTGAGGAAGCTGCCGAACGGAAAGCTCGAGATCGTCGTGGACGCCGCGCGCCCGATCGAGGAGTGGGTCAAGGACCTGCCGCCGCTGCTCGCCGCCGCCCAGGGGCGCTGACCTGACGGGCGGGCTGCGGCGCCAGCTCAGCGTTCTCCCGCTCGCCGCCGTCTTCTTCTTCAACGTCGGCGGCGGTCCCTACGGGATCGAGGACGTGGTGCCGTCCTTCGGCCCCGGGATGACGCTGGTCCTCCTGGTCCTCACGCCGCTCTTCTGGAGCCTTCCCGTCGCGCTCGTCATGTCCGAGCTCGCCACCGCGATGCCGGAGGAGGGCGGCTACGTCGTCTGGACCCGTCGCGCGTTCGGATCTTTCTGGGGATTCCAGGTCGGGTGGTGGAGCTGGATCGACAGCTTCGTGGACGTCGCCGTCTATCCCGCGCTCTTCGTCGAGTACGTGCGGTTCTGGTACCCCGCCATGACCGGGGGCACGCGCTGGCTCTTCGTGCTCGCGTTCATCGCGATGCTGACCACGCTGAACGTGCTCGGCGTGCGGCCCACGGGTCGCGCGGCCGTCGGCCTCGCCGTCGCGGGGCTCCTCCCGGTCGCCGCGCTCACCGTCGTCGGTCTGGGCGCCGTCCGCACTGCGCCGTGGGTTCCGCTGGCGCCGCCGGGCCAGGAGCTAGCGGCGCTCGGGCTCGGCCTCGCGGTCGTCATGTGGAACTACTCGGGATGGGACACGCCCGCCACGCTCCTCGGGGAGACGCAGGCGCCCGAGCGGACCTTCCGCCTCGCGGCGCTGCTCGCGCTGCCCGTGCTCACCGTATCCTACGTGCTGCCGATCGCCGTGGCGCTCTCGACCGGCGCCGTGGAGTGGAGCGCCTGGACCACGGGGGCGCTGCCGGTGATCGCGCGCGCGGTCGGGGGCGCCTGGCTGGGCCACGCGGTGGCGGCGGGGGCCGTCGTGAGCACGGCGGGGCTGTTCATGTCGCTGCTGCTCACGAACTCGCGGCTGCCCTACGTCCTGGCGCGCGATCGCGCGATGCCGGAGTGGCTCGGCCGCGTGCACCCGCGCTTCGGCACACCGTGGGTGGCCGTCGTCGTCTCGGCCGTGTTCTACGCGGGATTCGCGGCGTTCTCGTTCAAGGAGCTGATCGTCCTCAACGTCTGGCTCTATTCGCTGGCGCTCCTCGTCGAGCTCGCGGCGTTCGTCTGGCTGCGCGTCGTCGCGCCGGACCTGCCGCGTCCGTGGCGGGTGCCGGGCGGATTCACGGGCGTCTGGATCGTCGTCGTCTTTCCGACGCTCTTCATCGTCGGGGCGCTCGCCACCGCCGGCTGGCGCAACACGATCGCCGGCACGCTCGCCGCCGTCTCCGGCCCGATCGCCTACGCGCTTCTGGCGCGCCGGCCGCGCGCGCGCTGAGTGCCTGGCCGGCGCGAGCCCGCGAGGTTCTCATCGATCACGGTCGCCAGGCACGCGAGGGTCGGGAGCGAGTAGACGTAGGTCTTCCAGTCGATCGCGACGTGGTCCGGCCGCTCGCCGGGCCGCAGCGGCGGGAGGATCTCGACATTGACGTTGGGCCCGTCCCGCGCGCAGCCGCCGGCGCAGCCCTCCCGGAGACGGACGTCGTCGCCGAGCCCGCGCGCGGCGACCAGTCCGCGGAGCCGCTCGAGGATCGCCGGCGCGTCGAGCCGGACCGTGTGCCCGCCGCGCTCGACGGGCAGGACGACTATGCCGCGCTCGCGCGGGCACACTGTGACGACGAGCCGGCGGACGGCCACCGTCACGCCTCGCCGGCCAGGTGCTCCGCGAGCCGCACGGCCGCGGCGACGGGCGTCGCCGCGGGTGACCGCCACCGCGCGCGGAGCCCGGCGCGCCGGACGGCGCGCGCGAGTCCCGCTCGGAACCACCGGTCGTCGAGCACGCTGCCCGCCCAGCTCATGACGACCGGCGGGCGCAGCGCGAGCCGCCGCGCGACGGCACGCGCCTGCGCGGCAAGCGCCGCCTGGCCCGCGCGCGCGATCGCCCGCGCGACGCGATCGCCACGCCGCGCGCGGGCGAGGACACGAGGCGCGAGCGCGGCGGCCCGGGCCACCGTGTCGGGGGCGTGCGCCACGCGCAGGAGCGCGTCCAGACCCCCGCGCGCCGTGCGGCGGCGGAGCCACTCGCGCCCCAGCCAGAAGGCGGAGCCCTCGTCCCCGAGGAACGGGCCGAACCCTCCCGTGCGCGCCCAGCGGCGCCCGTCGTAGCCGAGCACGATCGAGCCCGTGCCGGCGAGGACGAGCACGCCGGCCCGGCCGTCGAGCGCCCCGAGCAGCGCGGCCTGGGCGTCCGGGACGACGCGTGCGCGCCTGGCGAGCCCCGCGAGCCGCCGCGCGAGCGCGCGTCGCTCCGGCGCGGTCCACACGGAGCGCGACGCGACGGCGAGTGCGGCGACGTCCCCGCGCCGCCAGCCGCGGCGCCGCCAGATCGCCCTCAGGATGTGGGGCAGGCGCTCGAGGTCGCGATCGGAGCGCGTGACGACGCTCGCCACGCGGCGGCCGCCTCGGGTAGCGACGACGCGGAGCCAGGTACCCCCGACGTCCACGCCGACCGTGAGATGTCGGCCCCGGTGTCGATTCGCGGACAGGCTTGCCACTCTGTCCATTATGCGGCCTCGCGTACCCGCCGGAATTGTAAAGGTTTAGGCCGCGCCGGCCCATGGCATGGGCCGTGCTCTTTCAGGGGGGCAGGAGGACCGGATCATGGGCAAGGCACTGGCAGCGTGGTTGATGGTGGCCGGAGCGGCAGTGGCCGCGCCGGTCGTGGGACCGCGCGAGACTATTGAGTCGTCGATCGTGCGGGTGTTGAACGTCCTGCAGGATGGCGAGGTCAACGGCAAGCCGGTCGCCGACCGACCGGCCGAGATCCGCCGGCTCGCCCGTGAGCTGTTCGATTTCGACGAGATCTCGCGGCGCGCGATGTCGCGTCACTGGGCGACGCGCACGTCCGACGAGCAGACCGAGTTCGTCGCGCTCTTCAGCGACCTGCTGGAGCGCGCGTACATGAATCGCCTCGAGGGGTACGCGGGTGAGAAGATCACGTTCACGGGCGAGGCGGTGGACGGGAGCTTCGCCACCGTGCGCTCCAAGGTGGTCACGCAGCGGCGCACCGAGACGGCGCTGGACTACCGCATGCACGTCCGCGACGGCCACTGGCAGGTCTACGACGTGCTGATCGACGGCGTGAGCTTCGTCTCGACGTACCGCAGCCAGTTCGACCGCGTGATCCAGGCCGAGTCCTACGGCGCGCTGGTCGACCGCCTGCGCAAGAAGAACTTCGACACGGCCGTCGCCGAACGCCGGCCGAAGTAGTCTCCAGCGGCGGCGGGTCCCGGGCGGCGACGCCGTCCGGGATCCGCGCCGACTGAGCCTCGCGGTTCCCGCCCGCGGCTCCGTTACAATAGATCGTGCTCACCTGGCCGGACTACGTCGTCCTCGCCGGCTCCATCCTCGTGCTTCTCGCGATCGGATTCTGGCTGACGGGGCGGCAGCACGACACGGTCGACTTCTTCCTCGCGCGCCGCCGCGTCCCGGGCTGGGCCGCCTGCCTCAGCTTCCTCGCCACCGAGATCAGCGCCGTCACGATCATCTCGGTGCCGGCGACCGCCTACAGCGAGAACTGGGAGTACGTGCAATTTTTCGTGGGCTCGAGCCTCGCCAAGTGGGCCGTCGCGTTCCTCTTCATTCCCGCCTTCTACCGCCACGATGTCACGACGATCTACGAGTTCCTCGCGCACCGCTTCGGGCAGGCGAGCCAGGTCACGGCGTCGCTCTTCTTCTTCGTGACACGCCTGCTCGGCTCCGGCGTCCGGCTCATGGTGGCGGCGCTCGCGGTGTCGATCCTGATGGGCTGGTCGCTCGGGTGGACCATCGCGCTGTTCATCGCCGTCTCGATCCTCTACATCGGGACCGGCGGCGTCACCGCGGTGGTCTGGACGAACGTGTTCCAGGCGCTCATGTTCCTCGGCGCGGGCCTCGCGACACTCGTGTTCCTCGTGACGCAGGTGGACGGCGGCGCCGCTACGATCCTCCGCGTGGCCGGCGAGGCGGGGCGGCTGAACGTCGTCAACTGGGGGCCGGCGCCGGGCGCGCCGGACTTCTGGCGCCGCGTGCTGACCGATCCGAACATCGTCTGGGTGGCGGTGCTGAACGGCCTCGTCGGCTCGACGGCGGCGTTCGGGACCGATCACGATCTCATGCAGCGGCTCCTGACCGTGGAGACGCGGCGGAAGAGCCAGTGGACGCTCTCGCTCACCCCGCTCGGCACGCTCGCGACCCTCGCGATCTATCTGAGCCTCGGCGCCGCGCTCTACACCTTCTACGCCCAGCACCCCGAGCTGGCGGTGTCGCGACCTGACGAGATCCTGCCGCACTTCGTCCGGCAGGCGATGCCGGCGGTGCTGCGCGGCCTGATGCTCGCCGCCATCGTGCTGGCGTCCATCGACTCGCCGCTCGGCTCGCTCGCGGCCTCGTTCGTGACGGATATCTATCGGCCGCTCCTGGTCCGGGACCGCCCCGAGCGCCACTACCTCTTCGTCTCGCGCGTGAGCGTGGTCGCCTTCGGCCTCGTGCTCGGCGCGCTCGCCTACTTCTTCTCGGCGTTCGATCGGATCCTCTGGCTCGCGTTCAAGATCGCGGGCGTGACCTTCGGCTCGCTGCTCGGCGTGTTCCTGCTGGGCCTGCTGAGCCGCCGCCGGGTTGCCGACGCGGCGAACGTGGTGGCGATGGTCGTGATGGCGCTCGTGAATCTCGTCCTGCTCGTTCTGTCCGAGAAGCACGTGCTCGACTTCGCCTGGTCGTGGCTCGTCGTCGTGGGGACGCTGGGGACGATGGCCCTGGCGCTCGCCGTCACCGCGCTGGCGCCCCGCCGCGCGGCCCCGTAGCCCGCGCGTTTCACGCCGGCGGCCGGCCGGTGTCTCAGGGGTGGAGGAATCACACCCCATGAACGTCAATGAGTACGCGCTCGAATGGCTCGCCGGGGACCGGCTCGTCGAGCTCCGCGCCGAGGCCGCCCGGCAGCGCCTGGCGCGGGAGTCCGCCCCGACCGGTCAGGGATGGGTCAGGCGCGCGATCACGGCGTCGAGCTGGCACTTCCGCCAGCCGTACGCGGTCAGACCCAGCACGCCCGGCGCGAGCAACGCCGCGTCGTAGGGATCGCGGAGGAGCACCACGGCGAGCGCCCGGGCGCGCGCCGTGACCGCGTCGAGCAGCGCGCGGTTCGACGGGTACAGGTGAGCGTCGTAGAGGAAGAGCACGGTGGCGTCGGCCGCGGCGGCGCTCTCGGCGGCCGCGGCGACCTCCGCGAGGCCCGGCTCGATCGAGACCACCACGGTCTGCGGCTCGATCCCGGCGCGCGCGAACGCGCGCGAGACGTACCCGCGCTCGTCGGCGACCTCGGGCTCGATCGTGATCCGGGCGGCCAGCTCGGAGAAGCGCGGGAAGACGACGGCGACGCGGCCGTTCAGCGCGCGCCCGAAGTCCGGGGGCCCCGGCGCCACGCGCGTGACGGCGCGCGTGGCGATGGCCCACGCCAGGGGTGCGCCGTCGGGCTCGGGCTCGGGCGGGCCGGCCTCGAAGCGCGCGCGCCGCAGCTCGCGGAGGCGCCGCACGCGCTCCACCGCCTGCTCGAGGCTCCGGCGCGGGAGCGCGCCGCTCCGGTACGCGCCGGTGAGCGCCGCGGCGGCCGCCCGCTGCGCGGCCTCGGTGTGGCAGACGAGCAGCAGGTCGTGTCCCGCCGAGGCCGTCCGGACCGCGGCTTCACCGATCGGGCACGCCTCGCTGACCGCCCCCATCTCGAGATCGTCCGAGACGATCGCGCCGCGGAAACCCACCTCGCCGCGCAGGTACTCCTCGACGATCAGGCGCGAAAAGGTCGCCGGCACGCGCGTGGCGTCGAGGTTCGGATAGACCGGGTGGCTCGTCATCACGCACTCGACGTCCGCGGCGATCGCGTCGAGGAAGGGCGGGAGGTGCGTCGCGTGCATCTCCGCCCACGACGAGTCGATCGTCGGAAGCTTAAGATGCGCGTCGAGCGGTGAGTGCCCCTTGCCCGGGAAGTGCTTGGGGCACGCCGTGAGCCCGCCCTTTTGCATGCCCCGGATGCGCGCGATGCCGTAGCGCGCGACGACCTTGGGGTCCTTGCCGTACGAGCGGATGCCGATGTTCGGGCTGTAGCGCTCCGTCAGCACGTCGAGGACGGGCCCCAGGTTCACGTCCACGCCCAGGCGCCGGAGCTCGCGCGCCTCGACCAGGCCCTGGCGGTACGCGAACGCCTCCTCGCCGGCGGTGCCCATCGCGAGATTGTCGGGGAAGATCGTGGTGCCGCCGCCGAGCATCACGATGCGCCCGCCCTCGTGGTCCGTCCCGACGAGCAGGCGGCGGCCGAGCGCCGACTCCAGCGAGGCGAGCAGCGCCCGGAGCTGCGCGGGACTCTCGAAGTTGCGCCGGTAGAGGATGAGGCCGCCGGCGCGGGTCTCGCGGAAGAGGCGGACATCCTCGTCGCGCAGCGCCGGGCCGGGAAGGCCGATCATCAGCTGCTCGCCGACGAGGTCCTCGAGATCGGGCACGCGGTGATTGTATCGCCATCGACTCCCGATCACGGAGGCGGGTCGGTGTCAGTTTGCTGACACAGGTGACACGCCGCGGTCGAGGAACGCCCGAGCGTCCATTCGCAACCGCTTGATTTTTCGGTCTTGCGCGCTGGCATACCCGCTGCTTTCTCACGAGGACTCATGCGCGGGGCGGCGGCACGAGCCGTGGCCTCGGGGGAGGAGTCGACGATGAACGGCTGGAATCCCTGGAAGCTCACGACGATCGCGATCTTGCTGATGCTGGCGACAGCGCTCGTGACCGGCATGGTCGTCGCGAACTGGACGGGCGGCGAGAAGACGACGGCCGAGGCGCCGAAGGCGGGGCCGCGCAGCGCCGCGCGCGCGACGTCGGCCCCCGGCGTGGCGGCGCCCGTGTCGGCGATGCCGACCCAGGACGTGGTGGACGCGTGCAATCGCCACGCGTCCACGCAGTCCGGCCAGCGCGACAAGACGATGGACACGGTGAAGGATGCGGCCGTGGGCGCGGTCGTCGGCGCCGCGGTCGGCGCGGCCGGCGGCGCGATCGCCGACGGCGGCAAGGGGGCGGGCAAGGGCGCCGGAGTCGGCGGCGTGGTGGGGGCCGGCGCCGGCACGCTCTACGGTCTCAACGAGAACAAGAAGCACGACGAACGCTACCGTGAGGCCTACGCGGGCTGCCTCCGCTCGCGCGGCTACACAGGCTAGGAGGCCGATCATGATGCGGGTTCCGACAGTCGTGCTCGCGGGCGCGCTCCTGCTCGGGTCTTGCCTGCCGGCGGTCGCCGCCGACGACTCCAAGGTCAAGGCCGCGACGCGGCAGGTGGAGACGGGCGCCAAGAAGATCGGTGATGGCAAGATCGGCGAGGGCGTCGAGGAGACGGCCAAGGGCATCGGCCACACCGTGGTCGAGGGCGCGAAGTTCAGCGGCGAGAAGATCAAAGAGGGCGGCCAGGCCGCCGAGCCGAAGGCCAAGAGCGCCTGGGAGCACCTGCGCGACGGCGCCGTGGACGTCGGTCGGGGCGTGAAGAACTTCTTCGGGCGCCTCTTCGGTGCCTCGTAGGCCTAGTAGAGGAGATACCTCGCGCGGCGCCTGGTCCAGGCCGCGAGACCCGGCCGCCAGGCGCGCTCGAGGGCGCCGAGCGTCGCGCCGCGCTCGAGCGCGCGGCGGATCGTGTCGGTACCGAGCAGGATGTCGATCGGCAGGAGCCGCCGCTCGAACTCGTACGGCGGCCGCCGCCACGCGAATCCCCGGCGCGCTTGACGCCGCGCCACGGCGATCTCGGCCAGCCCCGTCAGGAACGGCTTGAAGCGCGCGCGGTCGGTCACGTGCACCTGGACGCCTCCGCACACGCGACCCGCCCACTTGTGGAAGGTGGGCTGGAAGCGTGCCGGCCGGAAGGCGACGCCGGGCAGCCCGAGGCCGTTCAGCGCCTCCGCGTACTCGTGGGCGTCGAGCCACGGCGCCCCGAGCCACTCGAACGGCCGTGTCGTGCCGCGTCCCTCGGAGAGGTTCGTGCCCTCGAGAAGACAGCCCCCCGGATAGACACGCGCCGTGTCGGGCGCCGGCATGTTGGGCGAGGGCGGGACCCAGGGGAGGCCGGTCTCCTCCCAGAGCATCGCGCGGCGCCAGCCGCGCATCGGGACGACACGCAGCTCGCAACCGATCGCGTGGACCGCGTTCAGATAGCGCGCGAGCTCGCCGATCGTCATCCCGTGCCGCGCCGGCAGCGGGTGGAGGCCGACGAACGAGGCGAACGCGGGATCCGGCACGTTGCCCTCCACGCGCTCGCCGCCGAGCGGGTTCGCCCGGTCGAGAATCACGACGCGCACTCCGGCGCGCGCGCAGGCGCGCATCGCGAGGCTCAGGGTCCAGACGAAGGTGTAGTAGCGCGCGCCGACGTCCTGGAGGTCCACGACGAGATCGTCGAGGTCCGCGAGCATGGCGGGTGTCGGGGCGCGCCGCGCGCCGTAGAGACTCCACACGCGGAGTCCCGTGACGGGATCGCGCGCCGTGCCGATGGCCGCGTGATCCTGCGCCGCCCCCCAGAGGCCGTGTTCGGGGGCGAACAGCGCGGTGAGCCGGACGCCGCGGGCGTCGGCGAGGAGCCGCGCGGCGTGCTCGTACCGCCGGTCCACCGACGCCTGGTGCGCGAGGAGCCCCACGCGACGGCCGCGGAGGAGCGCGCGCTCGTGATGGACGAGGACGTCGAGCCCCGAGAGGACGGTGGGCATCCCGCACGATAGTAGTAGCATGCCGGCGTGGCGCCCCCGCGAATTCGCTACGAGCGGCTCCCGACCGAGCGGGTGAACCGCGCGAGCCTTGCGCTCGACCGGATGAGCGCGCTCGAGATCGCGTCGGTCATGAACCGAGAGGACCGGCGGGCGGTGGCGGCCGTGGGCCGCGTGCGGCGGGAGATCGCCGCGGCCGTCGAGCTGATCGCGCGGGCGCTCCGGCGCGGCGGCCGCCTCGTCTTCGTCGGCGCCGGCACGAGCGGCCGGCTCGGCGTGCTCGAGGCGGCCGAATGCCCGCCGACCTTCGGCACGCCTCCGGGCCTCGTGCGCGCGATCATCGCGGGCGGCCGCGGCGCGGTGTTCCGCTCGCGCGAGGGCGCCGAGGACGACGCGGGCGCGGCCCGGCGCGCGGTGAAGGCGCGCGTGCGGCGCGGCGACGTCGTCGTCGGCGTCTCCGCGAGCGGCGTGACGCCGTTCGTCGCCGCCGCGCTCGCCGCGGCGCGCCGGCGCGGCGCCGAGACCATCCTGGTCACCTGCAACGCGGGCGTCCGCCGGCGCGCGGGCGCGCGCGTGCTGATCGCGCCGGCGCCCGGCCCGGAGGTGCTCGCGGGCTCCACGCGGCTCAAGGCGGGGACGGCGACGAAGCTCGTCCTCAACACGCTGACGACCGCGAGCATGACCCGGCTCGGGAAGGTCTACGGCAACCGCATGGTCGACGTCGCGCCGCGCTCGGCCAAGCTCAGGGCGCGCGCCGCGCGGCTCGTCACCGAGCTCGCCGGCGTCCCGCGGTCGCGCGCGCTGCGGCTCCTGCGTCGCGCCCGCTGGAGTGTCCGTCTCGCCGTCGTGATGGCGCGCCGCGCGCTGAGCGCGCGCGACGCCGCGCGGATCCTGAGCGTGTCGGGCGGATCCCTGCGGACGGCGCTGCGGCCGGGGCGGATCGGGTAGCGCCCGGCGGGTCGCGCCCGGCTCCCGCCTAGCTGTGCGAGGGCCCGGCGGTGTCCTCGGGCCGCACGGGGGTCCGGCCGCGCAGGAAGTCGAAGTCGCAGCCGTCGTTGGCCTGGAGCACGTGGTCGAGGAAGAGCCGGCCGTAGCCGCGCGCGAACGTCGGCGGCCGCGGCGTCCACGCCGCCCGGCGCCGCGCCAGCTCCTCGTCGCCCACGCGCAGCGTGAGGGTGCGCCGGGGCACGTCGAGCTCGATCTCGTCGCCGTCGCGGACGAGGACGAGCGGCCCGCCCACCGCCGACTCGGGCGAGACGTGGAGCACGACGGTGCCGTACGAGGTCCCGCTCATGCGGGCGTCCGAGATGCGCACCATGTCCTTCACGCCCTGCTTCAGGAGCCGCGCGGGAATGGGCGCCGCGCCCCACTCCGGCATTCCGGGGGCGCCCTTCGGCCCGACGCGCTTGAGCACGAGCACGGAGGCCTCGTCGATCGGGAGCGACGGGTCGTCGATCCGCGCGTGGAGATCCTCGTGATCCTCGAACACGACGGCGCGGCCGCGGTGCGTGAGGAGGTGCGGTGACGCGGCCGACTGCTTGAGGACGGCGCCGTCGGGGCACAGGTTCCCGAAGAGAATCACGGTCCCGCCCTCCTTGGCCAGCGGCACGGCGAGCGGGCGGATGACGTCCTCGTTCCAGCACTTCGCGTCGCGCACGTTGTCCGCCAGGGACCGGCCGTTCACGGTGAGCGCGTCCCCGTGGAGCAGCGGCAGCAGCTCCCGCAGGACGACGGGAAGGCCGCCCGCGTAGAAGAAGTCCTCCATGAGGTATTTGCCCGAGGGCCGCAGGTTCGCCAGCAGCGGCGTCGTCTTCGAGAGCGCATCGAACCGCTCGAGCGGCAGCGGCACGCCGGCGCGGCCGGCGATCGCGACCAGGTGGATGATCGCGTTGGTCGATCCGCCGATCGCCATGTCCGCGCGAATCGCGTTGTCGAAGGCCGGCGCCGTGAGGATCTCGGAGGGCCG
>JBGQEL010000059.1:0-24284 GCA_041496385.1 Methylomirabilia bacterium | reverse complement strand
GTCGGTCATCATCCAGGTCGTCAGCTTCAGATTGACCGGCCGCCGCGTCTTCCGCATGGCGCCGTTGCACCACCACTACGAGCTGAGCGGCTGGCCCGAGCCGAAGATCGTCGTCCGCTTCTGGATCGTCTCCTTCGCCCTCGCCCTCCTGGCGCTGACAACCCTGAAGCTGAGGTGATGAAGGTGCGGAGCCGGCGCGTGTCTGTCTCGGGCCACCCACGGAGTCGCCGCGGTCTCGCGGACCCCGCTCCAACAGTGAGCGCGGCGTGATCGAGGTCCTGAACGAGGCCGGAATGACGACGCGGGGACGCGCGTACCTCGACTCGCTCGCGGGCCGCCGCGCGGCGGTGGTGGGCCTCGCGCGCAGCGGCGTCGCCGCGGCCCGCCTCCTGCGCGCCGCCGGCGCGGACGTGACCGGGACGGACGCCAAGCCCCTCGACGCCCTCGGGCCCGAGGCGGCGGAGCTCCAGGCGCTGGGCGTGCGGCTGCTGACCGGCGCGGTGGCCGCCGACGCCTGCGCGGCGGCCGCGCTCGTTGTGGTGAGCCCGGGCGTGCCCGTGAACCATCCGGCGCTCGCGGCCGCGCGCGCGCGTGGCGCGCGGGTGATCGGCGAGCTCGAGCTCGGTTGGCGCGCGATGGAGGCCGAGACGTTCGCGATCACGGGAACGAACGGCAAGACGACGACGACCGCGCTGACGGGCGCGCTCCTGGCCGAGCAGCCGCGGCCCGTGCTCGTCGCGGGCAACATCGGCACGCCGCTCGCCGCCCACGCGCTGGCGTTCCCGGCCGACGGCCTCGCGGTGGTCGAGGTCTCCAGCTTCCAGCTCGAGACGACCGAGACGTTCCACCCGCGCGTCGCCGCCGTGCTCAACGTCACGCCCGACCACCTCGACCGGCACGGCACCCTCGCCGCCTACCTGGACGCCAAGGCCCGCATCTTCGCCAACCAGACGGCGGCCGACTGCGCGGTGCTCAACGCCGACGACGAGGCGACGCGCGGGCTCGCGCCCCGCACGCGCGCCCACGTCGTCTGGTTCAGCCGGCTGCGCGCGCTCGACCACGGCGTCTTCGTCCGCGACGGCCGGGTGGCGGCCCAGCTCAACGGCCACGTCGAGGAGATCTGCCCCGTCGCCGAGATCTTCCTGCGCGGCGCGCACAACGTGGAGAACGTGCTCGCGGCCACGGCCTGCGCGCTCTGGGCGGGAATCGCGCCCGAGACGATCCGGCGCGGCATCGGCAAGTTCCGCGGCGTCGCGCACCGGATCGAGTTCGTGCGCGACGTCCGGGGCGCTCACTACTACAACGACTCGAAGGGCACGAACGTCGCCTCCACGCTCAAGGCCCTGGAGAGCTTCAACGAGCCGATCGTGCTCATCGCGGGCGGCAAGGGCAAGGGGCAGGACTTCGCCCCGCTCACCGCCGCCGCGCGCAGGCGCGTCCGCCACGCGATCGTGATCGGCGAGGACGGGCCCGCCCTCGGCGCCGCGCTGCGGGCCGCCGGCGTCGGCGTGACGGCGGCCGCCTCGATGGACGCGGCGGTCGAGGCGGCGCGGGGGCTCGCCGGGCCGGGCGACGTCGTGCTGCTCTCGCCGGCCTGCGCCTCGTTCGACATGTTCGACAACTTCGAGCACCGCGGCGACGTCTTCAAGGCCCTCGTGAACCGTCTCGAGCCGCTGGGATCCGGGGGAGGCGCGGCGCTCGCTCCCCCCCGGCACGAATAGATGCCGCGCAAGCTCGCGCCCGACGTCTGGCTCTTCGGCGTGGCGATCGTGCTGCTCTCGATCGGCGTCGTGATGGTCTACTCGGCGAGCGCGATCGTCGCGGCCGACCGCTTCCACGACCCGTACTTCTTTCTGAAGAAGCAGCTCTTCTGGGCCCTGCTGGGCGCCGGCTGCCTCTGGCTCATGCTGCGGCTCGACTACCGGCGGCTCGAGCGCTGGGTGCTGCCGCTCCTCCTCGCGGCGGGGGCGCTGCTCGTCCTGGTGCTGATCCCGCCGATCGGGCAGGCGATCAACGGCACCCGGCGGTGGATCCGGCTGGGGCCGGTGTCGTTCCAGCCCGCGGAGCTCGCGAAGCTCGCGCTGGTCGTCTACCTCGCGGCCTTCCTCGCGAAGAAGCGCGGCGCGCTCGCCGACTTCCGCCGGGACCTGCTGCCGCCGCTCGCCGTCGCGGGCGCGCTGGCGGCGCTCGTGTTCGTCCAGCCCGACCTGGGCAACTGCCTGACGCTGCTCGCGCTCACCTTCGCGCTCCTGTTCCTCGCCGGCGGGCGCGTCGCGCACCTCGCCCTCGTGCTGGCGCCCGCGCTGCCGCTCCTCGCGATCGCCGTCTGGATGGCGCCCTACCGGCTCCGGCGGATCACCGCGTTCGTGGACCCGTGGGGGGACCCGCGCGGGAGCGGCTTCCAGATCATCCAGTCCTGGCTCGCGCTGGGCAACGGCGGGATCCTCGGCCAGGGCATCGGCGGCTCGCGCCAGAAGCTCTTCTACCTGCCGGAGTCGCACACCGATTTCATCTTCGCGATCATCGGTGAGGAGCTCGGGTTCCTGGGCGCCGCGGCGGTCGTCGCGCTCTTCGTCGTGCTCGTCTGGCGGGGCCTGCGGATCGGACTCCGCGCGCCGGACCCGTTCGGCGCGTACCTGGCGCTCGGGATCACCGTGCTCATCGCCACCCAGACGCTCGTGAACCTGGGCGTCGTGACGGGCCTGCTGCCGACGAAGGGGCTGCCGCTGCCCTTCATCTCCTTCGGCGGCTCGGCGCTGCTCGTCACGATGCTCTCCACCGGAGTGCTCCTGAACATCTCCCAGCACGCCGATGTTTAAGCGCTACCAGCAGATCCACTTCGTCGGGATCGGCGGCAGCGGCATGTCCGGCATCGCCGAGATCCTCCTGAACCTGGGCTACCGGGTGACCGGGTCGGACCAGCGGCGGAACGAAGCCGTCGAGCGCCTGGAGCAGCTGGGCGCGAAGATCTTCCTCGGCCACGAGGCGCTGCACGTCGAGGGCGCGCACGTCGTCGTCTACTCGTCCGCCGTCTCGCGCGACAACGTCGAGGTGCAGGTCGCGCGCCAGCGCGGCATCCCGACGATCCCGCGTGCCGAGATGCTCGCCGAGCTGATGCGGCTCAAGTACGGCATCGCGGTCGCCGGCACCCACGGCAAGACGACGACCACGTCGATGATCGGCGCGATGCTCGCGGAGGGACGCTACGATCCGACGATCGTCGTGGGCGGGCGCGTCACCAACCTCGGCTCGAACGCGCGGCTCGGCCAGGGGGAGTACCTCGTGGCCGAGGCCGACGAGTCCGACGGCTCGTTCCTCAAGCTCGCGCCGACGATCGCGGTCGTGACGACGATCGACGCCGAGCACCTCGACCACTACGGCTCGCTCGAGGCCATCTGCGAGGCGTTCGTCGTCTTCGTCAACAAGGTGCCGTTCTACGGCTCGGTCGTGCTCTGCCTCGACCAGCCGAACATCCAGATGCTGATCCCGAGGATCGAGAAGCGGGTCATCACCTACGGCCTCGAGTCGGGCGCCGACCTCGTCGCGCGCCGGCTGCACCTGGCGGGCATGACGAGCCGCTTCGAGGTGCTCCAGCGCGGGACCCTCCTCGGCGAGTGCGCGCTCCAGATCCCGGGCCGCCACAACGTGCTCAACGCGCTCGCGGCCGTCGGCGTGGGCCTCGACCTCGATATCCCGTTCGTGACGATCCAGAAGGCGCTCGCCGGCTTCGCCGGCGTCCAGCGCCGGTTCCAGGTCCGTGGCAGCGCGCGCGGCGTGACCGTGGTCGACGACTACGGCCACCATCCCGCCGAGATCCGGGCGACCCTGGCCGCCGCCAAGGCCGGGTTCGACTGCCGGGTCGTGACCGTGTTCCAGCCGCACCGCTACACGCGGACGCATCACCTGCGCCAGGAGTTCTTGACGGCCTTCAATCAGGCCGACGTGCTGATCGTGCTGGACGTCTACGCCGCGGGCGAGGCCCCGATCCCAGGCGTCACCGCCGAGGACCTGGCCGAGGGCATCCGCGCGCACGGGCACCGGAACGTCACCTATCTCGGCAGCGAACGGGCGCGCGTCGTCGAGCACCTCGCCGAGATCACCCGGCCGGGCGATCTCGTGCTGACGCTCGGCGCCGGCGATGTGGGCCAGCTGGGCCCGGAGCTGCTGAAGCGAATCGACGCCGACTCTCTGAATGGGGGGACTCAATGCTAGGAGAGATCCGGGGGGAAGTCCGTTTCAAGGAGCCCCTGAGCTTCCATACGTCGCTGCGCATCGGAGGCGCGGCCGACATCTTCGTGGTCCCGCAGGACGTGGACGACATCCGGCACGCCCTGCTCTTCGCCGAGCGCGAGCAGCTGCCGGTCGCGGTGATCGGCGGCGGCAACAACCTGCTCGTGAAGGACCGCGGCGTGCGCGGCGTGGTGCTCCGCCTCGAGGGCTGCCTCGGGCGCGCGGAGTTCCACGGCGAGGAGGCGATGGCCGGCGCCGGGGTCAGCCTCTCGGCGCTCATCCGCGAGGCGGCGGCGGTGAACCTCGGCGGCATCGAGTGCCTGGTCGGGATCCCGGCCACGATCGGCGGCGCGCTGGCCATGAACGCGGGGACGCCCGACGGGTGGATCGGCGACTTCGTGAGCGCGGTGTACTTCCTGCATCCGGACGGCTCGCTCGGCGAGTTCAAGCCCGCCGCCGGCTCGTTCACGTATCGGGCCTTCCACGCGCCCGAGGGGGCCGTCCTCATCGGCTGCCGGCTCCGGCTCACGCGCCGGCCGCTCGCCGAGATCCAGAAGGACATCAAGGTCCGTCTCAAGCAGAAGAAATCGACCCAGCCGCTGGCGCTCGCATCGGCGGGCTGCGTCTGGAAGAACCCCGACAACGACGTCGCCGCGCGGCTCATCGAGAAGTCCGGCCTCAAGGGCAAGCGTATCAACGGCGCGGAGATCTCCTCCAAGCACGCGAACTTCATCGTGAACCGGGGCGGCGCCAGCGCGGCCGATCTCTTGGCGCTCATGGAGCTCACGCGCGAGCGCGTGCAGGCGCACTTCGGCGTGACGCTGATGCCCGAGATCCGGATCGTCGGGGAGTAGCATGCCGAGCGGTCTCGTCTCGCCGCGCACCCGGCACGGAACGCTGCCCGATCTGGGCGAGCGCGCCGCCTTCGTCGCCGGCCAGCGCGTCGGCCGGGGACGGCGGCGGCCGCGGCGCCGGCTGCGCCGCGCGCTCCGCTTCCTGCCCCTCGCGGCGCTCGTCGTGCTGCTGCCGCTCGGCGCCACGCTCGTCACGCGCTGGCTGCTCACGGCGCCGTGGCTGGCGGTGGCGAGCGTCGAGGTGCGCGGGGCCTCGCGCCTGCCGGTCGGGCGGATCCTCGACACCGCGGGGATCGAGCCGGGCACCAGCATCCTCGGCCTCGACACACGCGCCGTCGCGGCCCGCGTCGCGGCCCTGCCGGAGATCCGGCGCGCCGACGTCGTCCGCGAGTTCCCGAACCGCGTGGTGATCAGCGTCGAGGAGCGCCGGCCGTTCACGCTCATCCACGCCGGCCGCCTGCACTGGCTCGACGAGGAGGGGCGACTCCTCGGCCTCGCCCCGCAGGCGGTGGCGCCGCAGGTGCCCGTCGTCAGCGGCCTCTCCGAGCAGGAGCTGGCCTCGCTGCGCGCGGCGCCCGGGCCGAAGGCGCGCGCGGCGGTCGACCTGATCCGCGCCCTGCTCCGGAGCGGCAGCGAGCTCACGGCCGAGATCTCCGAGATCGACATGAGCCGCAAGGACGGACCCGTTCTCTACACCGTGGACGGCGTCGAGGTGCGCCTCGGCACCGAGGACTGGGACGAGCGGCTGGCGCGGCTCGAGGGCGTGCTCGCGCAGGCGGTGACGCAGGACGTCCGCACGGTCGACCTCCGGTATCGCGACCAGGTGGTGCTGCAGCGGGGAGGCGCGCGGTGAGGCGCGGGCGCGCGCCGGAGCCGATCGTGGGGCTCGACGTCGGGACCACCAAGATCTGCGCCATGATCGCCCAGGCGGGGCCGGCGGGCGCCGTCGACGTGGTCGGCGTCGGCACGGCGCCCTCGCGCGGCCTGCGCCGCGGCATCGTCGTCAACATCGACTCGACCGTGGAGGCGATCCGCGCGGCGGTCGCGGAGGCCGAGCAGATGGCGGGCGTCGAGGTCTCGGGCGTCTACGCGGGCGTCGCCGGCGGCCACATCCGCGGGGTCAACAGCCGCGGCGTCGTCGCCGTCTCGGGCAAGGACCGCGAGGTGAGCGAGACCGACGTCGAGCGCGTGGTGGAGGCGGCGCGCGCGATCAACCTGCCGCAGGACCGCGAGATCATCCACGTGCTGCCGCAGACCTTCATCGTGGACGACGGCGACGGGATCCGCGAGCCCATCGGCATGTCGGGCGTCCGGCTCGAGGTCGAGGTCCACATCATCACGGGCGCGGTGACCTCCGTCCAGAACGTCGTCCGCTCGGTGAACCGCGCGGGCCTGACCGTCCACGACGTCGTGCTCGAGGCGCTCGCCTCGGCGGAGGCCGTCCTGTACGACGACGAGAAGGAGCTGGGCATCCTCGTCATCGACATCGGCGGCGGGACGACCGACGTCGCGCTCTACCGGAACGGCGCCGTCTGGCACACGGCGATCCTCCCGCTCGGCGGCGACCACATCACCAACGACATCGCGATCGGCCTCCGCACCCCGATGGCGGACGCCGAGGACATGAAGAAGCGTTACGGCTGCGCGCTCACGGCGCTCGTGCCGGCCGAGGAGACCGTGGACGTGCCGTCCGTCGGCGGCCGCAAGCCGCGGCAGCTCTCGCGCCAGGTCCTCTCCGAGATCGTCCAGCCGCGCGTCGAGGAGATCTTCACGCTCGTTGCGCGCGAGCTGGCGCGCGCGGGCTTCCAGGACGCGGCGACGGCCGGCGTCGTCGTCACCGGCGGCACGTCCATCATGGAGGGCGTGGCCGAGCTGGCCGAGGGCGTGTTCGACCAGCCCGTGCGCCGGGGCGCGCCGCTCCGCGTGGGCGGGCTCGCGGACGTGATCCAGAGCCCGGTGTACTCGACGGCGGCGGGCCTGGTGCTCCACGGCGCGCGCTCGCGGCCGATGGGCGCCGCGGCGCCGGCGGTCGGGGGCGGCGGCCCGCTCACGCGGCTCGCGCGCCGGGTCGGCGGTGTCTTGAATGACATCTTCTAGGACGGGCCGGGGCGGCGCGCAGCCGCCACTGTTCCCGGCCGACGCGGCCCGGCCGCGCCGGCGGGGCGCACGCGTGCCCGGCGGACCTTCACAGGAGGACGGAATGGACAAGGATCGCGCACGCCGCCCGCTCTTCGAGCTCGACGAGGCGCCCCAGGCGGCGAAGATCAAGGTCATCGGCCTGGGCGGCGGCGGCGGCAACGCGGTGAGCCGGATGATGCTGGCCCAGTTCACCGGCGTGGAGTTCATCGTCGCGAACACCGATCTCCAGGCGCTCCACGCCTCCCCCGCGCCGATCAAGCTGCAGCTCGGCGCGAAGCTCACCAAGGGGCTGGGCGCGGGCTCGAACCCCGAGATCGGGCGCGGCGCGGCCCAGGAGGAGCCCGAGGAGATCACGCGCCTGCTCACCGGCGCGGATATGGTCTTCATCACGGCGGGGCTGGGCGGCGGCACGGGGACGGGTGCCGCGCCGGTGGTCGCGTCGCTCGCGAAGGACCTCGGCATCCTGACCGTGGCCGTCGTGACGAAGCCGTTCACGTTCGAGGGCCGGCGGCGCGCCGTGCAGGCCGAGGCCGGACTGGAGGCGCTCCGCGGCGTCGTGGACACGCTGATCACGATCCCGAACCAGCGTCTGCTCTCGGTGGTCGACCGCGGCACGCCGCTCATCGAGGCGTTCCGCGTCGCCGACACGGTGCTCCAGCAGGCCGTGCAGGGCATCTCCGATCTCATCCTCGTCCCGGGTCTCATCAACCTCGACTTCGCCGACGTCCGCACGATCATGTCGGGCATGGGCATGGCGATGATGGGGACGGGGACGGGCAAGGGCGAGCACCGCGCCCTCGACGCCGCGCAGAAGGCCGTCGCGAGCCCGCTCCTCGACGACACGTCGATCGAGGGCGCGCGCGGCATCCTCATCAACTTCACGGGCGGTGCCGACCTGTCGATCCACGAGGTGGAGGAAGCGGCGCGGATCGTCCAGGAGGCGGCGCACGAGGACGCCCACATCATCTTCGGCGCGGTCATCGACCCGGACATGACCGACGAGATCCGGATGACCGTGATCGCCACGGGCTTCGCCGAGAAGAAGGAGCTCCAGAGCGGCGGCGGCAAGGTGGTCGACCTCCCGCGCGCGCCGCGCTTGAGCCCCGCCGCGGGCGCCGGGAGCTGGCGCCGGCGTCCGGGCGAGATGCGCGCCGAGAGCGACGACGCGCTCGGCGACGCCGATCTCGAGGTTCCTGCTTTCCTCAGGCGCCAAGCGGACTAGGCGCGCGGGGTCGGGGGCGGGGGCAGAGGGCAGGGGGCGAGTCCGCTTGTTCGGAACGACACTCACCGCGGACCCGTCCCCCGCTCCCTGCTCCCGACCCCGCACCGTGCGCATCATCGGGCGCCTGAGGGGCCTGTGACTTCGGGGCTTGTTGCTCATGGCGAGCCGGCTGACTACTTCACGTTCGCGTCGCTCACGCGGCTCGGCCTGCCGCACGCGACGACGACGCGCCACTGCCCCGGGGTGGCCTCGTTCGCCGAGCCGATCTCACCGCGGGCGCCCGTCTCGTCCTTTCGCGCCGAGGCAGTCACGCGGCTGGCCGGCGCGGGCCTCGACATGGCGCGCGTCGCCTACGCCAAGCAGGTCCACGGCGCCGACGTCGCGCGCGCCCCGGCAGGCGGCGGATTCGCCGGCACGGTGGACGGCCTCGTGACGGCGGAGCGCGGCGTGCCGCTGGCGATCTTCACCGCGGACTGCCTGGCGATCGTGCTGTACGACGCCGCGCTGCCGGCGCTCGGTGCGGTCCACGTCGGCTGGCGGGGCACCGTCAAGGGCGCCGTCCAGGCGACGGTGCGGGCGCTCGAGGGCCTCGGCGCGGCGCCGTCGCGGCTGCACGCGGCGATCGCGCCCGCGATCGGCCCCTGCTGTTACGAGGTGGACGAGCCCGTCATCGGCCCGCTGTCCGCCGCGTACGCCGGCTGGGAGGCCTGGGCCAGGCCGGCGAAGCCGGGACGCTGGATGCTCGACCTCGGTGCGGCCAACGAGGCGCTGCTCCGCGGCGCCGGGCTCGACGGGGCGCGAATCGAGAACGTGCGGCTCTGCACCGCCTGCAATCCCGGGCTCCTCTACTCGTACCGCAAGGGCAACCGCGGCCGGCTGGCCACGGTGGCCGCACTGCCGTAAAATCGCCGTGCGACCATGCTGGATATCAAGGCGAACCTCGAGCGCACGCGGGAGCGTGTCGCGCGCGCGGCCGAGCGCGCGGGGCGGCGCGCGGCCGACGTGCTTCTGATCGCGGTGTCGAAGACGGTGGAGGCCGAGCGCGTCCGCCAGGCGATCGCGGCCGGTGTCCCGGCGCTCGGCGAGAACCGGGTGCAGGAGGCGCGCGGCAAGATCGCCGAGCTGGGGCGGCCCGTCCCCTGGCACCTCATCGGCCAGCTCCAGACGAACAAGGCGAGGGAGGCCGTGGAGCTGTTCGACGTGATCCACTCGCTCGACCGGATCGAGCTGGGGCGCGAGCTCGACCGTCGCGCGGGAGCCCGGGGGCGGCCGGTGGACGCGCTCGTGCAGGTGAACGTCGCGGCCGAGACGCAGAAGGGCGGCGTGACGCTCGACGCACTGGAGGCGTTGCTCGACGCGGTGAAGGGGCTGCCCCACGTCCGGGTGCGCGGCCTCATGGCGATCCCGCCCGAGGCGCCGGACCCCGAGGAGGCGCGGCCGTGGTTCCGCGCGCTCGCCAAGCTCGGCGCGCGTCACGGCCTCGGCGAGCTGTCGATGGGGATGAGCGGGGACTTCGAGGTGGCGATCGAGGAGGGCGCGACGATGGTCCGCGTCGGGACGGCCGTGTTCGGGCCGCGGGCGCACCAGGAGCCGGGGAAGCGATGACGATCAAGGGCAAGAAGGTCGGGTTCGTCGGCGGCGGCAACATGGGCGAGGCGCTCATCAAGGGGCTGCTCGCGGCGAACCTCGTGCCGCCCGAGGCGATCCACGCGACCGACGTGCGCCTCGAGCGCCTGAAGGAGCTGGACCGGCAGTACGGCATCCAGGTCGGCTCCGACAACGTCGAGCTGGTCCGCCACGCCGACGTCGTGATCCTCGCGGTGAAGCCCCAGATCATGGACGAGGTGCTCCGGACGATCGCGCCCGCCGTCACGCGCAAGAAGCTGCTGATCTCGATCGCCGCGGGGGTCTCCACCGCGAAGCTCCGCGCCGGCCTCGGCAAGGACGCGCGCCTGATCCGCGTCATGCCCAACACGCCCGCCCTCGTGCTCGAGGGCGTGACGGCGATCGCCAAGGCCGAGGGGCTCGAGGCGGGCGACCTCGACATCGCCGGCGAGATCTTCAGCGCCGTCGGCCGCGTCGTGGTGCTCGCGGAGGACCTGATGGACGCGGTGACGGGGCTCTCGGGCTCCGGCCCGGCCTACGTGGCCATCGTCGTCGAAGCCCTCGCCGACGGCGGCGTGAAGATGGGGCTCGACCGGCTCACGGCGATGACCCTCGCGACCCAGACCGTGCTCGGCGCCGCGAAGCTGCTCCTCGAGACGGGGCTCCATCCGGGCGCGCTCAAGGACATGGTCAGCTCGCCCGGCGGCACCTCGATCGCGGGCGTCGCCGCCCTCGAAGAGGGTGGTATCCGGAACACGTTCATCAAGGCCGTGGAGCGCGCCACGCAGCGGTCGCGTGAGCTGGGGCGCGGACCCGGCGGATAGGACGGCACCGTGTTTCTCATGACCAATCTGATCCTGGCGCTGGCGCGGCTGGTGAGTCTCGTCCTCGAGGCGTACTTCTGGATCATCATCGCGCGCGCGGTCCTGTCCTGGGTGAACCCGGACCCCCACAACCCGATCGTACGCTTCATCTACCGCATCACGGAGCCCGTGCTCCGCCCCATCCGCTACAGGCTGCCCACGCTCGCGATGGGGCTCGACCTCTCGCCGATGGTGGTGCTGCTGGCGATCAAGTTCGCCGAATGGTTCCTCGTGGACTCCCTGCGCGACCTCGCGCTGAGCCTCAGATAGGGAATCGGAGGGTTCGATGCGCATCAGCCCGCTCGATATCCGGCAACAGCAATTCACGGTGAAGATGTTCCGGGGGTTCGATTCCCACGAGGTGGACGCCTTCCTCGACGACGTCGCCGACGACTACGAGACCGTGCTCAAGGAGAACGCGCTGCTCAAGGAGCAGCTGGCGACGATCGAGGAGCGCTCGCGGGGCCTGGCCGAGCGCGAGAAGGCGATCCAGGACACGCTCGTGGCCACGCAGCGGCTCGGCGACGAGATGAAGGCGGCGGCGCGGCGCGAGGCGGAGCTGCACACGCGCGAGGCCGAGCTGCGCGGCGAGAAGCTCCTCGAGGAGGTGCGCAGCGAGGAGGCGAAGCTCCGGAGCGAGATCAACGAGCTCCGGCGCACCAAGCGGCAGCTCGTCGAGGACCTCCGCTCGACGCTCGAGCGCTACTACCGGCTGATGTCGGCGGAATTCGGCGAGGGCGGCGGCGACGAACCCAAGGCCTGAGGGCGCGGTGCTGCGCGTGCGCGTCCAGCCGCGCGCGTCGAGCGACGCGGTCGTGGGCTGGCGCGAGGGCGCCCTCCGGGTGCGCGTCACCGCGCCGCCCGTCGAGGGCGAGGCCAACCTCGCGGTCGTCCGGCTGCTCGCGCGCGCCTTGCGCGTGGCACCCTCGACCGTCGCCGTGATCCGCGGTGAGCGCGGCCGCGACAAGCTCGTACGGGTCGCCGGCCTGGGCGCCGCCGAAATCCGGGCGCGTCTGGCATGACGGCCGCGGCGCCCATCACCCCCGTCCGCTGGGCCGGCGATCGGCTCGTGATGCTCGACCAGACGCTCCTGCCCGCCGAGGAAGTCGAGCGCGCCTACGATCGCTGGGAGGACGTCGCCGACGCGATCCGGCGCCTCGTGGTGCGCGGGGCGCCCGCGATCGGCGTGGCCGCGGCGTACGGCGTGGCGCTCGCCGCCCGGGCCAGCCGGGCGACGGCGTTCGACGGGCTGCTGGCGGACGTCGAGACGGCGGTGAAGGGACTCGCGGCCACGCGGCCGACGGCGGTCAATCTCTTCTGGGCCCTCGAGCGCATGCGGCGGGCGCTCCTCGACGCGCGGGGCCTCGCGCCCGACGACCTCCGCGCCCGGCTGCTCGCCGAGGCGCACGCGGTCCGCGAGGAGGATCTGGCGGCGAACCGGGCGATGGGCGCTCACGGCGCCGCCCTGGTGCCCGAGCGGGCGCGCATCCTCACCCACTGTAACGCGGGCGCGCTGGCCACCGCGGGCTACGGCACCGCGCTCGGCGTGATCCGCGCGGCCCACGCGCAGGGGAAGGTCGCGCGCGTCTGGGTGGACGAGACCCGCCCGGTCATGCAGGGCTCGCGGCTCACCGCGTGGGAGCTGGTTCGCGACGGGATCCCGCACCGCCTCATCGCCGACGTCGCCGCCGCCTCGCTCATGGCGCGCGGCGAGGTGGATCTGGTCATCACCGGCGCCGACCGCATCGCCGCCAACGGCGATACCGCGAACAAGATCGGCACCTACGGGCTCGCCGTGCTCGCCCGGCACCACGGCGTGCCCTTCTACGTCGCCGCCCCCGTCTCGACGATCGACCCCTCGCTCCCATCGGGCGAGGGGATCCCGATCGAGGAGCGCGACGCGGCCGAGGTGCGCGGCGTCGGCGCGCGGCAGACGGCGCCCGCCGCGTCGCCCGTGTTCAACCCCGCCTTCGACGTCACGCCGGCCGCGCTCATCGCCGCGATCATCACCGAGCGCGGCGTGTTTCGGCCGCCGTACCGGTTTGAATAGCGGGAGCGCCCGCCGGTACCACGAGGGGACCGCTCACTCGCCCCAGTCCGTCCGGACCAGCACCCACACGCTCGACTGGGACATCAAGCCGTTTCCGTTCAAGGTCTACACGGAGCTGCCCGCGATCACCCTGCCGCGCGAGTTCGACGCGCAGGCACTCGATACCCTCGCGGCCCTCGGCCCGCCGGCGGCGCCCGGCGCCGCGCGCCTCGGGCTCGACACCCTCGCCGCGCTCCTCTATTACTCGGCCGGCGTGACGCGGAAGAAGACCTACGCGGGCGGCGGCGAGGTGCTCTTCCGCGCGGCGGCCTCGACGGGGGCGCTCTACCAGACCGAGGCGTACGTGGTGGCCGGCGAGGTGGAGGGCCTCGAATCCGGCCTCTACCACTTCTGCCCCGGCGACTTCGCGCTGCGGCGCCTGCGCGCGGGCGACGTCCGCGCCGCGCTCGCGCAGGCCGCCGCGGACCCGATGCTCGCGCGACGCCCAGCGACGATCGTGCTGACCGCCATCTACTGGCGCAACACGTGGAAGTACGAGGCGCGGGGCTACCGCCACCTGTTCTGGGATTCCGGGACGCTGCTCGCGAATCTCCTCGCCGCGGCCGGCGGCAGCGGCCTGGCGCCGCGGCTCGTCACCGGGTTCGTCGACGCCGAGGTGAACCATCTCCTCGGCCTGGTACCCGAGCGCGAAGCGGCGCTCGAGCTGGTGGCGCTGGGGCCGATCGGCGCGCCCGCGCCGCCCGTGGCGACCCTGGAGGCGATCGCGCATCCGTACATGCCGCTGTCCTCGTCCGAGGTGGACTATCCGCTGCTGCGCGAGATCCACTCGGCCTCCGCGCTCGAGACGCCCCACGCCGTCGAGGCCTGGCGCGCGGGCGCGACAGCCGTTGCCGTCGAGGGCCCATGGAACGCCGCGCCGCAGGGCGCCGTCGCGCTGCCTGCGCCGCGGGCGCTCAGCGGGACAGGGCTCGGCGAGACCATTCAGCGGCGCGGCTCGACGCGGCAGTTCGGCCACGCTCCACTCTCGGCGATGGAGCTGTCGACGGCGCTGTGGGCGGCGACGCGCCCGGTGGACGCCGACGTCCCGTTCGGGCTCGTGGACCTCTACCTGATCGTCAACGCGGTGGAGGACGTGGCCCCGGGCGCGTACGTCTACCGGCGCGGCGCCCACGCGCTCGAGCTGCTGAGGGCCGGCGAGCTCAGGCGGGAGTCGGCCCGCCTCTGCCTCGAGCAGCCGCTCGGCGGCGACGCCGCGGCGGTCATCTATTTCCTCGCGCCGCTCGACGAGCTGCTGCGCGCGCGCGGCGACCGCGGCTATCGCGTCGCGAATCTCGAGGCGGGGATCGCCGGCGGACGCGCCTATCTCGCGGCGTACGCGCAGGGCTTCGGCGCGAGCGGGCTCACGTTCTACGACCGCCTCGTCGTCGAGCTCTTCTCGCCGCACGCGCACGGCAAGGACGCGCTCTTCGTCACCGCGCTCGGCCGCTCGGCGTCCGGGGAGCGTGTTACCATCGGAGAGAATCTCACGCTGCGAAGGAGGCCGTCCGCATGAAGAAGTACCAGCTGATGGCGCCGGGCCCGACGCCGGTGCCGAGCGAAGTGCTCCTCGCCATGGCGCAGCCGATGATCCACCACCGCACGCCCGAGTACGAGGCGCTGTTCGTGGAGGTGCGCGCCGGGCTGAAGAAGCTCTTCCAGACGCAGGCGGACGTGGTGCCGCTCGCGTGCTCGGGGACGGGCGCGATGGAGGCGGCGGTGGTCAACACGCTCTCCGCCGGCGACACCGTCCTGCTGGTCCGCGCCGGGAAGTTCGGCGACCGCTGGCTGGAGATCTGCCGGGCGTTCGGCCTCACCGTCGTCGAGCTGACGGCGCCCTTCGGCCAGACCGTGCCGGCCGAGCGCGTCGGCGCCGCGCTCCGCGCGCACCCCGGGGTGAAGGCCGTGCTCACGCAGCACAGCGAGTCCTCGACGGGCGTGCTCCACGACGTGCGCGGCTACGCCCAGGCCACGCGCGGCACCGACGCGATTCTCATCGTGGACGCGGTGTCGAGCCTCGGGATCGCCGACCTCCAGATGGACGCCTGGGGTGTCGATCTCGTGGTCGCGGGCTCGCAGAAGGGGCTCATGCTGCCGCCGGGTGTGGCGTTCTGCGCGCTCAGCGAGAAGGCCTGGGCCAAGAGTGTGACGTCGACCTTGCCGAAGTACTACCTCAACCTCACGGAGGAGCGGAAGTGCGTCGTGCGGAACGAGGCGCACTTCACCCCGGCCGTGTCGATCATCGTCGGCCTCCGGCAGGTGCTCCGCATGCTCGAGGGCGAGGGGCTCGCCAACGTCTTCAAGCGCCACGACCGGCTCGCGCGCGCGACGCGCGCGGGTGTCGAGGCGCTCGGGCTCGAGCTGTTCTGCAAGGCGACGCCGAGCCCCGCGCTGACCGCCGTCGTCGCGCCCCGGGGCGTGGACAGCGAGAAGATCGTCGCCCTCTACTCGCAGGCGCACAACATCACGATCGCGGGCGGGCAGGGGGAGATGAAGGGCACGGTCTTCCGCCTGGGCCACATGGGCTACGCCGCCGAGTTCGACGTGATCATCGCGCTCGCGGCGCTCGAGCAGGTCCTGGCCGACCTCGGCCAGCCGGTCGACTTCGGCGCCAGCATCCGCGCCGCCCAGAAGATCTTCGTCGAGAAGATCTAGACCGCGGGAGCCCTCCTGCTAGAATAGTTGGGTTGTGAGCAAGCTCCGACTGTTCGTCATACGGCACGGCGAGACCGCGTCGTCGCGCGAGCGGCGCTTCGCCGGCACGCGCGACATCCCGCTCGCGCCCGAGGGCGCGCGCCAGTGCGAGGCGGTCGCCCGGGCGCTCGGCGCGGAGATCGTCGCGGCCGTCTACGCGAGCCCGCTCGAGCGCGCCCGCGCCTCGGCCGAGGTGATCGCCAAGCCCCACCGCCTGCCGGTCTCGATCGAGCCCGCGTTCCGCGAGATGGCGTTCGGCGAGTGGGAGGGGCTCACGCGCGACGAGGTCGCCGCGCGCTTTCCCGCGGCCGAGGAGCGGTGGCGCCTGGCGCCGCACGAGCTCGAGATCCCCGGCGGCGAGACGCTCGCGCGCGTGGCCGGGCGGGCGCGCGCGGGGGTCGAGGAGCTTCGCGCCGCGCACGAGGGCCAGACGATCATCCTCGTGAGCCACGCGATCGTCATCCGCATGATCGTGCTCGACGCCCTCGGGCTCGGGCCCGAGCGGATGCGGGCCGTCGACGCCTCGCCCGCCGGCATCACCGAGATCGAGTACGAGCCCGGCTGGGCGACCGTCCACCGGATGAACACGCTCGCGCACCTCGAGGCGGCGGCGCCGTGAGGCCGCGCCCCTCGCAGCTCCCGAAGGGCGCGCGCGTCTACCTGCCCGACGAGGCGGCGCGCAAGCGGCACGTCGAGGCGCGCCTGCTCGGCGTCCTCACCCGCTGGGGCTACCGCGAGGTCGTCACCTCGACGTTCGAGTACGCCGACGTGCTGGCGACCGGCACCGACGCCGACGTCCAGGAGAACATGTTCAAGCTGGTGGACCGCGAGACGGGCCGCATGCTGGCGCTCCGCGCCGACATCACGCCGCAGATCGCGCGCATCGTCGCGACGCGCCTGCGCGACGAGCCCAAGCCCATCCGGCTCGCGTACGTGACGAACGTCTTTCGCTACGACGAGCCGCAGGTGGCGCACTACCGCGAGTTCTACCAGGCGGGCGCGGAGCTGATCGGGCTCGAGAAGCCGGAGGCGGAGGTCGAGGTCATCGCGATGGCGATCGAGGGGCTCCGAGCGCTCGGCCTCGAGCGCTTCCAGCTCGTGCTCGGCCACCCCGACTTCTTCCGCGGGCTCTGCGACGAGCTGGGCGCGGAGCCCGCGCGCGTGCGCGAGCTGCGCGCCGCGCTCGGGCGCAAGGACGCCTCGACTCTGGCGGAGCTGGTCCGCCGGCTGGCCCCGCCGCCGGCGCTCGGCGAGGCGCTGGCCGCGCTCCCCGGGCTCTTCGGCGGCGAGGCGGTGCTCGAGCGCGCCGCGGGGATCGCCCACAACAAGCGCTCGGCGAAGGCGGTGGCGAACCTCGCGGAGGTCTACCGACTCCTCAAGATCTACGGGCTCGCCGACGCGGTCACGCTCGACCTTGGCGAGGTGCGCGGCTTCGACTACTACTCGGGGACCTACTTCGAGGCGTACGTGTCGGGCTTCGGCGCCTCGGTGGCGGGCGGCGGCCGGTACGACCAGATGCTCGCGCGCTTCGGCTACGACTGCGCCGCCGTCGGCTTCGCCTTCGACGTTGCGCGCGTGCTGTCCGTGATGGAGACGCAGGGCGTCGCCGTCGAGCTGCCGGGGCCCGACTTCTTCATCATCGACTTCACGCCGGACAAGACCGCGGCGCTCTCGCTGGCGCGGCGGCTGCGCGACCTTGGCGCCTCGGTCGCGCGCGACATCGCCAGCCGCGGGCTCGAGGAGTCGCTCGCCTACGCGCGCGTCCAGCGCGTGCGCCAGGTGCTCGTCGTCGGGAGCCCGAAGACCGGCGCCGACCGGCTGCTGGCGATCGACCTCGCGGACGGATCCGAGCGCGCGCTCGCGGTGGCCGAGCTGCTGGCCGACCCGGCGCGCTTTTTCAGAGGTGTGAGCCATGCCTAACATCGTGGTCGTCGGCACGCAGTGGGGGGACGAGGGCAAGGGCAAGGTGGTCGACATCCTGGCCCCGCACGTGAACGTCGTGGCGCGGTTCGCCGGCGGCAACAACGCCGGCCACACGGTGGTCGTGGGGCGTGAGAAGTACGTCCTGCACACGATTCCGTCGGGCATCCTCCACCCGGGCTGCCGGTGCGTCATCGGCTGCGGCGTCGTCGTGGATCCGGGGTCGCTGATCGAGGAGATGGAGTCGCTCGTCCAGCGCGGCGTGACGCTCGACGGCAACCTCTTCATCTCGAAGAACGCGCACCTGATCATGCCCTACCACCCGGCGCTCGACCTGGCCTCGGAGGCCAAGCTCGGCAAGCGGCGGATCGGCACGACCGGCAAGGGCGTGGGGCCGGCCTACGTGGACAAGGCCGCGCGCGTCGGCATCCGGATGGCCGATCTCCTGAACGAGCGGCTCTTCCGCGAGAAGCTCGAGCTGAACGTCGCCCAGAAGAACCGGCTGCTGCGCGAGATCTACGACGCCCAGACCTTTTCCGTGGACGAGATCCTCAACCAGTACCTCCGCTACGCGGGCTGGCTGGCGCCGTACATCACCGACACCGCGCTCCTGCTCTCGCGCTGGATCGAGCACGGCTACAGCGTCCTCTTCGAGGGCGCGCAGGCGACCATGCTCGACATCGACCACGGGACGTACCCGTACATCACCTCGTCCTCGACGACCGCCGGCGGCGCGTCAACCGGCACCGGCGTGCCGCCCACGCGCATCCACGGCGTGCTCGGCGTCTCCAAGGCCTACACGACGCGCGTCGGCGGCGGGCCCTTCCCCTCGGAGATGGCGGGGACGATCGCCGAGGAGATCCGCGCGCGCGGCCACGAGTACGGGGCCACCACCGGCCGGCCGCGGCGCTGCGGCTGGTTCGACGCCATCGTCGGGCGGTACGCCTCGCGCATCAACGGTCTGGACACCATCGCGCTCACCAAGCTCGACGTGCTCGACCAGTGCGACATCGTGAAGATCTGCGTCGGCTACAGCTACCGCGGCGAGGTGCTCACGGAGTTCCCCGAGGACGAGAACGTCGTGGCCGAGGCCCGGCCCGTCTACGAGGAGGTCGAGGGCTGGCGCGCGTCGACCGGCGGCGCCAAGAACGAGGCCGACCTGCCGGCGAAGGCGCGCCGCTACCTCGAGCGCCTCGAGGAGCTGGTCGAGGTGCCGTTCGGCCTCATCTCGACGGGACCGCAGCGTGACGAGACGATCCTCTGCGAGGACTCGCCCCTCGTGCGGTGGTTCCCGTCGGTGCGCTCGAGCCTCACCTAGCGTGCCCTGGCGGGTCAAGCGGCTGCTCTTCATCGTGGGCGAAAGCCGCCGTGACTTCTACGACTCACTCAAGCGCACGTTCGCTGGCGACGACACCGTGCAGGTGATGCTCGAGCGGCGCGTCTCCGAGCGACGCGGCGCCCGGGACCGCGCGGGCACCTCCGAGCGGCGCCAGAGCGAGCGGCGCGCGCGGCGCGAGATCGAGCGGCAGATCCGCGCCCGGGGCTACGCCGTGGTCGGGGTCACCGCGTTCCAGCGCGCGCCCCGGGAGTCGCCCTGAACGCCCCCTCGACGGGCGGGGAGGGCAGCACCGATGGCAACCGTGTTCGTGATCGAGGACGATCCTGACGTCAACGAGATCTGGGTCGAGGCCATCCGCGCCGGCGGCCACCACGCGGTGGGCCTGACGAGCACCACGGGCGCGGCCGAGGCCTATGCCCGCGAGCAGCCGGACCTGATCGTCCTCGACATCGTCATGCCGCTGACCGAGCTGAACGGCATCGAGTTCCTGTCGCGACTCTGGGAGAGCGCGGCGCGCCGGGTGCCGGTGATCATCGTGTCGGGGATCGCCGACGCGATCAATCCCGACGTCGCCCGCCACCTCGGCGTGCGCGCCTCGCTCATGAAGCCGGTCGGCTCCCGCGAGCTCCGGACCGCGATCGAGGAGGTGCTCCGCGCCGAAGGCCCCGTAAGCGCGTAGAATCGCACGCACGAGCCGTTAGCTCAGTAGGTAGAGCACCTGACTTTTAATCAGGGGGTCCCGGGTTCGAATCCCGGACGGCTCACCAGATCTTCCGGGGGCTTCCAGAACACCGGAAGCCCCTGGGTCGTCTTGGTTCCAGGTTTTGGTTCCAAAGTTCTTCGCGATCGCGTGGCTCGTAAGATCCAGCAGGTTCACCCATCGCTTGCCCGTACCCGGGATGTACTTCGCGTACCACTTCAGCGTTGTGGTGGGCGACTGGTGCCCCATCTGCTGGCTGACGTACACGAGCGCCGCGTTCATCGAGAGCAGCAGAGACCCGAAGGTGTGGCGCAGGTCGTAAACCCTGAACGACGGGAGCTTCGCTGCCGTCAGCGCGGCCCGGAAGACCTTGCGGGCCCGACTACCGTCGAGCGGGGAGCCCTCCTCGTTCGGGAAGAGCCACTGCGGCTCCCCCCATCCGCGCCGCAGCGACTCGGTCTTCAGCCAGACGATGTGACGCCGTAGCGCGTGGAATCGCGACGTGACGCATACCCTAACGATCAGCGAGCATGAGAAGGGGCAGATCAAGTGTCCGAAGTGTGGCGGCAAAGCGCTTCGGCCGCTGCTCAGCACGTTCGTCTCCCAAACATCACGGAAATCCCGAGAAGAATCCCGGAACCGCGCATCTCGGTCGAGGGTTTCCTCCGTAAGCGAGTGGGGGATGGGTCATGAGAAGGCCAGCCGTGATTTCCCTCCTGGCGGTCGCGCTACTTCTCGCGCCTGGAGTGCCAACCTACGCAAAGGGAAACGGGGGACACGGGGGCCACAGTGAGCACGGCCACCACGAGCACGGCCGCCACGGGTTCAGGGGTCATGGCGGCATCGGAGGTGGCCCTTCATTCTGGTGGGGCCCGTACTTGTGGTATTACCCTCCGCCATATTACTGGTACGCTCCGTCACCCGTCGTCGTTCAAGAGCCACCAATGTACGTCCAGCCACCGGCTCCGCTTCCGTCGTACTGGTATTACTGTCAAAGCGCCGGCGCCTATTACCCATACGTTCAGGCGTGCCCTGAGAGATGGATCACGGTCCTGCCGAGGGCTCAATAGAGGGGCGGCGTAAGAAGGTAGTTCGGAAACTGCGCATCTTCGCACTCGCGGCCAGTCCCACGCAGTCACGGGCGGCGAAGGTAGCGACTGAATTTCTGTCGTGCGCTCTGGCATAGGAGGAGAGACCCCCCGCCTCGACGAACTCCGGTCGATCAGTACCGCCGCGCCCCCCGCTACGTCGACCGGATCCTCAAGGGGGCCAAGAGCCCGGCGACCTGCCAGTGGAGCAGCCGACCGCGTTCGAGCTGTGGATCAACGCGAGGGCCGCCAAGGCCCTCGGCTTGACGATCCCCCAGTCGCTGCTGCTGCGGGCGGATCAGGTGATCGAATGACCGCCGTTCGCAGCCCGCCTGTGCCACACTCCAGCCATTCGCCCCAGGGAGGCTCGCCCATGAACAGCCGGGCCGATCAGTGGGACCGCCGCAAATTCCTCCACGCTGCAGCCCTCGCGGGAACCTCCGGGCTCATGGGACTCGGTGCTGAACCGGCTCTCGCCGAGCCGCCGCCCGAGACGACGACGATCCGGATCGCCCAGAGTCCCGCGACCTGTTTCGCGGCAATTTATATGGCGGGAGAACGGCTCCTCCAGGCGGAGGGGTTCGCCACGGTGGAGTACGTCAAAGGACCTGCGCACACCGTGTTGCCCGAGGGGAAAGCAGACTTCGGCGGCTGGGATGCTCCTTCCTTCGTTCGCCAGCTCGACCGCGGGCTGCCCTTGGTGGCTCTCACCGGCCTTCACGTCGGCTGCTATGAGCTGTTTGCCACCGAGTCCATCCGAACGATCCTCGACCTCAAGGGCCGAGCGGTGGCCATCCCCGACTTGCACTCTGGCCGGCACCTTCTCCTCTCGATCATGCTCGCGCACGTCGGCCTCGACCCCGCCAAGGATGTCAACTGGGTCACCCAGCCAGCCCAAGAGTCGATGCGCCTCTTCGCGGAAGGGAAAATCGATGCGTTCCTCGGCTTCCCGCCGGAGCCGCAAGAACTTCGGGCGAAGCGCATTGGACACGTCCTCGTCAACATCGCCACCGATCGACCATGGTCTCTCTACTTCTGCTGCTTCGTCGCCGCGCGCCACGACTTCGTTCGCCAGTACCCGATCGCGACCAAGCGGGCAGTCCGTGCAATGCTGAAGGCCACGCAGCTCTGCAGCGATCAACCCGCGCGGGTAGCCCAGTATCTCGTCGACAGGGGCTTTACTCAGGAGTACGAGTTCATGCGCCGTATGTTGACGGAACTCCCCTACTCCCGCTGGCGAGACTTCAGCCCCGCCGACACGCTGCGGTTCTACGCGCTTCGTCTGCACGAGTCGGGACTCATCACGTCGGCTCCCCAGAAGATCCTTGCCCAGGGCGCGGACTGGCGGTTCCTGAACGAGCTGAAGAAGGAGCTGAAGGGATGATCAGCCGACGAGCCTTCCTTCGCGGGACGATGGCCGCTGGAATGGCAAGCGCGGTCGGTGCGCCGGCGGCATGGAGCGCGGCGGCGGAGTCGCTCGAGACGAGAACGATCAAGCTCGTCAAGATCCCCGGGATCTGCGTGGCGCCGCAGTACATCGCGGACGAGCTCTTGAGAGCGGAAGGCTTCTCGGATGTGCAATACGTGTACGTTCCCGATGGCGCCGGAACGTACAAGGTCCTCGCGTCAGGCGAGGCGGACATCAGCTTGGCGTTCGTCGCACCATTTCTCATTCAGGTGGATGCGGGGAGCCCGATCATCATGCTCGCCGGCATTCACGTGGGATGCTTCGAGCTCGTGGGAAGCGAGAAGGTCCGATCGATCCGCGACCTGAAGGGCAAGACGGTCGCGGTCCTCGGGTTGGGAAGTGCGCCCCATGTGTTCATCGCCAGCATGGCCGCCCACGTGGGGCTCGACCCGCAGAAGGATATCCAGTTCGTGGCCCACCCGCCGGCCGACGGCATGCGCCTGCTGGCCGAGGGCAAGGTGGACGCGTATCTTGGCTTTCCGCCGGATCCGCAAATGCTGCGGGCGAAGAAGATCGGCCACGTGGTCGTCAACAGCAGCGTCGACCGGCCCTGGGCGCAATACTTCTGCTGCATCGCGACCGGCAATCGCGACTTCGTCCGCAAGCACCCGCAGGCGACCAAGCGCGCGCTGCGGGCGACCTTGAAGGCGGCCGACGTATGCGCACTCGAGCCGGCCCGGGCGGCGCGGATCATGGTAGATAAAGGGTTCACGCCGAACTACGACTATGCCGCTGAAGCGATGAGGCAGATCCCGTACAACAAATGGCGCACGTATGACCCCGAGGACACCGTCCGTTTCTATGCTCTTCGCCTGCGTGAGGCGGGGATGATCAAGGCGAGCCCCCAGCAGATCATCGCCCAGGGCACCGACTGGCGCTTCCTGACCGAGCTGAAGAAGGAGTTGAAGGGGTAGGAGGGGGGGGGTGCCTACTGCGGGCGGATCAGGTGATTGAGTAGAACCGAATCGCCCGGGACAACATCGTAATGACGTCTGGCCGAACGAACATCGTCAAGCAGCAAGTCGCGGCCCATTGGGATCGGCGGGCGCCACGCTTCGACGACGACTTTGGCCACAGCATCCGCACGTCCGCCGAGCGCGCCGCCTGGGACCGCATCTTCGATCTCATCCTCGCGGGCCGAGGCGTCCTCCACGCGCTCGACGCAGGTTGCGGCACCGGCTTCCTCACCTTCGAGCTTGCGGCCCGCGGTCATCACGTCATCGGCGTCGATTTCGCACCCGCGATGCTCGCCGAGGCGCGGCGCAAGGCGGGGGAACGTGGTGTCTCGATCCGGTTTGAGGAGGCCGACGCCGAGCAACTCCCGTTCATGACCGGCAGCTTTGACCTCGTGATCAGCCGCCATGTGCTCTGGACGCTCCAGCACCCGGAGGCCGCGGTTGATGAGTGGATCCGAGTCCTCCGGCCGGCAGGGCGCCTTGTCGTCGTGGACGGACAGTTCGATACTGGCGCGGCGCCGACGTCGTCGGAGAATGCCCGCATGAGCCCGGAGTACGCGGCGGTCGGCGACCAGCTCCCATTCCTGGGGGGCCGGGCGCGGGAGGAGATCGAGACGCTGCTGAGGGCGCATGGGCTCGTGAACGTAGGCAGCGACCCCCTGCTCGATCTCGTGGCCGCCCAGGAGCGAATGGTCGAGGAAGGGCAGGAGCAGCGTACGCGCCGGCGCTACGTCGTCTGGGGGGACGTTGTGCGCTGAATTCTCGTGACCGTGGCTCGCGCCATCCGTCGAAGGGAGGCCTCTGTGGCCAAGAAGGCAATCTTTCCCAAAGGTGAGGGCCGGTGGACCAAAGCCCAAGCCAACCAGCTCCTGCGCGCGGTCGAAAGCATGTTCCACCGGTTAGATATCCAGACCCTCGTGCGAGGGTTCACCGACGATTGTGTGGTCCGCTTCGCCGAGCAGCCGGAACGCACAAAGCGCGCTAGCAGGTTGCGGAAAAAGCGGGTGAATAGCGGGCTCGAGGTTGGCTCATCACCGCACCAGACACCGGGCGGGCGCTTCGCTCGGGGTTCACTTGCCGCGTCCGCCCCACGGACGTTGCGACAAATTGAGCGAGCCGC
>JBGQEL010000058.1:0-24834 GCA_041496385.1 Methylomirabilia bacterium | reverse complement strand
CCCGAGATTGTTGGCCGCGTCCGTCGCCCGCACCCGGTAGCTGTAGCTCGTGCCCGCCGTCAGGCCCGTGTTGCTGAAGGTCGTCGCTGTGGTCGTCGTCCCGATCTGCGCGAAGCTCGAGCACCCCGCCCCCGCGCATTGCTCGACAAGATACCCCGTCACGCCGACGTTGTCCGTCGCCGCCGTCCAGTTCAGGTTGATCTGCGTCCCACTCACCGCTGTTGCCGTCAGGTTCGCCGGCGCGGTCGGCGGCTGCGTGTCCGGGCCCGGCGGCGCCACCGGCGTGGTCATGTCCGCCTGGATCTGGGCCGCCGTCAATGCCACGCTGTAGATCCGCACCTCGTCTATCGTGCCCTGGAAATACTCGCCGTACGTATCGCCGCCGATCTGCAGCGTCCCTGTCGTCGCCGCCAGCGGCGCCGTCTGTGCCTGGCTCGCGACCTGGACCCCGTTCACGTACAGCCGCAGCGTCGCCCCGTCGAACGTCGACGCCAGGTGCGTCCACGTGTTCACCGTCAGCACGGCGGTCCCGAAGATGTTCACGTTGCCGCTCGCGAACGTCGCACCCACGCCCGGCAGGTCCCCCGGCGATCCCGCGAGGAGGTAGTACCCGTCCGTGTTCTTGTCGATCACCGCCCGCCAGTAGGACGGCGTGACCGTCGGGTACACCCACGCCTCCAGCGTCATCCCCGTCGTCAGCTGCAGCGACGCCGCATTCGGCACCGTCACCCGCGCATTCGTCCCGTTGAACGCCAGCGCGTTCCCGAATTTTCCCGCCGTCGTCCACGTGGCGCCGCTGATCGTCCCCGTGTTGCCGTTTCCCGACGCGTCCGTCACCGTCGTCCCCGTCCCCTCGCTGAACGAGTACGCCGCCACCAGCCCGCCCGACTGCGCCGACGCGAATCCCCCGGTCGAGGCGACGGTCAGCGCGAGGACGACGAGGGCGAGGGCGGGCGCGAGAGTCGAGGCGGGCGATCGGACCACGTGAGCTCCTCCAGGACCACCGAGTCACTTCAAGATGGTTGGAAACGGGGTACTGCAATCGACTCTAGGAACCCTCCTCCATGAAGTCAACACCAAAGGGTCACGGTGTAAGATTTTCTGACACCGATGCGGGGCTCGATTCCAGCGAGGTCGCGAAACGCGCGGGTAAAGCGCTGCGGGGACTTCCGGAAACGGCTCGCCCGGTGAACCTAGAACGGCGCGGCGGTGGCGAGGCGGCTGAGCGCGACCTGGGCCTGCTCGAGGAAGCGCGCGCGCTCGGCGCCGGCGATCGGCTCGCCCGGGATGAACTTCTCGCTGAGCGGGTTCACGAACTGGCCGTCCCTGGCGACGCGGTAGTCGAGGTGCGGACCGGTTGCCAGGCCCGTCATGCCGACGTAGCCGATCACCTGGCGCTGGCTCACGCGCGTGCCGCGGCGCACGCCCGCGGCGAGCTTGGAGAGATGGTTGTACATCGTGGCGTAGCCCGAGCGGTGGCGGACCGTGATCGAGACGCCGTTGCCGCCATCCCACCCGGCCGCGGCGACGACGCCGTCGGCCACGGCGCGCACCGGCGTGCCCACGGGCGCCGCGTAGTCGATCGCCAGGTGCGGCCGGACGCCGCCGAGGATCGGGTGCGGACGCGCGTAGGTGAAGCCGGAGGTTATCCGCGTGAACTCGAGCGGCGACTTCAGGAAGCTCTTCTTCAGCGAGCGGCCGTCGGGGTCGTAGAAGGCCCAGCGCGGCTCGCCGCTCCGCGCGAAGCCCACGCCGGAGAGCGTGCGTCCGTCCGAGAGATACTGCGCGACGAGGATGCGGCCGTAGTCGACGAACCCGCCGTTGGCGTAGCGCTTCTCGACCAGCAGGCGGTAGCGGTCGCCCGGGCGGGTGTCCGCGGTGAAGTCGAAGTCGGAGGAGAAGATCTCGACCATCGCCAGGACGAGCTGCGGCGACTCGCCGACGGCGTCGATCGACTCGAAGAGGGAACGGCGCACCTCGCCCTCGACCGCCTCGACGCGCACGACGGGCTCGGTCTCCGTGCGCGTGACCACCCAGCTCCCCGTCTGCGCGGCAGCCGCGTACCGCACCCACGCGCTCGGCGTGTAGCGGACCTCGACGGGCTCGCGCCGGACGTTCCAGGCGATCACGAGGCCGTCGCGCGGCTGGAGCTTGCGGAGCTCGGCACCCCGGCGCGCGAGGAGCGCGGCGAGGTCGGCGGCCACGCGCGGCTCCACGCCCTCGCGGGCGAGCGCGGTCACGAAACTGTCTCCGCGGCGGATCTGGACGCTCCGGGTCGTGATCGGGAACACCGGGCGAGGCCCGATCGCCGGGGGCGGCGCCGGTACGGCGAGCAGCATGGGCGCCGGTGCGCCGGGCCAGATGTAGAGGCGCGTCACCGCCGTGAGGGCGGCGAGGCTCGTCGCGAGGAACGCCAGGGCGAGGACGGCGCGGATGCGCATCGATTCATGATAGCTGGCCCGTCAGCGCCGCAAACTCAAGAATCGTCAGGGTTTCAGCCCGCCGGGCGGGGTCCACCCCAGCCGTGGTGGCGGCGCGCCGCACGACCTCAAGCGGCAGGCCGAGGCCCGCGGCGAGCGAGTTGGCCAGCATCTTCCGCCGCTGGGTGAAGGCCGCCCGGACCACCGTCTGGAAGCGTCGCTCGTCGGCGAGCGGAACGCTCGGCGACTCGAGGACGCGCAGGTGGAGGACCGCCGACTCCACCTTGGGCGGCGGCCGGAAGGAGCCCGGCGGGACGCGCAACGCCACGCGCGCGTCACAGTAGATCTGCGTCAGCACCGAGAGGCTGCCGTAGACCTTGCCGCCGGGCGGCGCCGCGACGCGCTCGGCAACCTCGAGCTGGAGCATGAGCGCCATCTCCCGGATCGCGGTGCGCGCGGCGACGAGGGCCATGAGGATCGGCTTGCCGACGCTGTAGGGCAGGTTGCCGACGACGAGGACGCGGCCGCCGGGCGGCGCCGCGAGCCGCCCGTAGTCCCAGTAGCGCGCGTCGGCCTCGACCACCTCCACCCCCGGCAGGCGCGCGCGCAGCCGCTCGACGAGCTCGCGATCCACCTCGAGCGCGACGACGCGTCCGGCGCGCCGCGCCAGCTCCACGGTGAGCGCGCCCTCGCCGGGCCCGATCTCGACCGCGAGGTCGTTCACGGTCGGGGCGACGAGGTCCACGATCGCGCGAGCCATCCGGGCGTCGCGGAGAAAGTGCTGGCCGAGCGCGCGCCGCTTGCTCATCATGCGCGGTGATGCCGTACGCGATCGAGCTGACCCTGGACCCATCGGCGGCCGCCGTCGTACGCGGCCTCTGGCGCGCGCTCGAGGACGCGGGCTTCACTCATATGGCGCGGTCGGGCGCCGATCCCCACGTGACGCTCGGCATCTCGGACGCCGTCGACCGGAGCCGACGGCCGCGCTGCTCGGGCTCCACGCCCGCTTCCATCGTCGCTTTGCGGGGCTCGGCGCCGGCGCGTGGGCGCACTACGCGCCCGGCGCGTGGATGCCGCATTGTACGCTCGCCATGGACTTCGCCGAGGCGCGGCTCCCGGCGGCCGTCGCGATCGCCGAGCGCGTGTCCCTGCCGCTGGAGGCGCGTCTGGTGCGCGTGGGCGTCGTCGAGTTCCGCCCGGTCAAGGAGCTCTGCGCGCCTTGAGATCGGCGAGGAGGGCCTCGTGGACGCGGCGGACTTCGGCGAGCGTGGCCTCGCGATCGCCGGAGTTGTCGATGACGTAGTCCGCGAGCCGGGCCTTCTCGGCGAGCGGCATCTGGCTCGCGATGCGGCGCTCGACGTCGGCCGGGTCACCGTCGCGCCCGACGGCGCGGCCGTGCTGGGTCGCCGCGTCGGTGACGACCACGACGAGGCGGTCCATGTTCGTGTAGTTGCCGCTCTCGATCATCACGGGCGCGTCGAAGAGGACGACGCCGTCGAAGCCGGCCTCCGTCAGCTCCAGGATGCGCCGGGCGAAGCGCTCGCGGATCCGCGGGTGGGTGATGCCCTCGAGCCGCTTGCGCCGCGCGGCATCCGCGAAGACGATCGCGCCGAGCTTCTTCCGGTCGAGCGCGCCGTCGGCCCGCACGACCTCGCGCCCGAACTCCGCGACGACGTCGCGATACGCCGGCTCGCCGGGCTCGACCACCTCGTGCGCGAGCCGGTCGGCGTCGATGACGACGCAGCCGAGCTGACGGAACATCTCCGAGACGGTGGACTTGCCCGTCGCGAGGCCGCCGGTGAGCCCGACCAGGAGGAAGCGCCGGCTCACACCTCGGCCCAGTCCTTCCCGGTCTTGACGTCCACGACGACCGGCGCCTGGAGCGGCAGCGCCGACTCCATGATCTCGCGCGCGAGCCCCTCGACCGCGGCGACCTCCTCGGGCGGCGCCTCGAAGAGCAGCTCGTCGTGCACCTGGAGCAGCATCCGGGCGCGGAGCCTCCGCGACTCGAGCGCAGCCTGGACCCGCACCATGGCGATCTTGATCATGTCGCTGGCGGTTCCCTGCACCGGCGCGTTCATGGCCATGCGCTCGGCCGCGTTGCGCGCGACCGGGTTGGGGCTCGTGAGCTCCGGCAGGTAGCGGCGGCGGCCGAGGAGCGTCGTCACGTAGCCGCGCTCGCGTCCCTCCGCGAGCGTCCTGTCGATGAAGGCGCGCACGCGGGGGTGGGCGGCGAAGTAGTCGCTGATGTAGCGCTGCGCCTCCTTCTGGTCGATCTTGGTGGCCTGCGAGAGGCCGAAGGCGGAGACGCCGTAGAGGATCGCGTAGTTCGCGCTCTTGGCGATCGTGCGCTGGAGCGACGTGACCGCCTCCGGCTTCACCTTGAACACCTCGGACGCGGTGCGCGTGTGGATGTCCTCGCCGCGACGGAACGACTCGATGATGGCCGGCTCGCCCGAGAGATGCGCCAGGATCCGCAGCTCGATCTGCGAATAGTCCGCGGCGACGAACCGCCAGCCCTCCTGGGGAATGAACGCGGCGCGGATCCGCCGGCCGAGCTCGGTCCGGATCGGGATGTTCATGAGGTTCGGGTCCTGGGACGAGAGCCGCCCCGTCGCCGCGACGAGCTGGTTGAAGCTCGTGTGGATGCGCCCGGTGGCCGGGTGCACGAGGCCCGGGAGCGTGTCGGCGTAGGTGCCCTTGAGCTTGGCCAGGCTTCGGTGCTCCAGGATCTTCGCCGGGAGCTCGTGGCGGAGCGCCAGGTCCGTCAGGACGTCGGCGTCCGTCGAGTAGCCGGTCTTCGTTTTCCGCAGGGCCGGCAGCTTCAGCGTCTCGAACAGGACGTGGGCGAGCTGCTTGGGCGAGGCGATCGTGAACTCCCCGCCGGCGAGCCGGTAGATCTCGCGCGTCAGGTTCTCGAGGCTCAGCTCGAGCTCCTTGGCGAACGCCTCGAGGCGCGCCGGGTCCACGCGGATCCCGTGGCGCTCCATGACCGCCAGGACCGGCACGAGGGGGCGCTCGATCTCCTCGTAGATCTTCCAGAGCTCCTTGTCCCGGAGCTGCGCCGCGGCGTGCGCCCAGTACCGGTGCGCCCAGCGGGCCCGGGCGCCGAGCGTCCGGCCGAGTCCGTCGGCGCCGGCAGCCGGGAGCGGCGGCGGCCCTTCGCCGAACGCCTCCACGCAGAGCTCCTCGAGCCGATACGCCGAGCGCGCGGGATTGAGCAGGTAGGCGGCGACCGCGCTATCGTGGATGGCCGGCGGCGCGGCGCCTCGGGCGAGCCAGGCCTCGATGAGCGGCTTGGCGTCGTGGACGATCAGCTCGCGTCCGCGGAGCGACTCCGGCAGGCCGGCGGACGGCAGCCCCGCCGGGCCCGCATCGGGGTGGAACGCGGCGACGCCGAGGATCTCCGGGTCGGGCGGCCGCGCCACGCCGGCCCAGTCGAGCGCCAGCGGGGCGCCGGCGGGCACCCGCGCGAGCCAGGCGTCCACCGCCGCCGCGTCGGCGAGTGCCGGCACCGCCTCGTCGCTCACGGCGGCGGCGGGCGCCGGCAGGTCCCGCAGCAGCCGCGTGAACTCGAGCTCCTGCCAGAGCGCGCGGAGCTTCGGCCAGTCCGGCTCGGCGCGACGGAAGCGTTCGAGGTCGAACGCGATCGGCACCCGGCGGTTGAGGGTCGCCAGCTCGCGCGAGAGCAGCGCGTCCTTGCGTCCGGTCGCGAGCGTCTCGCGCAGCTTGCCGGCGACGAGCGTGAGGTTCTCGTAGAGACGATCGACCGACCCGAACTGCGAGATCAGCTTCACCGCCGTCTTCTCGCCGACGCCGCGGACGCCCTTGATGTTGTCGATCTGGTCGCCCATGAGCGCGAGCACGTCGGCGATCTGCCCGGGCTCGACGCCCCAGCGCTCCCGCACCCTGGCCTCGTCGTACACGATCGGCTCGCCCGTGCGGCCCGAGACGCTGAGCACGCGGACACGCGGGCCGACGAGCTGGAGGAGGTCCTTGTCGCCGCTGACGACGACCGCCTCGAGGCCGGGCAGCGCCAGGGCGTGCTCGACGAGCGTCGCCAGCACGTCGTCGGCCTCGAACCCGGGCACCTCGAGGACCGGCATGCGGAGCGCCTCGAGGAGGCGGCGCACGTACGGGAGCTGCCGCACGAGGTCGTCGGGCATCGCCGCGCGGGTCGCCTTGTACTCCGCGGAGAGCGCGTCGCGGAACGTGGGGCCCGGCGGGTCCCAGGCGATCGCCAGGTAGTCTGGCTGCTCCTCGCGGACGAGCTTCCAGAGCATGGTGCTCAGGATGAGCACCGCCTGCGTCGGAACGCCCGTGGAGGTCGAGAGGTAGCCGACCGCGTGGTAGGCGCGGAAGAGCTGCGAGTGCCCGTCGACGACGTAGAGCTTCTTCACGACATGTGCTCCGTGTAGGCGGCCCGGACCGCCTCGGTGCGCGCGCGGTAGGCGTCGAGGAACGCGTCCCGGGACGGAAACCCGAGCGCGCTGGCCACGCGCGCGGGCATGGGGCCGGCGAGCTCGAGCGTGTCGGTGGGGCGCGCGCCCAGCAGGCGGAGGGCGGCCGAGACGCGCCGGAGGAACCGGTAGTGGTCGACGAGCGCGTCCGCCGCGGCCGGCGCCAGCGCGCCCGCGCGCGCGAGGCCCGCGAGCGCGGCGGCCGTCGAGGCGCCGCGCGCCTCGACGCGCGCGTGGCCGTGCACGAGCTGGAGGGCCTGGGCGAGGAACTCGACGTCCACGAGCCCGCCCCGGCCGTACTTCACGTGCCAGCGCCCGCGCGTCTCCTTGCCCAGCTCGACCTCCATGCGCTTGCGCACCTCCGCGATCTCCTTGAGCGAGGCCCGGTCCAACGGCGCGCCGTACACGACCCGCCGCAGCGCCACGCGCACACGCCCGGCGAGCGCCCGGTCGCCCAGGACGAGCCGCGACCGCGTGAGCGTCTGCCGCTCCCACAGGTCGCCGTACTCGTCATAGTAGCGCTCGAGCGTGCCCACGCTCGATGCGAAGCCGCTGCCCTTGCTCCCCGGCCGGAGCCGGAGGTCCACGGGGAACGCGACGCCGGCGGCGGTGATGTCGCCCAGCGTCCCCGCGAGCCGCTCGACGGCCAGGTTGTAGAACCAGTGGGCCTCGATCGGGTCGGCGCCGTCGGTGCGTCCATCCTCTCCGAAGACGAGGAAGAGGTCGAGGTCCCCGCCCGTGATGAGCTCGCGGCCGCCGAGCTTGCCCAGACCGACGATGACCGCGGGCACGAAGCGCCCCGTCGCGTCGCGCGGCGCGCCATGGCGCTCGACGAGCGGCTCGAGCGTCATGAGCCAGCCCGCCTCGAGCACCGCCTCGGCGAGCGCGGTCATCTCGCGCGCGTAGCCGTCGATCGTCGACAGGCCCAGGAGATAGCGCCAGACGATCGTCAGCTCCTCGGCCTGCTTCGCGCGGCGCAGCGCGTCGCGGCGCTGCGCGGGCGGGAGCGCCGCCGCGAAGACCTCCGCGAGGGCGGCCCGGTACGCGGGCCCGCGCTTGGGCCTGAGGAGCCGCTCGGGCGTGGCGAGCGACGCGAGCAGCTCGGGCTGGGCGATCAGGAGCTGGGTCAGCAGGTCGCCGCCGGCGCAGACGCGCACGAGCCCCGCGAGCAGCTCGGGGTTGTCGGCGAGCAGCGCGACGAGGCCGGTCCGGGGGCCCGCCGCGGAGAGGAAGCGCTCGAACTGGTTCAGCGCCTCGTCGGGGTCCGGGCATTTCCAGAGCGCGTCGAGGAGCGCGGGGAAGAGGCGCTCGAGCGCGGCGCGAAGGCGCCCGGCGTAGGGCACCAGCGGGCGCCCCTCGAGGATGAGCCGGAGATTCTGGCGCGCGCGCTCCGGATCCGCAAAGCCCGTCGCCCTGAGCGCCATCGTGCTCGGCAGCCGGACGCGAGGGCGCGCCTTGGGCGTGCCCTCGGCGAAGAACTCGCGGAACGCTCGGTGGACGGCGGCGCGGACCGCGCGGTGGCGGGCGGCGAAGCGTCGGGCCGCCTGGACCGGCGTGCCCTCGAACCCCATGCGACGCGCGAGACGGCCGAGCTCCGCGGGCGGCGACGGCAACGTGTGGGTCTGGAACTCGTGCAGGATCTGGAGGCGGTGCTCGACGGTGCGCAGGTGCGTCAGCGCATCCGAGAGCGTCCGGCCGAGGTCGGGGGCCACGTACCCGCGCTCGGTGAGCCGGAAGATCGCCTTCAGCGTGTTGCGCTCGCGCAGCCAGGAGTCGTCGCCCGCGTAGAGGAGCTGGAGCGCCTGCACCAGGAACTCGACCTCGCGGATCCCGCCGCGGCCGAGCTTGACGTTGGTCGCCTCCGCGCCCTTGGCTACCAGCGTCCGGTCGATCTCGCGCTTCATCGCGCGGATCGCGGGTACGATCCGCGCGTCGCGCCCCGGCCGGTAGACGACCCCGCGCGCCAGCTCCCGGAACGCGGCGCCCACGGGCGCGTCGCCCGCGCAGATGCGCGCCTTGAGCAGCGCCTGCCGCTCCCAGAGCTCGGCGCGCTCCGCGTAGTACTCCCGGTATCCCTCGAGCGAGCGGATGATCGCGCCCGAGCGCCCCTCGGGCCGCAGGCGCAGGTCGACGCGGAATGCGTACCCCTCGTCGGTGACGGTCTCGAGGAACGCCACGATCTCCCTGCAGACGCGCGCGAAGTAGTCGCCGTTCTCGACGCGGTCGGCACGGCCGCCCGCCGTCTCGCCGTCGGCGCCGTAGACGAACATCAGGTCGATGTCCGACGAGTAGTTGAGCTCCTCGCCGCCGAGCTTCCCCATGCCGATCACCGCGAGCCCCGTCTCGGCCCCCTGCGCGTCCCGCGGCGCGCCATGCGCGGCGCGGGCCGCGGCGTCGGCGAAGCGCAGCGCCTCGGCCAGGCAGACGTCGGCGAGGCGCGCGAGGTCCGCGGTGGTGGCCGCGAGATCGGCGTCGCCCAGGAGGTCGCGCGCGCCGATGCGGAGCAGGTGGCGGTACTTGAAGCGGCGGAGCGCGTTCATGCGCGCCTCGCGCGCCTCGAACGGCCCGAGCGCCTGGGCAAGGTCGGCCGCGAGGTCCTCCACGAGCCAGACGCGCATCGTGGCCGGCTCGAGCAGCCAGGCGAGGTTCGACGGCCGCCGCCGGAGCGCATCGGCGAGGACCTGGCTCGCGCCGAAGACGCGCGCGAGGAGCGCGGCCGCGCCCGGGTGCTCGGCGAGCGTGAGGAAGAGGACGGACCGGTCGACCGCCGCCCCGTAGCGCTCGAGGTTGTTGAGCGCCATGTCCGGATCGGGCGAGGCGGCGAGCTCGGCGGCGAGCCGCGGCCACGCCGGCGCCAGGAGCTCGGCGTCGCGCGGCGTCGGCGTGAGGCTCGCGAGGTTGCGCACCGCCGCGGCCGGGTCGGCGAAGCCGAGCCGGCGGAAGTCGCGCCGCGTGAGATTCAGACGGCCGACTCGCCCTTCTCCCCGGTCCGGATGCGGACGGACTCGATCATCGGCAGCACGAACACCTTGCCGTCGCCGATCGAGCCCGTCTTCGCCGCGCCGGCGATGGTCGTGACGACCTTGTCCACCAGGTGGTCCGGGACCACCACCTCGATCTTCACCTTGGGCAGGAAGTCGACCGTGTACTCGGAGCCGCGGTAGAGCTCGGTGTGGCCCTTCTGCCGCCCGAAGCCGCGGACCTCCGTCACCGTCATGCCGATGACCCCGATCTCCGTGAGGGCCTCCTTGACGTCGTCGAGCTTGAAGGGCTTGATGATCGCCTCGATCTTCTTCATGGGGTCAGACCTCCTCCAGGATCGAGATCGTGAGGGCGGACACGTGGGAGCTGATCCGCTTGAGGTTCGTCAGGATGTCGAGATGGATCTCCGACGTCTCGATGGACTCGGCGAGGCCGGCCCGCAACCGCCCCAGGTGCGACTCGCGCAGGTCGCGCTCGCGCTGCCGCATGAGCGGGCGCTGGTCGAGGACCTCCTGGGCGAGCGCGCGGTCGTTGGCGGCGAAGGCGGCGATCGCGCGCTCGAGGTTCTTCGACACCAGGCCGTGGAAGTCCTGGATCTCCGCCCAGCCGGCGTCGGAGAAGCGGCGGCCCTGGTAGAGTTTCTTGCGTCCCAGGTCCATGAGGTTCTTGTCGATGATGTCGCCGATGTTCTCGAGGTTGCCGATGACCGAGATGAGCCCGATCTCCTTGCGCGAGAGGTCCGGCCCCATCGCGTCGCGGCCCAGGCGCGCCAGGAAGAGCTTGATCTCGCGCTCGAGGAAATCCACCTGGTCGTCGCGCCGCTCGACGTCCTCGAGCAGCTCGTAGTGATCGCTCGCGAACACCACCGGCACGTCGCGCAGCATGCCCTGCACCACGTCGGCCATCCGGAGCGACTCGCGCGTCGCCTGGCCGAGCGCCAGCGAGGGCTGGTCGAGCGAGCGCTCGTCGAGGTAGCGCGTGCGGAACGGGTTGTCGGCCTGGTGGTCGTCCGGGACGAGGGCCTCGATCGCGCGTGCGGCCCACGGCGTGAACGGCAGGAACGCGAGGCTGATCCCGATGTTGAAGAGCGTGTGCGCGTTGGCGATCTGGCGCGCCGGCTCGCTCGCCGTCGCGGCGACCGCCCGGGTGAAGGGCTCGATGAACGGGAAGACGAGGGCGGCGCCCAGCAGCTTGAAGGCGATGTGGGCCACGGCGACGCGCTTGGCCTCGGCGGTCGCGCCCACCGACGCCGTGAGCGCGGTCACGCAGGTGCCGATGTTGGCGCCGAGCACGATCGCCACGGCGCCGGCCAGCGGCAGCAGCCCCTGGTGGGCGAACGCGAGCGCCAGGCCGAGCGTGGCGGCCGAGGACGTGACGAGCGCGCTGAAGGCGGCGCCGACGAACACGCCGACCAGCGGGTTCTGGCCGACAGCGGCGAGCAGGTCCACCGCGAGCGGCGAGGTCCGGAGCGGGCCCACGTTGTCGAGGATGAGCTTGAGCCCGAGGAACATGAGGCCGAGCCCGAGCACGGCCTGGCCGAGGTCCTTCATGACACGCCGCCTCGCCGCGAAGCTCGCCGTGAAGCCGAGCCCGACGAGCAGCGGCGAGTAGTCCGTGATCCGGAACGCGATGAGCTGCACGGTGAGGGTCGTGCCGATGTCCGCGCCGAGGATCACGCCGAGCGTCTGGCGGAAGCTCATGAGGCCGGCGGAGACGAAGCCGATCAGCATGAGCGTCGTCGCCGCCGAGGACTGGATGATCGCGGTGATCGCGGCGCCCGAGGCGACCGCGTAGACGCGATGCTTCGAGAGCCCCATGAGCAGGTTGCGCAGGCGCCCGCCGAGCGCGCGCTGCAGCGCCTCGCCGCTCAGCCGGATGCCGTAGAGCAGGAGCGCCGTCCCGCCGAAGAGCGCGAGCAGCACCGTCATCGCGCGCGCGCCTGCAGGTGCGACGTCCGCAGCGCCGCCCCGAGATGGGCCGTGTCGTTGACGCTGACGAGCCGCGGCGGCTTCACGATCGTGAGCGAGCAGTTGTCCACGCGCAGCCGCCAGAGCGCGTTGAACGAGGAGGCGAGCAGGTGGCAGGCGTAGACGCTGATGACGCCGCCGTGCGCCACGACGAGGACGTCGTCACCGTTCGGGTGCGCGGCGGCGATCCGCTCCACGGCGGTCAGCACGCGGCGGCACACCGCCTCGAGCGGCTCGGCGCCCGGGGGCGGGCAGTCGTGCGGGGCCCGCAGCCAGGCCAGGTACGGGTCGCCGCGGCGGCCCCGGATCTCCTCCACCGTGTGACCTTCCCACTCGCCGAGCGAGAGCTCGCGGAGCTCCGGGAGCGGCACGAGGGGGATCCCGCTCCCCGCCAGCGCGATCTCCGCCGTCTCGAGCGCGCGGCGCATCGGGCTCACGTAGGCCGCCGCGACCCGGTAGCCCTTGACCGCCCGGCCGAGGGCCCCGGCCTGCGCGCGGCCGAGCGCCGAGAGCTCGACGTCGGTCGCGCCCTGGAACTTGCGCGCCTCGTTCCACACCGACTGGCCGTGCCGCGCGAGCAGGAGCCTCACGCCGCGCCCTCCGCGAGCACCCGCGCCCGCGCGGCCTGCAGGCGCGCCAGCGTCTCGTCGCGCCCGAGCAGCGCCAGCACCTCGAAGATCGGCGGCGAGGCGGTGCCGCCCGTCACGGCGAGCCGCGTGAGCTGGGCGAGCTCCACGAGCTTCACGCCGAGCTCGGCGGTGAGCGCGCGATAGACGCCCTCGATGGCCGCCGCGTCCCAGGCGGCGAGCGCGCCGAGGCGCTCGGCGAGCAGCACCACGCGCACCGCGCCCTCGGGGGTCAGGTACGTCCGCGCCGCCGCGGGCTCCCACGACGCGGGGCGCGCGAAGTAGAAGCGCCCCACCTGGACCAGCTCGACGAGCGTCTTGGCGCGCTCCTTGAGCGTGTCCACGATCCGCGCGAGCCGGCCGTCGTCCGGCGCCGCCAGGCCCGCGGCGCCGACGAACGGCCGCACGAGGGGCGCCAGCGCTTCGCCGGGCAGGCGCTTCAGGAACTCGTGCGAGAGCCACTCGAGCTTTGTCTCGTCGAAGACCGCGGCCGACGTCGCCACGTCCTTGATGTCGAACAGCTCGACGAGGTCGGCGCGCGTGAAGATCTCCTGGTCGCCGTGCGCCCAGCCCAGCCGCGCCAGGTAGTTCACCATCGCGTCCGGAAGAATGCCCCGGTCGCGGAACGCCTGGACCGACGTCGCGCCGTGGCGCTTCGAGAGCCGGCTCCGGTCGGCGCCGAGAATCATCGAGACGTGCGCCATCTCGGGCAGCGGGTAGCCGAGCGCCTCGTAGCAGAGGATCTGCTTGGGCGTGTTCGACAGGTGGTCGTCACCGCGGATGACGTGGGTGATCCGCATCGTGACGTCGTCCACGACGACGCAGAAGTTGTAGGTCGGCGTGCCGTCCGTGCGAACAAGGATCCAGTCGTCGAGCTGGGCGTGCTCGAAGGTCACCGGACCGTGGACGAGGTCGTCGACGACCGTCGCGCCCTCCTGCGGGATGCGCAGGCGCAGCGCCCCGGCCGCGAGGCCGCGGTCGCGGCAGCGCCCGGAGTAGCGAAAGGTCTCCTTCCGCGCCTGCGCGGCCTGCCGCTCGCGCTCGAGCTGCTCCCGCGGGCAGTCGCAGTAGTACGCGCGCCCCGCCGCCAGAAGCCGCGCGGCGTGCGCGCGGTAGATGTCGAAGCGCTCGGTCTGCCGGTATCCGGCCGCCGGCGGGCCCTCGTCCCAGTCGAGGCCGAGCCACTCGAGCGCCTCGACGATGGACCCGATGTTCTCCTCGGTCGAGCGCGAGCGGTCGGTGTCCTCGATCCTCAGGATGAAGCTCCCGCGGTGGTGCCGGGCGTAGAGCCAGTTGAAGAGCGCGGTCCGGGCGCTGCCGACGTGCAGGTGCCCCGTCGGGCTCGGCGCGAAGCGCACGCGGACGGCGTCCGCCATCTCAGTAGCGCTCGAAGAGGCGTCCCCACGGGGTCGCGGCGAAGGCACGGATGCGCGCGCGACCGATCGTCGGATACCAGAGAAGGTCGTGATAGACGTTCGAGGCGAATGGCGCCCAGACCACGAGGGGCGAGTGGAGCAACAGGCGCTTGAGCGGGCGCAGCGGTCCGCGTCGGATGAGCTGGTCGCCCCAGATCACGAGGCTCCGGCGCGTCGTGAAGCCCAGGCTCGTCCGCGCGGCGTCCGCGTCGCCGACGATCTCGATGTCCCTGGGCAGAGCGACGCCCAGGCCGCGCTCGTGGCACATCTTCAGGTAGGGGATCGCGAGCGGGTCGAAGCCCATGAGCGTGGCGGCGATCGCGTCGATCGCCACCTGGTCGGTTCCGGCGAGGATCAGGTTCCCGACCCGGGGCACCATCGTGCGCGGTCCCGCGCCGTCGCCCATCACCGTCCCGTCCATCACCGCGAGGATCCCGGGATGCAGCTCGCGCTGCATGTACATGAGGTCGACCATGACCTCGTGGATGAACTCGTGGGCGTAGTGCCGCACCTCCTTCAGGAGGCCGCCGAAGCTGTTCTTGATCGCGCCCGTGGTCCGGGAGTGTCCGTGGGTCTTCACGGTGGGCAGATGCAGGATGTTCTTGCCGACGTACATCTTCGGGATCTCGATGCCCTCGGGAAAGATCCGGTCCAGCCGCAGGAGCGGGCTCTGGAACTTGTGGACGATCCACTCCACGTCGGGAAGCGGAATGAACGGCAGCCCGTGGCGCGCCAGGATCGGCGACCACTTGTTGTTCCGGCAGCCCTCCAGGGGATTCGTCACGACCGTCTTGTTCTCGACGGGAAACAGGCGCGCGCGGTCGTAGCCGTCCTCGAGGAGCGTCGTGACGACGCCGTCCACCTGCCACGGCTGGCTCGAGCACGCCGGGAAGTACTTCGTCCAGGAGAGGTTGAGCTTGAGGATCAGATCCTGGTCGCGCGGCAGCGTCCGCTCGTATTTCAGCAGCCGCATGAGGCGTCCGTAGTCCTCGACGACGGTCTCGGGGCGTGTCCGGAGCAGCGCGACCTGGCTCTTCATCGGCGTTTCATTCTACTCCAGCCGCGCGCCGTAGATGATCAGCAGCACGGCGAGAATCCACAGGACGGCGTTCACCAGGAGCGGCCGGTCGCTCAGAAAGAGCTCCGAGGGCTGCCCGCCGAGCTGGCGACGGTACAGGAGATAGAGGTAGCGGAAGATCCCGTACAGGACGAGCGGCAGCGTGGCCGGCAGGAGGTGCGTCCGGAACTTCGCCACCGTCTCCGGCGACATCGTGTAGAGCGCGTACGCGGTCACCGTCGAGGCGGTCACGACCGCGATCATCTGATCGAGCAGCGCGGGGCTGTACTCGGCGAGGATCGGCCGGTGCGCCGCGGCGTCAGCCCCGAGCGCCAGGGATTCGTAGCGGCGCTTGCCGAGGGCCAGGAACAGCGCGAGCAGGATCGTGCAGATGAGCAGCCAGCCCGACATCTCGACGTCGATCGCGACCGCGCCCGCGACCGCCCGCAGCACGAAGCCCGACGCGACGACGAGCACGTCCACGATCACGATGTGCTTGAGCCACACCGAGTACGCGACGAGGAGCCCCACGTACCCCACCGCGGCGGCCAGGAATGCGCGCGGCAGAAGCGTGCCCGCGACGAGGCTCGCGAGGATCAGCGCGGCCGCCGTCGCCGTCGCCGCGCCCGGGCCGAGGCGGCCGGCGGCGACCGGGCGCAGGCGCTTCTTGGGGTCGAGCCGGTCACGCTCGCGGTCGGCGACGTCGTTGATCAGGTAGATGGCGCCGGAGAGCGCGCAGAAGATCGCGAAGGCGGCGCAGGCGGCGCCGAGCGCGGGCGTGAACAGCTTCTGCGAGAAGATCAGCCCGGCGAACACGAAGAGGTTCTTGACCCACTGCCGGGGCCGCAGCGAGACGAGCACCGCCCCGAGGATCGCCACGCGGCCTAGAGACGGATGACGTTCGCGGCGGGCGGGAGGCTGCCGGTGGCGTTGCGCGTGTCCACGACGAGGCGCGCCTCGCGCACGATGGCGGCCCAGTCGTAGAAGGCGTGCGCCGCGAGCACGAGCACGACGTCGCGCGCGCCGAGCGCGGCCCGCTCCCACGCGACCGACTCGAACGTCCGTTGCTCGACGGCGAGCGAGGGCACGTGCGGGTCGTGGTAGGTCACCCGCGCCCCCTTGGCGGCGAGGCGCGCGAGGATCTCGATGGCGGGCGAGTCGCGCGTGTCGGCGACGTTGGCCTTGTAGGCCACGCCGAGCACCAGGATGTCCGTCCCGCGGAGCGCGCGGCTCCGGTCGTTGAGCGCGTCGGACACGAGCTGGACGACGTACTCCGGCATCGCGCGGTTGATCTCGTCGGCGAACGTGATGAAGCGCGGCTCGTAGCCCTCGAGGCGCACCTTCCACGAGAGGTAGTGCGGGTCCGACGGCAGGCAGTGCCCACCGAGCCCCGGCCCGGGGTAGAAGGGCATGAAGCCGAACGGCTTCGTGGCCGCGCCGGCGATCACCTCCCACACGGAGACGCCGAGGCGCTTGCACATGATCGCGAACTCGTTCACCAGCGCGATATTCACAGAACGGAAGGTGTTCTCGAACAGCTTCACCATCTCGGCCGTCTCGGGGTTCGAGACCGGCACGACCTGGCGCGAGACGCGCCCGTAGAGCGCGGAGGCGAGCTCCTGGCAGGCGGGCGTCAGCCCGCCCACGACCTTGGGAATGTCGCGCAGCGTGAAGCGCTGGTTACCCGGATCGATGCGCTCGGGCGAGAAGGCGAGGAAGAAATCCTGGCCGGCCTTGAGCCCGCGGGCCTCGAAGCGCGGCAGCAGGATCTCCTGGGTCGTGCCCGGATACGTCGTGGACTCGAGCGCCACGAGCTGGCCCGCGCGGAGGATCCCGGCGACCGCGTCGGCGGCCGACACGATGAACGAGATGTCGGGCTCCTTCGACTTGCCGAGCGGCGTCGGCACGCAGATGACGATCGCGTCGGCGTCCCGCAGCGCCGCGACCTCGTCGGTCGCGACGAGGCGCCCCGCCGCGACCAGGCGCCCGAGCTGCTCGGTCGGCACGTCCTCGACGAAGCTCTGCCCCGCGCGCACGCCCGCGACACGGCGCCGGTCCACGTCGACGCCGATGACGTGCGCGCCGGACTCCGCGAACGCGACCGCCAGGGGCAGCCCGACGTAGCCGAGGCCGATGACGCCCACCGTCGGCGAGCCGGACAGCCGTTGCCTGAGCGCGTCGGCGCTGCTCATCGCGGCCATCTCACACACGGTCGCACGCCCGCCGTACGGCGAGCGCGACCGCCTCCGATTCGTCGTCGGTCAGCTCCGGGAAGCACGGCAGCGACACCACCTCCCGCGCGGCCCGCCACGCCTCGGGGAACTCGCGCTCGCCGCCGCCCCCGAAGGCCGGCTGGCCCGGGACGGGGAGCGGATAGTGCACCGCCGTGGCGACCCCGAGGTCGGCGAGCGCCTTCACGAACGCGTCGCGCTGCGGGTGTCGCACGGTGAACAGGTGGTAGATGTGACGGGCCTGCGGCCGCTCGACCGGCAGCGCGAGCTCGAGTCCCGCGAGGCGCGCCTGGTAACGGGCGGCGAGCGCCCGCCGCCGCTCGGTCCATGCCTCGAGGCGACGGAGCTTGACCCGGAGCAGCGCGGCCTGCAGCTCGTCGAGCCGGCTGCAGTAGCCGAGCTCGACGTGCTGATACCGCCCGACGTCGCCGTGGTGCCGGAGGCGGCGCAGCCGCTCGGCGAGGTCGTCCCGGTCGGTCAGGACCATGCCGCCGTCGCCGCACGCGCCCAGGTTCTTCGTGGGATAGAAGGACAGGCACGTGAGGTCCCCCCAACCGCCGACCGGCCGTCCCGCCCACGACGCGCCGACGGCCTGCGCGGCGTCCTCGACGACGGCCAGCCGGTGCGCGCGCGCGAGCGCCTGGACCCGGTCCATCGGCGCCGGGTGGCCGTAGAGGTGGACGGCCACGATCGCGCGCGTGCGCGGCGTGATCGCGCGCTCGGCGGCCGCGACGTCGAGCGCGAAGGTCTGGGGCTCGATGTCCACGAAGACCGCCCGCGCCCCGACCATCTGGATCGTGGTCGCGGACGCGACGAACGAGAACGCGGGCGTCAGCACCTCGTCGCCCGGCCCGACGTCGAGCGCCACGAGCGCCAGGCGGAGCGCGTCGGTCCCCGAGGCCACGCCGAGCGCGTGGCGCACGCCGTGGCGCGCGGCGAGCGCCGCCTCGAGCGCCCGGCCCTCGCCGCCGAGGACGAACTGGCTGGAGTCCAGGACGCGGGCCGCGGCGTCGAGCAGCTCCGCGCGGAGCGCCGCGTGCTGGCGCGTCAGGTCGATGAACGGGATCATTTCAGACGCACCCCTCCCGTGTCGCTCGCGCCGACGCGCGTGCCGATGGCGCCGCCCGTGCCGAGCAGGTTCAGCGAGAAGCGGAACTCGTTGTCGCTGTTGCGCCCCGCGGCCTCGCTGCCGCGCCGGATGTACTCGACCAGGAGCGCCCAGCACTGGAACTTGAAGTCGATCCCGAAACGGCTCTCGACGAACGTGTCGCTGCGCACGTCCCAGTTCGTGCTGGCGCGCGCGATCAGATTGCGGAAGACCTCGGCGCTGAGGCCGCCCTGGACGAAGTTGACCGACGCGCGATCGGGGATCGCGCCCCCGGGATTCCAGGTGCCGGGGATCTCGACGAACTCGGGGACGAACGCCTGCCGGCGGTCGTACCGGGTCCCGACGTTCGCGGTCACGTACGGCATGTTGACCGACATATCGGTCGTGAACGCCTGGAAGACCCCGTGCTCCACGCTATAGCTCACGTCGCTCCGGAAGCTGAACGCCTTGACCGGCTGGAAGATCAGGTCGCCTGCGAGATTGCCCCATCGGTCGTTCTCGATATCATACGCGTGCCCCACGCGGAAGCGCACCAACTCGGCCCGCGTCGCCTCGGTCCCCTCCGGGGCCAGCGTCCGGCCGTACAGGCGGTTCGTCACCGAGTACTCGAGCCAGTTCGCCTCGGGTATGCGATCGACCCGGTCGGTCCAGACGGGCAGGCTGTAGAAATTCTGACCGAAGATGCGGATGTAGTGCGTGCGCGGCTCGATCGCGTGGAGCACGCTCTGCAGCCCCCAGAGGCCGCCGGCCTGATAGACGCGCGTGGCGCGCGTCTCGGCGTCGGCGCCGACCTCGCCGAGCTGCCGCAGGCGGCTCTCCGCGGACGTGTGCTCGATGAAGATCCCCTCCTTGTAGCCCGTGTCCGTCACCGTGCGGTCGTAGTAGGTGAGGCGGCCGCCGACGAACGGCGTCACGGTGGCGTAGCCCTCGAGCGGAATCGGGCGGGACACGCGCGGGTGGACGTCGACGCGCGTGCCGTCGGAGCCGAGCTCGCGGAAGAAGTAGGTGGCCGTCGCGTTGGTCTCGTAGAGGAACCCGGGCAGCCCGGGGATGGGCTGGCGGACGCCCTGCAGCGTGAGCTCCGGCAGGCGCTGGAGCTCGACCGGAAGCGGCGAGGTCAGGTCCTGGTACGCGTAGACGCGGCCGACGAAGTTCCAGTTCTGCCAGCTGCGCGTGTAGAAGACGTTCGAGTCCGCCCGCTGCGCGAGGCGCCGCGAGGAGCTGTCCTCGTAGAGCCGGAGGACGCCGTCGTCCGACACGCCGTTGATGTCGACTCGGAGGGTGGAGCCCGGCCCGAGGTTCCAGTCGTGCTGGAAGCGCCCGTAGCCCCGGTTGTCGCCTTGCTGCTGCTCCTCGTGCACGAAGAACCCGCTCACCGCGCCGAACTGTCGCTCCGAGAGGACGTAGCGGTACTCCGCCGAGGCGCCGTAGCCCCGCGACGAGTAGTAGTCCAGCGCCACGGTCGCGTCCTGGCTGTCCGAGATCGCCCAGAAGAACGGCACCTCCCCGAAGACGCCCTTGCGCGTCGACGAGCCGAACTTCGGCGGCAGGAAGCCCGTCTGGCGCTCGCGGCGGATCGCGGCGGCGAAGAACGGCAGGAACGGGATGAGCGGGACGTCCTTCACCCAGAAGGAGGCGTTCGTGCCGTAGATGAGCTCCTCGAGGTCCGCGGTCGCGTCCCCGAAACGGAACGACCACGCCGGCGACTCGTCGTCGTCGCACGTGGTGAAGACGCCGCGACGCACCCGGTAGACGCTCTCGCCGAGGCGTTCCAGGCGCTCGCCGCCGATGCGGTAGTACGGCGCGGCCTGGAGGCGTCCCTGGTAGACGACGCCGGTCCCCGTCTTGATGTTGTATTCGATGCGGTCGCCGGTCAGCCGGTCCTCGCCGTCGTAGAAGATCACGCGTCCCTGCGCGGTGGCGTCGCCCGTCTCGCGGTTGATCTCGACTCGATCGGCCATGAGGCGCGCCGTGCCGCGCGTCACCTCGACGTTGCCGGTCGCCACCAGCAGGTTGTCCCCGCCCACCTGCTCGAGGCGGTCGGCCAGGATCGTCACGTCACCCCCGGCTGTCTTGACAGCGACCGCCGCCGGCGCCTGGGCCGCCGACGGGGAGGGACCCGCCGCGAGGAGCAGGGTGAGGAGAAGAATCGCAGCGCGGATTCGCGTCATCGGTGTCTCGAAAGTCCTTGTCAGAAAAGGGACTCAATGCTATCAGCCCCCTTTTCGATCGAGCAAGGTTTATCGCCCCCGGCGAGCACGCGGAGGACGTCGCCGATGAGTGAGAGAGAGCCGGCCACGCAAATGTTGTGGGTGCCGGGCGCCCGGGCCGCGAGGGCTAGCGCTTCCGGCGGTGTCGCCGCAATTGCAACCTCGCGAACGCCGGGGGACAGGGCCGCGCGAAGATCCCCGGGCGACACCGCGCGGGGGTTCGACGAGGCGGTCAGGACGACGCGGCGCGCGCGGGGCGTCAGCTCCGCCATGATCGCGGGCGCGTCCTTGTCGCGGAGGATAGAGAGCACGAGCGTGAGCGCCGCGTCTCCGAAATGCTCCCGGAGCGACAGGGCGAGCGCGCGCGCGCCCGCCGGGTTGTGGGCGCCGTCGAGGATGAGCCAGCCGCCCGGGACGGGACGGCGCGGGATCAGCTGGAAGCGTCCCGGCCACCGCGTGCGCGCGAGACCGTCGCGAATGGCCGCCTCGCCGACGCCCAGCTCGCGCGCCGCGGCGACGGCGAGCAGCGCGTTGTCGGGCTGAAACGTCCCGAGGAGTCCGAGGTGCAGGTCGGCGAGCGACCAGCCGGGGCCGGCACACGCGATCGCCTGACCATCGAGACCGCGGCGCCCGACGCCGACGTGGAGGTCGCGCCCGGCGAGGAGAAGCGGGACGCCGGCGCGGGCCGCGCGCTCCACGATGACCGCCTCCGCCTCCGGCGCCTGGGCCGCGGCGATCGCGACGCCGCTCCGGACGATGGCCGCCTTCTCCGCGGCGATCTCCGCGAGCGTGGAGCCGAGGATCTCCCGGTGGTCCAGGTCCACGCGCGCGATCACGGTCACCGCGGGCGCGCCGACCGTCGTCGCGTCGAGCCGGCCGCCGAGTCCCACCTCGAGCACGGCCGTGTCCACCGCCTCGCGCGCGAAGTGATCGAGCGCCAGCGCCGTCGTCGCCTCGAACATCGTGGCGTCGAACCGCGCCACGAGCGTGCCGAGCGCTTCGACGCCGTCGACGACGGCGTCCTCGGCGATCGCCTCGCCGTCGATCCGGATGCGCTCGCGGAACGAAACGAGGTGCGGCGAGGTGTAGAGGCCGACGCGCCGCCCGGCGGCCTTGAGCATCGTGGCCAGCAGCGCCGCGATCGAGCCCTTGCCGTTCGTGCCCCCGACCTGCACGAGCCGGTATCGCCGCTCGGGGCGGCCGAGCGCGTCGCAGAGCGCCTCGATGCGCTCGAGGCCCGGCCGCATGCCCGCGTGCTCGCCGCCGCGGAGGGCGGTGAGCCGCGCGACCGCCTCGGCGTACGTCACGGGCGGGCTACGCCGGCTGGGAGGGCTGGTCGGCGAAGAAGGCGAGGACGCGGCGCAGCGTCTCCTTGAGCTCGCGGCGCTCGACGATGAAATCGATCTGGCCGTGCTCCAGCAGGAACTCCGAGCGCTGGAAGCCTTCCGGGAGGGGCTGGCGGATCGTCTCGGCGATCACGCGCGGCCCCGCGAAGCCGATCAGCGCGCGCGGCTCGGCCATGATCACATCGCCCAGCATCGCGAAGCTCGCGGTGACGCCGCCCGTCGTCGGGTCGGTCAGGATCGACACGTAGGGCAGCCGCCGCTCGGCCAGACGCTGGAGGGCGGCCGACGTCTTCGCCATCTGCATGAGCGAGAGAATGCCCTCCTGCATCCGCGCGCCGCCCGAGGCCGAGACGATGACGACCGGCAGGTGCTTGTCGACGGCGAGCTCGATCGCGCGCGTCAGCTTCTCGCCGACGACCGACCCCATGCTGCCGCCCAGAAAGCCGAACTCGAAGGCGCAGAGGACCGCGGGGAGCCCGCCGACGCGCGCCACGCCGGTGACGACCGCCTCGTCGGTCCGCGTCTTCTGCACGGCGGCGCGGATCCGGTCGCGATACCGCTTGGTGTCCTTGAAGGCAAGCGGGTCGGTGGATTCGAGATTCGTGTCGCGCTCCTCGAACGAGCCCGGATCGGCCAGAAGCGCGATGCGCTCGCGCGCCGAGACGCGAAAGGGATAGTGACACTTGGGGCAGACGCGCCCGGCGCGCTCCACCTCCGCGCGGTAGACGATCTCCTTGCAGGAGTCGCACTTGATCCAGAGGCCCTCGGCGATCACGACGCGGCTCGCCTTGCCCTCGGACCCGTCCGTCTTCCGCTTGAACCAGGCCATCCAGGGCTACCTCGGCCTCTTGCCGGCCGGGGAGGGCTCGCGGTCTCCCCCTCCAGGACGCAACGGCGCTTTCAATTCGGCGATGAACGCGCCGACGTCTTCGACCAGCGTGCGCGAGTCGGCCCGCGCTTCGACCAGGCGCACGATGGCCGAGCCCACGATCACACCGTCGGCCAGGCGTCCGACCGCCGCGACCTGTTCCGGGCGGGAGATGCCGAACCCGACGCAGACGGGCATGGTGGTGACGAGCCGGAGCGTCCGGATCTGCTCGGCGAGATCGCGCGGCAGCTCCCGCCGCTCCCCCGTCACGCCGGTGAGCGAGACGAGGTAGATGAAGCCGCGGCTCCGGCGCGCGATCAGACGCACGCGCTCGGGCGTGGAGGTCGGCGCCACGAGGTGGACGAGGTCGAGCCCCGCCGCCTCGGCCTCGGCCGCGAGCGGGTCCGCCTCCTCGGGCGGCAGGTCGGCGACGATCACGCCGTCCACGCCCGCGTCGGCCGCGGTGCGCGCGAAGGCCTTCAGGCCGAAGGCGAGGACGGGGTTGTAGTACGTGAGGAGCACGATCGGCACGCGCGTCTCCGCCCGGAGCGTCGCGACCGTCTCGAGGACGCGCGCGACCGAGGTCCCCCGCTCGAGGGCCCGCATCGCCGCGCGCTGGATCACGGGGCCGTCGGCGAGCGGGTCGGAGAACGGCACGCCCAGCTCGACGACGTCGGCGCCGCGGCGCGCCGCCTCGAGCACGAGCCGCCGCGTCACGTCGAGCGACGGGTCGCCGGCGGTGAAGTACGCGACGAGCGCGCGCTCGCCCCGCGCCCGGAGGTGCTCGAAGGTCTCGCCGAGCCGGGACCTCGTCGCGGGGGCGGGCATCACCCGACCTCCGTGCCGAGCGCCTTCGCGACCACGTGCACGTCCTTGTCGCCGCGGCCGGAGAGGCCCACCACGATCGCCTTCGACTTCGGGAGCGTCTTGGCCAGCCGCATCGCGTGGGCGACGGCGTGCGCCGACTCGAGCGCGGGCATGATGCCCTCGAGGCGCGTCAGCGCCTGGAAGCCCTCGAGCGCCTCCTCGTCCGTCACCGAGACGAACTCGAACCGGCCCGCGTCGCGGTAGTAGGCGTGCTCGGGCCCGACGCCCGGATAGTCGAGCCCCGCCGAGATCGAGTGCGCCGTGGCGATCTGGCCGTCGTCGCTCTGGAGGAGGTAGCTCATGCACCCGTGCAGGACGCCGACGTGTCCCGCCGTCATCGAGGCGCCGTGGCGGCCCGACGCGATCCCCTCGCCGCCGGGCTCGACGCCGACGATCCGCACGCGCCGATCACCGATGAACGGGTGGAAGAGGCCGATCGCGTTCGAGCCCCCGCCCACGCACGCGACCAGCGCGTCGGGCAGCCGCCCGAGCGCCTTCAGCGCCTGCCGCCGCGTCTCCTTGCCGATCACGGTATGGAAGTCACGGACCATCATCGGGTACGGGTGCGGGCCGAGCGCCGAGCCCAGGAGGTAGTACGTCGTGCGCACGTTCGTGACCCAGTCGCGCAGCGCCTCGTTGATCGCGTCCTTGAGGGTCCGGCTCCCCGCCTCGACGGGGATCACGCGCGCGCCCAGGAGCCGCATGCGGAAGACGTTCAGCGCCTGGCGCTCGATGTCCTCGGCGCCCATGTAGACCTCGCACTCGAGCCCGAGCAGCGCCGCCGCCGTCGCCGTCGCGACGCCGTGCTGGCCCGCGCCCGTCTCGGCGATCACCCGACGCTTGCCCATACGCTCGGCGAGGAGCGCCTGGCCCAGGACGTTGTTGATCTTGTGCGCGCCGGTGTGGCAGAGATCCTCTCGTTTCAGGTAGATGCGCGCGCCGCCGCACTGCTCGCCGAGCCGCGCGGCGGCGTAGAGGGGCGTCGGCCGGCCGGCGTAGTCCGCGAGCAGGCCGGCCAGGCGCGCCTGGAACTTCCGGTCGCGCTTCGCGCGGGCGTACGCGCGCTCGAGCGCGATCAGCGGCGCCATGAGCGTCTCCGGCACGAAGCGCCCGCCGTAGCGCCCGAAGTGGCCCCGCGCGTCCGGCAGTTTCAGAGCCATCTCACCGCTCGCCTCGCCGGTCGAACCGCCTCGGCTCGCACCGCCACGCGCCATCTCACCGCTCGCCTCGCCGGTCGAACCGCCTCGGCTCGCACCGCCACGCGCCATCTCACCGCT
>JBGQEL010000057.1:0-25188 GCA_041496385.1 Methylomirabilia bacterium | reverse complement strand
GGCACGTAACTCCACATGTGCGGCTCCGACTCCGGTTTGTCCCCTCGCATGCGCGCCTCCTCACCGAGTGTTGCGCGCATCGTAGTCGAACTTCCCACGTGCCCCGGCATCAAATGTCGGGTTTTTCAGCAGCCTGCTAGCGCCCGCGGGGCGTGAAGACGAGCTCGGTCACGCCCTGGTCCGTCCGGCGCTCCTTGATCTCGCCGAAGCGCACGATGAGGTCGAGCATCCGGCGGTTGTCGGCCAGCACGAAGGCACGGAAGCGCCGGATCCCGCGCGCGACGCCGGCGCGCAAGACGTCGTTGAAGAGGATCGTGCCGAGCCCCCGGTTCTGCCAGCCGTCCTGCACGACGAACGCGACCTCCACGTCGGTCGGGTCGCCGGTCGGCTCGTAACGCCCGACACCGACCAGCTCCGCGCCGCGCGCGCCCGGCTGCTCGGCCACGACCGCGAACCGCGTGCGATAGTCCACCGACGCGAGCATGCGCGCCCAGTCCGGGGGCAGGCGCTTCATCACGCTGAAGAACCGCTGGTAGGCCGTGTGGCGGCTCAGATGATCGTAGAGGTCCTGCAACCGGGGTGCGTCGTCGAGCCGGATCGGACGGATGTGAACGACGGTGCCGTCCTTGAGCGTGATGTCGCGCTCGAACTCGGTCGGGTAGGGGTCGGGCTCGCTCGGGGTGGGCGCGGGCATCGCGGTCATTGTAGTCGAGGTCGTCGAGCCTTCCGGGCGCCGCCCGATTGTGGCCCCCGAGCACCGGCTGAGGCGTTCGTACCCCACCCGGGACTCGTCCAGCCAGTCCGAACATGCCTGAAATCGTTGACGTTCCGGCCTGGCATCCGTGTTGCCTGTCTTACAGGTCAAGAAGGAGGAGACCCATGGTGCCGATCAAAATCGAGTTCCGAGGGGGCGCCGACGGCCGCTCGATCCGCGCGCGCGTCGCCGCCCGGGTGGCGGACGTGGTGGAGGCGCTGCCCGTCCGCGCGACCAGCGTGCGCGCGACGTTCACCGACGAGAACGGGGCCAAGGGCGGCGACGCGCTGCGGTGCGCGCTCGAGGTGCGGCTGCCTCGCCGTCCCGCGATTCACGTCGAGGAGGTCGCCGCGACGCCACGGCTCGCGTTCGACGGCGCGCTCGCCCGGCTCGAACGCCAGGCCGGGCGGCTCGTGGACACGACCCGCGAACTGAGTCGGCGGCCGAAGAAGTACTTCGCGGCACGCCGAGCGCTCACGTCGTAGGAGGGACGGACATGGCTAAGCGAATCCTGGTGCCGCTGGACGAGACCCTGGAGGCCGAGAGCGTGGTGGACCTGGTCGCCGACCTCGTGAAGGGCGGCGGCGCCGTGGTGCGTCTCCTGCACGTGGCGCCGATGCCGGACAACGTCGTGAGCGACGGCCGGATCGTCGCCTACGCCGATCAGGAGGGAGCCCGGCTCGAGGCGGCGGCCGTCGACTACCTGCGCGCCGTCGAAGTCCGGCTCGGCCGGGAGGCGGAGTGCGTGGTGCGGTTCGGCGACCCGGTGAAGGAGATCCTCAGGGAGGCCAACGCGTTCGTCGCCGACCTCATCGTCATGTCCACCACCTCCGCCAGCGGACTGTCGCGGATCGTGCTCGGGAGCGTGGCGGAGCAGGTGCTCCACAAGGCGGCGGCGCCGGTGATGCTCTTCCGCGGCGCCCGGGCCGATGCGGCGTGAAGCCCGTGGATAGCGGCGATCTGCGCGCGCAGCTCGACCGGCTCGCGCGGATCGCGACGACGGGTGCGCAGGTCGTGAGCGTGTACCTCGACACGCGCTGGGGCGACGAGCACCAGCGCGAGCGGGTACGGGTGTTCCTCGCCGACGAGCTCAAGCGCGCGCGGGCGGGCGCCGCGCCGGAGCTCGCGGCCGACCTCGACTGGGTCGCGGCGCAGGGTGAGGCGCTCGTGAGCCAGGCGCGCGACGTGGGCGCCCGGGGCGTGGCGCTCTTCGCGTGCGGCGCGCTCGGCCTCAGGGACACCTTGCCCCTGCGCGTTTCAGTCGAGAACTTCTTCGTCGTGGGTGACGCGCCCCACGTGCGGCGCCTGGCGGGGCTGGCGGAGGCGACGCCCCCGGCGCTCGTCGTCTTCGTGGACGCCGCGCACGCTCGGATCGTCGGTCTGCACGGTGACGGCGTCACCGACGAGGTTCCGCTCGAGAGCGACGTCGCGGGTCATCACCGCCAGGGGGGCTGGCAGCTCCTCGCGCAGTCGCGCTACCAGCGGCACGTCCAGGCGCAGCGGGCACGGCACTTCGCGGCGGTCGCGGCCGCGATCACCGCGCTCGTGGACGACCATGGGGTGGAGCGCATCGTGCTCGCGGGCGAGTCGCGCGCGCTCGCCGTGTTCCGCGAGCAGCTCGACGACCGCGTCGCGCGGCTGGTCGCGGGAACGATCGTCGGCGCCCGGCACGAGCCCTCGAGCGCGCTCGTCGAGCGCGCGGGCGCGCTGCTCGACGCGAAGCGGGGCGAGGCCGCGGCGATGGACGTGGCCGGCGTGCTCACGGAGGCCGCCAAGGGCGGCCGCGCCGTGGCCGGACTCGAGGGCGTGCTCGACGCGACGACGCGCGGCGCCGTGCGCCGGCTCTACGTGACGCGCACGTTCGGCGCGCCGGGCGCCGAGTGCGCGGCCTGCGGCGGGCTCCAGCCGGGGCGCGCGGCCGCATGCCGGCGCTGCAAGGAGACCGTGAAGGACGTCGAGCTGGGCGAGGCGCTCGTCCGGCGCGTGCTGAACACCGGGGGCGAGGTGGAGACGATCGAGCCCGATTCGGAGCTCGGCCGCGCCGGCGGCGTGGCGGCGCTCCTTCGCTACCCGCTCTGAGCGCCACGACGCGCGCGAGAGGAGACGGCCGATGCTCGTCGAAGACGTGATGCAGCGCGATCTGATCACCGTGAGGCCGGGCACGACGCTGCCCGAGGCGCTCCGGCTCAGCGAGAGGCGGGGCGTCCGTCACCTGCCCGTGATGGAGGACGAGCGCCTCGTCGGCATCGTGTCCGACCGCGACCTCAAGCGCGCCATGGCCTCGCCCGCCACGAGCCTCGAGCGCCACGAGCTGGCCTACCTCCTCGCGAAGGTGACCATGGACGAGATCATGACGCGGGCGGTGATCACGGTAGGCCCGATGCTCCCGGTGGAGGAGGCGGCCCGCCTCATGGTCAAGGAGAAGATCAGCGCGCTGCCCGTCACCCAGGAGGGCCGGGTCATCGGCATCGTGACCGAGACGGACATCATCGAGTTGTTCCTGAGGGCCATGGGCGCGGGTGAGCCCTCGAGTCGGCTCGACATCTTCCTGCCCGGGGGCAGCGAGGCGCTGGCCGACGCGGTCCACAGCGTCGAGGAGGCCGGGGCCGCCATCTCGAGCATCGTCACCCTGCCCGGGCGCGACGGACGCACCGAGGTCGTGGTCCGCGTGCGCACGATCAATCCCGGAGCGGCCATCAAGCGGCTCGAGGCGCAGGGGTACGCCGTCCGGAGCCCCTGGAGGGGATGAGTCCATGCGTATCCTGCTCGCGACCGACGGTTCGGCCGATGCGCGCGCCGCAGCGGCGTGGCTCGGCGATCTTCCGCTTCCCGGCGCGGCCCGGATCCGCGTGCTGACCGTCGTCACGCTCCCGACGCCGGCGCTCGACATCCCCCCCGTCGCCGAGCTCCACGCCGCGCTGCTCGCCGAGGGACGTAGCATCGTCGAGGAGACGGTGAAGCTCCTGGGCCCCCGCGCCAAGGCGGCCGAGACGCGTGTGGTGCAGGGAAGGCCGAACGAGGAGATCGTGCGCGCCGCGGGCGAGTGGGCGGCGGATCTCGTCGTCGTCGGCGCCCGCGGCCTTGGCGCCGTCAAGGCCTTCCTTCTCGGGAGCGTCTCGCAGACCGTCGCCCGTCATGCGCCCTGCGCCGTGCTCGTGGTCAAGGGCCGGCCGCGCCGGCTGGACTCGGTCCTCGTCGCCACGGACGGCTCCGAGGGCGCCGACGGGGCGATCCGGTTTTTCCTCTCGCTTGCCATCGGGCGCGGCGTACGCGTGCGCCTCCTGAGCGTGGTCGAGGCGCCGCCCCACCCCGCCACCGCGCCGCGCGTGATCCGCCGCCAGCTCGCCGCGATGATCGCGGACATCGCGCGCGAGCGCCGCAGCGCGGTCGGCAAGATCCTCGACCACGCGACGGTGACGCTCAAGGGCAAACTCTCCCGCGTCACGCGGTCGATGCCGACCGGCCACCCGGCGGAGGAGATCCTCGGCGCCGCGGCGGGTTTCGACCCGGATCTGATCGTCCTCGGCGCGCGCGGGCTCGGCACCATGAAACGGCTCCTGCTCGGGAGCGTGTCCGAGCGCGTGCTGCGCGATGCCCGATGCCCGGTGCTGGTCGTCAAGGAACCGCGCAGGGCCTGAGGTGCTGCCATGAAGACGGAGGGCGCGTTCTCGCGGATTCTCGTACCGACCGACTTCTCGGCGGGATCCGAAAAGGCCTGGCGAATCGCCCGGCAGATGGCGGCAGTCTACGGCGTCGAGCTGACGCTCCTCCACGTGCTGCCCGCCTCACCGCTCGACATGGAGACGATGCTCGAGAAGGAGGAGCAACGCGCGGAGCTCCGATCGCTCCAGGCTGCGCACCAGCTCGGCATCCCGCGCGGCGACGACCCGGAAGACACGGTCCCCACCACGCGCGTCTTCCCTGGACCCCTCGAGGGGGCCGCGACGCAGGCGTTCTCCGAAGCCGGGCGAGCCTGGGCCCTGCGTCTCGAGCAGTGGGCGAGTCTTGCGAGCCTGGCGGGCTGCCCCGTTCGCACCCTGCTCCGCGTGGGTGTGCCGCACCGAGAGATCATCGAGGCGGCGAAGGAGATGCAGGCGGATCTCGTGCTGCTCGCGACCCACGGGCGCGGGGAGGTCCACCGGTTCATCGTCGGCAGCGTGGCCGACAAGGTGATCCGCATGGCGCCCTGCCCGGTGCTGACGGTCAAGGAGGCCTGACGGTTCAGTCTGTCTTCTTGTGCGCCTCGTCGAGGCACTGGAGCGCCAGGCCGCCGTGGCTCCAGGCCGCGCCCGCCGCCATCGCCATCGAGACGAAGATCACCTCGCCGATCTCCTGGTCGCTGGCGCCGGTCTTCACGGCCCGCTTGGTGTGGGCGTCGATGCACCACGGACACTGCGTGATCTGGGCGATGCCGAGCGCGATCAGCTCCTTCGTCTTCGCCGGCACCGCGCCGTCGGCGAAGGCCTTGGTGTCGAACTCGAGGAACGAGCGGTACGCTTCGGGCGCGAGCTCGCGCATGCGCTTGAACTGCCGTCCGACGTCGAGGCCGTGAAAGTTCATGCCGGCTACTCGAACATCAGGACGGTGCGCGCGACCTCACCGGCCTTCATGGCCCGGAAGGCCTCGTTCACGTCGGCGAGCTTGCCGCGGCGGGTGATCATCTCGTCCAGCTTGAGGCGGCCCTGGCGGTAGAAATCGATGTAGCGGGGCATGTCCACCTTGAAACGGTTGCTGCCCATGCTGCAGCCCTGGATCTTCTTCTCGCGCAGGAACATGGGGCCGTCCAGCTCGATCTTCTGCCCCACCGGGATCATGCCGATCACGGTGGCCGTGCCGCCGGGCCGGATGCAGTCGAAGCACTGCTCGGCGGCGAGCTTGAGGCCGATTGCCTCGAACGAGTAGTCGGCGCCGCCGTTCGTGAGCACGCGGATGGCCTTCACGGGGTCGTCGACGGAGGCGTCGACCGCGTGCGTGGCGCCCAGCTCGCGCGCCCGCGCGAGCTTCCCGGCGACCGTGTCCACGGCGATGATCATGCGCGCCCCGGCGATGCGCGCCCCCTGGATCGCCGCGAGCCCCACGCCCCCGGCGCCGAAGACGGCGACGCTCGTGCCGGCCTCGATCCGGGCCGTGTTGAGCACCGCGCCCACACCCGTGGTGACGCCGCAGCCGATCAGCGCGGCACGGTCGAGCGGCATCTGGTCGTCGATCTTCACGAGCGCGTTCTCGTGGACGAGCATCTTCTCCGCGTAGGCGGAGAGGTTGGCGAACTGGTTGACGGGCTGGCCCTTCCACGAGAGCTTGGGTGGCTCGTTCTTCGCGCGGACGGGCCGCGTCTGGCAGAGGTGCGTCTTGCCGGTCAGGCAGTAGTCGCACTGGCCGCAGAAGACGGAGAGGCAGGCGATGACGTGGTCGCCCGGCTTGAACTCCGACACCTGAAGTCCGACCGCCTCGACGATCCCGGCCGCCTCGTGGCCGAGGATGGCGGGGGCCGGAAAGGGGTAGAACCCGTCGACGAAGTGCAGGTCGCTGTGGCAGACCCCGGAGGCGACGGTGCGCACGAGCACCTCGCGGCCGATGGGCTTGTCGATGTCGACGTCCTCGATCGTCAGCGGCTTGTGCGGACCATGGAACACGGCAGCTTTCATGTCACGCTCCTGTTCGAGGGTGCCCCGCGGGTGCCCGCCCGGTCCACCGGGGATCGGGACGGCGCGCAGACGAAGACATTGCGCCGCGTCGCCCGACGTGTCAAGCGCGGCGGCGCGTGTTGGCGCACGGGCTCGCGCGAGTCGCGCTATGCTGTCGCGACGGGAGGGGACCCGATGCTCGAGCGACGCGCGTTCGGACGGACCGGCCATCAGAGCTCGGTGACGCTGTTCGGCGGCGCCGCGCTCGCCCAGGCGAGCCAGGCGGACGCCGACTGCACGCTGGAGCTGCTGCTGCGCCACGGGGTGAACCACATCGACACCGCCGCGCGGTACGGCGACTCCGAGCTGCGGATCGGTCCCTGGATGGCGCGCCACCGGAAGGACTTTTTTCTCGCGACGAAGACCGGCAGCCGGACCGCCGGCGAGGCGCGCGAGGACATCCGCCGCTCGCTCGACCGGCTGCGCGTCGACCACGTCGACCTGATCCAGCTCCATTCGCTGGCGCATCCGGACGACTGGGACCAGGCGATGGGACCCGGCGGCGCGCTCGAGGCGGCCGTCGAGGCGCGCGCGCAGGGACTGGCGCGTTTCATCGGCGTGACCGGCCACGGCTGGACCATCGCCGCGATGCACCAGCGCAGCCTCGCGCGCTTCGATTTCGACGCGGTGCTGCTGCCGTTCAACTTCTTCATGGCCCAGAACGAGCGCTACCGGCGGACCTTCGAGGAGGTGCTGGCCATCTGCCGCGAGCGCAACGTGGCGGTCCAGGTCATCAAGTCGATCGCGCGCGGGCCGTGGGCGACGGCCGACCGCACGCACGCCACGTGGTACCAGCCGCTCGAGGCGCAGGCGGACATCGATCGGGCCGTGCACTGGATCCTCGGCCTGCCCGGCGTGTTCCTCAACACGGCGGGCGACCTCGCGCTGCTTCCGAAGATCCTCGACGGGGCGAGCCGCTTCGAGCGGCGGCCGGCGGACGCGGAGATGTCGGCGATGCTCGGCGCGACGAGGATGACGTCGCTCTTCGGCCTCGCCACCTGAGGGCTGCGTCGTGATCGTCTATCACGTACGCTTCACCTGCGCTCCGGACTACATGGCCCGCCGTCTGCCGTTCCGTCCCGCCCATCTCAAGCAGCTGGCGAGCCTGCGCGAGGAGGGACGCGTGGTGGCCGGCGGCCCCGAGCCCGACGGCGCGGCCGCCAACATCTTCTACCGGGTCGTCGATCAGGCCGAGCTGTCGCGCCTGCTCGAGGAGAACGAGTTCAACCGCGCCGGGCTCTTCGCCGACCATCATCCGCGCGCGTTCGCCGACTTTCTCGAGCCGCTCGCGCTGCCCCCCGTCGACGCCGGGCTGCGGGTGACCATCGTGGAGGGCGCGCCGAGCGATCGCGCCCGCGCGCGATCGGGCCTCGCCGCGCTCCAGCGGGACGGGCGTGCGGCGTTCGGCGGATTCTTTCCGGACGGGGCCGCGCTCGCCGTCGTCCGGTCGCCACGCCCGGCCGAGGCCGTCGGGTGGTGGGCCGAGGCCGGCGGCTGGGAGCCCGCCCGCCCGCGGGGACGGCCGTGGAGCCAAACCCTCTAGTCCAGGAGTGTCTGCATGCTTCGTGATTGCCCGAACGGCGGCTACCGGTTTCTTCCCGGCATCTCCGCGTTCTCCTCCGGCGTCGTGGCAACGCCGGGCTGGGAGATCGTCCACGCGACGCTCGGCGCGCCCGTGCCGTGGCGCGACGGGTTCGCGAGAGTCGAGCGGCATCTGCGCGAGCAGGGACGTCCGCGGACGGCGCTCTGCGGGGTCGAGCTGCGGAGCCCGGCGCCGTTCAGCTTCGACGGGTTCGACGGCTTCAACGCGGGCTATCGCGCGCTCCTCGCCGACTGGGGGATTCTCGTGGGCGAGGACAATCCCATCCCCCGCACCAACGTGGCTCCCGTCCTGGCGGCGCCGGCCGCGCCCGCGCTCTACGCCTTCTCCTACACGATTCCCGGCACCACGCCGACGCCGACGTTCGTGGTGGCCGGCGCCGGCGAGATGCGCGATCGCGCGCGGGGCGCCGAGGGCATCGTCCGACACGGCGATACCTCGCCCGACGCGATGCGGGAGAAGGCCCGGTTCGTGATGGGCGTCATGCAGGAGCGGATGCGGGCGCTCGGCGCGGACTGGAGCCGGGCCACGGCGATCGACGTGTACACGGCGCACCCCATCCACGGCTTCCTCACCGACGTGCTCCTCGGCTCCGCCGGTCCCGCCGCGATCCATGGCGTCCGCTGGTTTCCGAGCCGCCCGCCCATCCTCGGGCTCGAGTTCGAGGTGGACCTGCGCGGCGTCGCCCGCGAGCTGGTCCTCTGAGCGACCGTCTCGATCCGTCGTGAAGCCCGTCGCCTTCGCGTACGTCCGCGCGCGCACGCTCGAGGAGGCGATCGCCTGCCTCGCCGGGACGGACGGCGAGGCGAAGCTGCTCGCCGGCGGCCAGAGCCTCACGCCGATGCTCAACATGCGGCTCGTCCGGCCCGCCACGCTGGTCGACATCAACCGCCTCCCCGGACTGGACCGCGTCGAGCGCGACGCGGACGGTATCCTCCGGATCGGCGCGCTCGTCCGGCACACCGATCTGCTCCGGTCGCCCCTCGCGCGCGCGCACGGCCCGCTCCTCGTCGAGGCCGCGCGCCACATCGGGCACCGGGCCATTCGCAACCGGGGCACCGTCGGCGGCAGCCTCGCCCACGCGGATCCCGCGGCCGAGCTTCCGGCCGCGGCCGTGGCGCTCGACGCGCGCGTCTCTATCGAGGGCGCGGCGGGCGCGCGCGAGGTGGATGCCGCCGACTTCTTCCAGGGCCTCTTCACGACCGCGCTCCGGGCCGACGAGATCCTCACCGGGGTACACGTGCCCCCGGCGGACGGCGCGCGCTGGGGATTCGCCGAGGTCGCGCGGCGCGCGGGCGACTTCGCCCTCGCCGGGGTCGCCGTCGTGACGCGCGCGCCCGCCGGCACGTGTACCCACGCGCGCGTCGTCGCGTTCGGCGTGGGCCCGACGCCGGCGCGGCTGCGCTCTGCCGAAGCCCTCGTGGTCGGCGCGCGGATCGACGAGGCGGTGGCCCACGCGGCGGGCGAGGCCGCGGCCGCCGAGTGCGCGCCGACGGACGACGTCCACGCCTCGGCGTCCTACCGGCGCCATCTCGTCGCCGTGCTCACGGCACGGGCCGTGCTGCAGGCCGCCGCCGGAGGCGCCTGATGGTCCGGCTGCGCGTGACCGTCAACGATCGCGCGGTCGAGCGCGACGTGCCGGAGCGGCGCTCGCTGGCCGACTTCCTCCGCGAGGATCTCGGCCTCACGGGGACCCACGTCGGATGCGAGCACGGCGTCTGCGGCGCGTGCACGGTGCTCGTCGACGGGGCCACCGCGAGGAGCTGCCTCCTCTTCGCCGTCCAGCTCGACGGCGCGCGCGTGACGACGATCGAGGGGCTCACGCCGCCCGAGGGGCTCAGCCCGCTGCAGGAGGCGTTTCACGAGTGTCACGCGCTCCAGTGCGGTTTCTGCACGCCGGGGATGATCGTGGCGAGCCACGAGCTCCTCGCGGAGAATGGGACGCCCACGCGCGAGGAGATCCGCGAGGCGCTGTCCGGCAACCTCTGCATGTGCACGGGCTACGTCAACATCGTGCGCGCGGTCGAGCGCGCCGCGCGATCGGACGGGCGCGCGTGAGCGCGGATCGCGCCGCCCCCTGGGTGGGCGTGCCGTATCCGCGCAAGGAGGACGCGCGCCTGGTGGCCGGCCGCGGCAGCTACGTCGACGACCTCACGCGGGCAGGGCTGCTCCATGCCGCAATGCTGCGGAGTACGCACGCCCACGCACGGATCGTGGCGGTCGACACGCGGGAGGCCGAGGCGCTGCCGGGCGTGCTCGCCACGCTGACCGGGGCCGAGGCCGCCCGCCTCAGCAGGCCCATCCGCCCGCTCATTCCCACGCCGGTGCCGCTCGACGACTTCTGCCTGGCCGTCGATCGCGTCCGCTTCGTGGGCGAGCCGGTGGCCGCGGTCGCGGCTGTCGACCGCGCGACCGCGGAGGACGCGGTCGAACGGATCGCGGTCACCTACGAGCCGCTGCCCGCCGTCCTGGACCCCGAGGCCGCCATCGGCCCGGGCGCGCCGCTGCTCTATCCCGAGCTCGGCACCAACGTGCTCTGGCACGACGTGCTCGTCTACGGCGACGTGGACGGGGCGTTCGCGCGCGCCGACGGCGTCCTGAAGGAGCGCCTGCGGATCCAGCGGTACGCCTCGACGCCGCTGGAGACGTTCGGCTGCGTCGTCGAGCACGACGCCGGCACCGGGAGCTACGCCTTCTGGACCAACGACCAGCGTCCGGGCCTGACCCTCGGCATCCTTGCCGAGTCGCTCGGCGTCACGCAGTCGCGCGTGCGCCTCTGCTGTCCCGAGATCGGCGGCGCGTTCGGCAACAAGCGCCGGCCCGCGTACCTGCTCGTCTGCGCGCTCCTCGCCGGGAAGAGCGGCCGGCCGGTGAAGTGGATCGAGGACCGCCTGGAGAACCTGACGGCGCTCATGCACGCCTGCAACGGGGTCATGGACATCGAGCTCGCCTACCGCGGCGACGGCACGGTGCTGGCGATCCGCGTGCGCGACATCGCCGACGAGGGCAAGAACCTCGTCTCGCCCACGCAGCACAACCTGATCAAGCTCGGCAACATCGTGAACGGCTACCGGATCGGCGCCGTGCGGTACGAGCCCTACTCGGTGCTGACCAACAAGTGCCCGAGCGGCGCCAACCGCGGCATCGGCAAGCCCTTCATGTGCTTCGCCGTCGAGCGCGCCATGACGCTGCTCGCCCGGCGCCTGGGGCTCGACCCCGCGGAGGTCCGCCTGCGCAACTACGTATCGTCCGACGAGATGCCGTACACCACGCCGCCGGGGGCGCAGTACGACAGCGGCGACTACGCCGCCACGCTGCGCACCGCCCTGGCCCGCTTCGACTACGCGGGCTGGCGCGCCGAGCAGGCGCGGGGACGCCCCCAGGGCCGCCTGCTCGGCATCGGCATCGCCACGTCGGTCGAGCCCGCGGGCACGAACCTCGCCTCCTACGAGCTCGTCACCGGCCGCCGCGCCGCCTCGGGCTCGGCCGAGGCCGCGATGGTGCGCGTGGAGCCCGACGGCGAGGCGAGCGCGGCCATCGGCGATCCGGCGAGCGGCCAGGGCTACGAGACGGTCGTCGCGCAGATCGTGGCCGACGAGCTCGGCCTCACGCCCGAGCGCGTGCACGTCCAGCGGGGCTTCGACTCGTCGACGACGCCCTGGCTCTATCTCTCCGGCAACTACTCGAACAAGTTCTCCGTGACCGACGTGGGGGCCGTCGTGGGCGCCGCCCGCAAGGTTCGCGAGAAGATCCTTCGCATCGCCGCGCACCGTCTGGAGGTCGCCCCCGCCGACCTCGAGCTGCGCGACGGCGCCGTGCGCGTGCGTGGCATGGCGGGCTCGGGCCTGTCGCTGCGCGAGGTGGCGCGCACCGCGTACGCGGATGTCCTCGGCCTTCCCGCGGGCGAGGAGCCCGGGCTCGAGGCGCGCCACGCGCACCAGAACACGCTGGCCGCGCCGGTGGACGCGCGGCGGCGCGTCCGCTCGCAGCTCGTCTTCTCCAACGCCGCCCACTGCTGCCTGGTCGAGGTGGATCGCTCCACCGGGGCGGTCAGGATCCTCAAGTACGTCGTCGTGCACGACTGCGGGCGCGAGCTGAATCCTCTGATCGTGGAAGGCATGGTGCACGGCTCGACCGCGCACGGCATCGGCGCCGCGCTCCTGGAGGAGTTCCACTACGACGCGGGAGGGCAGCTCCTGACGGCCTCGTTCATGGATTATCTGAAGCCCACGACGCTGGACGTCCCCGACATCGAGGTGGACCGGCTGGAGCACCCCTCGCCGTTCACGCCGCTCGGCGCCAAGGGCGTGGGCGAGGGGGGCGCCATCCCGGGGCCCGCCGCCGTCGCCAACGCCGTCGAGGACGCGCTGGCGCCGTTCGGCGCGATCGTGCGCGAGCTCCCGCTCACGCCGGAGCGCGTGTGGCGGCTCATGCGTGAGGCTCCCGGGTCCGAGGCCGGGCGCCGTGTTGCTCCGGCCCCGGGCGATGCCGTACGCTGACCCCCACGTCACGGGGGAGGAGGGCGCGATGGCGGGGAAGCACTTCGAGGAGCTGACGGTCGGAGAGACGTTCAAGCACCAGCCGGGTCGCACGGTCACCGAGGCCGACAATGTCTTCTTCTCGTGCCTCACGATGAACCCGCAGCCGCTGCACGTCGATTTCCATGCGGCGTCCAAGGCGGAGTTCGGCAAGCCGCTCGTCAACAGCCTGTTCACGCTGGGCGTGACCGTCGGGCTCTCGGTCGGCGAGACGACGCTGGGCACGACGGTCGGGAACCTGGGATTCGAGAAGATCGAGTTCCCGAAGCCCGTGTTCCACGGCGACACCATCTACGCGGAGACGGAGGTCGTCGACAAGCGCGAGTCGAAGTCGCGGCCGCAGTGGGGCATCGTCACGTTCGAGCACCGCGCGCGGAATCAGCGCGGCGAGGTCGTGATGGTCGCGCGGCGCAACGCGATGATGCGGAAGAAGGCCACGTGACGGCGCGCGCGCGCCGCTCGCTCCACTTCGTGCCGGGCGGCAACGAGCGGATGCTCGCCAGGGCGCTGACGCTGCCCGCCGACGGGCTGATCCTCGACCTCGAGGACGCGGTGCCGCCCGACCGCAAGGAGGCGACGCGGCCGATCGTCGCCGACTGGCTCCGCAATCGGGACTTCGGCGGTCGCGAGCGCTGGGTGCGCCTGAACCCGATCTGGGGGCCGCTCGGCCGCGCCGACCTCGACGGCACCGTCGCGGCGCGGCCCGACGGCTACGTCGTGCCGAAGCCGCGGCACGCGGGCGACGTCCGCGAGATCGCCCAGGCTCTCGACCGGCTCGAGCAGCGCCACGGGATCGCGCACGGCGCGACGCGCCTCGTGCTGATCGCGACCGAGACGCCGGAGGGTCTCCTGAACATCCGCGAGGTCGCGGCCGCCTCGCCGCGCACCGTGGCCGTCTCCTGGGGCGTCGAGGATCTCGGCGCGGCGATGGGGCTCCAGCGCGTGCGCGACGCCGAGGGGCGCTACCTCGACATCCCGCGCCACGCGCGTGTGATGTGCGCGGTCGCGGCGGCCGCGGCGGGTCTGGACGCGCTCGACACCGTGTACACCGACATCGCCGACCTCGCCGGGCTCCGTCGCGAGTGCGAGGACGCCGTCGCGATGGGCTTCAGCGGCAAGATCTCGATCCACCCGAACCAGATCCCGGTGATCAACGACGCGTTCACGCCGGCCAAAGAGGCCCTCGAGGAGGCGCGCGCGCTCGTGGCCGCCTTCGAGGAGCACACGCGGCGCGGCGTGTACGCGTTCACCTTCAAGGGCCAGATGGTGGACGCGCCGCACCTCGCGCGCGCGCGGAAGTTGCTGGCGCGCGCGGGCGGGTGAGCGCCGCGCCCGCGTCGCTTGACCGGCGAGGGTTCTCCAGTATCATCGCTGCACTGTTGGAGCGGGTGACGCGAGGCCGTGGACTCGGCGGATGGCCCGGGAAAGGTGCGTTCAGCATGACGGATCAGTCCGATCTCCTACGACGCGCCGCGCAAGTGCTCCCGGGCGGCGTGCTCGGCAGCCACCGCAGCGGGCCCGGGCTCGAGTTCGTCGTCAGAGAGGGCCGGGGCGCCCACCTCTGGGACATGAACGGGCGGCGCTACCTCGACTACCTCCTGGGCTCGGGGCCGATGCTGCTCGGTCACGCGCATCCGGCGGTCGTGGAGGCGGTCGAGCGCCAGATGGCACGCGGCACCTCGTACTTCCTCCTCAACGAGCCCGCGATCCAGCTCGCGGAGGAGATCGTCCGCGCCGTGCCGTGCGCCGAGCAGGTCCGCTACGCCTCGAGCGGGTCGGAGGCGACGTTCTTCGCGCTGCGCGCGGCCCGCGCCTTCCGCAAGCGCGACAAGGTCATGAAGTTCGAGGGCGGCTTCCACGGCACCCACGACTACGTGCTCATGAGCGTCGTGCCGCGCTCGCCCAAGGCGTTCCCCGCGCCCATGGTCGACTCCGCCGGCATCCCGCACGCGATCGAGGGCGAGGTGCTCGTCGCGCCGTACAACGATCTCGCCACCGCCGAGGCCCTCATCGACGCCCACCACGACGAGCTGGCCGCCGTGATCATCGAGCCCTACCAGCGCACGATCCCGCCCGCGCCGGGGTTTCTCCGGGGACTCCGCGCCGCGACACGGCGCCACGAGGTGCCGCTCGTCTTCGACGAGATCGTCACCGGGTTCCGCTTCGCCTACGGCGGCGCCCAGGAGTTCTACGGGGTCGTCCCCGACCTCGCGGCCTTCGGCAAGGTCGTGGCGGGAGGCTTTCCGCTCGCGTGCGTCGCCGGCCCGAAGACGATCATGCGGCACTTCGACGCCGCCCTCGAGGGCACGCCGGAGTACGTCTGGCAGGCCGGCACGTTCAACGGCAACGCGATCGCGTGCGCCGCCGGGCTCGCCACGCTCGCCGAGCTCCGGAAGCCCGGGACGTACGCGCGGCTGTTCGCGACGGGGACGCGCCTGCGCGAGGGGCTGCGCGCCGCCGTCGCCCGGAGCGGCCTGGCCGCGCAGGTGAGCGGCGAGCCGCCGGTCTTCGACCTCTTCTTCACCGACCGGCCCATCGTGGACTACCGCGCCACGCTCACCGCCGACCGCGAGCGGATCGAGCGGTTCAATCAGGAGCTTTTGCGGCGCGGCGCCGTGAAGGCCGCCAACAAGATCTACGTCTCGCTGGCGCACACGGACCAGGACGTGGACGAGACCCTCGAAATCTTCGATCAGGCGCTGGCGGCGATCGCCGCGGGCGCGTGAAGAGGGGGAGGCCCTCGATGGACCTCAGTCGTCGCGATCTTCTCCGGCTCGGCGGCGCCGCCCTCGCCGGGACCGCGGTGGCCCCCTCGCGCGCGCGCGCCCAGACGCCGAAGCGGGGCGGCACGCTGTCGCTCCGGCTCTGGGACCCGCCGCATTTCGATCCGATGCTCCAGATCGCCTACAAGACGCACATCCCCCTCTCCTTCACCCACAGCCGGCTCGTCCGTCCCAGGTCCGGCCCGAACGTCCAGCCCGGCACCTTCCCGCTCGAGGGCGATCTGGCGGAGTCGTGGACCCAGCCCACCGACACGACCTACGTCTTCAAGCTCCGGCGCGGCGTGCGGTGGCACGCGAAGCCCCCCCTGAACGGCCGCGAGCTGACGGCCGAGGACGTGAAGTACACGGTCGAACGGTTCCTGACGGTCACCGGCAACTCGTACGCCTACATGCTCCGCTCCGTCGACCGCGTCGAGGCGCTCGACCGGTACACGGTGAAGTTCACGCTCAAGGAGCCGTTCGCGTGGTTCCTCGACATGCTGGCGAACCCGATGGCGGTGGCGATCGTGGCGCGCGAGGCGGTCGAGAAGTTCGGCGACCTCAAGAAGGCGGAGGCCGTGATCGGGACCGGCCCGTGGATGCTCGACGGCTACCGCCCCAACGTGGGCATGACCTTCGTCCGCAACCCGAGCTACTTCGTGCCCGGGCTACCGTACATCGACCGGATCGAGGTCTCCGTCGACGAGGACAACGCCTCGCGCATGGCCGCGTTTCTCGCGGGCAAGTACGACATCGGCTACGAGTTCCCCGGCGTCATCAACCGGACGGACTGGGTGCAGATCAAGGACACGCTGAAGCAGAAGCGGCCCAACCTCCGGACGCTCGAGTTTCCCGGCAACGTGCCCTACCACATCTCGATGCGGACGGACCGGCCGCCGTTCAGCGACGTGCGCGTCCGGCGGGCGATGTCGATGGCGATCGACCGCCAGGGCATCATCGACGCCGTGCTGGAGGGTGGCGGGGTGTGGAACCCGCCCGTCATGGCCGCGCTGAAGGAGTGGGCCCTGCCGGTCGCCCAGCTCGGCGAGGGCGCCAGGTACTACACGTACGACCCGGCGGAGGCCAAGCGGCTGCTGGCGGCGGCGGGACATCCGAACGGCTTTTCCGGAAACGTCTGCTTCACCACCTACGGCTCGACGATCGTCGTCGACCAGATGCAGCTGATCCTCAGGTACCTCAAGGACGTCGGGATCGACGCGAAGCTGGACCAGAAGGAGTACGGCGCCTACGCGTCGACCTGCCTCATCGGAAAGCTCGAGTCCATGGCCTTCGGGCCGCAGACGCCCTTCCTCGAGCCCGACAACGTGCTGTACGGCTACTACTACCCGGGCGAGGCGAAGAACCAGAGCCACATCAACGACCCGATCGTCGCGGACATGCTGATCCGCCAGCGGCGCACGTTCGACGTCGCGAAGCGCCGCGAGGTCATCCACGACATCCAGCGCTACCTGGCCAAGCAGCAGTACTACACGCAGACGGTCTCGCAGATCTACATCGCCGTGTGGGAGAACGCGCTCAGGAACTACGGACCCGGCCTCGGCTACGACTATGGGGGCCGGCTCCTCGCCGCCTGGCTCGATCGGTGAGCGGGCGCCGGTGAAGAGCCGCTCCCTGGACCTCAGCCGGCGCGATCTTCTCAGGCTCGGCGGCGCCGCGCTCGCCGGCGCGGCGGTGGCTCCGCCGCGCGCTCGGGCACAGACGCCGAAGCGGGGCGGCACGCTGTCGCTCCGGCTGTGGGATCCGCCGCACTTCGACCACATGCTGATCATCTCGTACAAGACGAACGTCGCGCTCTCGTTCACGCACAGCCGGCTCGTCCGGCCGAAGGCAGGCCCGGGCATCCAGCCGGGCACGTTCCCGCTCGAGGGCGACCTGGCCGAGTCGTGGACCCAGCCGAACGAGACGACGTACGTCTTCAAGCTGCGGCGCGGTGTCCGATGGCACAACAAGCCCCCGATCAACGGCCGGGAGCTCACGGCCGAGGACGTCAAGTACTCGATCGAGCGATTCCTGACGGTGAAGGGCAACTCGAACGCCTCCATGCTCCGGTCCGTCGAGAAGGTCGAGGCGCTCGACCGGTACACCGTGAAGTTCACGCTCCGGGAGCCGTTCGCGTGGTTCCTCGACATGCTCGCCTCGCCGATGGCGATCGCGATCGTGGCGCACGAGGCGGTCGAGAAGTTCGGCGACCTCAGGAGGCCCGAGGCCGTCATCGGGACGGGCCCCTGGATGCTCGAGACCTACCGCCCCGGCTCGGGGTTCACCCTGGTCCGCCACCCGGGCTACTTCCTCCCGGGGCTGCCGTACATCGACCGCGTCGAGGCGACCGTCGACGAGGACACTGCCTCGCGCGTGGCCGCCTTCCTCACCGGCAAGTACGACGTCGGCGTGGAGACGGCCGCGGGCAACGTCAACCGGACGGACTGGGTGCAGATCAAGGACACGCTCAGGCAGAAGCGTCCCAATCTGCGGACGCTCGAATTCCCCGCGAACGTGATGAACCACATCTCGATGCGGACCGACCAGAAGCCCTTCAGCGACGCGCGCGTGCGCCACGCCATGTCGCTGGCCATCGATCGCCAGGCCATCGTCGACGCGACCTACGAGGGGGTGGCGGAGTACAACCCGCCCGTGCCGGCCGCGCTGCGCGAGTGGACGATCCCGATGAGCCAGCTCGGCGAGGGCGCCCGGTACTACCGGCACGACCCGGCCGAGGCCAAGCGGCTGTTGGCGGCGGCCGGCTACCCCGGCGGCTTCGCGGGTCAGCTCTGCTTCGCGACCTACGGCTCGACCGTGCTCGTCGATCAGGCCCAGCTCGTTCTCAAGTACCTGAAGGACGTCGGCATCGACGCGCGGCTCGACACCAAGGAATACGGCGCGTACATCGCGACCTGCTTCAACGGCAACTTTCCCTCGATGACCTTCGGACCCCAGACGCCGTTCCTCGATCCCGACAACTTCCTCTTCGCCCAGTACTACCCGGGCGAGCCGAAGAACCAGAGCCACATCAACGATCCCATCGTCGCCGACATGCTGGTTCGCCAGCGGCGGACATTCGACGTCGCCAAGCGGCGCGAGGTCATCTGGGAGATTCAGCGCTACCTCGCCAGGCAGCAGTACTACGTCCAGATCCCGTCCCAGACCTACGTCTCGGTCTGGGACGGCGCGCTGAAGAACTACGGCCCCAACATCGGCTACGACCTGGGCGGGCGCGTCACGGCCGCCTGGCTCGACCGTTGAGGCACCGCGCCGTGCTGACCCGCCGTCGCCTCCTCGCGCTCGGTGGCGCGGGTCTCGCCGCGGGTCTCGCGGCGCCCGTGATCGCCCGGGCCCAGACGCCGAAGCGGGGCGGGACGCTCACGATCCGCGGCTACGACCCACCACATTTCGATCCGATGCTCACGAGCTCGTTCAAGACGCACACGACGCTCTCGTTCACGCACAGCCGCCTCCTGCGCCACAAGGCCGGCCCGGGCGTGACCCCCGGGACGTTTCCGCTGGAGGGTGACCTCGCGGAGTCCTGGAGCCAGCCCGGCGAGACCACGTACGTCTTCAAGCTCCGCCGCGGCGTCCGGTGGCAGCCGAAGCCGCCCGTGAACGGGCGCGAGCTGACCGCCGAGGACGTTCGCTACAGCGTCGAGCGCTTCCTGACCGTCACGGGCAACGCGTACGCGTACATGCTGCGCGCGGTGGACCGCGTCGAGGTCCTCGACAAGTACACCGTGAAGTTCACGCTGAAGGAGCCCTTCGCGTGGTTCCTCGACATGCTCGCGAACCCCATGGCGGTCGCGATCGTCGCCCGCGAGTGCGTCGAGAAGTTCGGCGACCTCAAGAAGGTCGAGGCCTGCGTCGGCAGCGGGCCGTGGATGCTCGAGAGCTACCGGCCGAATCAGGGCATGATCTTTGTTCGCAATCCGAGCTACTTCATCGCCGGCCAGCCCTACATCGAGCGGATCGAGGCGCCGGTGGACGAGGATAGCGCCTCGCGGATCGCCGCGTTCCTGTCGGGCAAGTACGACATCGGCTTCGACGGCGGGCTGATCTTCCGGACCGAGTGGGCGCAGATCAGGAGCGCGGTCGCGCAGAAGCGCCCGAACCTCCGGACCATGGACGTGGTGGCGAACATCATGAGCCACCTGTCGATGCGGGCCGACCGTCCGCCGTTCAGCGACGTCCGCGTGCGGCAGGCCATCGCGCTCGCCGTCGACCGCCAGGGCCTGATGGACGCCACGTCCGAGGGCACCGGCGCCTTCAATCCACCCGTGGCCGGCGGCGCTCAAGGAGTGGTCCCTGCCGGTCGCGCAGCTCGGCGAAGGCGCCCGCTACTACAAGTACGACCTCGCCGAGGCGAAGCGGCTGCTCGCGGCCGCGGGCTACCCCAACGGCTTCCCGGCCAGCGTGTGCTTCACGACGTACGGCTCGAGCATCCTCGTGGATCAGGCGCAGCTCGTCCTCAAGGGTCTCAAGGACGTGGGGATCGACGCCCGGCTCGACCAGAAGGAGTACGGCGCCTACTTCGCCACGTGCTTCGTCGGCAAGTTCGAGTCCATGGCGTTCGGTCCCCAGACGACCTTCCTCGAGCCCGACGGCTACCTCTTCGGCCAGTACATGCCGGGGGAGCCGCGGAACCAGAGCCAGGTCAACGACCCCGTCGTCACGGACCTGATCGTCCGCCAGCGCCGCACCTTCGACGTCGCCAGGCGGCGCGAGCTGATCCACGAGATCCAGCGCCACCTGGCCCGGCAGCAGTACTACATGCAGATCCACTCCGGGCTCAGCGTCGCCTGCTGGGAGAACGCGCTGAAGAACTACGGCCCGAATCTGGGCTACGACCTGGGCGGCCGCCTGACGGCCGCCTGGCTCGATCGCTGACGCGTTGCTGAGGCGCTACCTCGCCAAGCGGCTGCTGATCGCGGTCCCCTCGCTCGCGATCGCGTCGTTGATCGTCTTCACGCTGCCGCGCCTGATCCCGGGCGACGCCGTCCAGCTCATGCTGGCGGAAAAGGCGTACGCCAAGGACGTCGACGAGCTGCGCGCCAAGCTCGGGCTCGACCGGGCCCTTCACGTCCAGTACGTCGAGTGGCTCGGACGGGCGTTCCGAGGCGACCTGGGCGAATCGCTCTGGACGCGGCGGCCCGTGCTGGAGGAGATCGGCCAGCGCCTGCCGATCACGCTGGAGCTGGCGGCCTTCGCGCTCGCCTTCGCCCTGATCATCGCCGTGCCGGTCGGCGTCATCTCGGCCGCGCGTCAGGACACGCTCCAGGACTACGTTGCGCGGAGCGCGGCCATCCTGGGGCTCTCGGTGCCCGGCTTCTGGCTCGCGACGCTCGTCATCGTGCTCCCCGCGATCTGGTGGGGCTGGCGCCCCGTCACCGAGTACACGGACTTCGCGAAGAACCCCGCGATGCACGTCGCCCAGTTCCTGCTGCCCGCGCTGATCCTCGGCGTCGCCGCCGCGGCGGCGCTCATGCGGCTCACGCGCGGCATGCTGCTCGAGGTGCTCCGCCAGGACTACGTGCGCACGGCCTGGGCGAAGGGGCTCGCCGAACGCACGATCATCATGAAGCACGGGCTGCGCAACGCGATCATCCCGGTCGTGACCCTCCTCGGCACGCAACTGCCGCAGGTGATCGGCGGCACGGTCATCATCGAGACGATCTTCCAGCTCCCCGGCATGAGCCGGTTCCTCTTCGACGCCATCAACCAGCGAGACTACCCGGTGATCCAGGGGGTGAACCTCGTCGTCGTCTCCACGATCGTCCTCGTCAACCTCGGCGTCGACGCGCTCTATGCCGTCCTCGATCCCCGAATCCGCTACTAGCCTCAGCGTGCTCGACGGCGCGCGCGCGTCGGCGCGGGGCGGGTCCGCGCCGGCCCGCTGGGCCGCCGCGGGGACGCGCTTCGCGCGGCGCAAGCCGCTCGGCGCCCTCGGCGGCGTGATCGTGATCGCGATGCTCCTGATGGCGGTCTTCGCCGAGCGCATCGCGCCCTACGGCTACGACGAGACCGTGCGCGGCGCGCGCATGAAGGCGCCCTCGGCCGCACACTGGCTCGGCACCGACAATCTCTCGCGCGACATGTGGAGCCGGATCGTGTACGGCGCGCGGGTGTCGATCACCGTGGGCTTCGCGACGATCGGGCTCGCCGTCCTGCTCGCGACGGCGGTCGGCGTCTCGAGCGGGTACTTCGGCGGGGCCTACGACCTCGTCGTCCAGCGGATCGTGGACGCCTGGCTCTCGTTCCCGTACCTCGTGATCATTCTCTCGCTGATGGCGGTCCTCGGCCCGGGCCTGCTGAACGTCGTGCTCTCGCTCGCCGTCCTCATCGCCGCCACCAACTCGCGCGTCATCCGCGGGGCGACGATCTCCGTGGCGCAGAGCGCGTACGTCGAGGCGGCGCGGGCGCTCGGCTGCGGGCACGCGCGGATCATCGCGCGCCACATCCTGCCGAACGTGGCCCCGACGGTCATCATCCTCGCCACGATCGGCCTCGGCGCGGCGATCCTGGCCGAGTCGGCGCTCTCGTTCCTCGGCTTCGGCGTGCCGCCGCCCTATCCCTCGTGGGGCGCGATGCTGTCGGGCTCCGGCCGCACGTACATGTTCCGCGCGCCCTGGATGGCGGTCTGGCCCGGCGCCGCGATCTCGCTCGCGGTCTTCGGCTTCAACATGCTCGGCGACGCACTGCGTGACGTGCTCGACCCGCGCCTGAGAGGCGGCGCCAGGTGAGACTTGACGCGTTTCCGGCGCGGGAGTAGAGAGGAGATACGGCGCGCGGAGGACGCTCCGGGCGCCGTCTCGGGACTACTTAGCCAGGAGGTGTGGATGGAGACCCCGCCACCGGACCTAACGGCTGCGTCGTCGGGGGCCTGCTAGCGGCACCGAACGGCGCCGGAGTCGCGCAGTACCGAATCCCGGCGTGTGCCGGGACGCGCAGCCAAGCCTGCGCAACACGAATGAGGGGATGCCGTGGGCGGGCTGCGCCCGCCCACGCCCCCGACACCGCCCGCCACTCACCATGACGACCGATCTCTTCCTCGCCGCATCCGGCTGGCCGCTCGCCGCGCTCGCGGACATCGTTCCGCCCGCGTGCCGGCGGGAGATCGAGCTCGCGCCTGCGCCACGGCACGAGGGCGCCGCGCTCTGCCTCGAGCTTCCGGAGTGGCGGCCGCGTCGCCCCGCACGCCATCTGGTGCCATCGTTCGTCGCGCTCGCGCGTGGCGACGCGAGCTTCCGGTTCGAGCTGTCGGTCCGCGCCGGCGCCCGGTGGTCCCAGTGGGTGGCCGGCGCGTCCATCGGCCCGGACGGGTTCGAGCCGATGCCCGCGCGCGAGGAGTGTCTCGCCGCCGACGTCGACGAGTTCACCACCACCGTGCCGGTCGAGGCCGTGCGCCTGCGGCTTCGTCTCCACGGGCGGGACGGGCGGACGCTGCTCGACGCGCCGTGGCTCGTCGCCCTCTCGGCGTGGGACGGGGAGGCACCGGAGCGCGTGACGCGCGCCTCCGGACCCCCCGCCCGCCTCGCGGTGCCCGCGCTCTCGCAGATGGGCGAGGCGGAGGCGATCCGCCTGCAGATCTGCTCGCCCACGAGCGTGGCGATGGTGCTCGCGTATCACGGGCGGCCCGTCGAGGTCGCGGCGCTCGCCCGCGAGATCTTCCACCCGGCCCTCGATCGCTACGGCGTCTGGCCGGCGGCGATCCACGCCGCCGGTCGGCACGGCGTGGCGGGCTACCTCCTGCGATTCCCGGACTGGGAATCGGCCGCGTGGTGCCTGGCGCGTGGCCTGCCGATCGTCGCGTCGGTCCGCTACGGCCCGGGCGAGCTCACGGATGCGGCGATCGCCGAGACGACGGGACACTTGTTGGTGCTGACCGGCTGGGAGAACGACGTCGTCCTGGTGAACGATCCCGCCGCGCCGCACGCAGATGCCGTGCCCCGACGCTACCGGCTCGACGAGCTTCGACGCGTCTGGCTGGAGCGCGCCGGCATCGGCTATGTGCTCTTCAGGCCGCCCACGCCCTCCGGCGGCGGTTCTCCACGAGGGTGAGAAACTCGCCGCGGTACAATGCCGGGCGCATGCGACGCGCGCGGCTCCTCATCGGCGCGGGGTTGATGGTCGTCGTGGTGTCCGGCTGCTCCACCGACGATCGCGAATGGATGAAGCTGGACCAGAAGTACACGACGGAAGAGTTCCGCCGGGACTACCGCGAGTGCTCGCGGAGCGGCAAGCTCGACGACGAGTGCATGAGAAGCCGCGGCTGGGTCGCCGTCCAGCCGGGCAAGGCTGATCCGCAGCAGCGCCCCGATCCGCTCTCACGCCCCACCGGCCGGCAACGCTACTGAGATCGCGCCCGGGTTCGACGAGCCCGCCGCCTCCGCGCGCGGCGCATCCAGGACGCGGGCGGCGAGGCTCGTCGCGAGCCCGCGCACGCGGTCGGCCGCGCGCTCGTCACCGTCGACCGCCGCGAGACTCTCGGCCACGCGGATGCACTGCTCGACCATCGGGCGGTCGCCGAGCGCCCCGAAGGCCTCGGCGGTCTCGATGACGCCGTTGAGCGATCCCTGCTGGCGCGCGCGGAACAGCGCGGTCCAGTATGTCTCGCGCGCCCGGGCTTCCGACGCCTTGCCGAAGCCCGGAATGGCGCCGATGCGCAGCGAGGCGTCGGCCACCTCCACGAGCCCGCGCCATCCGGGCGTGCCGAGCGCCGCCGCGTAGGCGTTGCGCCAGGCGCGCACCGCTGAGGTCGCGTTCGTCTCCGCGAGCGCCTCGTCCATCGCGCGGATGTAGTCGCGCCAGGGCCCGGTCGATTCGGTCGCCAGGATCGTCGTCATCGGAGCAGTCCTCCCTGAATGAGCTTGAAGTTGGCCATGGCTTCCACGATCGCGAGGACGAGAACGGTGACCGCCGCCGCGACGGCGAGCACGGCCCTGGGGCTCACGACGCGGCCTTCGTGGTCCGGTGCCGGCGTGCTCACTGGATCGTCCCCTGTCTGCCGGCACCGTTCCGCTTCTCGACCTCGAGCCGTCGGGCCTCCCAGCGCTCGGCGAAGCCGCGCACACGCTCGTCGGCGCGCCCGTCGTGCGCCTGCGACGCGATCGTCCGCGCGACGCTGATGCACCGCTCGACGATCGCCCGATCGCCGAGCTCGGCGAACGCCTCCGCCACGCGCAGCACGCCTTCGAGCGAGCCCTCCTCGCGTGCGCGGAAGAGCGCGGCGCGGTACGCTTCGCGCGCCTTGGCGTCGGACACCCGCGCGAACCCCCCGCGGGCGCCGAGCCGCCGGTAGGCGTCGCCGACGGCGACCATCCCCTGCCAGTGCCGGGTACGAAGCGCCGCCGCGTAGGCCTCGCGCCAGAACAGGGCGGCGTCGTCCTGGGCGTTCCGGCCGAGGGCCTCGTCCATCCGGTCGAGCTGCGCTTGCCAGGCGATCTGCGCTTCGCCGGCGAGCGCGTGGCTCGCCAGGGCGTCGCTCACGGCGCCGAGCAGCAGCATGAGCGCGAGCGTCGAGGCGACGGCGAGCATGAACGGTCTCATAGGCCCCTCCTCGCTCCGGGCTGGCACCCGATCACGCACCCGCTTCGTGGTTCCTGCCTGGCTTATGGTCGTCGAGTAGAGGCTCATGGGCAGAGACATCACGCAACCCTGGTACCAGAGACTCGTCCTGTAGAATCAGGGACTTATCTTGTACCGTTGGCATGGCCTGACCGGTCAGTGGTCAAGTGTTGAACACCGAATTGACCAGTGGGATAAGATGCGGTGGACTATGAAAATCTTGACCAACCTTCTCGGGGAGAGCCCCGGGATCGAGGCGATCCGGGAGAAGGTGCGTCGC
>JBGQEL010000056.1:0-25580 GCA_041496385.1 Methylomirabilia bacterium | reverse complement strand
TGCCACGCGCGACTCGTACTACCTCGACGTGGCCACGACGATCCTCATGAACCTCGTGCTCACGCTCAGCCTCCGGTTCGAGATGAGCACGGGCCAGCTCAACATGGCGCACATCTCATTCATGGGCATCGGCGCCTACGCCTCGGCGCTCCTCGTGATGCGGGTCGGGTGGTCGTTCTGGGCGTCGCTGTGGGTGGCTCCGCTGGTGGCCGCGCTCGTCGCGGTCCCCGTCGGCCGTATCGCGCTGCGCGTCAGCGGGCCCTATTATTTCCTGATCACGTTCGCGTTCCTCGAAGTCCTGCGCTTGGTCTTCAACAACTTCTTCGTGGACTATCTGGGCGGCCCGTCGGGACTCGTCCAGATCCCGGGACCGTCCCCGCTGCCGCTCAGCGGGGGTGCAGTGACCTTCACAGGCAAGCTGCCGCAATACTGGCTGATATACGCGCTGTTCCTGATGGCGGCGGCGGTGCTGATCCGGCTCGAGTACTCGCGCGTCGGTCTGGTCGCCAACGCCATCCGCCAGGCCGACGTGCTGGCCGAGACCCTCGGCGTCAACGTCAGTCGCTACCGGCTGGGCGTGTTCGTGCTCGGGAGCTTCTTCGCCGGCCTTACCGGCGTGTTCTTCGCCCACACCCACCAGGTCCTGCACTCCAGCGACTTCGGTCTCGAGCCCATGGTCCTGCTGGTCGTGTTCACCGTCATCGGCGGGGCGCAAACCGTGTGGGGCCCGGTCGTCGGCACGGTCGTGCTCTCGGTCGCCTCCGAGTTCCTGCGCGAGCTCCACCACTACGAGATCCTCGTCTACGGACTGATCCTGATCGTTGTCATGCTTGCCGTCCCGGAAGGCCTGGTGTCGCTGCCCGGTCGACTCGCAGGGACGCTCGCCCGGCGTCGCCGTGCCAGGGCCAGGACGATGGGAGCCCGCGTTGCTCCTTGAGTTGCAGGACGTCACCAAGCGCTTCGGCGGCCTGCAGGCCGTGAGCGGGCTGTCCATGAACGTGGCGCCACGCAGCATCCACGGGCTCATCGGGCCGAACGGCGCCGGGAAGAGCACGGTCTTCAACCTCCTCACCGGTGTGCTGCCGCTATCGTCGGGCGAGATCCGCTTCAAGGGCGAGCGCGTGTCGGGGCTGCGGCCCTCGGAGATCTGCCGGCGCGGGATCGCGCGGACGTTCCAGGCGTCCACGCTGTTCCGGGAGTCCACGGTCCTGGAGAACGTCCTCATCGCGCGCCACCTGCACGCAGAGACGATGTTCGTCCCGACGCTCCTCGGGACGGCCGCCTACCGCGACAAAGAGCGGGCCATCCTCGCCCGCGCCCGAGCGTTGCTGGAGGTGCTGCGCCTGGGGGAGGCGGCCGATCAGCGCGCCGGAACGCTGCCGCACCGCGATCAGAAGGCGCTATGCCTGGCCATGGTCCTGGCGACCGGAGCCGAGCTGGTGATTCTCGACGAGCCGCTCGCCGGCCTCAGCGCGCACGAGAGCGAAGAGACGGTCGCCACGCTTCGCGGTCTGCGCGCCGAGGGCAGGACGATTCTGCTCGTCGAGCATGATATGCGAGCGGTGATGGGGCTCTGCGATGTCATCACCGTGCTCGACCACGGCGTTCGCATCGCCGAGGGGCCGCCGCGGGAAATCCAGGCCAATCCCGCCGTCATCGAGGCGTACCTCGGCGCCGAGGAATCCCGTGATTGAGGTGACGGATCTCGAGGTCCGCTACGGCAACGTCGCGGCCGTCAAGGGCGTCTCGTTCCGGGTGGAAGAAGGTGAGGTGGTCGCCGTCATCGGCCCCAACGGCGCCGGGAAGACCTCGACGCTGCGGGCGATCTCCGGCCTCGTGCAGAGCGCTGGCGGCCGCATCCTGCTCCGCGGCCGCGACATCTCGCGGTGGAAGGCCCATCGCGTCGTGACGCTCGGGTTGGCGCACGCGCCGGAAGGGCGGCGGCTGTTTCCCCGGATGACGGTGCTCGAGAATCTCAAGATGGGTGCCTACCGTCGGCGGTCGGCCCCCGAGATCCGTCGCACGCTGGCGATGGTCGAGGGTCGCTTCCCACGCCTGGCCGAGCGGCGGCGGCAGCTGGCGGGCACCCTGAGCGGCGGCGAGCAGCAGATGCTGGCCATCGGTCGAGCGCTCATGGCCGAGCCCGCCTTGCTGCTCCTCGACGAGCCGTCGTTCGGGCTGGCGCCGATGGTCGCACGCGAGATCGCGCGGATCGTGCGGTCCATCAATCGGGAGCAGGGCGTGTCTGTCCTGCTCGTGGAGCAAAACGCCCGGATGGCGCTGGACATCGCATCGCGCGCCTATGTCATGGAGACCGGTCGGATCGCGCTGAGCGGGCCGTCAAGCGAGCTGGCCGAGAGCCCCCACGTCAAGGCCGCGTACCTGGGAGGGTGACCGTGCTCCGTTTCGGTGTCGCAGTCGGCGCGTACTCGTCCGAGGTGCCCGGGGCACCGGAGCTCATGGAGTTCGCGCGCACCGCCGAGGCGGTCGGCTTCGACTCCGTCCAGGTCGGCGACCACGTCCAGTGGCATGCGCCGATCCTGGAAGCGACCACGGTGCTCGCCACCTTCGCCGCCGCCACCTCGCGCGTTCGCATCGCAAGCAACGTCATCATCCTGCCGCTGCGCGATCCGGTGCTGATCGCCAAGACGGTCGCGAGCCTCGACGTGCTGTCGGGCGGGCGCATGATCTTCGGCGTGGGCGTCGGCGGCGACCACCCCGCCGAGTACCGCGCCATGCGCGTGCCGCTGCGCGAGCGCGGCTCCCGCACCAACGAGAGCCTCGACATCGTCCGTGGTCTCTTCCTCAATGAGCGCTTCAGCTACACCGGACGCCACTTCGTCCTCGACAACGTTTCGATCGCGCCGCGCCCAGTCCAGCGCGCCCTGCCCATCTGGATCGGCGGCACCTCGGAGGCCGCGCTGCGGCGCGCGGCCCGCTACGGCGACGGCTGGATCGGCGCCTTCGCCAGTGAGCGCAAGTTCGCGCGGCTGGTCCAAACGCTCCACGGCTTTCTCGCCGAGGAGGGCCGGCCGGCCGACGGCTTCACCTGCGGCTCGTTCGTCTTCATCAATATCGGACCCGACGCGGCTCGAGCGCGTGCGGCGGGCGCCGAGTACATCAACCGCGTGTACCGCCTGCCCGGGGATTCGATCATGGAGCGCTTCGGCGCCGCGGGACCGGTCGAGGCGTGCGCCGCCCGGATCCGGGCCTTCATCGACGCCGGTGTGCAATACGTCGTGCTCGGGCCGGTATGCGGCTATCGGGAGTGGCCGGGCCAGCTCGCCGCCTACGGTGAGCTGATCGCCACACTTGGAACGGGGAGGATGTGACCATGGATTACGAGGCGATCAAGGTCGAGCGGCGGGGGCCGGTCCTGCGCATCCGCATGAACCGCCCTGACAAGCTGAACGCCCAGAACCCCACGCTGATCACCGAGATGGACGCCGCGTTTGCCGCCGGCGGGGCCGACGACGAGGTGCTCGTGGTTGTCCTCAGCGGCGAGGGTCGCGCGTTCTCGGCCGGTCACGACCTCGAGTACCCCGGCTATGATCGGCGCGGGTACACGTACCACACCCGGATCGACATGGAGCGGGAGCTGTTTCTCGAGAAGCTGTTCCGCATCCGGAACCTGCCGAAGCCGACCATTGCCCAGGTGCACGGCCATTGCGTCGCGGCGGGCCTCATGCTCGCCTGCATGTGCGATCTCATCGTGTGCGACGAGAGCGCCCGCTTCGCGAACCCCGTCGTCGCGATGGCGATGGCCGGCGTGCAGCTCCTCGTCGAGCCGTGGGAGATCGGCGCGCGTAAGGCCAAGGAGCTGCTGTTCACCGCGGAATCAATCGACGCGACCGAAGCGCACCGGCTCGGGCTCGTCAACAGGGTTGTGCCGGCGGACCGGCTGGAAGGCGAGGTGGACGCCCTGGCGAACCGAATCGCGGCGTTGCCGGCCTTCGCCGTGCGCACGGTGAAGAAATCCATCAATGACACGCTCGACCTCATGGGGCAGGGGCGCGCCTGGGAGCACCACTTCCTTCTGCACGTGGCCGGGAAACGCAGCGAGGAGTTCGACCAGTGGTGGAGCAGGGTAGAGCGGGAAGGCGGCGGGTTCAAGCCCGGCGGGCTCAAGCAGACGTTCCGCCAGCGGGCCGACAAGCCGTGAGCGGCGCCGTGATCCGCTTCGGTCGCTACCGCCCGCGCATCCACCGGTCCGTGTTCCTCACGGAGGGGACATACGTGGTCGGTCGCGTCACCGTGGCCGCGCGCGCGAGCATCTGGTTCGGCGCCGTGTTGCGCGGCGACTTCGAGCCTATCCGTGTCGGAGAGGAGAGCCTCATCGAGGACAACGCCGTCTTGCACGGACGCGTCGTCGTCGGCCGGCGGTGCGTGATCGGCCACGGCGCGGTCCTCCACGGCTGCACCGTCGGCGATGGCGCGGTGATCGGGGCGAATGCCGTCGTCTTCGACGGCGCGCGGATCGGCGCGAGCGCGCTCGTGACGGCGGGCTCGGTTGTGTATCCGGGGACGCGCGTGCCGCCGCGCACCGTCTTCCGCAACTCGGCGAGCGGCAATCACCCATCAGTCGAACCGGTCGGCCCCCGGATAGGCCGGTGGCGGGCCACGACGTATCGGCGCCTCGTTGCCATGTATCGGTCCAGCCGCAATAGCACGACCGCCGACCGAGGCGCGCGATCCGCTCGAGCCCCAGCCCGGAGAAAGGCACGTTAACGTCTTTCAACCACTACGAAAGCGCGTGGCGGACATGAAAGACGGGTTCGCGTCTCGGGCGCCGTGTAGCATTCAACATATCCAGCCCCCGCAACCAATCAACAGCAGTCGCAAGACCTCGCGCTGGCCCCGCCCTCCGCCCGGTGGGGCCCGATTGACCCGCCTGGGGCGCCGGCTGCGAGAGGCTCGCTCATGTGTTAGCGTTCCGCGCATGGGGGGATGAGATGCGGCGAGAAGTCGTCACCCGTGCGGACCTGGGGAAAACGGGACTCAGCGTCTCGCGGCTGGCATTCGGTACCGGCTACCTGGGCGGGCCGATCGCGACCGGGGCGCGCCTCCTGGTGCAGGCCTACGACCTCGGCGTCAACTTCTGGGATACCTCCGACGACTACGGAACGCATCCCCACCTCGCCCGGGCCCTCCGTGAGGTTGGGCGGCAAGACGTCGTGGTCGCCACCAAGACCTACGCGACCACCGCCAGTGGGGCGCGACGGGCCGTTACGAAGGCGTTGCGCGAGCTCCGCACCGACACAGTCGACGTCTTCCTACTCCACGCGGTGGACTCGGTCGATGATCTGGAGGCCAAGCGGCCGGCGCTCGCCGCGCTGGTCGAGAGTCGGAAGGCGGGGCTCGTGCGGGCGGTGGGCGTGTCCTCCCACAGCCGGGAGGTTCTCCGCCGGCTTCTCGGCCTGTCCGAGGTCGACGTCGCGCTCGTCATCGTCAATCGGACGGGCGCCTGGATGAAGGACGCGGCACCACACGAGATGCGGGCGGTGATTCGGCGTCTCTATCGGAGCGGGCGCGGCGTCTATGGGATGAAGGCGTTGGGCTCGGGCCAGGTCACGGGTGCCGACGTCGCTCCTGCCCTTCGCTGGGCTTTCCGTTTCCCCTACGCGCATTCGATCTGCATCGGGATGACCACGGCGAACGAGCTTCGGACAGACGTCGCGCTCTGCCGCGGGGCTCAGCCGTAGCGGGCTCGCCTACCCGGGGAGGGAAGCATGGCAACCGAGTTCAAAGTGACGCTCGAGGACAGACCCGGCACCCTGGCCCGACTCGGCGGTGTGCTGGGCAGCGCCCGCATCAATATCGAGGCGATCCAAGGGATGAGCCGCGAGGGGAAGACCCTTATTCAATTCGTGCCCAGCGATCCGGGGAAGGCCGCCCACGCTCTCGATGAAGCGCGAATCTCGTACACGCGCCGCGAGGTGCTCATCGTGAGGGTTCTGGACGAACCGGGCATGCTGGGAGACGTGGCGCTCGTCATGTCGAAGGCGGGCATCAACATCGACTCGGTCTACGTCACGACGCGCGGGCGCATCGTGCTCGGCGTCGATGATCTGGTCGGAGCCGTCCAAGTCGCCGCCGGCATGGCGGTCATGAACCCGACCGATCAGACGTGACCCGCGAATCTCACGGGCGGAGGGAGCCTCGAGCTTTGACCCACAGCCGCGCACGGCCGGCGCGGGACTAAGCAGCAAGAGCAACCGCCTTACGGCGCATCCCGTTGGGGCCACCACCGAACTTGTCGCAGGCCGGTTAGCTAGACTAGCGCGCGTCGTCGCCCGAGCGATACTCGCGCGTCAGCTCGTCGAGGCGCGCCTTGACGCCGGCGTCGAGGTCCTTCTGGACGGCGGGGAGCACGTCGTCGAGCTGCGCGGGCCGGCTCGCGCCGACGATCGGCGCCGTGACGGCCGGATGCCCGAGCACCCACGCGAGCGCGAGCCGCGCCAGCGGCATGCCCGCCTCACGCGCGAGCGGGAGCAGCGCCTCCACCGTGGCGAACTCGCGCGCGTGCCAGTAGCGCTCCTGGTAGCGCTCCGCCGCGGTGCCGAGGGTGAAGCGCGTGCCGGCGGTCGGGCCCGCGTCCCGCCGGTGCTTGCCGGAGAGGAAGCCGCCGGCGAGCGGGTTGTAGGGAATCACGCCGAGCCCCTCGACCTGGCAGAGCGGCAGCAGCTCGCGCTCGATCTGGCGGAAGAGCAGGTTGTAACGGGGCTGGACCGAGTCGAACCGCGCCGCGCCGAGCACCTCGCTCCGGCCGAGCGCGCGCGCCACCTGCCAGGCGGGAAAGTTCGAGCAGCCCACGTAGCGCGCCTTGCCCGCGCGCACCACGTCATCGAGCGCGCGGAGCGTCTCGTCGATCGGTGTCTCGGGGTCGGGGTGGTGGAGCTGGTAGAGGTCCACGTAGTCGGTGCGCAGGCGGCGCAGCGAGCCCTCGATCGCGTCGAAGACGTGCTTGCGCGACGCGCCGCGGTCCCAGGGCCGCGCGCCCATCGCGCCGGCGCACTTGGTCGCGACCACGAACTCGTGGCGCCGTCCCTGGAGCCAGCGCCCGAGGATCTCCTCGGTGCGTCCGACGGTGTCGAGGCTGCCGCCCAGCGGATAGACGTCGGCGGTGTCGAGGAAGGTGATGCCGCCCGCGGCGGCGCGGTCGAGGATCGCGACGGAGGCCGCCTCGTCGCACTGGAGCCCGAAGGTCATCGTGCCGAGACAGAGCCGCGAGACCCTGAGCCCGGTGCGGCCGAGGTGAACGTGGCGCATCGCGCCTAGAGAGGTACCACGCCTCGAGCTTCCGTGTACACTACGCGCAACTCCAGCCGAGAGAGGGCTCGCCGATGACCGCGCCGGCCGCAGACGTGCTGTTCGCCAACCTCGACAAGGTCGTGCAGGACACGCTGGCCTATTTCGGAGGCCCGGGCCGGAGCACGCAGGCCCAGGTCGATCGGTGGCAGGCCCGGGACGTGCTGATGCACTTCATCTACTTTCACGACGCGACCGCGTGGGGCATCCAGTCGGCTGCGCTGGGCGGGCCGCCCTGGCCGGTGCCCGCCGACTCGGACACGGTGAACGAGGTCTGCCGCCGCCTGCACGAGCACGAGAGCCTCGACGAGCTGCTCGCGCAGGTTCGCCAGGCCCACGCGCGCCTGACGCGCGCGGTGCGCAACGCGCCCGATCTCGACCGGCCCGCCTTCAAGCGCTCGAACGGCGAGGTCATGACGGGACGGCAGCGTCTGGAATTGCTCGCCGGTCACTGGGCCGAACACGTGAGGGAACTTCAAGAGGCGTCCAAACGTTGAACCACGAGGAGGTGTCCCATGGCTGAACAGGTGGAGAGTGGCATCACACGGCGTCAGATGCTCGTGGCGGGCTCGACGTTCGCCGGGTACGCGCTCACGGCCGATCCGATCCTCGCCCAGGCGATCAAGACCGACACGGACGGGATCGCGGCCGGCGAGTTCCAGGTGCCCGTGGCCGGCGTCAACGTGCCGGTGTACGAGGCGCGCCCGGCGACCGGCAAGGATCATCCGATCGTCCTCGTGATCTCCGAGATCTGGGGCGTCCACGAGTACATCCGCGACTCGACCCGCCGGTTCGCCAAGGCCGGGTTTTACGCGATCGCGCCCGAGCTGTTCGTGCGCGAGGGCGGCGTGGCGCAGCTGCCGGACATCCAGGCGATCCTCAAGATCGTCCTCTCGCAGAAGCGCGAGCAGACGCTCGGCGATCTCAAGGCCGCAGTCGACTGGGCGAAGACGCGCCCGAACGTCCGCGCCGATCGCGTCGCCGTGACGGGCTGGTGCTGGGGTGGCTCGACGACGATCCACGTCGCCGCGACGAACCCCGAGATCCGCGCGGCCGTCGCCTGGTACGGCCCGCCGAACCGGCCCTACCAGACCGCAGCGGGACCGGTGACGGGCTTCGAGGTTGCCAAGGACATCAAGGCCCCGTTCCTGGGGCTCTTCGGCGAGACCGACCAGAATCCGAAGCCGGAAGACGCGCGGCGCTTCGGCGAGATGCTCCGGCAGCACAACGCGAACGCTGAGGTCATCGTCTACCCGGGCGTGGGCCACGGCTTCCACGCCGACTACCGGCCGTCCTACAACAAGGCGGCGGCCGACGACGCCTGGGGGAAATGCGTCGGCTGGTTCAACCGCTTCCTACGCGCCTGAGCGCGACGGCTCGGCCGCCGGCGCGTCCCGAGCAAAGCGACACGGGGCGCGCCGGCGGCCGGGGCGTACGGTCTCACCCCCGTGGCTAGCGCGGCGGCGGCGCCGCGAAGCCGTGGGTCCTCAAGATTCCCACGCGTAGTCGCCGGCCGGGTCCGCGCCGGGCGTCGAGGTTCCGAGCTTGATGGTCGGATCGAGCATGCGGTCGAGCACAGCCGCGCTCGTCATCTCGCCGAATCCCGAGCCGACGCGGGTGACCGACGTCGGCCGAGGCGAACACGTCGGCGCGCTCGCCGCGCTCGAGCCGCTCGCGCAGCAGTCCCGACGCGCCGAACGTGGCCTCGACGGGGACGCCCGAGGCGCGGGTGAAGGCCGTCGCGACCTCGGTGAGCGAGAGGCGGAGGCTGCCGGCGGCGTAGAGCCGCAGCGGCTCCTGGGCGCCGAGGGGCGCCGCGGCGAGGAGCAGCAGCGCGGTCGCGCAGACGGCGACCAGGGAGCCCGCGCCGGCGCGGCCGGGCGTCCCGGAGCGGCGGATCAATGCGCGCCGAGCGACGGGATGGAGATCACGAGGTGCAGCGAGCCGCCCAGCTCGTTGAGACGGCGCGGGTCCCAGCGCACGAACGCGTCGCGCTCCTCGTCGGTGAGGTCGGCGTCCGCGAGCGCGGCGGCGGGATCGGCCTTGAACCGCGTGCGGAACTCGCCGTCCTTCTTGAGGCGATAGAGAATGACGTTCAGGTCGTAGCGGCTCACGGCAGCGTCCACTCGAGCGCCGCCAGGTCGATCCGGCCCATCTCGCCGAAGAAGCGGACGCGCGCCTTCGCCGGCGTCACCGCGCCGAGCAGGACCATCCAGTTGAGCAGCTCGTGAGAGCCGCTCGCGTGCAGCTCCTTGCCGGTCAGCGCGCAGAGGGCCGCGTGGTCGCCGGCCTCCATCCAGCCGACGACGCGGCGGTCGAACTCGGGGTCGGACTCGCCGACGCGCGCCAGCGACAGCTCGGGGAAGTGCGAGAGGCCGCCCGTGGCGAGCACGGCGACGTCCCACGGGCTCCCGGCCACCACGCGCCCGATGTGCTGGCCGGCTGCGAAGCAGCGCCGCGCGGTCGGCGGCGGCGGCACGAAGCAGTTGACCCAGAACGGGACCAGCGGCGGAATCGGGCGCGTGCCGTAGAGCGTCGCCAGCGGCGAGAGGAACGCGTGGTCGAGCGCGCCCGACCACGAGGCCGCGAAGTCGAAGCCGGCCTCGAGCCCCTGCTCGAGGATGCGCTCGGCCAGCCCCTCGTGCAGGGGGTACCGCTCGGGGAGCCCGTCGAGCGCGCGGTCGAACTCGATCGCGTCCTCCTGGACCATGCGACGGACGGTCCGCCCGATCCGGACGCACATGGCGGGGACCGCGTCGAACGAGAAGACGTTCAGGTGGTCGTCGGCGACCATCACGATGGCGTCCGGCCGGCGGGCCGCGAGGTCACGGCCCATCTCACGGACGACCTCGATGAGCTCCTCCACCATGACGCGCCCGCGCGGCCCGACGTTCTTGTCGTAGTACTCCGGGTGGAGCACGTGCGACATCGCCGCCGCGTAGACGATCCGGCCCATCCCGCCGTACTCCGCCCGCGCGCTACGCGCTCACGAGAGATCGACCCAGACGGTCTTCACTTCCGTGTAGTTGTCGAGCCCGACCGAGCCCATCTCGCGGCCGAAGCCCGATTCCTTGAAGCCGCCGAAGGGGAGCGCCGCGTCGAAGAGGTTGTAGGCGTTGACCCACACGGTGCCCGCGCGGATCGCCTTCGCCGCGCGCAGCGCCTTCGACACGTCGCGCGTCCAGACGGCGGCGGCCAGCCCGTAGGCGGTCTGGTTGCCCTGCGCGATCCCCTCCTCGACGGACTTGAACGGGATCACCGAGAGGACGGGGCCGAAGATCTCCTCGCGCGCGATCTTCATCGTGTTGCTGACGCCGTCGAAGATCGTGGGCTCGATGTAGTAGCCCTTGCCGTTGCCGACGTTGGCGCGGCCGCCGCCCGCGACCACGCGCGCGCCCTCCTGCTTGCCGGTCTCGATGTACGAGAGCACCGTCTCCATCTGCGCCTTGGAGACGACGGGCCCCATGCGCGTGGCCTTGTCCATCGGGTCGCCGACCTTGAGCCCCTTCATCTTGTCGGTCAGCTTGGACATGAACTCGTCGTGGATCTTCTCCTCCAGGAACAGGCGCGAGCCCGCCGCGCAGACCTCGCCCTTGTTGTAGAAGATGCCCGTCATCGCGCCGCGCACCGCCGCCTCCATGTCGGCGTCGGCGAAGACGATGTTCGGCGACTTGCCGCCGAGCTCGAGCGACAGGCGCTTGAGCGTGCCGGCCGCCTCGCGCATGATCTGCCGGCCGACCTCGGTGGACCCGGTGAAGGCGATCTTGTCCACGCGCGGATCGCGCACCATCGCCATGCCGACCTTGGCGCCGGGGCCCGTGACGACGTTGAAGACACCGTCGGGCAGCCCGGCCTCCTGGGTCAGCTCGGCGAACTTCAGCGCCGTGAGCGGCGTCTGCGAGGCGGGCTTGATGACCACCGTGTTGCCCGCGGCGAGCGCGGGGCCGAGCTTCCAGGAGGAGAGCAGGAACGGGAAGTTCCACGGCACGATCGCCCCGACCACGCCCACGGGCTGGCGCAGCGTGAAGGTGAAGGCCGTGTCGCGGAGCTGGAGCGTCTCGCCGTGGATCTTCGTCGCCCAGCCCGCGTAGTACCGGAACACCTCCGCGGCGAACGGAATCTCGACCTTGCCCGAGTCGAACATGGTCTTGCCCGTGCAGAGGCTCTCGAGCCTGGCCATCTCGTCGAGGTGCTGCTGGATCAGCTCGCCGAGCCGCCACACGATCCGGCCGCGCTCGTGGGCGCCCATCTTCGGCCACGGCCCCTCGTCGAACGCCTTCCGCGCCGCGCCGACCGCGAGGTCGATGTCCCGCTCGTCACCCTTGCCGACCAGCGAGAGCGGCTCCTCGTTCGCGGGGTTGATGGGCTGATAGGTCTCGCCCGACACGGGCGCCTGCCACTTGCCGGCGACGAAGATCTCTCCCGCCTTCATGCGCTGTTCTCCTATTTGTCGTCTTTGTCGTCCCGATCGTCGTCGACGCGCGGGATGCGGGCCCGGAGCTTCGAGATCGTGTGGATCTTCACGTCGGCCGCCCACGGCGAGTCGCCCGTCGCGTTGGTGAGCGTCGGCTGGGCGGGGTCGTCGAAGATCCGCAGGTCGATGGCCAGGTTGGTCACGTAGAGGTGGTCGCCCGAGAACACCAGGCTCGCCGGGAACAGCAGGCCCCGGGGCGCGCCGTGCCGGTCCAGCCCGTCGAAGTCGCCGAGCCTGGCGATGACCCGCCCCTGCGGATTGATCACCACGATCTCGTCCGCCTGGTTCGCCGCGATCCAGAGGTTGTCGTCGTCGTCGATGATCAAACCGTCTGCGCCGTTGACGCTGTTGACGAAGACCGCCGGCGTGCCCGCGTTGCCGTTGGCGAGAACGGGGATCTTGATGATCGTGTCGTTGCCCGTATTCGCCACGAACATGTGGGTGCGCGCCTTGTTGAACGCCAGCCCGTTGGCGCCGAAGCCGGGGACGCCGGTCGTCGTGAGCAGCGGGGTCTGGACCCAGACCGCCGCCGCGCCGCCGTTGGGGCCAATCTTGTAGACGGCGCCGGCGAACGACGCGGAGACGTAGACGTTGCCGCTCCCGTCGAAGGTCAGCACGTTGAGGCCCGGCTGCCCGGTGAAACTCGTGAACACCTGCGAGTGGCCGCTCACGGGATCGACCGTGAGCACCTGGGCGCCGCCGAAATCGAGCACGAGCAGCTTGCCCGTCTGCGGGTGGAAGGCGAGGTCCAGCAGGAGCGGGCTGGAGTTCTGCACCAGGACCTTGCGCAGCAGCCGGCCGTGGCGGTCGTAGACGAAGAGGTGACCGACCTCGCCGGCCACGCCCGCGCGGCCCGCGTCGAAGGTGGTCACGTAGACGTTGCCGGCACGGTCCACCGTGATGCCCTCGGGATGGGCCTCACCCTTGGGCAGAGCAGCGAAGGTCCTGACCTCGCCGCGGTCCCACGCGAGCGCGGGAGCTTCCAGGGTTCCCAGCACGAGCACGGCCAGCAACAGGGCGCGAATGACGGTCCACATCGGTAGGCCTCCTTGAGAGGGGAGCGTGGGTACCCCAGGGACGTTCTCGCCGACGCTCCCTACTACAGTGCGAACGACGAGCTCGTCAAGGCCCAAGTTGCGGGCGCGCGTGGTAGCCTAGCCGGCGGGGGAAGCGTTCATGGGTCTTCTCGACGGCAAGGTGGCGGTGATCACCGGAGCCAGCAAGGGCATCGGACGGGTCATGAGCCGCCTCTTCGCGCACGAGGGCGCGGCGGTGGTTTGCGCGGCCCGCTCCGGCGCGCTGGTGGACGAGACGGCCACGCTCATCGGCAAGGACGGCGGCCGCGCCGTCGCCGTGACGGGCGACGCCGCCAAGGAAGCCGACGTGAAGCGCATGGTGGCCGCCGGCCTCGGGGCCTTCGGCAAGATCGACACGCTCGTCAACAACGCCGGCGACGGCGGCCCCACCAAGCCCGTGCAGGAGTACACCGAGGAGGACTGGTTCTACACGATCAACTCCTGCCTCACCAGCTCCTACATGTGCACCCGCTTCGTGGTCCCCGAGATGATCAAGGCCGGCGGCGGCGCGATCGTGAACATCTCGTCCGGCGCCGGGCGCCGCGGCCTGCCTTTCCGCATCGGCTACTGCTCGGCGAAGGCGGGGCAGGTGGGAATGACGTACGGCATGGCGCTCGAGCTCGCCCAGTACAACATCACCGTCAACTGCGTCGCCCCCGGCGCCATCGAGGGCGATCGCATCGACCGCGTCATCGAGGGGCAGGCGCGGGTGCGCGGCATCTCGCCGGAGGCCATGCGCAAGGCGATGCTCGAGCGCTCCCCGCTCAAGCGCATGGCCACCGCCGACGATATCTCCGCGGCCGCCATGTTCCTCTGCAGCCCGCTCGCGCGGAACATCTCGGGCCAGGTCCTCCCCGTCAACGCGGGGGAGCCGGCGGGCTGAGGGCGCGCATGCGAGCGCTGCTCTGCGCCCTGCTGTTGCTCGGCGCGCCGGGGGCCGCCGCGGCGGCCGACGGCACGCTGACCTTCGCGCTCCACTTCAACCCGGTCCCGCGCTGGCTCGACCCGGGCGAGGGCGAGAGCACGATCACGCCCTATCTCCTGCTCTACGCGCTCCACGACGCGCTGGTGAAGCCCATGCCCGGCGCGGGCTCGGCGCCAAGCCTGGCCGAGTCGTGGGCGATGGCCCGGGACGCGCTGAGCGCCGAGTTCACGCTGCGGCCGGGTATCAAGTTCCACAACGGCGATCCCGTGACCGCCGACGACGTGAAGTTCTCCTTCGAGCGCTACAAGGGCGGCGCGGCGAGGATCCTCAAGGACAGCGTCAAGGAGCTCCAGATCCTCGCTCCGAACCGCGTCCGTTTCGTGTTCCGGGAGCCGTGGCCGGATTTCCCGGCGTTCTACGGCACGTTCGTCGCCAGCGCCGGCTGGATCGTGCCCAAGCGCTACGTCGAGCGGGTCGGCGAGGAGGGCTTTCGCAAGGCGCCGATCGGCGCGGGCCCGTACAAGTTCGTGAGCTTCAACCCGGGTGTCGAGCTCGTGCTCGAGGCGTTCGACGGCTACTGGCGCAAGCCTCCCTCGATCAAGCGCCTGGTCTTCCGGAGCCTGCCCGACGAGACCACGCGCGCGGCCGCGCTGAAGAACGGCGAGGTCGACGTCGCGTTCCTGCTGAGCGGCCCGACCGCCGCCGACATCCGGCGGACGCAGGGGCTCCGCCTGGTGGCGCCGCTCCTCGGGATCTTCTGGCTCGACTTCCCCGACCAGTGGGATCCGAAGTCGCCGTGGGCCGACCGGCGCGTACGCCAGGCCGCCAGCCTCGCCATCGACCGGCAGGCGCTCAACCAGGCCGAGACGCTCGGTCTCTCGCGGCCCACGGGCAGCATCGTCCCGCGCGACTTCGAGTTCGCCCTGCCCGTGGAGGCCCCGCCGTACGATCCCAAGCGGGCCCGGCAGCTCCTCGCCGAGGCGGGCTATCCCAACGGATTCGACGGCGGAGAGCTCACGCCCTTCCCGCCGTACAACTCCATGGGCGAGGCGATCCTCGGCTGGCTCCAGGCGGTCGGCATCCGCACGCGGATGCGCACCATGGAGCGCGGCGCGTTCATGAGCGCGTGGCGGGAGAAGAAGCTCCACGGCGTGGTCCTCACGGTCAGCGGCGTCTCCGGCAACGCGGCCACGCGGCTCGAGTCGTTCGTCACGAAGAACGGCGCCTTCGCCTTCGGCGCGCTCCCCGAGGTGGACGACCTGTTCCGGCGGCAGGCCCGGGAGCTCGACCGCAAGAAGCGCGAGGCGCTCCTGCACCAGCTCCAGAAGATCCTCCACGAGCAGGTCACGCAGGCGCCCGTCTATCACCTCGGCTTTCCCACCGGCCTCGGCCCGCGCGTCGACGACATCCTGGCCACCGCGATTCCGGGCTTCTACATGTCACCCTACGAGGACCTCAAGCTCCGATGACCCACAAAGGCATGACGTTCGGCATATTCCTGGCGCCGTTCCACCGGATCGGTGAGAACCCCACGCTCGCCCTCGGCCGCGACATGGAGCTGATCGAGTGGCTCGATTATTTGGGCTACGACGAGGTCTGGGTCGGCGAGCACCACTCCGCGGGCTGGGAGCTGATCGCCTCGCCCGAGGTCTTCATCGCCGCGGCGGCGGAGCGCACGCGCCACATCATGCTGGGCTCGGGCGTGACGAGCCTGCCGTATCACCACCCGTTCCTGGTGGCCCAGCGCTTCGTGCAGCTCGATCACATGACGCGCGGCCGCGCCATGCTCGGCTGCGGCCCGGGCGCGCTCGTGTCCGATGCCTACATGCTGGGCATCGAGCCCGTGACGCAGCGGCCGCGCATGGACGAGGCGCTCGACGCGATCATGCTGCTGCTGCGGTGCGAGGAGCCGGTGACGCTGAAGACCGACTGGTTCGAGCTGCGCCAGGCGCGCCTGCACCTGGCGCCCTACACGCACCCGCACTTCCCCATCGCGGTCGCGAGCGTCATGACGCCGGCCGGCGTCATCGCCGCCGGACGGCACGGCCTCGGCGTGCTCTCGCTCGGCGCCGGGCTGCCCGGCGGGCCGGACGCGCTGGCCGGCCAGTGGAAGATCGCCGAGGAGACCGCCGCCAGCTACGGCAAGCGCATGGACCGGCAGCAGTGGCGCCTCGTCGTGAACGTCCACGTCGCGGATGACGATGACGAGGCGCTACGCCACGTCAAGCGCGCCGAGCGGCACGAGACGATCACCTACTTCGAGGAGACGCTCGGCCGCCCGCCGGGCCGCTCGGACGATCCGCTCACCGAGGGCGTGAAGATGGGCACCACGCTCGTCGGCTCGGTGGACACCATCGTGCGCGGCATCGAGCACCTGCACCGGCTGAGCCAGGGCGGCTTCGGCGGCCTGCTCTTCCGCGCGCACGAGTGGGCCACGCGCGAGCAGACGCTGCGGAGCTACGAGCTGTTCGCGCGCTACGTCATGCCGCGCTTCCAGGGCTCCCTCGACACCATCCGCGGCTCGAACGACTGGGCGCGCGGGAACCGCAAGACCATCTTCAGCCCGAACGTGGAGGCGATCCGGCGCGCCTTCACGGACGCCGGCCGCGAGGCGCCCGCCGAGTTCCGCGACCGCACCTCCGGCGCGCGCGACTCGGACCTGCCCGGCACGACGCCCTGAGGCGCGGCGGACCCCGACGATGCGACGGAGCACCGAGCGCTTCCTGACGACCCACACGGGCAGCCTGCCGCGCCCGGACGATCTGATCCGCACGATGTTCGCCAAGGAAGAGGGCGTGCCGGTCGATCGGGCCGCGCTGGCGGCGCGCATCCGCGCGGCGGTGGCCGAGGTGGTCGGCAAGCAGGTCGAGGCCGGCGTCGCCGTCGTCGACGACGGCGAGATGAGCAAGCCGAGCTACGCCACGTACGTCAAGGATCGCCTGACCGGCTTCGGCGGCGAGAGCCACCCGCTCCAGTACCAGGACCTGGTCGACTTCCCGGGAATGGCCCGGCGCGTGTTCGGCGACCCGGGCCGCGCGCGTCGCAAGACGCCGGCCTGCAACGGCGCCATCGGCGTGCGCGACGCGGGCGCCGCCCAGGCCGATACCGACAACCTCGCGGCCGCGATGGCCTCCCGCCGGGCCGAGGAAGGATTCATGACCGCGGCGTCGCCGGGCGTCATCTCCCTCTTCTTCCGCAACGAGCACTACGCGACGCACGAGGCCTATCTCTTCGCCATCGCCGAGGCCATGCGGCACGAGTACGAGACGATCGCGCGCGCGGGCTTCGTTCTCCAGGTCGATTGTCCCGACCTCGCGATGGGCCGCCACATCCAGTTCGCGCGCCTGAGCGTCGCCGAGTTCCGGGAGATGGCGCGGCTCCACATCGAGGCGCTCAACCGCGCGCTGGCCAACGTCCCGCCCGACCAGGCGCGCGTGCACCTCTGCTGGGGCAACTACGAGGGCCCGCACCACTACGACGTCGCGCTCGCCGACGTCATCGACGTTGTGTTCACCGCGCGGCCAAACGGCATCTCGTTCGAGGCGGCCAACCCGCGCCACGCCCACGAGTGGCGCGTCTTCGAGCGCGTGAAGGTGCCGGCGGGCAAGGTGCTGATCCCCGGCGTGATCGACTCGACCACCAACTTCATCGAGCATCCCGAGCTGGTCGCCGAGCGGCTCTCGCGCTACGCGCGGCTGGTCGGCCGCGAGAACGTCATCGCCGGGACGGACTGCGGCTTCGGCACGTGGGTGGGCCAGTCGGCGGTCGATCCGGACATCGTCTGGGCGAAGCTCGCCACCATGGCCGAGGGCGCCCGGCTCGCCTCGCGCGAGTTCTGGTAGGCGCTACCTCGGCTCCACCGCGAGCTCCTTGCCGAGGGCCTCGGCGAGCCGCGCGTACTGCTCGCGGCCGTTGTAGAGCTGCGCGGAGATCCGGACGAGCCGGCGCGGCGGCGCGGGCCAGCTCATGATCGGCACCTCGATTCCCCAGCCGTCGAACAGCTTTCGCTGGAGCGGATCGGGACGGCGCCAGCCGATCCCGGTCGCCGGGCCGTCGGGCAGCACGACGCTCGCGAGCGAGCCGATCATCTCGTCGGGGCTCGCCGGCGGCGTGCCGGCCGCGGCGCACAGCAGGCGCCGCGCCTCGAGGGCGAGCGCGCGGTTGCGCGCCATCAGCGCGGGCCAGCCGCCCGGGAGCAGCGCGCCGAGATAGTCGATCGCCGCGGGCACCGTGAGCCAGGCGGTGGGGTCGCTCGTGCCCGTCCAGTCGAATTCCAGGTGGAAGCGCGCGCGGCCCGGATACGTGGCGCTCGCGCCGTGGCTGATCGTGAGCGGGCGGACGTCGGTCCGGTGGTCGCAGCGGACCCACAGGAACGCGGAGCCCTTCGGCGCGCAGAGCCACTTGTGGCAGTTGCCGCTGTAGTAGTCGGCGCCGAGCGTCCCGAGGTCGAGCGGGATCATGCCGGGCGCATGAGCGCCGTCCACGAGGATCTGCACGCCGCGTCGGGCGAGCCCGGCGATGAGGCGCGCGAGCGGCAGGACGAGCCCGGTCGGGCTGGTGACGTGGTCCAGCAGGGCGAGCCGCGTCCGCGCGGTGACGCGCCCCATCACGGCGTCGACGGCCTGATCGGGCGACGCCGCGGGGAAGGGGAGCGAGGCGACGACGACGCGCGCGCCGGACCGTTCGGCGACGAAGTTCAGCGCGTTCCGGCAGGCGTTGTAGGCGTGGTCGGTCGTGAGCAGCTCGTCGCCGCCGGCGAACGCGAAGGAGCGGAGCACGGCGTTGACGCCGCTCGTCGCGTTCGTGACGAAGGCGAGGTCGTCGGGGTCCGCGCCGACGAACGCGGCGAGCGCCCGGCGCGCGACGTCCAGGCGGTCCTCCAGCCCGCGCGAGAGGAAGCGCACGGGCTCGGCCTCCATCTCGGCGCGCAGCGCCGCCTGATGGCGCAGGACCTCGCTCGGGCAGGCGCCGAAGGAGCCGTGGTTCAGGAACGTCACGGCGCGGTCGAGGGGCCAGAGCTCCGCGAGACTCGCGGTCGTCACGCGGACAGTCTAGCGCGAAACGAAACGGCGGCCGAGCGCCGCCGTTTCGCCACACGCAGGATCAGTAGCCGGGCCGGACTCTAGTCGTCGTCGTCGCGGTCCCCTCTGGGCGTCCCGTAGATCGCGATGCAGCCGGTGAGGCAGTTCGGGACGACGTTGTTGGCGGACAGGGGCACGAGCACGTGGTTGTTGTGGGGATTGACGGCCACCGAGTGCGCCGTGCCCGAGAAGTGCACGCCCTTCACGAACGGAACGTTGACGGTCGGGACGACCTGGAGCAGGCTCTGGCTCTCCGCGTCGATGACGCCGAGCACGGGGCCGCCCGGGCTGTTGCGGGACCCGGTGTAGTAGCGCCCGTCGCCCCGGTTGAACCAGACCTCGTCGGATCCGCCGACGCCCTCGACGACCTTGTCGATGCTGCCCGTTCTCGCGTCCATGATCACCTGGCTGGGCGCCGCCGACTTGCTACCCGCGGGGTCCCAGACCCCGCCCGCGCTGTCGAACACGACGCTGCAGCCGATGAGCAGATCCTGGCGCGGGCCCAGGGTGAGCCCGGCGGGCTGGCAGAGCTTCACCGGGAACATCGCTTCCACCGCGCCCGTGTGCGGATTGATCCGGGCGATGGCCCCGTCGGGGCCCGTGCCCCCGTCACCGTTCACTTCCGGGATGGAGAGGTAGAACTTGCCGCTGCGCGGATCCCACACCGGCTGCTCGGCGCCGTTCGTCGCCGTTGGGAACTTGATTTGCGTGCCCAGGGTCAGCTGGCCGGTGGCCTTGTTGACCGTGATCAGGGTGGCGAACGGCGGCTCGTCGGCGTTGTTCACCACCAGGAGAATCCCGTCCTTCGGGTCGTAGGCCATCTCGTCGGTTCGAAGACTGTCCGCCCCGCCGACCGAGACGGTGCTGACGATCGTGTCCGTCCGCAGGTCGATGGTGACGACCCGGCTCGGCGCGTCGGTCACGAAGAGCCAGTTACCACTGACCAGAACGCCGTTGGGGCCGGAGATGTTGTTGTTCACGTTTCCGTTGGCGCCCGGCTTGGCGCCCGCGAATCCGCCCTTGATCTGCCTGACGAAGAGACCCCGTCTGGCGTCGACGACGTCGATCGCGGCGTTGGAGCGGTCCGCCAGATAGAAGAGCTGGGTGCCGGCGTCGACCCAGCTGATGTCGAACACGTACATGCCGCTACCTGGGACGGGCACGGTCGTGAGGAGCCGAACGGCGCCCCCATCCCGCCCGCGCTCTTCGGCGAATCCGGCACCGGTGCCGAGCGTCAGGACGGGAACGAGGGCGACGAGAAACAGCGAGAGTATGAGCACGCATTTCCGCATCATCGCGGGATCTCCTATTGTTGTTCGATCACCACGTGGAGCTGCACGTCCACTCCGTGTCGTGACGGGCTGCCGAATGGAGACGGATCCCCGCACACGCCTGCTCGCGCGACGCGGTGAGAGCGTGGCCCGCAGGGATGCGGGCGGGGGGGATGCCGCTACGCGAGCGGCCGGGGCGGTGCTCGGGTGGAGGGAGACTCGAGCGGGCGAGCGGAGATGCTCGGGTGTCCGCTCGGGGCGACCCGCCCGACACAGACGGTGACCGGTCCAACAGGAACCACGACGCCGGACTCGACGACGGTGACGGCGCCGATGATGAACAGTATGACGTCGTCGTAGTCGTTGTCGTCGTAAAAGCCCGGAATCCATGTCGGATCCGTCGGGCTCGCATGGGCGACAGGCGGCAACGCGAGCAGGACGCCCGCGAGCAGGACGACGAGCCAGCGCCTGCGTGTCATCGCGGGGGGACGATACTCCGCTACGGTGGCCGGCGCAACCCCCGGTCCGCGGACCTCAGAGCTCCGCGACCTCGACCGCCTGGCCGCCGGCGGCGCTGCGGGCAACGGCGTCGGTGAATTCCATGTAGCGCACGCCGTCCTCGAAGGTCGTGTGCGAGACCTTCTCGTGGCCGCGGATCGCGGCGACGAACTCCTCCTCGACCCGCCAGCCGATGCGCCGCTCCGCGGGGATCGGGATCTCCCGCAGCTCCTTGTCGCCGCGCCGGCCGCCCGAGAGGCGCCGGGCGTCGGCCTCGACCCGCAGGGTGCCGTCGGCGCCGAACACCCACGCCTCGCTCGGCGGCGCCAGCGCCGTGATCGCGCTGAAGCGCAGGCGCGCGACGGCGCCGCTCGCGAGCGTCGCGAGGATGTCGACGTGGTCGGGCACGGTCACGTCGCGCAGCGCGCCGCCCGCGTCCTTGCGCCGCGGGACCGCGAGCTTGGTCAGGGCCATCACGCGCCGGGCGGGGCCGACCCAGCGCATCATCGCCTCGTACCAGATGCCCATGTTCAGGACGTTGTGCCCGCTCAGCGTCGCGTCCTGCCGCCAGTGGAGCGGCTCCGCCGGATCGGCGAAGCGCGGCTGCTGGGTCGCCTGGATCTCGACCGCGAGCACCTCGCCCGCGTAGCCCTCGGCCAGGAGCCGCTCGAGGGTCCCGTCCACCTCGAGCGTGTGGGGCGCGGGAACGAGCTGGGCGACGAGCCTCGGAGCCCGGCGCGCGGCGTCCAGCATGCGCCGCCCCTCGGCGGCGTCGATCGCCATGCGCGCCTCGCAGAGGACGTGCTTGCCCGCCGCGAGCGCGGCCTCCGTGATCTCGCGGTGCATGTTGGGCCAGGTGCCGATGCAGACCGCGTCCACGTCGGGCGCCCGCACCAGCTCGCGCCAGTCTCCGTGAACCCGACCGATGCCGTGCTCCTTCGCGACGCGCTCGCCGGATTCCTTCGTGCGGTTGGCGACCGCGACCAGCTCGACGCCGGACTGCTTGCGGAAGCCCGGGATGTGGCGGCTCGTCGTGTTCTTGCCTGCGCCCACGAACCCTACGCGGATCGTTTGGTCTGCCATGGCGCGCATGGTAACACCGCGCGCGGCCCTGCGGCGGCGCGCGGCAATCGCGTCCGCGGCCCCATTGCCACTAGCCTGGATTGTTCATGAACGACCACACGCGAGGCGGACGGGTCCTGGCGCCACGGGCTGTGCCCGCGCCCCGGCTCCGTCACCCACTCGCCCGATCGCAGCTCTTCGAGCTGCGGACGGGACTCGGGGGGCCCACTTCGCCGGCCGCGCGGGCACAGCCCGAGGCGCCACCCGTCCGACCTCGATATCCTCGTTCATGAACAATCCAGGCTAGGATCGCAGGGTTCAGAGACGCGACCACGGAGGAGCCGATGCCGACCACTCGACCGTTCACGGGGGCGGAATTCCTGGAGTCGCTGCGCGGGCCGCGCGAGGTCTGGATCTACGGCGAGCGGGTGAAGGACGTGACGGCGCACCCGGCCTTCCGCAACCCGGCCCGCATGCTGGCGCGTCTCTACGACGCGCTGCACGCTCCGGCGACGCGCGCGGTGCTCACGTGCCCCACCGACACCGGCTCGGACGGCTACACCCACAAATACTTCCGCACCCCGCGGAGCGCGGCCGAGCTGGTCGAGGCGCGCGACGCGATCGCGGCCTGGGCGCGCCTCACGTACGGCTGGATGGGCCGCTCGCCCGACTACAAGGCGTCCTTCCTGGCCACGCTCGGCGCCAACGCCGAGTTCTACGCCCCCTACCAGGAGAACGCCCGGCGCTGGTACCGGGCCGCGCAGGAACGCGTCCTCTACCTGAACCACGCGCTCGTGCAGCCGCCCGTGGACCGCCAGCGGCCGCCCGACGAGGTCGCCGACGTCTACGTGCACGTGGAGAAGGAGACCGACGCCGGGCTGGTCGTCAGCGGCGCCAAGGTCGTCGCCACCGGCTCGGCGCTCACGCACGCCAACTTCATCGCCCACCCGAGCACGATACCGATCAAGACGAAGGAGTTCGCGGTGGTCTTCATCGCCTCCATGGACACCCCCGGGGTCAAGCTGATCTGCCGCCCGTCCTATGCCATGACGGCCGAGGTCATGGGGAGCCCGTTCGACTACCCGCTGTCGAGCCGGCTGGACGAGAACGACGCCATCCTCGTTCTCGACCACGCGCTGATCCCCTGGGAGAACGTGTTCGTCTACGAAGACGTGGCGAAGTCGAACGCGTTCTTCCAGCACTCCGGCTTCTTCCCGCGCGCCATGCTCCACGGGTGCGTGCGCCTGGCCGTCAAGCTGGACTTCATCGCGGGCCTGCTCCTGAAGGCGGTGGACGCCGTCGGCTCGAGCGACACGCGCAACGTGCAGGCGTCGATCGGCGAGGCGATCGCCTGGCGCAACCTGTTCTGGGGGCTGAGCGACGCGATGGCGCGGGCGCCGGTCCCGTGGGCGGGCGACAGCGTGCTGCCCAACCCGGAGTCCGCCCAGGCGTACCGCGTCTTCTCGACCGTCGCCTATCCCCGCGTCAAGGAGCTGACCGAGACCATCCTCGGCAGCGGCCTGATCTACCTGACCTCGCACGCCGTCGACTTCAAGACGCCGGCGCTGCGGCCCTATCTCGAGAAGTACCTGCGCGGCTCCGATGGCACCGGCGCCGTCGAGCGCATCAAGCTGATGAAGCTCCTGTGGGACGCGGTGGGGACGGAGTTCGGCGGGCGCCACGAGCTCTACGAGCGGAACTACGCGGGCGCGGCCGAGACCATCCGGGTCATCACCTGGCAGCAGGCGCAGGAGAGCGGCCGCGCGGCGCAGTTCCGGGGCTTCGCCGAGCAGTGCATGGCCGAGTACGACCTCGACGGCTGGACCGTGCCCGACCTCGTCAGCGCGGACGACGTGAGCCTCTTCCGCCGGGCGCCCCGCTGAGCGTGCCGCGCCGGTACTTGACTCAGTCAAGGAGATGATTGACAGTAAGCCCCGTGGCTGAGAGCGGCTTCGACGCGCGCGTCGCCGCGGTGCGGCGCTTCAACCGGTTCTACACCAAGCAGATCGGCCTGCTGCACGAGGGGTACCTCGAGAGCCCGTTCTCGCTGAGCGAGGTGCGCGTGCTCTACGAGCTGGCGCACCGCGCGCGGCCGACGGCGACCGAGCTCGCCCACGAGCTCGGTCTGGACGCCGGCTATCTGAGCCGCATCCTGCGCGGCTTCGAGAAGCAGCGCCTGCTCGAACGGACGGCCTCGCAGGCCGACGGGCGGCGGAGCCACCTGGCGCTGACGCGGCGGGGCCGGGCCGCCATCGCCCCGCTCCTGGCGCGCTCGCACGCGGACATCGGCGCGATGCTGCGGCGGCTCCCGGCCGCCGAGCAGAAGCGCGTGCTCGAGGCGATGCGCGCCATCGAGAAGGCACTCGGCGCGCCGCCCGAGGCGAACGCCACCTACGTGCTCCGGCCCCACCAGCCCGGCGACATGGGCTGGGTGGTCGGCCGTCACGGCGCCCTCTACAGCCAGGAGTACGGCTGGGACGAGCGCTTCGAGGCGCTGGTCGCGGGCATCGTCGCGAAGTTCATCGAGCGCTACGACCCGAAGCTGGAGCGCTGCTGGATCGCGGAGAAGGACGGCGAGAACGTGGGCTCCGTCTTCCTCGTCAGGCGCTCGGCCACCGTCGCGCAGCTGCGCCTGCTCCTGGTCGAGCCGGCCGCGCGGGGCCTCGGCCTCGGCGCGCGTCTCGTGGACGAGTGCGCGCGCTTCGCGCGGCGCGCGAGATATCGCAAGATCACGCTCTGGACCAACAGCGTGCTGCTCGCGGCGCGGCGCATCTACGAGGCGGCCGGCTACCGGCTGGTCCACGCCGAGCGGCACCGGAGCTTCGGCAAGGACCTGGTCGGCGAGACGTGGGAGCTCTCGCTCTGAAGCTCCGGCCGGCGCTCGCGGCGGCCGTCACGGGCATCCAGGTCGGCTCGGCCATCGTGGCCACGCGGTTCGTCGTCGATCAGACCGCCCCGGCCTCGCTGGCGCTGCTGCGCTACGTCATCGGGTTCTGCTGCCTCTTGCCGCCCGTGCTGCTCGCCACGCCGCGCGTTTGGTTCGCGCGCCGCGACGTGCTGCCCATCGCGGTCCTCGGGATCACCCAGTTCGGCATTCTCATCGCGCTGCTGAACTATGCGCTCCGGTCCGTTCCGGCGGCCCGCGCCGCGCTGATCTTCGGGACCTTTCCGCTGCTGACGATGATCGTCGCCGCGGCGCTGGGCCACGAGCGGCTCGGCGCGGCGAGGATCCTCGGCGTGCTGCTGTCGCTGGCGGGCGTGGCGCTGGCGCTCGGCGAGAAGGCGCTCCAGCCGGCGGGCGCCGCCGGCGGGTGGGCCGGCGAGCTGGTTGTGTTCGCCAGCGCGCTGACCGGCGCCGTGTGCAGCGTCCTCTACCGGCCCTATCTCAGAAAATACCCGGCGCTCCCCGTGAGCGCCTTCGCCATGCTCGCGTCGGTCGCGTTTCTCGCGTTCCTGGCCGCCGGAGAAGGGTTCTTCGCGGCCGTGCCCCGCTTCACCGTGGGCGGCTGGCTGGCGGTGCTCTTCATCGGCGTCGGCAGCGGCGTCGGCTACTACCTCTGGCTCTGGGCGCTGGGCCACGCCGCGGCGACCGAGGTCACCGTGTTCCTGGCGCTCAGTCCGCTCACGGCGACGGCGCTCGGCGCCTTGCTGCTCGGGGAGGTGGTCTCGGTGCTATCCCTGCTCGGGCTCGCCTGCGTCGCGCTCGGACTCTGGCTCGCCTGCACGAGCTCGCCCTCCGCCGGCTCGCTCGAGTCCGCCTAGCCTGGACTATTCGTGAACGACCACACGCGGGGCGGACGGGTCCTGGCGCCGGGGGCTGTGCCCGCGCCCCGGCTCCGTCACCCACTCGCCCGATTCGCAGCTCTTCGAGCTGCGGACGGGACT
>JBGQEL010000055.1:0-26444 GCA_041496385.1 Methylomirabilia bacterium | reverse complement strand
GGGGTACACGATCGAGAAAGTGGTGCCCAGCACCGGGATGCCGCGGACGATGTACACCGTCGAGCTCAAGGGCCCGAAGGGCGAGAGCAAGACGCTCCACATCAGCCCGTTCGGCCACGTGATGCCGTTCCCTGTGCCGCTGCGCCAGGGATAAGTGTTCGTGCCGTCACAGGGGTCCCCGAGGCGTGCCCTTGGGGGCTCTTCTCCTCATCAAGATGGGGCGCGTCCTCGTGAAGGTGGGGCACAGCCGCCGCACTAACGCAAACGAGCCTCCTGGTCGCCGCTCCCTAACGTCCTGAATTCTCTGTCAGGAGCGCCGGCGAAGACCGGCTCGGGTTATGCACTTATCGATCACCGCACCACGACGCCGGAGTTCTAGACGAAAACGGAGGCCCCAGATGAGATCTCTACCCTTCCTCATAACGGTCGCCCTTGTTTCGCTGTCAATTCCTGTGATCGCTAGTGCGGCGCCACCCTGCCCGCCGGACGTGAAAGAAGCGAGAGAGCTGTTGACAGCCAAGACGGTGACGACAGCGAAAGCGATCCAGCCGCCGAAGTCCCAGGCAGCCGCGCGTGGTCAGGACGTGCAGGCACCGCGCGGGCAGGACGTGCAGGCGCCCCGCGGCCAGGATGTGCAAGCTCCGCGCGGGCAGGACGTGCAGGCGCCCCGCGGCCAAGATGTACAGGCACCGCGCGGGCAGGATGTGGAGGCCCCGCGCAACGTAGCGAAGGGCCGCGCCAACGCATTCGCCAACGCCCGCAGGTTAGTGAATGAAGCCGAGGCGGCGTGCAAGGACGCAGATGACCATCGGGCGGCGGCGAATGCGCACGCTGCGCTGGAGCTCCTGAAGTACCTGCCGTAGAGAACATGATCAACGCTCGGTCGGCGGCCCCGCAGGACGGTGCCCCGGACTCGATCACCGGGACAGTGCCGACCGCTGATGCTGTCGCGCTCGCAGCTCCCTACGGCGCTAGGACCTCAGTGCCGTCCCGGACTCCTGCGCCGCCGGCGCGCGATCGGCGCTTCCCTCTCACGCTCAAGAGAGTCCTCGGCGCCGGCGCGCTGCTTCTCGTCGCCGGGCTGATCGGGCTCTACGTCTTCCGGCCGCCAGCCGTCACGGTCGCGGGAGTGACAACACGCGACATCGCTCCCGCGATCCAGGGCGTTGGAACGGTCGAGGCGAAGAAGGTGGTCAGCGTCAGCAGCAAGATCACGGGACGTGTCGTGTCGGTCCTCGTGGATCAGGGAGACGCGATCGAGGCAGGGCAACTGATGGCTCGCCTCGACGACGCCCAGTATCGGGCGGACATGGACCGTGCCGAAGCGACCGTGCGAGTGGCCGACGCCCAGCTGCGCGACCTCCTGGCCGGTGCCCGCCCCGAGGAGATCGAGCAGCTTCGGGCCCGGCTTTCCAGCGCGAGCGCAACGCGGACCCTGACGGAGCACGATTTCCAGCGGGCCCGGGACCTGTCCGCCAAGGAGTTGATCTCCGCGCAGGACTTGGACAGGGCACGCCAGGCCTACGACGTGGCGACCGCGCAGGAACGCGATGCCAGCCACGCATTGGACTTGGCGCTGCAGGGCAGCCGCAAGGATCTGATCGAGGCGGCCCGCGCGCAGCTCCATGCCGCCGAATCGGCCCTCGTGCTGGCGAGGGAGAAGCTCGCGGACACGCGCATCGAGAGTCCCCTGAAGGGTTACGTGGTGAGCCGCGAGCTCGAAGCTGGCAGCATCGTGAACCCGGGAATCGGGATCTTCAAGATCGCAGACCCGGAGACGGCATGGGCGACCGTCTATGTGGACGCACGGGACACCGCCGGGTTGGTCGTGGGGGATCGGGCCGACATCACCTTCCGCTCTCTCCCCGGACGCCCGTTTCGGAGCCGTGTGGCCCGGATACAGCGCGAGGGGGACCGGGTCACCGAGCAGCTGGCGATCGACATCGCCTTCGCGGAGCGCCCGCCGCGCCTGATCCTCGGGGAGCAGGTCGAGGCCGCCATCCGACCTCCTGCCCGCCACGGCGCCATCGCGCTTCCGCTCGCCGCCGTCGTCCGGGGGTCCGATGGCGCGGGAGCGCTCGTCGTGGACGCCGCCGGTCATGTCCACTTCAAGGCCGCGCGGCTCGGGATCGTGGACCCAGCCGGATGGGTCGAGGTCCTGGAGGGCCTCCGTCCCGGCGACGACGTCGTGCTGGCCCCTGGGCAGCTCGCCGATCGATCGAACGAAGGACGTCGGGTGCGCGTCACGCGCGCTGCGGTCGGGCCGTAGAGGTCCGGGCACGACGATGAACCTCGCGCTTCGCGACGTCCGCTATCGGCTCGGGCGCTTCCTTCTGACCGCCCTCGGACTCGGGCTGCTTCTGGCCAGCGTGATGACGATGGGCGGCGTTTACCAGGGACTCGTGATCGAGGCGCTCAGCATCGTCCGCGCGTCGGGTGCCGACCTGTGGGTCGTCCAGAAGAATACGAATGGCCCGTTTGCCGAGACCTCGAGAGTTCCGGACGACCTGTACCGCGTCATCCGGGCCGTGCCCGGCGTGCGCGAGGCGAGCCCGGTCGCCTTCCAGTCCCTTCAGTTCCGCCTCGGCGCGAAGCCCTTTCGCGTGCAGCTGATCGGCTATCGGCTCGCCGGCCTCGGCGGCCCGCCCGCCGTGGTCGCCGGACGCCCGATCGTGCAGAGCCGCTACGAGATGGTGATCGGCAGGGACGCCCGGCTTCCACTCGGCACGGAGGTCCGGATCGGCCGTCTCGTCTTCCGGATCGTCGGGCTGACCCAAGGGATCGTGTCCAGCGCCGGCGATCCGGTCGCTTTCGTGTCGCTCCAGGACGCCCAGGAGATCCAGTTCTCGAAGGCCAACGAGGCGGTGCGGAACGATCGCGCCCGCCTCGAGGCGGACGTCCGGGCTAACCCCGTCCTCGCGACCGTCCGTCCCGACGCGCTGGCGCCGATCGTGCAGAACACGCACTTGGCGAACGCCATCCTGGTCCGCCTCGAGCCCGGGGCCGACCCGCCAGCGGTCCAGGCCCATATCGAGCGCTGGAACTACTATCGGGCGCTCACGGCCGCGCAACAGGAGGAGGTGCTCGCCAAGAGCGTCATCGAGCGCGGGCGACAACAGACGCTGCTCATGCGGGCGATCCTGTTGGTCGTCTCGACCGTCATCATCGCGTTGATCATTTACACGATGACGCTGGAGAAGACCCGCGACATCGCGACGCTGAAGGTCGTGGGCACGCCTGACCGGACGATCGCCGCGCTCATCCTGCAGGAGGCCGTCGCGCTGGGCCTGGTCGGCTTCGCGTTGGGTGCCGTGCTCATCGGCCGCACGTACCAGTACTTCCCGCGCCGGGTCGTCATCGTGGCGTCGGATCAATACATCCTACTGGGCATCGTCACCGGCATTTGCGTGCTCGCGAGTCTCCTCGGTATCTCCAAGGCGCTCCACGTGGATCCGACCACGGCGCTCGGTGGGGGCGGATGATGCCCACGATCGTCGGGGACCACGTCACGAAGGTTTTCGGCCGGGGCGAGACCGAGGTGGTGGCGCTGAACGATGCCTCGATCGCGGTGGACGCGGGAGAGTTGGTGGCCCTGATGGGACCGAGCGGCTCGGGCAAGACCACGCTCTTGCGCGCCCTGTCGTTGATCGATCCTCCGACGCGCGGGCGCATCGTCCTCGACGGCCGGATCGTCTGCGAGGACGGCCGGGTGCTCGTCGACGATCGCCGCCTGCGGCGCGAGAGGATGGGCATCATCTTCCAGTCGTACAACCTCATCCCGTTCCTGACGGCGATCGAGAACGTCGCCCTCGTGCTGACGCTCAACGGCGTCCCGCTGCGCGACGCGCGGCGTCGGGCCCGAGCGCTGTTGGATCGGCTGGACCTCGGGCATCGCGCTGATGTCCATCCGCCCACGCTGTCGGGCGGCGAGCAGCAGCGACTGGCTGTCGCGCGAGCGGTCATCAACGATCCCGCCGTCATCCTGGCCGACGAGCCGACCGGCGCGCTGGACACCGAACGCGGCAAGGCCGTCATGGATCTCCTGCGACGGCTGGGCCGGGAACGGGAGGCCGCGGTCATCGTCGTCACCCATGACGACCGGATGCTCGAGGGCTTCGATCGGGTCTACCGCATGACGGACGGTCGTGTCGGTCCCGGTGAGCGGATCCGCCGCCCAGTTGAGGCAGAAGCGCTAGTGTCATGAGCGGATGGTCTCCCGGCCAGATCGCTATCGAAGCACACGCGCTCACGCGACGGTACGGGCCGACCACCGCCGTCGACCACGTGAGCTTCTCCGTGCGTCGGGGAGAGATCTTCGGGTTTCTCGGGCCGAACGGCGCGGGGAAGAGCACGACGGTCAGGATGCTCACTGGGTTCATCGCACCGAGTGAGGGCACGGCGGTCCTCGACGGGCACGACATCGAGACGGACGCCCTCGCCGCTCGCCAGCGCGTGGGCGTGGTGCCCGAGGAGGCGAGCATCTACATGGATCTCACGGTCTGGCAAAACGTCATGCTGATGGCGGAGCTGTACGGCGTTCCTCGCGCGGGCCGATTGGTGCAGGGCACCGAGCTGCTGACTCTCTTCGGCCTCGGCGATCGGAAGGGACACAAGGGGCGCAGTCTCTCGAAGGGACTTCGGCAGCGCCTCATGCTCTGTATGGCGCTGGTGGGCGAGCCCGCGATCCTCTTCCTCGACGAACCGACGACAGGCCTCGACGTCGCCAGCGCCCACCTGATCCGCGAGACGATCGCGCGGCTGAATCGCGAGCGGGGCCTCACAGTCTTTCTCACCACGCACAATCTCGAGGAGGCCAATGCGCTCTGTCACCGGGTGGCCATCATCAACCGGGGGCGCCTGGCGGCGGTGGATACACCCCAGGCCCTGCGCGGGACCATCGAGGCGCGCCGGTCCGTCGAGGCGACCTTCGGGGAGCCGCTCCAGGCCATGCCGGAGGTTACGGACCCGGGTGCCGAGGTGGAGTCGTTCGCGGGCGGAACGGGCGTGCGCATCTTCACGCGGGCGCCGGGACGCATGGCGCAGGAGCTCGTGACCTGGGCAAGCAGCCGAAGCCTGAGGGTCGAGAGCATCGCCACCCGGGCGCCGAGCTTGGAGGACGTCTTCCTCGCCCTGACCAGCGGAGCGCGCCACCTCGTCGCGGAGTCTCCCCGTGAAGCTCGGTAGTCGGGGGACCCTCAGGTTGCGTCAGCAGGCACGGCTGACGCTGGTCGTCGCCAAGAAGGACGCGACGATCTACTACTTGAAGGCGCCGGTGATCACCTTCGGCCTGATCTTCCCGGTGTTCTTCTTCCTCGCCTTCGCGATCGGCCGGGCGGTGCCCTCGGATGCGCTCGTGCCCGGCATGCTCGCGATGGCGCTCTTCTTCAGCGCGTCAGCGGTCGGCCCGCTGATCACGCCGTGGGAACGTCAGGCGCGGACTTACGAGCGGCTGGTGACCTCGCCAGCCTCGCTGGAGGCCATCCTGCTCGGCGATCTGCTCGCAGCCGCGGCGTTCGGTGCCGCGGTCTCGCTGATCCCCCTCGGGCTCGGGCTGGCGGTGACATCGGCGCGCGTCGTCGCGCCGGACCGCCTGCTGGCCGGTGTCGTCCTGGGCGCTGTGGCGTTTGGCGCCCTGGGCGTGCTGCTCGCCGCGCGGGGGACGGACGCGCCGTCCGAGGTCATGATGCTCTCGAATCTCGTGCGACTGCCGCTGATCTTCGTCAGCGGCGTGTTCGTGCCGGTCGCAGAAATGCCGGAGTGGGGGCGGTGGGCGGCGTGCCTGTCGCCGCTGTCATACTGCGTGGATCTCCTCCGCGTCGGACTCGGCGAGGCGCCGTTCTTTGCGCCCTCGATCAGCGTGACGGCGCTGGCGACGTTCTCAACTGGCTTCGTGGCGCTCGCACGCTTCCTCCACCGGCGCCAGCGGAATTGAACGTCGTGAGCGTGTCCCCACGCTCCGAGACCGCCCCGGCGACCGCGAAGGGACGGGAGCGCCGAGCCCCGCCTGCGGCCGCTGAGCCCGGCGTGGTGCGTCCGCTTCTCGCGGTCGCGATTTTCGAGCACGGCGGAGGGCTTCGGGCCGAGGGCTACGCGAGCGGGGCGAGATACGCGGCCAGCGCGGCGCCCTCGCGCTCGCGCAGGCGCACCGCGATGCGGAGCTGCTCCAGGTACTGCGCGAGCGTCTTGCCCCCGAACTCGATCCTGCGCTCCCGGAAGAACGCGTGGACGTCGCGCTCGAGCTCGGGCGTGGCGAGGCCCGTCACGCCCTCGGCCAGGCGCCGGAGCCCGTGCTTGGGATACTGGCGGTCCATCTCCTCCCAGTGCTTCTTGACGAACGCCCAGGCGAGCTCGCGCCCGTGCACGCTCAGCAGGAGCACCCGCGCCACGAACGGCGCGTCCTGCGTGCGGAACTCGCCGTTGATCGTGCGCGCGAGCGTCTGCTCGAGGAGCGCCGGCTGCCGGAACCCGGCGAGCGCGTAGAGGTAGCGCTGCTCCTCCTGCGGCGTGGACGCCGACGCGAAGCGCTTCAGGAACTCGTCGTAGCGCGCGGCGTCGCCCGCGTGGGCGAGGATCGCGATGAGCGCGGGCAGGACGTTCGGATCCGCTTCGCGGCCGGCGAGGTGCGCCGCGTAGCGCTCCGTCGCCTCGGCCTGCACGCGCGGGTCGTCGCCGAGCACGCCGAGCGCCCGGACCAGATCGCCGCGGAGCTGGCGCGTGAGCTCGTCCTCGCCCGGCCGCGGCTCCCACCCGAGCGCGGCGAACGCGGGCGCCAGCCGGTCGCGCACGAGCGCGGCCAGACGGGGGCGGCCGGCCGGCTCGACGATCCGATGGAGGGTGCCGAACGATCCGATGAGCACCGACCAGACGTTGCGGTCTCGCTCGTCCCGGAACCGCGCGGTGAGGTCGAGATAGTCCGTGAGGGGCATGAGACCGGCGACGGTGACGGCCCACGCGTCGTTGACCAGATTGAAGCGCTCGATCGGCGCGAGCCCGCCGAGCCCCGCGAGCAGGCGCTCCAGCAGGTCGCCGGTGTACCGCACGCGATAGAAGCCGTGCCCGCCCTCGTTGACGAGGACGGCGTCGAAGCGCTCGGGCAGCGGCAGGCGCGCCTCGCCGTCCACGAGGAGGAGCCGCCGCGGCGCCGGCGCGCCGTCCGCGCTCACCCGAACTTGCAGCGGCACCTGCCAGCGCTGGTCACGCTCGCCCGCGGGTGACGCGCCGGGCGGCGGCTCGGGCAGATAGGTGAAGGGCCGCTGGCTCAGCACGAGCTCGTGACCCTCGAGCCGCGCGCTCACGAGCGGGTAGCCGGGCTTGAAGATCCAGCCGTCCATGACCGCGGGGATCGGCTGCCCGGCGGCGCGGCCCAGGGCGGCCCAGAGGTCGCCCGTGTCGGCGTTCGCGTAGGCGTGCGTCCGGAGGTAGGCGCGGACGCCCTCGCGGAAGACGTCGGCGCCGAGGTACTGCTCGAGCATGCGGAGCACCGCCGCGCCCTTCTCGTAGGTGAGGACGTCGAACATCGCGTCGGCGTCCTTCGGCGCGCGCACGGGAAACTCGATCGGTCGCGTCGAGTGCAGGCCGTCCACGGAGAGCGCGGCGGCGCGCGAGACGCCGAAGGTCGTCCAGCGGCGCCACTCGGGCTTCCAGGCGTCGACCGCGAGCATCTCCATGAACGTGGCGAAGGCCTCGTTCAGCCAGATGCCGTTCCACCAGGTCATCGTCACGAGATCGCCGAACCACATGTGCGCGTTCTCGTGCGCGACGACGTCGGCGACGCGCTCGAGCTCGGCGTGGGAGGCCTGACGCTCGTCCACGAGCAGCGCGGTCTCGCGGAAGGTGATCGCGCCGAGGTTCTCCATGGCGCCCGCGGCGAAGTCGGGGATCGCGAGCAGGTCGAGCTTGTCGCCCGGGTACGGCAGCCCGTAGTACGCCTCGAAGAAGCCGAGCGAGGCGACGGCGATCTCGTGGCCGAACGCCGCGAGGCGCCGCTTGCCCGGCACGCACCGGACGCTCACCGGGGTCCTGCCCACCAGGACCGGCTCGGTCGCCTCGAGCTCACCCACCACGAACGCGACGAGGTACGTGGACATCTTGATCGTGTCGGCGAACGTGAGGATCTTCTTGCCGCCCTCGCGGCGCTCGGCGAGGACGCGCGTGTTGGAGACCGCGGTGAGCGCCGGGTCGATCACGAGCGTCACCGCGAAGACCGCCTTGAACGCGGGCTCGTCCCAGCAGGGGAACGCGCGGCGCGCGTCGGTCGCCTCGAACTGGGTCGCGGCGAGCAGCCGCGTGGCGCCGCCCGCGTCCTTGTAGCTCGACCGGTAGAAGCCGCGGAGCTTGTCGTTGAGCGTCCCCGTGAAGGCGAGCCGGAGCCGCCACGGGCCCGGCGCCAGCTCGGCGGGGAACACGAGGCGGCAGCGCTCGGCGCCGTCGTCGACGCGCGCCGCGCCCGCGAGGCTCCGGCCGCGCTCGTCCACGGCCGTCGCGTGGGTGATCGTCAGCTCGACCGCGTTCAGGACGATCTCGCGCGTGGGCGCGGTGACGGTCAGCGCGATCGTCTCGTCGCCGCGGAACGTGAGCGTCGCGAGATCGGGCTCGAGACGCAGGTCGTACCGGGTCGGCACGACGTGCGGCGGCAGGCGGTAAGGATCGAGGGGATCGGTCACCACGAGGTTCCACTCTACCCCAACTCGCGCGCGTCGTCAGGCGATGGCGGGAAACGCCCGGGAGCCGGCGACGCCGGCGGCCAGCCCGGCGAGCATATCCCAGCCGGAGGAATGGCCGATGCGGACGAGGCGCCGGGCGGCCTCGAGCGTCGCCGCGGGCGGCGCGTCGGCGACGAGGGCCTGCGCCAGCTCGTGGAGCGGCGCGTGGCCGCAGCCCTCCACCATGTCGGCGAGGAGCGCCGCGCTGATCGGGTGCGTGCGCTCGCGCGCCCGCATGACGAGCGTGGCGCCGGCGCGCGCCCACGCCGCGCGCGCGGCCGCGGCGTCGTCGAGCAGCGCGCGCGCGAAGAACGCGGCGCCGGTGAAATCGTCGCCGGAGGGCGTGAGACCGGGGCCCAGCCCGAGCAGGTCGGTCGCGGCCTCGAGCGCGGCGTCGGCATCGTCGGCGTCGCAGGCGGCGGCGAGTCTCGCGGCGCGCCCGGCCGCGGCGTCGAGCGGGAATGCGGGCGCCCGGCCGACAAGCAGCGCGCCGAAGCCGTCCGGCGCGCCGAGCGCACCGAGCGCGCCCAGGAGCGCCTCGAGCGACGCGCGCAGGCGCGTGCGCGCGGCGCGCGGGAGGGCGGCCGGCCGCCAGACCCCGGCGTCGGCGCGCCCGACCTCGACGGCGGCGTCGGCGGCGGGCAGCGGCGCCCCGGTCAGGATCGCGCGGGGATGGAGCGTCGCGCCCGCGTGGCCGAGCCAGACGATCGCGTCGCCGGCCGTCAGGTAGACGGACTCCCTGAGCGCGGCGAGCACGCGCGCGCGCCCGCCGCTCAGCGCGAGCGCCGCGTCGGCCTTCCAGCCGAGCGTGACGGCGCGGATCATGGGCCTCACGCTATCACGGGCTGGTAAGCTCTCAGGCGATGCGCGCGGGGCCGGCGGCGGCGCTCCTCGTCCTGTTCGCGGCGGTCGCCGTCGCGGGCGCGGCCGGCGCCGATCCCGCGCAGGAGTTCATCCGCCGCCACTGGCGCCAGCCGCTCGCGCCGCAGGGCGCGCCGCCGGCGCGGTTCTCGACGCTCGAGGCGTCGCTCCAGCCGGAGTCGTGCGGCGCCTGCCATCCGGCGCAGCTCGCCGACTGGGCGACGAGCCTCCACGCCGCGTCCATGGGACCGGGCGTCGCGGGCCAGCTCGTCGAGATGCTCCCACGCGAGCCGGCCGAGGCGCTCTCGTGCTTCACGTGCCACGCGCCGCTCGCCGAGCAGAGGCCGCTCGTCCTGGAGGGCCGGGAGCCGCGGCCGAACCTCGCCTACGACGAGACGCTCCGCGCGCGCGGCCTTCCGTGCGCGGGTTGCCACGTGCGCGGCCACGCGCGCTTCGGCCCGCCGCGCCGCGACGGCTCGCTCGCGAGCGCCGCGCCGCGGGAGAGCATGCCCCACGACGGCGTCACGCGGACGCGCGCGTTCCTGCGCGCGGAGTTCTGCGCCGGCTGCCACCAGTTCGCCCCCGACGGCTTCTCGCTCAACGGCAAGCCGCTCGAGAACACCTACAACGAGTGGCGCGCGAGCCGCTTCGCGCGCGCGGGCGTCCAGTGCCAGGACTGCCACATGCCCGACCGCCGCCACGTCTGGCGCGGGATCCACGACGCCGACATGGTCCGCTCGGGGCTCACGATCGTCGCGACGACCGGCGCGCCGCGCTACCGCCCGGGCGAGACCGCCGTCGCCACGCTGCGCGTGACGAGCACGCGCGTCGGCCACGCGTTCCCGACGTACGTCACCCCACGCGTGATCCTGCGCGTGGAGCTGCGCGACGCGGCGGGCGCGCTCGTGCCCGGCAGCCGCGTCGACAAGGTGATCGGCCGCGAGGTGACGCTCGACCTTTCGCGCGAGCTCGCCGACACGCGGCTGCTACCGGGCCGCACGGCGACGCTCGCCTACCGGACGCGCGTGACGGCGCCGGGCCTGCGCGCCCGCCTGTCGGTCGTCGTCGAGCCCGACGCGTTCTACGAGAAGTTTTTCGAGACGCTCCTGGAGCAAGGGGCCGGGCGGGGCGAGCCGCAGATCCGCGAGGCCCTCGAGGCCGCGCGCCGCTCCCCCTTCAGCGTCTTCGAGAAGGAGCTGCCGCTCAGCTAGAGGCCGAGCGCGGCGCCGTCGGCACGCGGGTCGGAGCCCCCGGTGAGACCCCCGGCGTCCGCGCGGATCACGTGGACGTGGCCCATCAGATCGCTCCACGGCTCGACGACGTTCACGTCGTGGCCGCGCCCGCGCAGGGACTCGGCCACGCCCTCGCCGAAGCGCGACTCGATGCGGAGCGCGCGCGTCGCCTCGCCCCACGTTCGGCCGTAGAGCCAGCGCGGCGCCTCGACGGCCGCCTGCGGGCCGAGCCCGAGGTCGATCATGCGGGTGAGCAGCGCCGCCTGGGTCTGCGGCTGGCCCTCGCCCCCCATCGCGCCGTAGACGAGGCGCGGCCGGCCGTCCACGAGATACATCGAAGGAATCAGGGTGGAGGCCGTGCGCTTGCGCGGCGCGAGCCGGTTCGGGTGGGCGGGATCGAGCGAGAAGAAGGCGCCGCGGTTCTGCAGGAGCACGCCTGTGTCCCCCGCGAGGACGCCCGAGCCGAACTCGAAGTAGAGGCTCTGGATCAGCGAGACCGCGTTGCCCTCCGCGTCGGCCGTCACGATGGCGATCGTGTCGCCGGCCGCCGGCACGCCCTCGCTGGCCCGTGCCCGCCGGCGCGAGATCAGGCGGCGCCGCTCCGCGAGGTAGGACGCGTCGAGACAGCGCGCGACGGGCACCGCCTCGACCGTCGGGTCCGTGAGATAGCGGTCGCGGTCCTCGAAGGCGAGCTTGGCGGCCTCGACGGCCAGGTGGACGTAGTCGGCCTCGTCGAGCGCCGCCAGCTCGAAGCCCTCGAGCAGGGTCAGGATCGCGAGCGCGGCGAAACCCTGGGTCGGCGGCGGGAAGCTCGCCGCGACGCCGCCGCGGTAGGGCACGGTGAGCGGCTCGACCCAGTCGGCCGTGTGGTCGCGCAGGTCCTCGGGAGCCAGCGGGCTCCCCGCCGCGCGCGCGCCCTCGACGAGCCGCCGGCCGAGCGCGCCGCGGTAGAACGCCTCCGCGCCGCCCGCCGCGATCTCCTCCAGCGTCAGCGCCAGCTCGGCCTGGACGAAGCGCTCGCGCGCGAGGAGGGCCGGGTGGTAAACCCGCCATAGCGCCCCGCGCAGATCCTGGGGCGCGGCGTGACCGAAGAGGTCCGCGGTCGCCGCGGTCACCCGCCGCTGGCCCGGGGACGGCGGAAAGCCGTCGCGGGCGCGCGCGATCGCGTGCTCGAGGAGCGCGGGCCACGCGACGGGCGAGCCGAGTCCGTCGCGGCTCAGCCGGTGAGCGGCCCACCAGCCCGAGACCGCGCCCGGGACGGTGAGGGCGGCCGGGCCGCCGCGCGGCGGGATCGCGGCGCCGAAGCGGCGGCGGTAGTCGTCGAGCGTGGCCGCGGCCGCCGCGCGCCCGGCGGCGTTCAGCGCGCGGAGCGCGCGGCTCCGGGCGTCGTAGACGAGCCAGAAGTTGTCGCCGCCGAGGCCGTTCATGTGCGGGTAGACGACGGCGACGGTCGCCGCCGCGGCGATCGCGGCGTCCACCGCGTTGCCGCCGCGGCGAAGCATGGCCACGCCGGCCTCGGAGGCGAGCGCGTGCGGCGAGGCGACCATGCCGCGCGTCGCGCGCGCCTCGGGCCAGCGGGTGGCGGGCGTCACGCGCGCGATGGTAGCAGATGGCGGAGGCGATTCGGGCTGCGGTAGGATGGCGCGTATGGCGAGCCTCGCCGCGGCCGTCTGGCGTCCGGTCGTCACCGACATCCTCAGGAAATCGATCGGTGCCGGCGAGCCCGCGTGGCTGCCGGTGCACGGCCGCAGCATGCGGCCGCTGCTGGCCCCGGGCTCGCGGATCCTCGTCGCGCCCGCCGTCCGTGTCCGCCCCGGCGACCTGCTCGCGTACGAATGCGAGGGGGCGATCGTCTGTCACCGGGTGCTCGGACGGCGCGGCGGCGTGCTGCTGACCCGCGCCGACCGTCGCGGCGCCGGCCCCGAGCTGGTCACCCCGGCGCAGATCGTCGGCGTCGTCGTGGCACTCGAGCGTGGCGGCACGACGGTCGATCTCACGACGCCGCGCCGGCGGGCCCTCGCCCTCGTCGCGACGGCGCGCTCGCTCGCGGCCGTGGCGTGGTCGTTCGCGCGCCGGCGCGCGTGGCCGCGCGCGTGAGGCTCCAGACCGACACGGTCGACATCGCGGGTATCGCCTTCCGCGTCTCCTGCCGCTTTCCGAAGCCGGGCTTCTGGGCGCGGAGGCACCCTGAGTTCCTGACCCGCCGGCGGCCCGACGTCGTCGTCCACATCGTGTACGACGAGCGCTTCCGGGGCCGTGCGCGGGAAGCCCTGAGCGACACGGTCGCGGACGCGCCGCGCGTGCTCCGTCGCGGCCGCGTGCTCCTTCTGTCGACCGGCTATTATCGGGCGACGGTGGATCGGCGCCGCGTGAGCGTGCGCATGGCCGCGGGCTTTGACGTCGCCGGACTCATGCGAACCCTCGCGGCGCTCTGGCTCCTCGAGCGGCAGACGCTGCTGGTCCGCGCCGTCCGCCTGGGGCGCGATGGCGCGACCCTCGCCTGCGGTGTCCCCGACGCCGCGCTCGCCGGAGCGCGCGGCGTGGCGGTGGCGGGGTGGATCGCGGTGACGTCGGGCCCGGACGGGGTGACCACACGCCTCACGCCGTTCCTCGATCACGAAAGACGCGTGCCGGCGCGGGGATCGGCGCGCACGACGCACCTCTGGATGCCCGGCGCCGCAATCGCGCCCGGTACCGCAGCCGCGCCGCGACCGGTCGGGCCGGCGCGCGCGCTCGCCGTGCTGCTGCCCGCCGTCTGGCAGGCCGACCGCCGGCGTCCCGCGCTCGAGCGGACCCTGGATCTCGCGACGCGGGTCGCTCACGCGCTCCAGTGTCACGAGGCCGGCGAGGGCGCGCCACGTCGGGAGGAGCTGGCGGTTGGCTGAGCGGTCGCCGCGCATCGAGGTCGCGGGGACGGTGTTCCGCGTGACGGGCCTCGCGGCGCCCGGGCGCGCCTGGGTCGAGGCGCGGTACGGGCCGTTCCTCTCGCGGCGCGCGCCCACCGTCACCCTGGAGGTGACGGCGAGGGAACGCTACCATCCGGGCCGCACGCCGCGCCCGTCCGCGACGTGGAGCAACGGCCACTTCGCGCTGGCGAGCCTTCCCGCCCGCGCCGACGGCGACCTCGCGCGGCGCCGCGTCCGGTTCCGGAGCGCCCCCGGGCCCGCGCTGAACCCCGACCTGTTCCGGCTCCTGTGCGGATTTCTATTGATGCAGGCGGGCGGCGTCCTGCTCCACGCCTCCGCGGTCGTGGACCGCGGCCGCGCCTGGGTGTTCTCGGGGCCGTCCGGCAGCGGCAAGACGACCATCGCCGGGCTCGCGGGCGCCCGGCGGGTCCTCAACGACGAGACGATCGCGCTGCGGCCCGGCCCGCGCGGCTGGGCCGCCTGCGCCACGCCGTTCTACGGCTCGGGTGGCCCCTCGATGGCCCGGGCGAACGCGCGGGCGCCGCTCCGCGCGCTCTGCTTTCTCCGCAAGGCCGACGGGTTCGGCCACCGCCGTCTCTCGCCCGCGGAGACCGTCGCGCGCGCGTTTCCAGAGGTGTTCCTGCCCAAGCGCGACGGCCGGGTGGCCGAGCGGCTCCTGGCCGCGCTCACCGCGCTCGCGACGGCGGTCCCCGCGTACGATCTCTCGTTCGCGCCGCGCGCGGCGCTCTGGGAGCACCTCGATGGACTCGGCTGAGACGTTCCCCGTCCGCAAGCCGGTGCCGTGGCGGACCCTCGACACCGAGGCGCTTTTGGTGGACGTCAAGGGCGGATTGCTCTACCCTCTCAACAGCGTCGGCGCGCGGATCTGGGAGCTGTGCGACGGCGCGCGTAGCGTCGAGGAGATCGTGGGCGTGCTCGCCATCGAGTTCGAGGCTCCCGAAGCGACGATCCGCGCCGACGCGGTCGAGTTCATCGAACGGCTCGCCGACGTCAAGCTGGTCTCGATCGAGCGGCGACGCAGGGGAGAGAGCCGATGATCTTCGAAGGGTGCGCCCAGAACGCGGGCCTCGGCGACGAATCGCTGCTGGCGCTGATCAGCGCCAAGGCCGACCGGAACCGCACACCGCTCAACGTCCACCTCGAGCTGACCTACCGCTGCAACGAGCAGTGCGTCCATTGCTACTGCGTCGTCGAGCACGGCCGTGAGCAGGAGGTGCGCCGCCACGAGCTCACCCTCCCCGAGATCCGGGGCGTGCTGGACGACCTGGCCGACATGGGCGGCCTCTACCTCACGCTCTCGGGCGGCGAGGTCATGGTGCGGCCCGACTTCTTCGACATCGCCGAGCACGCGCGCGCGCGCGGGTTCGCCTACCGCGTCTTCACCAACGGCATCGGCCTGACGGAGGCGAAGGTCGAGCGCCTCGCCGCGCTCGAGCCGCTGACGGTCGAGCTGTCGATCTTTTCCGCGGATCCGGCCGTGCACGACGCGATCACCCGGGTGCCGGGCTCGTTCCGCCGGCTCATGACGGCGGTCGAGCGGCTCAAGCGCCACGGCCTGCGCGTCTACCTCAAGACCGTCGTGATGAAGCCGAACCTCGCCGGGCTCGCGGCGCTCGACCGGCTGGGCAAGGACCTCGGCGTCTTCACCCACACCTATAGCTGCGAGGTGAGCCCGCGGGTCGACCGGGCCGTGCCTCGCGACGGGCACATCCCGCAGGAGCTGCAGCTCGACGAGGAGGAGCTGTTCCGCTACCTCCAGGAGTCGGCGTGGAGCGAGCAGCTCGACCCGCAGGCCGGCCGGCCTGAGGACGTCGCGCGGCAGCGCGCCACGTGCGGGCCGGCGACGAACGGCTGCACCATCGATCCCTACGGCAACGTCTACCCCTGCGTCGCTTTCCGCGTCCCGATCGGGAACATCCGGCAGACCCCGCTCCGTGAGCTCTGGACTGCGCCGCCCCCGGCGATCCGGGACCTCCTGTCGGTCCAGCGCTACGCGGATCTGCCCGAGTGCAGCTCCTGCGAGCTGGTCGGGTTCTGCAACCGTTGCCACGGCGACAACCTGCTCGAGCGCGGCGAGGGGGAGTGGAAGCGTTGCCACGAGCGGGCGCGCACGCTCGCCGGCGCGCAGCGTCGCGTCTACCAGATCCGCACCGCTGAGAGGAGCTGACGATGGCCACCGAAACGAAGCGCCCCTACGAGAAGCCGACGCTCGAGCCCAGCAGCATCTTCGGAGCCGATACGACGACGTGCTGCCGCACAACGTTCGCCACGTGCAGCACCTCCCAGCGGACCAGCATGGGCAAGTCGAGCCGCACCAGCACCACGTCCTAGGCCCCGTGCCCGTGCGGACCGCGTCCGATCCCCCCGATCCCGGGGTCCGCCTGCTCCTGCTGGGCGCGCGCGCCCGCCTCGATGGGGCGGCCGAGTGCCTGCTGGCCGCGCTCGCCGGCGGTCCCGTCGACTGGGAGGTCCTGGTCGATCTCGCGACCCGCGAGGGAACCGCCCCGCTCCTCCACGCCCACCTCCGCCGACTCGACCTGCTCCCGAGCCTGCCGCCCGCCGCCCGGCGGCGATTGGCGGCCGTCGCGAACGGCGTGTGGGGCGTGAACGCCGTGTTCCTGGAGCACTGGGGTGAGGCGACGACGGCCCTGTGGCAGGCCGGCGTCCCGGCCCTCACGCTCAAGGGCATGGCGCTCGCGCAGACGGTGTATCCCGAGCCGGGGCTCCGCCCGATGGCGGACATCGATCTGCTCGTGAGACCCGGCGACCGCGCCTCCGCCCTCGAGGCCCTGCATGCGCTCGGCTACCGGACGCCGGGCGCCGACGCCGACCGCCTCGGCGCCTCGCGAAGCTTCGCCGAGCTGGTGCGCGCGGGGACGCGGATCGATCTTCACTGGCACGTCGCGCGATACCTCCGCTTCGAGGGCATCGTGGAGGCGGACCACGACGGCCTCTGGCGCCGCGCGCGCCCGCTCGTGACGCCCGCGGGGCGTGGCCTGATGCTCGGCCCCGAGGATCTGCTCCTGCATCTGGTCCTGCACCTCACGCTCGGCTCGGATTTCGCGCGCGTCCTCTGGTACGCCGACATCGACGCCGTCGTCCGTCACTTCGCGGCCGAGCTCGACTGGGACGCCGTCGTGGCCGAGGCCGGACGCTGGCGCGTCCGCGCGCTCGCCGGCTGGACGCTCGGCGTCGTGGCCGAGTCGTTTGGCACGCCGCTGCCGCCCGGGCTCCTGGACCGGCTCGGCCACGGCCGCCTGCGCCGCGCGGCGGTCGCGCGCGTCCTCGGCGCGTCGTCGCCGCCGGGCCTGGGGCGGTCGCTCGACGACGCCCGCGTCTATCCGGCTCAGACCCTCCTGATGGACCGCGTCGCCGACACCCTCCGAGTGCTCGCCTGGACGTTCTTTCCCTCGAGCGCCTGGCTCAGGCTCCACTACGCGGTCGGCAAGCGGTGGCAGGTGTCCCTCTATCGCGCTGTGCACCCGCTCCGGGTCTGCTGGCTCGCGACGAGGCAGCTCCGCTGAGCAACCGGCTCGCCCTGAGCTGGCTGGCCGTCGCCTCCTTCCTCCTGCTCAGGGTCACGACGCTGGTGACGTCGCTCGAGACCGTGTCGTGGGACGAAGAGCTGCACCGTGGCACAATCGCGCACGAGCTCAACGCCGGCCTGAAGGCCCCGCTCTGGGATTACCGGGCCGATTCCTACTCCGGCGGCTCGCTGGCCATCGGGCTCGTCGCGGCGCCGCTCTACCGGGTATTCGGCCCGCGACTCATCGTCTTGAAGCTGGTCCCGCTGGCGATCTCCCTCCTGACGCTCGGGCTCCTCGTCGCGCTGCTCGACCGCTACCATTCCCGGCGCGCCGCCTGGGTGGGCGCCGCGCTCTTCGTCCTGGCGCCGCCGTTCACCACGCAGCTCTCGCTCCTCGCGATGGGCTATCACACCGAGTCCCTCGTCTTCAGCGCGCTGCTGGTGCTCGCCTGGGCCCGGGCGCTCGAGCGCCCCGAGGGGCGCGCTCCCTTCTGGCTCGGCCTCGTCGCGGGGCTCGCGTTCTCCTTCACCTACATCACCGCCGTCACGACGCTCGGCTGCCTGCTCTGCGCCGGCCCGCTCCTGCGCCGCGGCGCGGGCCCGCGGGCGGCGCTCGCCGCCGGGCTCGCGGTGGGGCTCGCGCCCTGGGCGGCCTACAACCTCACGCATCAGCTCGACGGCGTGCGCGTCGCGCTCGAGTGGTTCGCGCCGGCCGACGGCGCGGCGGGCTCGCCGCTCGCGTTCCTGCTCAGCACGGGCCGGCGCTTCGCGGGCCTGCTCGCCGTCGGGCTGCCGCTCTCGTACGGGTTTCCCGCGATGCTCGGCGTTCCCGGTCCGCTGTGGTCGTACGCCTACGCGGGGCTGACCCTGGCGTCGATCGCCTGGCTGCTGCTCCGCGCGCCCGCTCGCTCGCTCGTGGTGCGCCCGCTGCTCGCCTCGGCCGTCGTGTTCGTCGTCGTCTATCCGTTCACGCGCTTCGCCGTGCCGAGGAGCGTCACGGCGGAGGACTTCCGGCACTTCCTGCCGCTGCAGTTCGCGCTGCTGGCGGTGCTGGCGATCGCGCTCGTCGAGGTCCCCTTCGGGCGCGCGGCGACCACCGCGCTCCTGGTGCTCGGCGCGCTGGGGCAGTCGACGCTCCCCGGGCGGGATCCGGCGCCCCATCTCGTCGACTACCGCGGCTACTCGTACTTCGAGTTCGGGCACGCCTGGCACGACCGCATCGACCCCTTCGCGCCGCAGACCCACGCGCTGCTGACGGGCCTCGACGAGCTGAGCGCGCGCCTGGTCTACTGGAGCGCCGTCGCCGCCGCGCCCGCGAAATGGGCCGGCACGCCGCTCGGGCGCGTCCACGAGGTACCGGTCGGCTATCGCGCGTACTTCGCTGAAGCCCTCGGACATGCTGTTGGCATGTGGCAGTCCGACTTCCGGGCGCTCGTCGCGGTCCTCGACGCCCTCCCCTTCGACGCGCGGGAGCACTTCACGCTGGGCTACAGCCTAGAGGTGAGCGTCGCGACGGATACGCCCGTGCCCGACGTCGCCCCGATGAGCGACCTTCCCCCCGCGCTTCGACGCTGGTGCCACTTCGCGGTCGGCGGGCTCGTGCTCAACAGCTGCGTGGAGTCGGAGCACCAGGAGAGGTGTCGCGCGGGCCTCGCCGCCGTCGAGGCGACCGACCCCGACGCGGCGTCGTCGCTCTACCGTGGGGCGGGCAGCGCGGCGGTGACGCACTGGCTCGCCAGCCACGCCGTCGACACCGCGCGCATCGGCCCGCACCCGATCCCGCCGGCCCGCCGCGCCGACTTCGCGTGGGGGCTGGGCTGGGGGATCCGCGACGCGTTCAAGGAGGATCTCGTGCGGACGCGGGACTGGCTCGCGCGGCTCCCACCGTCGGAGCGCGCGGCCGCTCTCACCGGCGTTCGCGCCTACGACGTCTTCTACCGGCTGGATCCCCAGCGGCGGCCGGCGCGCGGCGCAGTCGAGGGCCGGTGAGCCTCAGCGCCCCGCGCGCCGTCCGCCGCGCGGGCGCGCGATCCAGCAGGTCTCGTCGAGCCGTTCGGTCACGACGAGACCGGCGTCGGCCAGCTCCGCCTCGGCCTCGGTGTGGGTCCGGAAGCGATGGACGTAGCGGTACGAGACCGGCGCCCGCTCGAGCGCGTGACCGCGATAGTAGTGATCGCCCGGCTCGGCCAAGCGCCCGAGCCCGCAACGGCGCCCGATCGCTCGGAGCGCGTCCACGAGACGGGTGCGCGACAGCCACGGCAGCGGAGGGGCCAGGATCGGTCCCAGCACGATGAGCCCCCCGGGCGCCAGGAGCTCCTGCAGTCGCGCGAGTGTGCGCAGGCGCCGCGCGCGCCCCGGAATGTGCGAGTAGATCCCCGGGCTGAAGTAGATCGCGTCGAACGGCGCGCCGGACGCCGTCCAGGTGAGGGGCTCGCCGACCGCGAACTCGATCGCGAGCCCCGCGGCGCGCGCCCGCTCGCGCGCCCGCGCGACCATCACGGGCGCCACGTCGATCCCGACGACCTCGAGCCCCGCCCTCGCGAACCCGATGGCCTCGCGGCCCGCGCCGCAGCCCACGTCCAGGAGCCGCCGGCCGGGCGCCAGGTGGTGCGCGAGCAGCGCCTCCTCCTCGGGCATGAGGGCCGTCTCGCGCGCGATCACCTCGGCCTCGGCGCCCCAGGCGGAGGCGTCCTGAGCCAGGACGCGCGCCTCGCCTTCAAAAAAGAGCGGAGGGAAGAACGGGCGGCGCAGCCGCTCGAGCCGGGCCAGGACCACCAGCAGGGCGCCGCACCGGCCGGGCAGGGACGCGGCCAGCCGGCCCGCCGCACGCCAGCGGCCGCGCGAGAGGTCGAGGAGGAGATCGCCCTGCTCGAGCGCGGTCGCGACGCCGAGGATGGCGTCGGCGGCGAGGTCGACGCGCCCGCCACCGGGGCCCACCTCGACCCTGACGCGCGGGGCCGTGCCGCCCACGACTCGCGCCAGCTCGCAGCCGCCGTCCCGAACGCACACGACGACGTCCCCGGTGCGCGCGGCGGCGCCGGGGACGACCTCCACGACGTCACCGATGTCGACGGGCCGGATCGCCGGCCGGTCGACCATCAGGCGCACCAGCGCGTGCGCCGGCAGGCGCCGGGCCCGCTCCGGCGTCAGGGGCTCGCCCCCGACGAGGCTCAGCGAGGGATCGTCCATGGTCGGCTTCCGATGGCGGCAGGATAGACTACCGCGGCGGCGGGTATAATCCCGCCACCACCACACCCGAGAGGGAGGTCCCCATGCAGCGGCTCACGGTCGTGCTCGCCTCGCTGCTGGTACTCGTCGCGGTTCCCGCCCGCGCCGCCGACACGGTCAACGCCTACTCGATCTGGCCCGAGAACTGGGCCAAGCCCGTGTTCGAGGAGTTCGAGAAGGCGACGGGGATCCACGTGAACTTCGTCCGCTTCTCCTCGGGCGAGGCGCTCGCGCGCGTCATCGCGGAGAAGGGGAACCCGCGCGTGGACGTGCTCTTCGGCGGTCCCGTCGAGACGCACGCGGCCGGCATCAAGGAAGGCATCTTCGAGCCCTACAAGCCGCCCGCCTTCGCCGCGCTGCCCGCGCGCTTCAAGCATCCGGAGGGCCAGTGGGTGGCGATCGCCGACGACCCGCTCGTGTTCATGTCGAACAACAAGTTCCTCAAGGACAAGGGGCTCCGGCCGCCCGCCTCCTGGGAGGATCTGCTCCACCCGGCCTACAAGGGCCAGCTCCAGATGGCCGACGCGCGGACGTCGGGGACCGCGGTCACGCGCATCTTCTCGATCCTCGAGGTCAACGGCCGCGACGAGGACAAGGCCTTCGCCTACATGAAGAAGCTCCGGCCCAACGTGCAGGTCTACACCAAGTCGGGCGGCGGCGGCACCATCCCGGTGGGGCTCGGCCAGGCCGGCGCCGGCATCTTCTTCATCGTGGACGCGCTCAAGACGCGGCAGGAGGGCTACGACGTCGCGATCTCCTTCCCGAAGGAGGGGATCGGCACCTCCGCGGAGGCGGTCGCGCTCATCCGCGGCGCGAAGAACGCGGCGCTCGCGAAGAAGCTGATCGACTGGGCGGCCTCGCCCGCGATGCAGACGCTCTACGCGAAGCACAAGATCAACTTCGTCCCGGCGCATCCGGAGGTGCCGATCGATCCGGGGCTCGCGGAGGTCCTGAAGGGCGCCCGGATCTTCCCGATCGACGACGGCTTCGCGGGGGCCAACCGCAAGCGCATCGTCGAGCGCTGGGTGAAGGAGATCGCGAACCCCTGAGCGCCGGCGGCCTGCGGCGCGACCCGCTCCTCGTCGGGACCGTCGCGTGTCTCTGGGCCCTGCTGGCGCTCTTCGTCGTCTACCCGCTCGCCGCGCTCCTGGTGCGCGCGTTCACGGGCGAGGCGGGCGGGCCGACGCTCGCGAACGTCTGGGCGCTCCTGCGCGATCCGGCCCAGCGCCAGGCGTTCTGGAACAGCCTGCTCCTGGGGACGCTGGTCGGGCTCGGCGGCACGGCGCTCGGGCTCCTCTTCGCGTTCGCCGCGACGCGCGCGGGCCTCGGGCGCGCCTGGCGCCTGGCGCTCGACGCCGCGACCGTCCTGCCGCTGATCTCGCCGCCGTTCACGACGGCGATCGCGATGATCTTCTCGTTCGGCCCGCGTGGCCTCATCACCTACCACCTCCTCGGCTTCTCGGGCGGCAGCGCGTACGGGCTCCCGACGACGCTGCTGGCCGAGACGCTCACCTACTTCCCGATCGCCTATCTCACGCTCCGCGCGGTGCTCGCCGGCATCGACCCGAACCTGGAGGACATGGCGCTCTCGCTCGGCAGCTCGCGCTGGCAGGTCTTCCGGCGCGTCACGCTGCCGCTCGCGGTGCCGGGCCTCGCCAACGCGTTCCTGCTCCTCTTCGCCGCCTCGCTCGCCGACTTCGCGACGCCGCTCATCCTGGCCGGTAACAGCTTCCCGGTGCTCCCCACGCAGGCCTATCTGCAGATCACCGGGCTCTTCGACTTCAAGGGCGGCGCGGTGCTCTCCTTCGCGCTCCTCGTCCCGGCCTTCGGCGTCTACCTGCTCCAGCGCTTCTGGGTGAGCCGCCGCCACTACGTGACGCTCACGGGCAAGGCGGGGGCGCAGACCACGGTGAAGAGCCTGGCGCCCTGGGCGCGCTGGCCGCTGCTCGCGGGCTGTCTCGCGGTCGCCGCGATGGTCCTCTACTTCTACGCGCTGCTCGGCTACGCCTCGCTCGTCCGCGCCTTCGGCGCCGACGAGACCTTCACGCTGGCGCACTACCGCACGATCTTCACCTCGGGCGGGAAGGCGATCCGCGACACGCTGATCATCGCCGCGATCGGCACGCCGCTCGGCGGCCTGTACGGCGTCGTCGTCGGCTACCTGCTGGCGCGCAAGCGCTTCGCCGGCCGGCGGACGATGGAGGTCGTGACCATGCTGAACTACGCGCTGCCCGGCACGATCGTCGGGATCGCGTACCTGCTGGCCTTCAACGACCCACCGCTCGCGCTGACGGGCGGCGCCTCGATCATCATCGCGTGCTACGTCTTCCGGTACAGCCCGACCGGCATCCGCGCCACCGTGGCCATCCTCCAGCAACTCGACCCCGCCATCGAGGAGGCCTCGCTGGGCCTCGGCGCGGGCAGCGGCACGACCTTCCGGCGCGTCACGCTCCCGCTCGTGCTCCCGGCCTTCTTCGCGGGCCTCGCCGTGATGTTCATCCGCTCGATGACGGCGATCAGCGCGACGATCTTCCTGGTCTCGATCGACTGGACGCTGATCACCGTCCGGATCCTCGAGAACATGACCGAGCTGGCGCTGGGCGCCGCGGCGGCCTTCTCCGTGCTCGTCGTGGCGCTCGTCTTCGTGGCGCTCGCCCTGATCCGGCTCGCCCTGCGGCGGCTGCGCCACGCCGCGCCCGGCGAGATGTCGGGCGTGCTCGGAGGCTAGCGTGGCGGTCGGGATCCGGCTCGAGGCGATCGGCAAGCGGTTCACGCACCCCACGCGCGGGGAGGGCTGGGCGGTGCGCGACGTGACGCTCGACGTGCCGCCCGGCCAGTTCCTCACGCTGCTCGGCCCCTCGGGCTGCGGCAAGACGACCACGCTCCGCATGATCGCGGGCTTCGAGCAGCCGACGCGCGGGCGTGTCTTCCTCGGCGGCCGCGACGTCACCACCCTCATGGCGAACCGGCGCGACATCGGCTTCGTGTTCCAGAGCTACGCGCTGTTCCCGCACCTCACCGTGTTCGAGAACGTCGCCTACGGGCTGCGCATCCGCAAGCAGGCCGAGGCGGAGCTGCGCCGCGCGGTGGACGAGGTGCTGGAGCTCGTCGGGCTCGCGGGCCACGCGCGCCAGTTCCCGCACCAGCTCTCGGGCGGCGAGCAGCAGCGCGTCGCCCTGGCGCGCGCCGTCGTCATCCGGCCCCAGGTGCTGCTCTTCGACGAGCCGCTCTCGAACCTCGACGCCAAGCTCCGGGTCCACATGCGGAGCGAGATCCGCGCGCTCCAGGAGCGGCTCTCGATCACCGCCGTCTACGTGACGCACGACCAGGACGAGGCGATGGCGATCTCCGATCGGATCGCCGTCATGCAGGGCGGCCGGATCGTCCAGCTCGGAACCGCCGAGGACATCTACGCGCGTCCGGCGACGACGTTCGTCGCGCGTTTCATCGGCCGGACGAACGTGGTGCGCGGCCGCGTCCTCGGCCGGGAGGGCGGGGCGCTGGTCGTCCTTGTCTGCGGCCGGCGCCTCCTCGCGGGCGCCGACGAGGCACCCGCCGACGGCGCCGAGGTCGCCGTGCTCATCCGGCCCGAGACCGTCGAGCTGCGCCCCGCCGCGAGCGACCACGACTCGGCGGTGATCGAGTCGCGCGTCTTCCTCGGCGAGAAGGTGGACTACGTGATCAGCTGGCAAGGCGAGCGGCTGCTCGTCGCCGCCTACGATCCGATCCGCCGCGGCACCTTTGCGCCCGGCGATCGCGTCGACGTGCGCCTGCCCACCGAGGGTGTCCGTGTCCTCGGCGACGAGCCGGCGCCGTGAGACGGCCCGCCGGGCTTCTGCTCCTGCTGCTGGCCGCGGCGCCGGCATCGGGCGCCGAGCTGCTCCACGGCGGCGACTCCACCTTCGTCTCGCGCGGCGTCGTCGTGCTCTGGGGCGTGCTCCGCGGGTCGGACGAGGCGTCCACCCGGGTCGTCCTGCGCGTGGCCCGCGCCGACGGCGCGCATGGCGCGATCGCCGTCGACGGCGTCGATCCCTTCACCGGCCGGCGGGCCACGGTCCTGCCGCCCACCCGCCTCGCCGAGCGGCAGGAGCTTCGCCTCCCACGCGCGCGGTTCGCCGACTATCCCCGGACCGAGATCCACCTGGCGGAGAGTCTCGAGGCGTTGCGTGCTCGCGGGCCGGCGCTGACGATCTACTTCACCGGCGTGCCGGACACCACGCCCGAGCTGCCGACCGAGGCCGCGCTGGATGCCTATTTCGAAGGCGCCCTGGCGCGCGTGCGGGCCCGCTGATGCGCTGGCTGATCGACGGCTACAACGTGATCCGCCGCGATCCCGACCTGCGCGACCGCGAGGCGGAGAGCCTGGAGGCGGGCCGCTCGGCGCTGCTCGGCCTGGTGGCGGCGCGCGCCCGGGCCGGGACGGACGACTTCACCGTCGTCTTCGACGGTGCCAGCGTGGCGGGCGGTCAGCCGACCGGCGGCCGAGTCCAGGCGCTCTTCTCGCGCCCCCCGCGGACGGCCGACGACGAGCTGATGCGGCTGGCGCGCCAGCACGGCGCCGGGGCGATCGTCGTCACCTCCGACCGAAGGATCCAGGATGCCGCCCGGCGCGCCGGCTGCCCCGTGCTTACGGCCGAACAGTTCATCGGGGAACTGTCCACGGGCGAGGCACCCGAGTCCGCGCCGGACGCCGACGAGGAGGCGCCGCGGGAGAAGCGCGGGAACCCCCGGCGGCTCTCCAAGAAGGCGCGCGCGGCCCAGCGCGCGCTCAGGCGCCTCCGTCGCCCTTGACTCGCACCGTCCATTCGTGAAATAACTCGCGTCGAACCGGGCATGGACAATCACCTCTTCATCGTCGCGCGCGATCAGCCCGATCTCTGCACCTATTTGCGGCGCGAGTTCTCTGCCGAGGAGACGGTCCAGGTCATTCTCGACCGGCGCCAGGGTCGTGACCGGCGCTCCGGCCGCGAGCGCAGGACCGTGCCGAGGGTGGCCGCGACGGACGACCGTCGCCGGACCGATCGCCGCAGCCGCCCCACGATCGACGCCCAGCTCCGGTCGCTCGGCTACGCCATGCTCCGGACGGGCTAGCCACCCCGGCCACCGCGTCGGCATTCGCCGCGCGGTGTCGCTCGTGGGAGACGTCTCCAAAGGTTGACAGTCCAAGCGCGGGCGTGACACCGTGAGCCCGTGGCGCTCTCGCGCGCGGTCCTGCTCGCGCTGCTCCCTCTGCTGGCCCTGCTTCCGGCCTGGGCGGCGCCCGCCGCCATCGAGGGCACCGTCGTCCGCATCGTGGACGGCGACACGATTCACGTCCGGATCGGCGATCGCGTCGAGAAGGTTCGCTACATCGGCGTGAACACTCCCGAGGTTCATCATCCGACCAAGGGCGAGGAGCCCGGCGGCCGTGAGGCATCCGAGGTCAACCGCCGGATCGTCGAGGGCAGGGCGGTCAAGCTCGAGCTCGACGTCCAGGAGCGCGACCGCTACCGGCGGCTCCTCGCCTACGTCTGGATCGGCGAGGTCATGGTGAACGCCGAGCTGGTGCGGCTCGGCTACGCGCAGGTGATGACGGTTCCCCCGAACGTCAGGCACCAGAAGCTCTTCCTCGCGCTCCAGCGCGAGGCGCGCGACGCCGGCCGCGGCCTCTGGGCCTTCTCGGCGCGCCCCTAGCGCCGCCGGCTCGCGTCGCCTCGCGTCGTTCTCGGTCGGCGCTGCGCCTCACGTACAACCGCGTACGCTCGGCACAGCGCCTCGCTCGGGCCTCGCGATGCTCGCGATCCGGCGGCGCTGCCCTCCCGCGTCGCTCACGCTCGACGCCTGGCCTGGATTATTCATGAGCGAGGATATCGAGGGTCGGACGGGTGGCGCCGCGGGCTGTGCCCGCGCGGCCGGCGAAGTGGGACCCCCGAGTCCCGTCCGCAGCTCGAAGAGCTGCAATCGGGCGAGTGGGTGACGGAGCCGGGGC
>JBGQEL010000054.1:0-27026 GCA_041496385.1 Methylomirabilia bacterium | reverse complement strand
GCCCGAGAACGCCATCGGGATCGTCAGCACGGCGCGAAAGAGCCGCTTCCCCCGGAACTGCGTCCGCACCAGGACCCAGGCCGGCGCGATGCAGAGCGCGACGGAGCCGACCGCGACCCCGAGCGACAGAAGGACGCTGTTGAGGAGCGACGCGAGGTAGTACCGATCCTGGAAGAGCTTGACGTAGTTCTCCGGGGTCGCGGTGTGCAGCCACTGCGCCGGGCTCCACCCACCCACCTGCTTCGTCCGCCCCTCGAGCACGCCGCCGCCGGGCACGAGGCTGTTCGCGACCAGGTAGCAGAGCGGGTACAGCAGAAAGACGACCAGGAAGGCGACGAGCGGCACCACCAGCAGCGGGCCGCCGATACGCACCCTCACCCTCGTCGCTCCCTCCTCGTCGCCGTCGTCTTCACCGCGCGCGCCGAACCTGCTCGATCCAGGCCTTCTTGTAGGCATCCACCATCTTCACCTTCCGCGGCAGGTCGTAGGGCTTCAGCGTGTCGTACGAGCCCGAGAGCGGCTTCATCTTCGCCGAGATCTCCGGCGTCAGCGCGCCCGGATGGATCGGGCGAAAGAAGGACTCCGCGAAGACGCGCTGGGCCTCCTCGGTGTTCAGCCAATCGAGCGCGGCCTTGGCCAGCCGTGGCGTCGGCGCGTTCTTCACGAGCGCCACGTTGAGCGGGAAGACGGTCGTGCCCTCGCAGGGAATCACCACCTCGATCGGGCCGCCGTCGTGATGCTTCATCTTGTACCCGCTGCCGTCCGCGTGGATCCAGATCGGGATCTCGCCGCGGAGCGACGGGTTGTAGGACGTCTCCTTGTTGTACGAGATGACGTTGGGATGGAGTTTCTTCAAGTACTCGATGCCGGGGGTGAAGTTGTCGTACGAGCCCCCGTGCACCCACAGCGCCGTGAAGATCGCGTCGAACGCCGTGCCCTGCACGGTCGGATCGTCGTAGGCCACGAGATTCTTGTACTCCGGCTTGATCAGGTCGCTCCAGCACTTGGGCGGGGCGACCTTCGCCACGGCCAGCGCCTTCGTGTTCACGACGAACGCGATCGTGCCGTAGTGGATGTTGAACCAGCGGCCGTCGGGGTCCTTGTGCTCCTTCGGGATCAGGTCCCAGCCCTTCGGCTTGTAGGGCTCGTGCAGGCCGCGCTCGGCGGCCTGTGAGCCGATCGCCGCGTTGTAGTAGACGATCGACGCCTGGGGCTTCGGTTGCTCCGCGATCAGCGCCGCCATGGCGGTCACGCTCGACTTCATGTCGGGCGGCCAGATCACACCGTACTTGTCCGTGAAGAACTTTTGCACCCCGCCCCAGTTCGCGTAGTTTGGCTGATGGTCGTAGCCGATGAGCCTGTCGCCCTCCGCCTTCTTCGCGTCCTCGAGCGCCGCCCGGAACTCCGCCTGCGCCTTGGCGTCGAAGTGGTTCGCGGGGGCCGGCGCGGGCCACAGCGCGCCGAGGACGAAGATCGTCGCGATGAGAAGTCTCATGGATCCTCCCTGTTCAGGACGTGGATCTTCTCCGCGTCCACACGGACGGGTACGACGTCGCCGACGTCGACGCGCCGGGTGGCGCCGACGTCGAGCAGGATGCGGTGACCCGTGGCGGTCGAGCCGCCGAGCCGGACGCGACTCCCCAGGTACACCACGTCTTCCACCTTCAGCGAGAAGTGCGCCGCCTCCGCGTCGCACAGGCCGACATCCTCGGGCCTGAACATCACGACCCGCTCGCCCGGCGGGGCCGGGTGCCGGGCGAGGTCGAGGGTGCCGAATGGCAGCGTGAAGCGTCCGTGCCCGTCACACGCGCAGGGCACGAGGTTGGCCTTGCCGACGAAGCCGGCCACGAAGAGCGACGCCGGGCGGCTGTAGATCTCCTCGGCCGTTCCGACCTGCACGACCCGGCCGTGGCGCATGACGGCCACCTGGTCGCCGAGCGCGAGCGCTTCCGACTGATCGTGCGTCACGTACACGGTGGTCGTCCGGAACTCCCTCAGGAAGCGGCGCAGCTCCGCGCGCAGGTCGTCCCGGATCTGGGCGTCGAGCGCCGACAGCGGCTCGTCCATCAGGAGGATCTTCGGGTTGAAGACCATGGCGCGGGCGAGGGCGACCCGCTGGGCCTCGCCACCCGAGATCTGGCGGATCCGCTTGTCGCGGAGCCGCTCGATCTTCATCGTCGACAGCATCCAGGAGACGCGCTCCTTGCGCTCCGCGGCTCCGATCCGACGGACCCGCAGCCCGAAGCCGATGTTCTCCTCGACCGTCATGTTGGGAAACAGCGCGTAGGACTGGAACACGATGCCGGCATCGCGCTGCTCGGGCGGGACGGCCGTGACGTCCTGGCCGCCGATGAGGACCCGGCCTTCCGTGGCCTCGACGAGGCCGCCGACGACCTTCAGCGCCGTGGACTTGCCCGAGCCCGAGGGACCCAGCACCGCGGTGACCTTGTCCGCGGGCACGGTGAGTGAGACACGATCGAGCGCGCGCGTGCCGTCGGGGTACGAGACGCCGACATCGATCAGCTCGATGGTCGCCATGAACGGCGTCTAGAACCAGAACCAGCGCCGGGACGCCGCCGTCGCCTCCCCGAGCTTGGGCGCCGGGGTACGTCGAACGGTCACCACGTACGCGATCGAGGCGACGACGGCGGAGACCACCACGAGCCAGAACTCGAGGGTCGCGACGTCGACGTACGCCGAGGCTGCGGCGACGAGGCCGGCCTCCGTGAGAAAGAAGCTCCACCAGGCGAACCGCTTCAGGCCCGGGGGCATCTCAGCGACTCCCCGCGCGTGGCTTCAGCAATCCCTCCATCACGGTGCGAACCTTGGCCTCCCGGAACGCCGGCTGGGCGTAGAACATGCGCCCGAGCGGGGCGGCGAAGACGTGGATCATGCGGCTCCAGCCGAGGTACGCGAGGAACGCCGAGGCCAGGAGCGCGTGGGTCATCCAGAAAAAGGCATACGTGCTCGTGTACGGCGCGCCGCCGCGCAGTACCTCGCCCATCCAGTGGCCGAGGAGCGCCCATCCATACTCCGGTCGCGGGGGCAGGTTCGCGAAGCGCATCCCCTGCGCGACGAAGCCCGTCACGACGACCAGCAGCAGGAAGATCGTGCCTGGAGTGTCATTGAACCGTGCCTCCTCGGTGCCCGCCGTGGTCACGCCGCGCACCAGGGCGATCAGCAGCCCGGCGAGGAGCACCATCCCGGAGAGGTTCAACCCGAACTTGAGGAACAGCCAGCCGGCGTGACCCTCCATGAACGGTTCGGACGGCACGTACTTCGTCAGCAGCGCCGTCAGCAGGTCGAACACGAAGAGGACGGAGAAGCCCCAGGAGATCAGCATGTGCCGGGTCCAGGGCACCCGGCCGCGCAGGAGGATGCGCCGCTGGAACACGACCTCGTCGGCGTACGCCTGGCCGAGTGCGGCGGCGTCGACGTCGCGCAGCGGGATGAACCGGCCGCTGGCGCCGAAGATCACGGCGAGCTTCGCGAACAGGTTGCGATAGAGGCCGACGAAGAGAGCCCCGACGAACAGGGGGATCAGGGTCCAGAACACCGCCATGCGGGTCATCTACCGGATCACGAACATCGCGGGCCCCGCCGGGCCCCCGACCCGCTCGCCGCCGGACTTCGCGGCGAGCTGCTCCAGCTCGTGCATCTCGCCGCTCACGATGGCCTTCGTCGGACAGACCTCCTCGCACGCCCGCGGCAGCTCGGCCGGGCGGTCGGCGCAGAAGGTGCACTTCGACATCTTGCCCTCGGCGCCGAACTGCGGGACGCCGAAGGGACACGCCCAGAAGCAGAACATGCACCCGACGCACGTGGCCTGATCGACGAGCACGACACCGTCGTCGCGCTTCGTGATGGCGTTGACCGGACACGACTGCAGGCACGGCGCGTTGTCGCAATGCAGGCACGGCATCGACAGGTTGCGGACGCCGACCTTGGGGTAGACGCCGGTCTCGATCTTGACGATCTGCCGCCAGGAGACGGCGCCCGTCGCGTTCCACGTCGCGCACGCGACCTCGCACGCGTGACAGCCGGTGCACTTGTTGATGTCGAAGAGCCAGCCCCGGCTCGACATCAGCCCGACACCTTTCGGATCCGGACCTTGCACTCGTTGTAGCCGATCCCGCCCGAGATTGGATTCACGTTCGTCCCCAGAATCGGATTGATGTGCGTGCCCCGGCCCTTGGCGATCCCCTGCCAGTGACCGAAGCCGTGGCCGTGCCGGACGCAGACGACGCCGGGGCGGATCCCCGCGCGGACCTTCGCCTTGATGGTGACCCCCGCCTGCGGCGAGGCGACCTCGACGCGATCGCCGTCCTTGATGCCCAGGCGCGCCGCATCGTCGGTGTTGATCTCGGCCCAGTTCTCGCCCCGGATCCGGAGGAGGATCGGGTTGTTCTGGGTCGTCAGGTTGCAGTGCACCTCGAACTTGCTGTTGATCAGCTGGAACGGGTAGTCCCGGTCGGGGATGACGTTCCGATCGCGATACTCCGGCAAGGCGTTGTAGCCGTGCTTGGCGAACGACTCCGACATCAACTCGATCTTCCCCGTCGGGGTGGCGAACCCTGTCTGCCGGTACTTGTGGTACTTCAGCTCGCCGGACCAGAAGCCCGTCTTCTTCATCGTGTCGAGGTCGGTCGGCAGGTCCCTGATGATCCGGCGCCCCCACTCCTCCCACGAATTCCACCGGAACAGGTCGCCGTAGCCCATCTTCTCGGCGAGCCCTCGCACGATCTCGTACACGGGGCGCGCCTCGTGGTAGGCCCCGAGCGCCGGCACGCACACGATCGCCTCCGGCGGCATCGCCAGGCTCTGGCGGATCTCCGCGCGCTCGTAGAAGGAGGCTTCCGGCAGCACGAACTCGCATTCGGCCGCCGTCTCGCTGAAGTAGGTGTCGATCGCGACGGACAGCTCGAGCGCCTGCACCGCCTTGCGGTACACGGCCGTGTTCGGCTCGCTCATCACCGGGTTCGTGCACTGGAAGAAGAGGCCCTTCACGGGATAGGGCGAGCCCTCGAGGATCGCCGCCGGCAAGAGCTGCGTCGGCAGATCGGGCGCGAGCGGGTAGCCCATGGCGACGTGGAGCGGCGGCCGGATCGGCTTCGTCTTGCGCTCCTCGGGAATGGTGAGCGGTGGCTGCAGCGGCGCCCAGTCCTTGAGGATCAGGTTGCCCGGACCGTCCACCTGCCCCGTGAGCGCGTCGAGAATGTAGACCACCCGCGACGCGTCGAGGCCGTTGGCATAGTTGCCGAGCCCCTTGAAGGTCTCGATCATCGCCGGGCGCGTCACGGCGAACTCGAGCGCCAGACGCCGGATCGTGTTGGCCGGCACGCCGGTGAGTCCCGCCGCCCACTCGGGGCTGTAGCCGCGCGCGACGACGTGGCGGCAGAACTCGTCGAACCCGTGCGTCCACCGCCGGCAGAACGTCTCGTCGTAGAGCTTCTCCTGCACGATGACGTGGGCCATCGCGAAGAGCAGCGCGCCATCGGTGCCGGGCGCGATCGGGATCCATTCGCTGGCCTTCTCGGCGGTCGCCGTGAACGCGGGATCGACCACGACGAGACGGGCGCCCTTCGAGACGGCGGCCAGGAGCCCCCGGCTCTCGTAGAGACTCTGGTTGGCCCCGAGCATATTGATACCGAGCAGCATGATGAACTTCGCGTTCTCGTAGTCGTGCACCGGGAACACGTGACCGAGCACCGTGAGGGCGGCCAGGCGCCGGTCCTGCTCGCAGGCGGATGTATGGCCATAGTAGTTCGGGGTCCCGTAGCATTCGGTCAGAAAGAGCTGGGCGAAGACGCTGTTGGGATCGAGGTGCCAGAGATAGCCCACCGCCTCGGGTCCGTACTTCGCCTTGATGTCGGTCAGCTTCCGCGCGATCTGTGTCAGCGCCTCGTCCCACGAGATGCGCTCGAAGCGGTCGGGCCCGACACGTCGCATCGGGTGCTTCAGGCGGTTGTCGTCCTTCGCGAGGACGTGGCTCGCCTCGCCCTTCACGCACCGGGAGCCTTTCGTCGACGCCCGCGTGTTCCCGCGGACGTACACGACCTCGCCCTTGCGCGTGTACACCTCCGTCGGGCACGTCCACGGGCACACGTAGCAGATGCCCGGCGTCATCTCCGCGTCACGGAGCCGCTCCAGCGTCTCCGTCGTCCCCGCCGTCTCCTTCATGCGTCCCCCAGGCCGGCGTCCGCCGGCAGGACGCCGGCGGGAGCGGGCGCTCCCGCCGGCGGTGCGGTCACGGCCCTACTTCATCCACGTCGGCGTGAACACCTCGAAGTCCCCGTTCTTCACCTGCAGCCACGACATCTCGCGAATGAGGAAGTGCTCCGGCGCGTTGCCCTTGCCGATCGTGACGCTCGGGATCAGGCCGCCCTTCCAGTCGCGGATCGTCTCGAGCGACTCGACGAGGGCGTCCCGCGTGATCTTGCCCGCCTCCTTCGGCATGCGCCCGAGGGCCTCCGTCACGACCTGGGCGCCGGCGTAGCCCCACATGTGGATCGCGTCCGGCTCCTCGTTCGGGTAATACTTCCGGAGCAGGCTGACGAACTGCTTCATCTGCGGATCCGGCGAGCTGGGGCGGCGGAAGATCGTGCTGAAGTAGACGCCCTCGACCGCCTCCTTGCCCGCAAGCTCGACCACCTTCGGGCTCTGTCCGAAGAACACGACCACGACCGGCACCTTCCAGCCGAGCTTCTGCCGCTCGGTGAAGAAGCGGGCGGCATGCTCCGGTGCGCAGGAGCACAGGTGGACGTCCGGGTTCGCCGCCTTCATCTTGATGACCTGGGAGCTGACGTCCAGCTCGTTCTTCTCGTACGGCTCCTTGGCCACGAGCTGCACGCCGTACTTCGAGAGCACCGACTCGACGCCCTCGATGTGCGTCTTCCCCGAGGGATCATTCTGGTAGAGCAGCGACACCGTCTTGCCGCCGAGCTGCTCCTTGGCGAAGCGGACGAGGTCCTGGCCTTCCGTCTTGTAGCTCGGATAGAGCGGGAAGACATACTTGGACGGGTACTCGAGGTTCTTGGCGGCACCGGTGCCCGCCCCGATGAGCGGCACCTTGTTCTCCGTGATGTAGTCGATGACCGCGGCGGTCGGCGCCGAGCCGAGCGGGTTGGCGATGGCGAAGCAGTTGTCGCGCTCCACGAACTCCTTCACGACGACCGTCGTCCGCGAGGGATTGTACTGGTCGTCGACCATCTTGAAGTTGATCTTCCGGCCGTTGACGCCGCCCTGCTCGTTCACGTGCTTGTACCAGATGTCGGCGCCCTTCCCCATACGGAAGTACGTCGATTCCTTGCCGGTCATCGGCTGATACGAGCAGAGCAGGATCTCCTTGTCGCTGACGCCGGGGCCTTGGGCGCGCGCCGTGTCGACCCACGCCGTCACGACCACGACCGCGAGGAGCATCAGAATCGCCATCAACCGTTTGCGCATGAGCGGACCCTCCTGAGGTTCGAGCATTGCCACCCTACCCGGCCGCCTGGCGGCCGAGATAGGACCGCACCACGTCGTTGCGGTCCTTGAGTTCCTCCGCCGTGCCCTCCAGCACCACCCGACCCACCCGGAGCACGTACGAGTAGTGGGCGATGGACAGCGCCTGATAGGCGTTCTGTTCCACCAGAAGCACCGTGACACCATCGGCGTTGATCGTCCGGATGATCCTGAAGATCTCGGCGACCAGCTTCGGCGCGAGTCCAAGCGATGGCTCGTCGAGCAGCAGCACTCTCGGCCGCGCCATGAGCGCACGCCCGATGGCGAGCATCTGCTGCTCGCCGCCCGACAGCGACCCGCCCTCCTGCCGGCTCCGCTCGCCGAGGACCGGGAAGTAGCGGTACACCCGCTGGAGATCGTCCGCGATGCTCCCGTGGCGGCAGTAGGCGCCCATGCGGAGGTTCTCGAGGACCGACAGCCCCGCGAAGACGCGCCGGCCTTCGGGAACCTGCACCACGCCTCGACGCACGATGTCCTCGGGCGCCAGCCGATCGAGGCGGATGCCGTCGATCGTGATGTGTCCCGCCGTCGCGTGGAGGAGACCCGAGATGGCGCGGAGCGCGGTCGTCTTGCCGGCGCCATTGGCGCCGAGCAGGGCGACGATCTGACCGCGGTTCACCTTCAAGGTGACGCCCTTCAGCGCCTTGATCTGGCCATAGCCGACCTCGACGCCCTCCAGGTCAAGCATGCGCGGCCACCGTCTCGCCCAGGTAGGCCTCGACCACCGCCGGGTGGTTCAAGATTTCCGCCGGCGCACCGCGGGCGATATTGCGGCCGAAGTCGAGCACCGTGACTTCGTCGCAGATCGCCCGGACGAGCGACATGTCGTGCTCGACCACGAGCACCGTGACGCTGAGATCCCGGTTGATGGCGCGGATGATCTCGCCGAGCTCGCGCGTCTCCTCTTCGTTGCAGCCGGCGACAGGCTCGTCGAGGAGCAAGAGGGTCGGCTCCGAGGCCAGCGCGCGCGCCAGCTCGACGCGCTTCTGGTAGCCGAACGGGAGATGGACCACCTGCTGGTCGAGCACGTCCGTGAGCCCGAACATGTCGGCCATGCGACGGGCGCGCAGGCGCAGCTCATCCTCCCGGCGCCGCCCGGACGGCAGCGACAGCATCGCCGCGAGCGGACTGCCGAGCCGGCTATGCATGCCGACCAGGATGTTGTCGAGCGTCGAGCGCGAGCGGAAGAGATTGATGTTCTGGAAGGTGCGCGCCATGCCGACGCCGATGGCGTCATGCGGACCGAATCGGCCGAGGTCATGTCCGCGGTAGTGGATCGTGCCCGCCGAGTAAGGCTGAAATCGGCTGATACAGTTGAACAGCGTCGTCTTGCCGGCGCCGTTCGGCCCGATGAGCCCGTATACGCTTCCGGAGGGGACGACGACGTCGACCCCATCGAGCGCGCGCAGACCGCCGAAGTGCACGTGCACGCCGTGAACGGCGAGCAGGTCCATGGCCTAGCTCCGCCCCACCGACACGGGGTCGACGACCGGCGCCACGGCCCGGGCGTTCCGACCAAGGAGGCGGCGGAGCAGCCGTGCCAGCACGCCGGCGACGCCGTCGGGCGCAAACAGCAGCACGGCGATCAGCGCCACGCCGTTCAAGATGTAGGCGAAGTCGCGCAGCTCGCCGAGATAGTACGGCACCATCACGACGAACGCGGCGCCGAGCGCCGAGCCGAACAGCGAGGCCTGGCCACCGACCACCACCGCCGTCAGGAAATCCACGGAGAGCCACGTGTCGCCGAAGGTCTCGGTGGAGACATACCGGTTGTGATGCGCGAACAGCACGCCTCCCGCACCCGTCATGGCCGCGCTGATCGCGAACGCCACCGTCTTGTAGAGGCGCAGGTTGATCCCCATGGCCTCGGCGGCGCGCTCGGAGTCCCGCATGGCGATGAAGGCGCGGCCCACGCCCGAGCGGATGATGCTCCACGACGTGAGCATGACGAGGGCCATCACGACGAGCCCGACGTAGTAGAAGCCGACGTCCTTGACGGCGACGCCCAGGGCGCTGTTCTTCCCGAGCTGGATGCCCTCGCGCCCCTCGAAGACGGGCCAGTTGTTCAGGATGGCGCCGACCGCGAGCGCGAAGCCGAGGGTCGCGATGGCGAGAAAGGCTCCGCCGAGTCGCAGACAGATGATGCCCAGGCCGAAGCCGACGATGCCGGCCAGGAGGGCCCCCGCCGCGAGCCCGGGCACCACCGAAGTCCCGAGGTGTTTCGCCATCAGGGCCGTCGTGTAGGCCCCGATCGCGAAGAAGCCGCCGTGCCCCACGGTGACGAGCCCGGTGTAGCCGGTCAGGAGGTTCACGCCGACGGCGGCGATGACGTACGTGAACGTGAAGGACAGGAGACTCGCGTAGAAACTCGGGATCACGGTCGGGAGGGCGAGGAGCGCGCCGAAGGCGACGAACGTGAGCGCGATCTGCCAGCCACGCTCGGACATCTAGATCTCCCGCCGCGCCTTACCGCCGAAGAGCCCGCGCGGCTTCAACGCGAGCACGAGAACGATGAGGACGAAGGCGATGGTGACCTTGTACTGCGCGCCGAGGTACCCTCCCGCGAGGTTCTCCGCCACCCCGATGATCAGCGAGCCGATCACGGCCCCGGGAAGCGAATAGAGCCCGCCGAAGACCGCGCCGACATAACCCTTCACCAGCACGCCGTCCATCATCTGCGTGCTGACATAGACGAGCGGGGCCAGCAGGATGCCGCTGATGGCCGCCAGCATCCCACCCACGGCCCACGTGAGGAGCACGATCGACCGCACGGGAATGCCCATGAGCTGGGCGGCCACCGGGTCCTCCGTGATCGCGCGCATCGCGATCCCCGGCTTCGTGAACCGGAAGAACACGTACAGGATGCCGCCCACCACGGCCGCCACCAGCATGTTGAAGAGGTGGGCCTGGCTGATCAGCGTGCCGCCGATGGCCAGGGGCGCGCTCGAGAACAGCGCGGGGAACGACTTGGTATCACGACCCCAGATCCAGCCGGCCACCCCGTGCAGGATGTAGAAGACGCCGAGGGTCGCGGTGAACAGTGTGAGCCAGTCCGAGCCCTCGATGGGGCGCATGATGAGGCGTTCGACGACGATGGCAGGACGGTGACGGTGACGATCGTGGCAAGCGTCGCGATGACGAGGCTGCCGCCGGAGTGCTCGAGGATGACGAGCGCCGTGAACGCGCCGATCATGCTGAAGTCACCCTGCGCGAGATTGATCGTCCGTGTATTGCGGAAGATGAGGACGATCCCGATCGCCGTCAGCGCGTAGAGGCTGCCGGTGGCGAGTCCGCTGACGATCTGCTGGGCGAGCATCGCCGGTCCCGCCTACGTCGTCGGCCTGGTGTTCACCGCCCGGAGAATGGGACGTGCCCGGAGCGAGCTGGCCGCGGCCTCGGCGGTGCAGGCCGCGACACGCTGGGTGGTCTCGAGTCGCATCAGCCGGCGCATTCGGCCCACGTCGCCCGCGCCGAGCTGCGGCGCCGCGAGCTGGGGCACGGCGCGCAGGATCGCACGGTGCACCGGATTGCGCCGCGTCTGTTCGGCGACGCCGTAGAAGACGAAGGGGCCGCGTCGCGCCGTCGTCAGGAGTCCGCTCCGGCGCATCGGCCCGAGATGCCGCGAGATCTGGTACTGCGGCAGCCGGAGAATCGCCACCAGCTCGCACACGCACAGATCGGGCGTGCGGAGCAGCAGGTTCAGGATCCTGAGCCGCGTGTCATCCGCGAGCAGCCGGAGGAAGGCGGCGCCCGTGCTCTTCGTCGCGCTGCCGGCATATGCAGCTTTGCGCATGCCAATTTGTGTGCCGCAGCATATGAACCAGCCCCGACCCTGTCAACCCCAAACTCATGACGCGCCGCGAAAGGCGGCGCGCGGCCGGGTCTATCGCGCCGGCATCCTCGCGACGAGGGCGCGGTGCACTCCCCAGCCGATCAGCGCGCCGAGGATCGGGGCCACGATGTAGACGCCCAGCCATCCGCCACGCGGCCCCGGAATGGCGATCTCGCCCCAGCCCATCGCGTAGGCGACGAGTCGCGGACCGAAGTCGCGCGCGGGATTCAGGCCTGCCTGGGTCAGGGGCGCGATGACGGAGATGATGGCCGCGACGCCGAGGCCGATGAGCAGGGGCGCGGTTCCCGACGAGGGGCGGACGGGATTACGCTCGCGCGTGACGGCGCCGATGAGAAAGGCCAGCATCGCCGTGCCGACCAGCTCGGCCATGAAGGCGGTGGTCGGACTGACGATTCGCCACGCCTCCTCCGCCGTTCCGAAGATGGCGGGATTCGGGAAGTACTCCCCGAACATCATCGCCGACAGCTCGCTGCCCGGCCCTCCGCGCAGCAGGCCGTGCCGGCGCTCGAACTCGACGATCGCCTCCGAAAAGAGCCCGTAGAGCAGGAGTGAGGCGCTCGCGGCGCCCGCCGTCTGCGCGAGCGCATACGGGACGACACGCCACCACGAGAACCCCTCGTACACCGCGGACGCGACGGTCACGGCCGGGTTCAGGTGGGCGCCCGAGAGCGACGCCGCGGTGTAGATGCCCAGGCTGACCCCGACGGCCCACACGACGGCAACCTGCCAGAGACCCTGCTGGGCGCCCGTTGCGACGGCCGCATTCACGGCGCCCACGCCGAAGAACACGAGGATGAAGGTGCCCAGATACTCCGCGGCCAGGGCCGACAGCAGCGGCTGGGCCGGAGAATCCTTCGCCGCCTCCCCTCGCGCAGGCCCGTCACCGTGCGGGGTCGCACGATCCCCCGGCGCAAGGTTCGTCGTCACGGCGTCCGGGCCCCGCGCGCGGCGGCGGGGCCCCCCTTCGCCGCGTTGAAGAGCGTCTGTCCGAGCTCGGCTTCGCTGAAGTCCGCGCCGTCGAGATCGGCCTGCTCGAAGTTCGTGCCTTGCAGGCGCGCACGGCGAAAATCGGCGCGGCTTGCGTTCGCGCCGACGAGCTGCGTCTGCGTGAGGATCGCCCGGGCGAAGTTGGCGGACGTGAAGTCACCGCCGTACCCTCTCGCCCACGCCAGCGAGGCGCCGGAGAAGTTCGCCTTGCGGGCGCGTACCCACGTGAGGTTCGCCCACCCGAGGTTGGCGCCGATGAGCGTGGCGTCGGTCAGCACCGCCTCCCGCAGATCGACGTTCTGGAGGTTCGCGCCGGTGAAGTTCGCCTTCGTCGCCGTGACGCCCGCGAGCCTCGCGGCGCGGGGCGAAGACTCGGCCAGGTGGGCCGCGCCGAGCTCCGCCTTCGTGAAGTCGGCGCCGGTGAGATCGGCCTGCGTCAGGTCGGCGCCGATCAGTATGGCCCCCGCGAGCCTTCCGTCCGTCAGCCGCGCCCGCGCGAGCTTCGCCCCCGGCAGGAACGCGCCCGTCAGGTCGGCGCCCGAGAGATTCGCGGCTTCGAGAACGGCCCGGGTGAGATCGGCGCCCGCGAGCCGCGCGCCACGGAGATCGGCGCGCGTGAGATCGGCGCTTCCGAGTCTGGCGCCCCGCAGATCTGTGCCACGCGCGCGCGCATCGCGAAGATACGCCTCGCGCAGGTCGGCGTTGCGCAGGCTCGCGCCCGCGAGGTTGGCGCCGATGAGCGACGCTCCCGTCAGGGTGGCGCCGTCGAGGTTGGCCCGCGAGAGATCGGCGCCGCGGAGGTCGGCACCGGAAAGGTCGAGGCCCGCCAGGTTCTGTCCCGCGAGCCGCCCTCCGGCCTTCAGCACGTCGTCGGCCCTGCCGGCCGCGGCCAGGCCAGGACCGATCGCGAGCAATCCGAGGGCGAGCGCGCCGGTTCGGGTCATCAACGGGCGACGTTCTGCGGGAGGAACGACAGCGTGCGCTGGATCTCGGGCTGCGGCCCGACGCGTCGAATGGCGGCCCACGCGCCCTTGTAGTACGGAATCGTGGTCGCCGGGTCGACGTGGTCCGAGACGAGATCTCCGGCGGCGCCACGCGGCTGGCCGAACAGCATGAAGGTATGACCCCGCTTCACCGCGTCGGTGACGTAGGCCATGGCGCGCACGCGTCCGACGTCGTTGGACAGCTCGACCAGGTCGCCGGAGGCGATCCCGAGGCGGGCAGCGTCGGCGGGATGCATCTCGAGGTGCGGCATCGGGTTGTGCTCGGCGTAGAAGGGCACGTGCTGATGATGGTAGAGCGTCTGCCAGATATGGTTCGTCCGACCGTTGTTGACCCAGAAGGGGAACTGCGCGCGCTGCGCGGCGACCTTCGCGGCATAGCCGGGCCACGGCTGGGGCGCCGGGATGAACCGCGCCTTGCCCGACGGCGTGAAGAACCGGCCGTCCTCGTGGACGCGCACGGTCGGCACGGGGACCCGGTTCACGATGCGCGTCGGCGTCTGGATGCCGTTGGTTCCAAGCCTCCGGAGCAGATCGTACGTGACGCCCGCATAGCCCTCGATCGGGTCGCTGCCGTCCCCCTTGAACTGGTAGCGCGCGTGGATGAAGACGTCCTCGTCCGTCTTCCACGTGAAGTCGAGGAAGCGGTTGGCGATCTGGGGATTGTTGTCCTCGAGGTAGAGCCCGCGCAGGCGCCGCCCGAAGCGGGCCATGATCTCCCAGTCGGGGATCGCTTCCCCCGGCGGGTCCATGAACCGCTGATAGAGGCGCAGCCGCCGCTCGCCGTTGATCGACGTGAGATTCACCTCGCCCCACTGCGCGGCGGGCAGAATCAGGTGCGCATAGCGGGTCGTCGCCGTCATGTAGATGTCCTGGGCGAGCACGAACATGCCCCCCAGCTTCAGCGCGTCCACGATCCGCGCCACCCGCTCGCCCACGGGGCGTCCCTCCGTGCGGTCGAGCGCCGACTGCACGACGGCGCCGCGCTCCTTCAGCGCCGTCTCCATCGCCGCGGCGTTCAGGGTGGTCAGCACCGGGTTGCAGCCGCCGATCCAGAAGGACTTCACCTCGCCGCGGCGTACGGCCTCGTCGACGTTGAGCGCCGGACGGCCGCCGGGGTAGGCGGGGCGGACGTAGCCCTCCTGGTGGCCGCCCATCCGGCTGCAGCCCGTTCCGGGCTTGCCGATGTTGCCCGTCAAGAGCGCGAGATCCACGATGGCGGCGACGTTCTCGTAGTTCTTCAGTCCCCAGATCAGCCCTTTCTCGTAGTGGAAGAGCGTCCGCCGGCGCGACTCGTCGCGCTTCGGCGCGGCGATCCATTCGGCCGCCTTGTAGATCTGGGTGGCCGGAATCCCCGCGATCCTCACCGCCTCGCCCACGACGTCGGCGAGCGGGCGATCGATCGCGAGCGTCGAGCGCTGGTAGGCTTCGAAGGTCTGTCCCTCGGTTCGGTCGCCGATGAACCCGACGTCGTACCAGCGCCGCTCGAGGATGACGCGGCCGATCGCGTTCAGCAACGCGATGTCGGCCCCCGGCTCGATCTGCAGGTGCAGGACCCGCTCGGGGGTCGCGGCCGCCTCCGCCGTCGCGACGGTCATGGTGCGGCGGGGATCGACGATGATGATCCGCGCGGCCTCGACCGACTCACCCGCGAACGTCTGCCGCTTGCGCTCCAGCGTGTTGCCGTTGAGGTTCGGCACCATGTGGACGAGGAAGTAGTTCGTCTGTGTCTCGTACGCATTCGACCCCACGAGCACGATCGTGTCGGCGAGCTCGGCATCGGCGTACGCGTTCGTCAGCGCGGCGACCCCGGCATCGCCCGCGGCGTGCACCTCGCTGTTGTAGGCGGGGCGGTTGTGGATCGATGCGGTCCGAGTGCCGACGCCGGAGAAGAAGAACCGCCCCACCGCCCAGTTGGCCTCGAAGCCGCCGCCGCCCCCACCGTGGTCGAAGAACTTCATGCCGACGGCGTCCGGCCCCCAGCGGTCCATGACGGCCTTGATGACGCGGGCGCCGAGATCGACCGCCGCATCCCACGCGATGGGCACATGCGAACGCTTCTGCAAGATGAGGGGCTGGGTCAGGCGTGCCCTGGTGGCGCGATCACGGGAGAAGAGGGTCTGCGCGAGCCCCCCGCCACGCACCGACGCCAGCCCCTCGTTGACCACACAGCCCTTGTCCGGCACGATGACCACGTTGTAGCGGCGGGTGTCCTTCTCGGTGACGACGGAGTGCATCGCCGTGGAGATCCACTCGCCGAGCGGCGGCAGCGGTCGGGTGTAGTCGACGCCGAGCGCGTTGCGGCCGGCCTCCGGGCCGCCGTCATGGCCGACCGGCCACTTGAACACCTTGTAGCCGCAGCCGACGATGCAGAACTGGCAGACGGTGTCGAACCGCTGCGCGTCTGCGGGGGGCAGCGGGACGGAATCGACGCGCGCGCCGGGGCTCACCAGGAGCCGCTACACGACGTTGGTGTGGCGGCCGTAGATCAGCCCGGCGACGCCGACCGCCTGCACCATGCCGTTGTCGACCCGGAGCTCGATCTGGGGCAGCTGCTGACTCGCCTGGCCGATGACGAGGGCGCCCGCCTTGGCCGGATCGAAGGTCGACCAGTGGCAGGGACAGATGAGCATCTTGCGCTCGGGCTTGTATGCGACCGGGCAGCCCTTGTGCGTGCAGAGCGTCGAGTAGGCCACGATCTCCCGGTTCGGTCCGACGCCGCCGACGGCCGGCGCGGCGAGCCGCAGGAGCATCGCCGGTGACTGCCCGTCCGGATACGCGAACGCGATCACGGCGCCGATCCCGACGTCCTTCAGCGCCGCGATCGTCACCACCGGATAGCGCGACGGCCCGGCGGCCGCCGACGGCGAGGGCGCGGGCGAAGGCGTGGCGACGAATCCGGCGACACCCGCGGAGCCGAGCTTGAGGAAATCACGGCGAGTCGGCATCAGCCCTCCCTCATGCGGGTATGGATTCTATCCGGACCGCGCACACTTTGTATTCGGGAATCTTCAAGTCGGGGTCGGCGGCGGAGTTGGTGAGAACATTCGCGGCCGACTCGGCGCAGTGACGCGCGCCATCGCGTTGAAGAGCATGACGTCCGTGCCCGGACGCGGCTGCATCCAGAGGTCGGCCCGATCGCAGAGGTCGGTCCCCTTCGCATTGACGACGATGATCTTGGCGCCGGAGGAGTTCGTGGCGATGGTCTCCAGCGCCTGGGGTGACACCCACCCGCGGTTCCATGCCGAAGTTCCCTGTACTTATTAAGGACTGGCCGGCGGCTGTCAAGAGATATATATTCTTTGTATATTCTTGAAGGGGGTTGTCGATGCCGATGCCGATGGCCGAGTTCGAGGCGCTGGCGGCTGCAAAGCCCGCGGGAACACCGCTCACCGAGATCCTCGGTGTGGGCAACGTCTACTGGAGTGGGAGCCTCGTGGACTACATCTACCTGGTGCCGGAGGTCATGGGGAAGCCGGCGGCGATCGTGCCCGCCGCCCTCAAGGCGCGCTTCGAGAGCTAGCCCCCCATGTACTGACCCAGCAGGGAGATCTGGTCGCCGGGCTTGAGCGGGGAGTCCAATTCGTACTCCACGCCGAGCACCGCGTCGTTCACGAGGACTTCGACGTGCTCGCCCAGCTCCTGGCCGTGCCACAGGGCGGCGTGAAGCTCCGGGTACCTCGCCGTCACGTTGCGGAGCACGGTCCGGATCGTCACGCCCTCAGCGTACGGCTCCTGCAGCACGCGACGGCCCGTCCCGTCGCCCCCGATGAATCGCGTGATCCACGAGACGACTTCCACCGGCACGGTGGTCGGTTGCGTGGCGCCTGCCGGCGTCGGTGGAGACGGCATGGCGCCTACGATGAGGAGCAGCAGGAGCTGCCACTCTTCACCATCCCGAGGCCCTTCGTGAGGGGGAGGTGCTGGACATCGGTCGCGCACCCGGCGCCGTCCTCGATATCGTGGTTCAGGACGTAGACTTCCCATTCCACGCCATCGGGATCCTGCACCCAGAATTTGTCCTGGTTGGCATGGCAACAGTTCACGCTGAACTCCTCGCGGACGGGGAGCCCGGCCACCCTCACGCGCTCCATCTCGCGCACGACGATGTCCTGAGACGCCACCTGGATGCCCATGTGATCGACGCGGCCACGCCCCTCCGAGGGACCAGCCTGCGAGATCGCGAGGTTCAGCGGACCGAACTCGGGCAGGAACTTCACGTAGCCGGGCTTCACCTTCACCGGCGCCACGCCGAGGAATTTCTCGTAGAACGTGCGGCTCTTGTCGAGATCGGACACCGACATGTGGACGTGAACCTTCGGCGCTTCCGTCATGATCGCTCTCCCTTTTGTCAGCGGCAGGCCGTGCGCGCGCGCGCCGGTTCCGATGGGGTACGCATCTATATTTAGATAAGTATCAAACTATAGAACCGCCGTCAAGTCGAGCCTCCACCCTCCGCGTCGGCGAGGCGCGCGCGGGCCTCGACGCGTCGGGCCAGTCCGCGCCCGGCGGCCGCGCCGCTCGCCAGCCGTGCGAGGGCGCCCCGTGCCGCCGTCGCGAAGTCCTCGTCCGCGATCTCCCGGAGATTGATCCGCGCGGTGAGCATCGCCGCGTCGAGGGCGGCGCCGCCCAGAGCCACCGCGACCCCGAGGTCTCCAATCGTGCTCGCGCGCACGCCGTCGAGGGTCGTCGCGCAGAGCTCCAGCACATCCTCGACGGCGCTGGCCGTGTCCAGGGGCACCGTGGTCGCCCGCCGCAGCGCGGCCTGCATCAGCGCCCCGCGCCGGTCGGGCTCCGCCCGGCGAGATTCCAGTACCGACTCGTAGGCCTCGATGTCCTCCTTCATCAACGTCAACAGCCGGCGACGCAGGTGTTCCGCGTCGTTCGCCACGGCGACGAGCGCCTCGGACGGAGCGCGGCGATTCGTGACCCGGCACGCCATGGAGACCAGGGCCGCCGCCATCGCCCCCGTCAGCGCCGCCGCGGCCCCTCCCCCGGGCGTTGGGTCGGCGCTCGCCAGCCGATCGAGAAATGCGGTCAGGGTCTCCATCAGCGCTTGGCGTCCGCGATCCACGCGCGAATCCGTTCTCCGACCTGGTCGCGCACGCGGCGGAACACGGCCAGCCGTTCCCCCTCGGTGCCGGTAGCGGCGGATGGATCTTCGAAGCTCCAGTGAATCCGCGCCGCGCGGCCGGGGAACACGGGACAGCGCTCGTTCGCGTGGTCACAGACCGTGATGACGTAGTCCCAGGGCTCCCCCAGAAAGCCATCGAGGGTCTTCGAGGTATGCCCGCGCAGGTCGATACCGACTTCGGCCATCGCCCGGATGGCGAGTGGGTTGACCCGGGTCGCCTCGGTCCCGGCGCTCTCGACGGTCACGCGTTCGCCCGCGAGCGAGCGAAAGAAGCCCTCCGCCATCTGACTCCTGGCAGAGTTGTGCGTGCACAGCACGAGGATCCGCTCACGCATGGCTCCCGCGGCTACAGGTCGACCACCAGGCCGTCCCACGCGCACTGCTGGGGAACCTCGTCCACGTGGGCCAGCATCTCGCGACTCATATGTGTCAGGATCACGCGCCTGGCGCCGAAATCCTTGAGGTGTTCGGCCAGCACGGGGTAGTTGAGGTGCCACTTCACGGGTTTCGCATAGTAGTAGCACTCGGCGATCAGCAGGTCGGCGTCCAGGCCGATCTTCGCGAGGTCCTCGGTCCACTCGCCATCGCCCGTATACGCGACCACCCTGTCCCCGACCTGGACGCGCAATGCGGTCGGATGCGTCTCCGCCGTGTGCCGGGCGGCCTGCGGCGTCACGACGAGATCCAGCACGCGGTTGGCCGTTCCCACCTCGAGCTCGACGTACTCCAGCGGGAACTTGGGCGTCATCACATGCATACCGGGGAAGAGGGCCTCGGCGAGCTGCGACATCCGAGCTCGGAGGTCCTTGGGCCCCGCGATGGTGAGCGGGCGCGTGCGCTTCGCGGACAGCATGGCGTCCATGAGAAGGAAGGGGACGCCTCCGCAGTGGTCCGCGTGCAGATGAGTCAGCAGGACGGCGTCGATCGTGTTGTGCTCGATCCCCTGCTGCGTGAGCGCGATGAGGGATGAAGTGCCGAAATCGATCGCGAAGCGGCTCGCGGGACCGTCCACCAGAATGCAGGTCTGGAACCGACCGCCGCTTCCGAACGAGTCCCCGGATCCCACGAACCGGACGCTGACCGTCACCGACCCGGTCTCTTCATGGCTAGATGACACCCCGTCGACGCAGGCCGTCCCGGTCGGAGGCCGTGAGCCCCAGGAGCTCCTCCAGCACCTCGTCGGTGTGCTCACCGAGCCGTGGCGGCGGTAGACGGTAGGTCACGGGAGTCTCCGAGAGCTTCAACGGATTGCCGATGAGCGGGAACGTCCCGCCTTGGTCCGGCGGGCGCGACATGGTGATCTTCATGTTCCGGTGATTCACCTGTGGATCCGCAAAGACCTGATCGATGGTGTTGACGGGGCCGCAGGGCAAGCCCATGCGTCCCAGGCCTTCGAGCCAGTAGTGCGTCGGCTGCTTGCGCGACACGTCGGAAATCATCCGCACGAGCTCGTCACGGTTCGCGACGCGCGCGGCGTTGGTCGCGAATCGGGGGTCGTCGGCAAGCTCGGGCATACCCGCGAAGCCACAGTAACGGCGGAACTGATGATCGTTGTTGGCGCCCAGGATGTAGTACCCATCGCTCGAGGGAAACACCTGGTAGGGCACCGTGTTGGGATGGGCGGTGCCCAGCCGGCCGGGCACGCGCCCGGAAAGGAGGTAGTTCATGCCGACGTTGAAGAGCCACGCGACTTGCACGTCGAGCAGGCCTATGTCGATCTGCTGGCCGACGCCGCGGAGGTCGCGATGTCGGAGCGCGCTCAAGAGCGCGACCGCCGTGTACAGGCCCGTGATGACGTCATTCACCGCCACGCCGACCTTCACCGGCGGGCGGTCCGGGTCCCCGGTGACGCTCATGATGCCCCCGGCGCCTTGCGCCATCATGTCGTACCCAGGGCGAGCCGCGTCGGGTCCCGTCTGTCCGAACCCCGTGATCGAGCAGTAGACCAGGCGCGGGAACTCGGGACGGAGCTGCGCGTAGCCGAGACCGTATTCCTGCAGTCCTCCGACCTTGAAGTTCTCGATGAGGACATCGAAGCCGGGAAGCAGTCGTCGCACCAGCCCAGCACCTTCCGGGTCGGCGAAGTTGATGGCGATCGATCGCTTGTTGCGGTTCGTGCTCAGGTAGTAGCCGCTCTCGGTGGTGTCCTTGCCGCCGGCGTCCTTGAGAAACGGCGGCCCCCACAGACGCGTTTCATCCCCGACGCCGGGCCGTTCGACCTTCACCACGTCGGCGCCGAGATCGCCGAGCAGCTGGGTACAGGATGGGCCGGCGAGGACGCGACTCAGATCCAGAATACGAACGCCCGCGAGGGCCCCTATCGGATCTCCGGTCACGAGGCGGAGTTTACACGCCTCGTCGAGCCTCGGCCCATCAATACCATCGGCCCCTCACACGCGCGGGGCGCCGCCGGCCGCACGCTGTGCCGCGCCCGTCGGACGGTCCCCGGCCAGATCGGCTGGGCGCAGCCATACGAACGCGAGGACGCCGGCGAGCAGCGCAAGCGTGACGTGGCCGAACGCGACGCCCCAGCCGATGACGCTGGCACCGCCGAAGAGATCGAGGGTCGCGCCGAGGGCGAGCGGCCCGAGGAAGCCGCCGGCGTAGCCGAGTGTCGAGTGGACGGCCAGCGTCGCGCCACGCCGGCCGGGCTCCGCGCTCCCGGCGCTGCCCGCGGTCAGCGACGAGGAGTCCGACCAGATCAGCATCGCGTAGACGAGCACCAGCGCCGCCGCGCCCGCGTAGGGGAGCGCGGCGCTGAAACCGATCACGCCGGCCATCGCGGCCGAGGCGAGCATCGTGCCGACGATGAACGGGCGCCGGCCGAGCCGGATCGCCAGCTCGTTGCCCCACACGCTGGCCCACACGCCGAGCAGCCCCATCACGCTCGCGACGGTCGCGGGCGCGAGCGGTGTCCACGCGCCGGCACTCTGCGCCGCCGAGAACGTGAGGAACGCGACGACCCACGCCCTGAGCGCCGACATCTCCCACGTGTGCACGCAGTACGCGAGCGAGTAGGCGAGCGCCGACCGGTTGCGGAGGATCGGACGGAAGTCGAGCAGCGGGCCGCGCTGCTCGAGCGAGACGCGCGGCGCACGGCCCGGCACGCCGATCAGCACGAGCGCGAACGCCAGCGCGGCGCCGAGCGCGCCCGGCACCAGGGCCCACCGCCAACCGAGCCACGCGTTGACGGCGCCGGCGACACCGAACGAGAGCGCCCCGCTGACGCCGACCGCGGCCGCGTGCGCGGCGACGGCCCGCGACTGCTGCGAGCCTTCGGCGAGGTCGCTCAGCGCCTTGAGGCCGGGCATGTAGCTGCCGGCCCAACCGACGCCCATCAATGCCCGGAATGCGAGCGCCGACCAGAAACCTGTCGCGATCCACGCGAACCCGGCGAGGGCCAGAGCCGTGAGCGCGACGGAGCCGAGGTAGATGCGCTTGGCATCCACGCGATCGGTCAGTGACGAGAGGAGGGGCACGACCAGGGTGTAGGCCGCGTAGTAGATGCCGCTGATCCAGCCGGCGTCGGTGTTGGTGAGCGACCAGGCGGCGATGAGCGTCGGGATCAGCGCTGCGACGCTGAACGCGCCGATCTGCGCGCAGGCTTGCGCCGCACACATCGCGACCACGCCACCGTGCACCGTCATGGTGATCCCGCCAAGCCCAGGCACACGACACGGAGGATCATACCCGACGGGCGCGGCAGGAGTCTGCCGCGGTGTCGCGCTGCCTCTCGTTAGTGGCTTCGGACGGACACCGCGAAACTGATGATCTCTTCCCGGTAGGGGGACAGGACGTAGGCGAGCGCGAGGCGCAGTCCCTTGAGCGTTCCGGGCTCGAGCGCCTGTGCGGGGCACGCGACGTCCACGAGCTGGACCGTCTCCTGCCCGGGGTCGAGCCGATCGCTGCCGTATGCGTCGAACGTGAAGCTCGCATTCATCCGGGCGTCCGCGAGATTCAGCGGGCGCCACTGGTCGTCGAGAAACTGGATCCTCGCCGACACGAGCCGGACGCTGTGACTCTCCGAGGTGTTTCGGAGCCTGAGCGTTCCCGTCAGCCTCGACTCGCCCCGTGTCACGACCTGGATGTCCGCCATCTCGCCGGCGACGACGGCGCCCTCCACCTTCACCGACACCGGCGTGACCGTGTAGGTCGTGTCCTCCATCGCCGCTGAGGGTGGGAGCAAACCCTGGACGACGACCTCCGGGATCATGCGGCCTCGACGCGAAGAATACGGACACGGCCTTCTCGGGCGAGCATGCCGAGCACGGAGCTGGCCGCAGCTTCCGACATGCCGAGCCGGCGGCCAAGCTCCGCTGCGCTCATCCCGCCGGGCTGTCTGATACAGGCGAGGACGGCGTCGTCAAGCTCAGTCCACCACTGTTCTGAAGCGACCGCTGCGTCCGCCACCGCTTCTTCGGCCGGCGTTCTGACCTTCACCCGCCGTCCTCTCTGTAGAGATCGCGCTGGAGCGCCGCCGAGGGTGCCGGGCTCCCGAACGACTCCCCGTCGATACCGATGAACACGATCGCCTCCTGCCACCCGGGGCGATTCACCCAGATCGCCGAGGCCACCGTTCCCGTGCGTGCATTGACGCCCTGCCAGACGCCGCCGGCCGGTCGGAGATCGCGCCGGCTCGTCGTCATCTCGCGCTTGCATTCCTCGAAGCCGTCCTTCGCGAGCGCCATCACGATGTCCTCCGGCGCCGCGACCCACCCGCGCTCCTCGGCGGTCCACGTCATCCGGCCCCGCGTGCGAAGCTCGTCGAGGTAAGAGCCACCTCCGCCGTGATTCACTTCCCCTCGCCGATCGAGACGGTCAGGTTCACGACCTGCTCCTGATACGGCGACGGGATGTACGCCAGCTCCAGGCGGATCTCCTTCAGCGCCTTCGCCTTCAGTGCCGCGGCGGGAAACTCCACGTCCACCGCCTGGCTCGCGTCCTGCCCGGGGTCCAGCCGCTCGTTGTTGTACGCCGTGAACTTGACCAGCGGCTCGCCCCGCGTCTCCTCGAGCTTGATCGCCCGCCCCTGCCCGTCGATATACAGGATCTTGCCCGCGACCAACCGCACCGACTGGTTCGCCGACGTGTTCTTGAGCTTCAGGGTCCCCGTCAGCTTCGCGGCCGACACGACCCGCTCCGAACCCTTCTCCACCCGCTCCGTCACCTTCATGTCCATGAGCTCGCCCGTGAGCGCGCCAGCCTTCACCACGACCGAGGCCGGCGTCACGGCGTAGATCTTGTCTTCGATCGCCGCCGCCGAGGCCGACGGCCCCTGCGCGCATCCGAGTGTCGTCACGGCCACGACCGCGACCAGCGTGGTCGCCCCGATCCACTTTCCCATCGTCGTCTCCCTTGCCCGGGGGCTGAGCGTCAGCGCCGGGGCATCGTCCGTTTGTCCGGCAGAACCCTTTCCCTCCGACTCGTCTCGGCACCGGAGCGCTCCCTCATGTCCGCGACCTCGGCCCCGTCAGAGCCTCCTCCGGTCCCCCCTCAGCCCCCGGTCGACGCGCCTCGCTGCGCTGCTGGCGCACCGCCTTGGCCTGACTTTCAACGCTGGCGAAGATGGCCGGGTGGTTCTTCGCTTTCAGCCCAACCAGGATGAGGGCCCGCAGAACGATCTGAAGGCTCACCGGCAGCTTGAGCGTGGTCGTGGCCTTCCCCGCAAAGACCCGAGCCCGGTCCAGCACGTCCTGCGAGAGCAGGAGAAGGACTTTCGTCTTCTTCTCGAGCATCATCACCTCCTGCCGGCCCGGTTGACGCCCGACCAGCCGCCTTCGGTACGTTATATATTTCTAACTATTTATATAATATATATTATGATATCGTTCGCGAGTCAAGCCGGATCGCAAGGGAGGGCCAGCCCATGCCGAGTCACGTACTTGCCCGCATCGCTGTCACGGGAATCTACCTGCTGCATGGCATCCCGCGCGACCTGCAGCGCGCCGCGCGCAGCCGCGCCGTGCGCGAAGAGACCACGCTCCGCTCGGTGCTGCTGCGAGCGCTGCACGAGTACGCGGCGGGAGCCTGGCCGCCGCGCGAAGCAAAGTCGGAAGGCGGCCTGCCGTGAAATCGCTCTCAGGAGATCCTCGGTGCGACCAATGATTCATATTCTTGTTGGCGCCGTCGTGGTGAGCCTCGTCGCGGCGGTCGGCGTGCATGCAGAGACGCCGACGGCGGCCCATTTTGCAGCCTGCAATTCGGACGCGCAGGCCGCGACGCGGGCGGGTACCGCCACACCGACGACAAAGGACTTCCTGCGTGTGGAGGCGTCGAATCCCCAGCTCGTCGGGATGGCGCCGGAGGGGGTTACGGATGCCGCGTATCAGGCGACATACCGCACGCGCATGCGACGGAACGGATTCTGACGTATCGCCTCTACGAGGCTTCGTGCCCCCGTCCCATCCGACGCAGCCATCGGAAATGCGACGCGACACCCGCCCGGAATGACCTGTGCTCGGAGTACTTGATCCCGAACTCCCGACAGGTCTCTTCCACGAGCGTCGAGATCGCGGGGTAGTTGACGTGGCAGAGGCGGGGGAAGAGGTGGTGCTCGATCTGGAAATTCAGGCCGCCGACGAGCCATCCGACGACCCGACTCCGCCGGGCGAAGTTCACGGTGGTTTCCGCCTGATGGACGGCCCAGGCGCGCTCGACGCGCCCGGTGTCCTCGAGGGGCAGCGGAAACTCCGCCTCCTCCACACAGTGGGCGACTTGAAACACCACACTCAGGACAAGACCCGCCACCAGCCCGGCGACCACGTAGTAGAACAGGACGACCCCGACGGAGTGGAACAGCAGCGGGATCCCGAAGGCCATCGTGAAGAAGATCGCCTTGCCGGCGATGAAGACCACCAGCTCCCGGCCCTTCGGCCCCGGGAACGGCTGGTTGCTGATGCGGCCGCTGATGAGCTTCCAGAAATCGTCGACCAGCTGCCACTTGATGGCCAGCAATCCGTAGAGCGGCCAGAGGTAGAGGTGCTGCCATCGGTGATACGGAAGACGTCTTTGATGCGGGGTCAGCCGGGCGAGGGGACCGAGATCGATGTCGGTGTCGTGGCCCGTGATGTTCACATACGTGTGATGCAGGGTCCCGTGCTTCCACCGCCACAGGTGGGAGCTCCCGCCGATCACCTCCAGCGTCCTCGCCATGAGCGTGTTGACCCAGGGGTGGTCGGAATAGGCCTGGTGGCCGCCGTCATGCTGGATATTGAAGCCGATCCCGGCGGCCGAAAGGCCGAGCAACACGGCCAGCAGGAGGCCCTGCCACCAGGTCTGGTCCACGAAGACCAGCAACGTATACGACACCGCGAACACGGAGAGGAGGATCGCCGTCTTCAAGTACATCTGCCAGCAGTCGCGTGGCCGGCGGCCGGTCGCTCGGAAATATTCCTCGACCCGACGCCGCAACTCGAACTGGAAGGCGTTGCCGGGCGCGAATTTCAACTGCGGCCGCGGCTGACGCCGTGGCGCTTCGGTCGGTGGAGACTCCACGAGAAGGGCGCTCCGCCTCATTTATATAGATTATAGAAAATCTATATTATAGGTCAAGTGGCAGAACGAGGACTGGCCGGGTCGCCGTGAGAGGTGGCTAGGCGGCGCCTCGCCCCGCCGGGGCGGAGTGCTGCCGGCGGCCGTAGGCGACGAATGCCGCGAGGAACCCGACCACCAGCGGGATCAGCGCCGGCGCGACCTCCCCGCCCACCAGGGTGACCACCGTCGCGCCGATCATGATGATCACCAGCCCGGCGGCGGCCAGCGGTGTCAGGCCCGGCCGGATGCCCAAGAGCCCAGGGAGGATCAGGCCGAGCGCGCCCAGCACCTCGGCCACGCCGATGAAGCGCAGGAACCACCCGGGCACCGCCATCTGCTTTGTCATCTCCTCGATCGGCATGACAAACTTCATTCCCCCGGCGAACAGAAAGAGGGCCGCGAGTAGCCCCTGAACGATCCACAGCGCATAGGTCATTGTCGGTTACTAGCCGCCGGCCATGGCGCCGACGACCAGAAAGGGCTCGGCGCCGCTCACGACCGCGTCGGGCAGCGGGGCATCCGGCGGTTCGTGGGACAGATCCTCCTGGCAGGCGAAGATCCTGAGGAAGGCCCGGCGCTGCTGCGTGACCTGGTCGCGGATCGTCCCGCGCAGCATCGGATAGGTGGCCTCGAGCGCGTCGAGGACGGAGCGCTGGGTGACCGGCCCCTCGACGTGGATCTTCACCTCGCCGGTGACACGGGCCAGCGTCCGCAGGTGGGCCGGGAGCACGACCCGGATCATGGCAGCGTTTGGACCTCGACCGACACCACGGCCGGAAGATCGCGGACGATGGGCGCCCAGCTGTCCCCGCCATCGGCCGACGCGTACACCTGGCCGCCGCTGGTGCCGAAGTACACGCCGCACGGATCGAGCGAGTCGACGGCCATCGCGTCGCGCAACACGTTGACGTAGCAGTCGCGTTGCGGCAGACCCTTGGTGAGCGCCTCCCACTCGTTTCCGCCCGTGCGGCTGCGGTAGACGCGCAGCTTTCCTTCGGGGGGATAGTGCTCCGCG
>JBGQEL010000053.1:0-27214 GCA_041496385.1 Methylomirabilia bacterium | reverse complement strand
CGCCGCGCGCAGGCGGCGGAGCCCGTCCTCCAGCTCGGCCGGCGTTCGCGACATCGCGTGCCAGCCGTCGCCGAGCGCGACGACCCGGCGGAGCGCGCCCGCGCTGCCGCCGCCGACCCAGATCGGCGGGTGCGGCTTCTGCACGGGCCTGGGCGCAAAGCCGATGTTGGCGAACCGGAAGAACTCGCCCGCGAAGGCCGGCTTGTCGGCCGTCCACAGCTCCTTGAAGACGCGCAGGATCTCGTCGGCCTGGCGGCCGCGCGCGTGGAAGGGAACGCCCAGGATCTCGAGCTCCTGCCGCCACCAGCCCACCCCGACGCCGCAGATCAGCCGCCCGTGCGACAGCGCGTCGATGCTCGCGAGCATCTTGGCCATGACCACGGGATGGCGGTGGCCCAGGATGAAGACCGACGCGCCCAGGCGCGCCCGCGTCGTGCAGACCGCCACCGCCGCGAGGGCCGTGACGGGCTCGAGGTACGGCGTGTCGGGCGGATGCGGGAACCTCGCCCCGCCCGGATAACCGACCGTCTCCCGCGGGATGACGACGTGGTCGCTGACCCAGAGCGAGGCGATACCGCGCCGTTCAGCCTCGCGCGCGAACGTGACCAGCGCGTCGGCCTGAATGGCCGGCGCCTGCGTCGTCGGAAGGTGGCAGCCGATCTCCACTATGCCTTCGCCCTGCTCATTCGAACTCGTCGTCCAGGCCGGTGGCCTCGAGCCCCCAGCGCGTCACCTCGGCGACGAGATTGTCCGTCCGGTCCAGGCGCCGGCTGAACTCCTGGACCATGGCCGTGAAGAACGCCACGCCGGCGCGCGGGCTCCGCTCGACGAGCTCCCGGAGGGTCTCGCGATCGAGCCCGAGCAGCACCGCGTCCATCTCCGCCCGGACCGTCGCCGAGCGGCGCCCGCGTCCGAAGACGTTCATCTCGCCGAAGAAATCGCCCGGCTCCATGACCGCCAGGATCTCCTCCGCCTTGCCGATCACTTCCTTCGAGATGACGAGCCGCCCCGCGCGGACCAGGAACATCTCGTCCCCACGCTCGCCCTCACGAAACAGGACCTGCCCCTGGCGGAGCGGCCGCGGCCGCATGTGCTCGGCCAGCAGGGCGAGCTCCTCGAGCGCGAAGCCGCTGAACAGGGGCACCAGGGCGAGGAACGGCGCCTGGTCGGCGGACCCCGGGTCGGCGTCCGCCGGGAGCTCCGACGGCTCCCGCCACGGCGGATCGCGCTTGACGACGGCGAAGCCCAACGAGGCCAGCTGCTCGTCGATCGCGCGCAGCCGCCGCTCGGCCTGACGCCGCTCGTGCGCGAGCCAGGCGAGGGGCGCCCGCCGGCCGTGCTGGCGCCGATCGAGGATGACCTGGACGTCGTCCATGTCGACGCAGCTGCGCCTGAGGGTCTCGTACATCTCCCGGCGCGTCCGCTCGACGACGAAAAGGAGCTCGCTCACGGTGCCGGAAGGGTAGCGCAGGGGAACTAAAGCGGCAAGGGGCTGTTCTCGCCGCCGAGATACATGCTCCTGACCTCGGGGTTCGCGAGCAGCTCCCGCCCCGTGCCCTCGAACCGGTTGCGCCCGAGCTCCAGGACATACCCGCGATGGGCAATCTCGAGGGCGCGGGCCGCGTTCTGCTCGACCAGCATCACCGTGAGACCGTTGCGGACCAGCTCGACAATCTTGTCGAACACGTCGTCGACGAAGCGCGGGCTCAGCCCGAGCGACGGCTCGTCCAGCATCATCATCTTCGGCTGCATCATGAGGGCGCGCCCCATGGCGAGCATCTGCTGCTCTCCTCCGCTCATCGACCCGGCGAGCTGGCGATGTCGCTCGCCGAGGCGCGGGAAGAGGGCGAAGACGTAGTCCATGGACGCCTTGATCTTCGCCTTGTCCCGCTCGAGGTAGGCCCCCACCTCGAGGTTCTCGCGCACGGTCATCGGGCCGAAGACGACGCGCCCCTGGGGAACGTAGCCGAGCCCGAGGCCGAGGATCCGGTCCGGGCGCTGGCCGATCAGGTTGTGCCCGTCGAACACGATCCCGCCCCGGAGGTAGGTGATGAGTCCCATGATCACCTTGAAGGTGGTCGACTTGCCCGCCCCGTTCGGGCCGACCACCGCCACCACCTCGCCCGCGTTCACACGGAGCGACACGCCGTGCAGGATCTGGATCGACCCGTAGCCGGCCTCGACGTCGCGAAACTCGAGCAGCGCCATCAGGAGGCGACGGGCGCGGCCCGCCGGCGGCCGAAGTAGGCTTCGATGACCCGCTCGTCGCGCCGGATCTCGGCGGGTGGCCCCTCGGCGATCTTCACGCCGCCGTCCATGACGAAGACCCGCTCGCAGTGGTTCATGATGACGTTCATGTCGTGCTCGACGATCAGGATCGTCTTGCCCTTTTCTTGAAGTCGGTGCATGTGGTCGAGCAGGTGCTGCAGAAGCGTCCGGTTCACGCCGGCCGCGGGCTCGTCGAGGAGGATGAGGTCGGGATCCGTCATGAGCGCCCGAGCGAACTCGAGGAGCTTCTGCTGTCCGTAGGAGAGGCGGCCGCCGTACTCCGCGCGCAGGTGCGTGAGATTGACGAAGGCGATGAGCTCCTCGGCCCGCCCGCGGGCGATCCGATCGGGCACACCCGGCCCCGTCACCGAGAGCATGTTCTCGAGCACCGTCATTTCCCGGAAGATGCGGGTGATCTGGAAGGTCCGGGTGATGCCCTTGCGGAAGATCTCGTAGGGCTTGAGCCCGGCGAGGTTCTCGCCCTCGAAGATCACCGCGCCCTCGTCCGGCCTGATGATCCCGGTGAGGAGGTTGAAGGTCGTCGTCTTGCCCGACCCGTTGGGGCCGATGAGCCCGGAGATCTTCCCCCGAGGCACGGCGAGGCTGCAGCCGTCCACCGCCCGCACCCCGCCGAAGGCCTTTTTCAGGTTGCGGACCTCGAGGCCGATTCCGTCCGTGCCCGCGCCCGTCAGTGGACCATCCCCTTCCGGGCCCAGCCCCGGTCGATGGCGAACCCCATGAGGCCTCGTGGCATGAAGCGCGCCACGAGCACGATGAACAGGCCGTACGCGATGAGGTGGGCGGTCGGAAAGTTCACCCAGGTGAGCTCCTGGACGGTGTACAGGATCACGGCCCCGACGATGGGCCCGATGACGGTGCCCTTGCCGCCGAGCATCGACATGAGCGCCATCGCGATGGTGATCTGCACGAAGAACACCGAGGGCGGATCGATGTAGAGGACCTTGTAGGCCTGGATGCCGCCCGCCACGGCCGGGAACACGCCCGAGAGGGTGAAGGCCGCCAGTTTGTAGAACGTCGTGTTGATGCCGAGCGCGTCCGCGGCTACCTCGTCCTCACGGATGGCATTGAGACGGACCCCGAACCGGGAGTGCCCGATCGCGTACGCCGCCACGATGGTGACCACCATCAGCACCAGCATCGCGTAGTACGTCTGCATCGAGGTCTCGGCGCTCGGCAGGCTGATGCCCAGCCCGCCATGGGTCAGGCGGTCCCACACCGTCGCGACGACGCGGGTACCCTCGGCCGCCCCGAGCATGGCGATGGCGAAGTAGGGGCCCTTGAGGCGCAGTACCGGATAGCCGATCGCGACCGCGACCACTCCCGCCAGCAGCGCGCCGACGCCGAGGGTGGGCAGCCAGTGCCAGCCGTAGTCGGCCACGAGGATGGCGCAGGCGTACGCGCCGATCCCGTAGAAGGCCACGTGGCCGAACGACGTGTAGCCGGTGAAGCCGCTGATGATGTTCCAGGAGAGCGCCAGGACCACGTACATCATGGTGAACAGCACGAACGAGCGCAGGTACACGCTGAGCGCGGAGGGCAGAAACGCCAGCGTGAACCCCAGGGCGGCGAGGAGCGCCAGGTTCCGCACGTGCTCGCGCAGCCCCATCGCGGCGCTCAGTCCTCCTTCACACCCATGAGCCCGCCCGGACGGATCAGCAGCACGCCGATCATCAAGCCGTAAGCGGCCAGCTCGACCATGGCCGTGCCGTTGGGGACCATCAGCGACACGAGATTTTCGAGGACCGCCAGCATGAGGCCGCCGATGAGCGCGCCCACGTAGTGACCACGTCCGCCCAGGATGATGATGGCGAACGCTTGCAGCGTGTAGACGACGCCGGTCTCCGGGTTGAACCCGAACTGGATGGACACGAGCGCCCCGCCCGCGGCGGCCAGCGCCACCGCCAGGCCGGTCGTGATCAGGTACACCCGGCGGACGTTGATCCCGCATACCATGGCCACCTCGGCGTTCAGGGCGGTGGCGCGGACGGCCTTGCCCAGGCGGCTCCGCTTCAGGAACACGTAGACGGCGGTCGTGATGACCACCGCCATCACGAAGCTGATGACCCGGTTCTGGCCGACGGCGATGCTGGGGGTGAGCTGGAGCGTGCCCGGGGCGTAGGGAATCGTGCGGAAGTCCGTGGTGAAGATCAGCTCCGTGGTGTAGATCATCACCAGACCGAGCCCGAAGGTGATCAGGAGCGCCGTCAGCTCGGGCTGTCCGACGACGGCGTCGAGCAGGAGCTTCTGCACCGCCAGCCCGATGAGGAAGGCGACGGGCAGCGTCAGGACCATGGACAGGAGCGGATCGATGCGCAGGTAGAAGAAGCAGACCCACGTGAGGTAGGCGCCCATCATCACCATCTCGCCGTGCGCGGCGTTGATGATGCGCATCACGCCGAAGATCAGCGTGAGCCCCACCGCGAACATGGCATAGACGCCGCCCTGCATGAGACCGCCGACGACGACGGTGGCCAGGTTCGCCAGCCACCGCTCGTCGAGCCGGACGGTGCCCGCCCAGGCGCCGACGACGAACGGCAGGGCATAGGCGCACACGAGGAACGACGCCAGAAGGTAGAGGCGCCGGCTCGAGTCTACCGCTTGCTCCACTCCGGCATCGGCAGCTCCGGCTTGGCTTCCGCGAATTTCTCCGGCCACACGACGCGACGCTGCCCCTTGAGGATCTGGAACGACAGGCCCTCGTGGGAGTTCATCCCGCGCGCGTCGACCTTGTAGTGACCGAACATCGTGTCCACGTCGATCGTGGCCAGCGCGTCGCGGAGCTTCTCCCCGTCGAAGGCGCCCGCCTTCTTGATCGCGGCCTCGGTGGCCTGCAGCGCGCCGTAGGCGCCGCCCGCGTGGTAGTTGGGCTTCTCGTGGTAGCGCTTCTCGTACGCCTCGATGAACTCCTTCATGCCCGCGTACTTGAGGATGTGCGGCAGCGGTTCCCACAGGCTGAAGCCGATGACGTACTCGGCGGTGGATCCGAGTTGCTCGGGGAAGTTGGGCAGCGCCGGGCCCACGGTACTCGCGAAGAGCTTGAAGTTGACGTTCTGCTCGCGCATCTGCCGGAGCTGCGCCGCGGCGTCGGCGAAGTAGCTGTTGGAGAACACCGCCTCGGCGCCGGAGGCCTTGATCTTCTGGAGGAGCGCGGTGAAGTCCATCTGCTTGGCCGGATAGTTCTCCTCGAGCACGATGGCGATGCCGAGCTTCTGCGCCCAGTCCTTGGCGCCCTTGCCCGACTGGCGGGGGAAGAGGCTGTCCTGGCCGATGACGGCGGCCTTCGTCACGCCGATCTGCTTGGCCAGGTGGACGGCGCCCTTCTGGAACGACTCGGCCGGCGCGACGATGTTGAAGATGTACTTGCGGCCCTTCTCCCAGATCGGTGTCGACGATGCCCCGTACGCGATGAAGGGCATCTTGTAACGCTCGGTGACGTTGGCGACGGCCTCGGTGATGCCGCTCGAGTACGGGCCGAGCACGAGGTCGACCTTGTCTTCGGTGATGAGCTTCTCGTAGAGCTTGATGGCCGTCTGGGTGTCGGACTTGTCGTCGAGCAGCTGCAGGTTGATCCGGTGACCCAGGAGGCCGCCGCGCGCGTTGACCTCGTCGACCCACAGCCTGATCGAGTTGGCCTGGCGGCCGGCGGGCTCGGCGTACTGCCCGGTCATCGAGATCGCGCCGCCGACCAGCACCTCGTTGTTCGGCCTGAGATGCGCCCATGCGGGGCCGGCGCCGAGCACGAGGCACGCAACCAGAGCTCCGGTGAGCCCTCGAATCGCCGCGGTCGTCATCTGCAGCCTCCCTTCGTTCGGGGTTCTCTCTGGGTCGAGGGCGGAGCCGGAATTACTTGAGTCGAGGATCGAGCGCGTCACGGAGGCCGTCGCCGAAGGCAGTTGGACAGGACGTGACGGAAGAGGATCCAACATCAACCGGGGACGGTTCAGCGGGCCAGGTCCCGGACGGCCCGGGCGATCTCGTTGACGTCGAAAGGCTTCGTGAAGGCGCGGCTCACGCCGACCTCGCTCCCGGCGTCCAGAAACTGCTGCGGGACTATCCCCGAGATGGTGATGATCTTGACCTCGGGGTTCTGCTGGCGGATCTCGAAGACCAGCTCGATGCCGGACCGGCCGGGCATGATGATGTCGGTGATGACGACCTTCGGCAGGTGCTCGCGGTGGAGCCGCAGGCCCTCGAGGCCCTCCGCCGCGACCAGCACCTCGTGGCCCTCCAGTGCGAGCTTCTCGCGCAGCAGCTCGCGGACCGCGGCGTCGTCGTCGATCACCAGGATGCGTGCCATCGGGCGTTCCGGCGTCAAGTATCGGCGCTCCGCGGGGCGGATTCAAGAACATCCGGCGGCCGCCGGCGGCGGCTATACTGCGGTCTGAGCCGGGAGGAGACAAGGCCGCCGGGGGCGCCCGGGCGCCGGGCGGCCGACGCGAATGCAGAAGCGGGACGAGGTGGACCAGATCGGCAGAACGCTCGCGGCGGAGGCCGACCCGCAGCGCGCGCTCACCCTGCTGCTCACCGAAGCGCGGCGCCTCACCCGCGCCGAGGCCGGCACGGTCTACCTCCGGAAGGGGGACGAGCTCCACTTCGCGGTGGTGCAGAACGACCCGCTGGCACGGAGGCTCGGCGAGGCCGAGCTCCAGCGCCGCCTGACGGGACAGCCGCTGGGGCTCCGGGAGCCGAGCGTCGCGGGCTACGTCGCGCTCACGCGCGGGCGCGTCAACATCCCGGACGTCTACGAGATCCCGCTCGAGCGGCCCTACGAGTTCGACCGCCTGGCGGACACCAAGAACGGCTATCGGACGCGGTCGATGCTGGCCATGCCGCTGCGGGACGCGCGGGGCGGCGTCTTCGGTGTTCTCCAGCTGATCAACGCCGTGAACGATGCCGGCGCGGTGACCGCCTTCGACCAGGAGACCGAGAACCTCATGGCCGCGCTGGTCGGTCACCTCGCGCGCTCCGCGCGCGAATTCAGTACTGACTAAGGCCATGCGCCACACGTTGCTCGCCGTCGCCCTCACCCTGGCCCTGGCGCCGGCCGCGGGACATGCCGAGGTCACCGTGCAGGCCTACGAGTTGCCCAAGGGCGGCGGTCCACACGACGTCGCCGTCGGCGCCGACGGCATCGTCTGGTACACGGCGCAGCGCTCGGGCCAGCTCGGCCGGCTCGATCCGGCGACGGGCAAGGTCGAGCTCGTCGCGCTGGGCCCCGGTGCGGCACCGCACGGCGTGGTCGTCGGCCCCGACGGCGCGCCGTGGGTCACCGAGGGCGGCACGAACTCGATCGTCCGCGTGGACCCGAAGACCCGCGAGGTGAAGCGCTGGCCGCTGCCCGAGGCGCGCGGCTACGTGAACCTCAACACCCTCACCTTCGACAAGCGCGGTCGCGTCTGGTTCACCGGCCAGAACGGCGTCTACGGCCGTCTCGACCCGAGCACCGGCGGCCTGCGCGTCTGGGACGCGCCGCGGGGCCGCGGGCCGTATGGCATCGCGACGACGCCGGACGGCGCGGTCTACTACGCCTCACTCGCCGGCAATCACATCGCGCGCGTCGACCTCGACACCGGCACCGCCACGATCATCGAACCGCCGACCCGTGATCAGGGCGCGCGTCGCGTGTGGTCGGACTCGAAGGGCCGGATCTGGGTCAGCGAATGGAGCTCGGGGAACGTCAGCCGCTACGACCCGCCGACCGGCACCTGGAAGACGTGGAAGCTGCCCGGCGACCGCCCGCGCGTCTACGCCGTCTACGTGGACGACAAGGACATGGTCTGGCTGTCTGACTGGGGCGCCAACGCCATGGTGCGCTTCGACCCCCGGACGGAGAAGTTCGAAGTCTTCGCGAGCGATCGCCGCGGGGCCAACGTGCGCCAGATCCTCGGCCGGCCGGGCGAGGTCTGGGCCCCGGAGTCCGGCACCGACCGCCTGGTCGTCTATCGAGAGAGGTGACGGCCCCCGTCGCGGGGAGCTACGGCCGTCTCGATTCCTTCAGAAGCCAGTCGATCGCCGCTGAGCCGTCCAGCGTGTCGCCCTCTCCCGAAGCTCCTCTCGGCGGAGTCACGACGGCGGGGCTGCCGAGGGGCTCGCGCGCGACGCCCGGGGCCGACGGGACGCGGGGGACGGGACGCTCCGCGGCGGGCGAGCCGGGGCGGAGATCCGCCACCGGCTTCGTGACCGGGCTGGCGGCCGCGCGCGGCGCCGGCGCCTCGGGCCGCGCGGGCTCGGGGACCGGGACGCTCGGTGGCGCGGTGACGGTGATGGGCACGCGGGACGGGGCGCGCTCGGGCTGCGGCGCGGTCCCGACATCGGTGACGGGCGCCCGCGATCCGACCGCGCTGTCGACCAGCTCGATGGATTTCGCCACGTGGGCGGCGCCGCGGACCTCGTAGGACGCCCGCACGAGCATGTCTTTCCAGAGGTCGCGGAATCCGCCCTGCTTGTCGTGGATCAGGATCTTCGTCTCGTCGGTCACCTCGAGCGACACGGCGCGCAGGCCGAGCAGGCTCGAGGACACGCGGACGGTCCGCGCATCGGTATCCACCTGCCACAGGTAGCCCACGGTCTCACCGGTGAGCTTGCCGTTCTCGAGCACGAGCGAGGCGTCGGGATCCGGCGGCCACAGGAGCGGCTGCAGGACGGGCACCGCCACCGCGAGCAGGATGACCGCGACCGTCCCGGCGCCGAGCTTCAACACCCGCCAGACCGTCACTCGTCCAGCACTCCCTTGATCGCATCGAACACGGGATTCAGCCCGGGCCGCGCCGCCGCGCCGGGGGCCGGCGGTGTCAGCGGCTTGCCGATGGCCTTGCGCACACAATCGTACTGCTCCCAACCGCGGAGCGGATAGTTGAGATCGACGGCCTTCCACTTCGGGTGTCCGTTCTTCTGCAGCTGGTCCAGGCGCGACGACAGGAGTTGGGCGAACCGGCCCACGTTGTCGCAGTCCTTGCGCCGGAAGTCGAACGACACGAGCACCGCCTTCACGGCCACGGTGTTCACCGCCGCCGGCTGCCAGGCGTAGACGTTCGCGGGGATCTCGGTCCGCGGATAGAACTCCACGATGCTCTTGTTCAGGATCGGGATGAGCACGAGCTGATCGGCGTCGGTCACGTCTTCCTTGAACAGCTTGATCGGGTAGCCGGCGACGTAGAACATCGCGTCGATGCGCCCGGCCCTGAGCTCCGCCAGCGCCTCGCCGGTGTCGATGAGCACGGACTCGGCGGGATTCACCTCGGCCAGCTTGAAGAGCAGGCGGGCGGTGAGGTAGGTCCCGCTGCCCTCGCGACCGATGGCGACCCGCTTGCCGGCCAGGTCGTCGAAGTCCGTGATGCCGCGACGGCCGAGCAGGTGCACCTCTTCGTTGTAGAGCGGAAAGACCATCCTGGTCTTCTTCGCGATCCGCGTGAGCACCGGATCCGATTGCAGGCGTGCGACGAACGCCAGGACGTCGGACTGCACGATGCCCATCTGGACCCCGGGCCGCTGGTAGACCGCGAAGATGTTCTCGACCGAGCCCTTCGAGGGATGCACCGTCAGCGTGATGCCGTTCGGCTTGACGAGCTTCTGCAGATCGAGCCCGAACTGGTAGTAGGTGCCCTTGTCCGACCCGGTGATGAGACCCATGTCCTCGGCGGCGAAGCAGACGCCGCCGATTCCGGAAATAGCCAGCAGCAACAGGCAACCGACTGTGAGGGGGAGACAGGACCTGCCGTTCCGAGCCATCATTCGCCCGGCCCTCCGAACGCCGCAATTCATGTGGGGCCGCTACGTTCGCACGCGCGGCCACACCTGTCAACCGCCGGCAGGGCGTCAGGCCCTCGCGGCGGCGGCCCGCAGCGCGTGCCAGACGCGCTCGCTCGTGGCCGGCATGTCGAGCTGGCGGACGCCGTGCGGCGCGAGCGCGTCGAGGACCGCGTTCATCACGGCCGGGAGCGCGCCGACGGTGCCCGCCTCGCCGGCTCCCTTGGCCCCGAGCGGGTTCAGCTTCGTCGGAACCGGGTTGCTCTCGATGTGCAGGTCGGGCAGCGTGTCGGCGCGGGGCATCGCGTAGTCCATGAACGACGCGGTCAGGAGCTGACCCGACTCGGCGTCGTACACGACCTGCTCCATGAGCGCCTGCCCCACGCCCTGCGCCACGCCGCCGTGGATCTGGCCCTTGAGCGTCAGCGGATTGATCACGGTGCCCACGTCGTCGACGATCACGTACGCGACGAGCGCGACCGCGCCCGTGTCGGGATCGATCTCGACCTCGCAGACGTGGCAGCCGTTGGGCCAGGTATCCTGCGTCGGCGAGAACGTCCCCGTCTCGTAGAGGCCGGGTTCGAGCCCGGGCGGGAGCTGGGCCGGCTGGAAGGCGGCCCGGGCGACCTCCTTGAGGGCGACGCCGCGGTCGGTCCCCCTCACGCCGAAGCGGCCGTCGGCGAACACGATGTCGGCGTCGGCCGCCTCGAGCAGCCGGGCGGCGATCTTCCTGCCCTTGGCGATCACCTTGTCGGCCGCCATCCAGAGCGCGGTGCCGCCGATGACGGTCGAGCGGGAGCCCATCGTGCCCATCCCGAAGCCGACCCGGTCCGTGTCGCCGTCGATGTAGCGGACGTCGGCGGGGTCGAGGCCGAGCCGCTCGTGCAGGATCTGCTTGAACGTCGTCTCGTGGCCCTGGCCCTGGTTCTTGGTGCCCAGGAAGACGGTCGCGCTCCCGCTCGGGGCGAACCGGATCTCCGCGAACTCGGGCTGGGGCCCCGCGGCCCGCTCGATGGCGTTGACGACGGCGATGCCGCGCAGCCTGCCGCGCCGGCGCGACGCCTCGCGGCGGGCGGCGAAGCCGGCGACGTCGGCGAGCTTCACCGCGGCGTCCATGCTCTTCTCGAACTCGCCGCAGTCGTAGGTCACGCCGAGGGGCGTCCGGTACGGCATCGCGGACGACGCGATGAGATTCTTCCGCCGGAGCTCCACGCGGTCTAGGCCCAGCTCGGCCGCCGCGTCGTCGATCAGCCGCTCGATGACGTAGGTGGCCTCCGGCCGACCCGCCCCCCGGTACGGCGCCGTCGAGTTGGTGTTGGTGAGGACGCAGGTGACGTGGACGTGCGCCGCCGGGAACGTGTAGACGCCCACGAGCGTCGCCACGTTGGTGAAGGTCGCGAGCAGGTTGCGGTCCGAGGAGACGTAGGCGCCGACGTTGGCGAGGGTCCGGACGCGGAGTGCCTGAAAGCGGCCCGCGTCGTCCAGCGCCAGCTCCGCCTCGGTCACGTTGTCCCGCGCGTGCTCGTCGGCCGGGATCGCCTCGCGGCGCTCGCACGCCCACTTCACCGGCCGGCCGAGCTTGCGCGCCGCCCAGAGCACGAGCCGGTGCTCGGGATACTGCCAGCCCTTCGTCCCGAAGGCGCCGCCGACGTCGCCGGCGATGACCCGGATCCTGTGCTCCGGGATCTGGAAGATGTTGCTCGCCAGGGCGTTGCGCACCCGGTGCGGATACTGGACATCCGCGTAGAGCGTGTAGCGATCCTCGCCCGGATCGTAGATGCCGAGCGCGCCCCGGGGCTCCAGGTACTGCGCGTGCACGCGGGTGATCACGTAGCGGCGCCGGACGACACGGGCGGCGCGCGTGAAGGCAGCGTCGGCCGCCGACCGGTCGCCGGCCTCGAAGACGTTGGAGACGTTGTCGGGACACTCGGTCCATACCGGGGCGCCGCCCATCGCCTCCGCCGTCGCCGTCACCGACGGCAGCGGCTCGTAGTCGACCCGCACCAGCTCGGCCGCGTCCTCGGCCTGCGCCAGCGTCTCCGCGACGACAAGGGCGACGGGGTCGCCGACGTACCGCGCGCGGTCCTGCGCGAGGCCGCGGTGGGGCGGGGCGAACATCGGTGCGCCGTCGGGGCGCTTGCGCTTGAGCGTCATGCGCATCGTGCCGAGGCCGTCGCGCGCCAGGTCGGCGCCGGTCAGCACCGCGAGGACGCCGGGCGCCCGCAGCGCGGCGGCCGTATCGATCGACCGGATCCGCGCGTGCGCGTGCATCGAGCGCACGACGACGGCGTGGGTCTGTCCCGGGAGGTTCACGTCGTTGTGGAACCGCCCCTGGCCGCGCAGGAGCCGGGGGTCCTCGAATCGCTTGATGCCCTGTCCGATCCCAAATTCGCCCATGGGTCCTCATAGTACCCGGTGCCGGCGGGACGGAAAGGGTTTACGCTCGGCGCGGCCGTCATGCGAATCGTCTTCTGGAACATCTGCGCGGGCGGGGGCACGCGCGTCGGCAAGCTGGCCCGCCGACTCGCGGGCTGGGCCCCCGATGCGGTGGCGCTCTGCGAGTTCCGCGCGACCCCGCCGAGCCTCGAGCTGGCGCGCGCCCTGGCCGCGCTCGGCCTCGCGCACCAGTGCACGACGGCGGACCCGGCGCAGCCGAGCGCCAACCGGCTGCTCGTCGCCGCCCGCTGGCCCCTGCGCCGGCTCCGCCTGCGGCCCGAGCCGGAGGAGCCGGGACGGTGGCTGCTGGTCACCGTCGACGCTCCCCGACCGCTTACGCTGGGCGCGATGCACGTTCCGAATCGCGTGACGGGCCGGAAGGATGAGTTCTATGAGGGCGTGCTCGGATCGCTCCGCCGCTGGCGGCGCGGCCCGGCGCTGCTGCTCGGCGATACGAACTCCGGCCGGCCAGGGCTCGACGAGGAAACCCCGGTGTTCGGGCCGCGGGAGGACGCCTGGCTCGCGTCCCTCGAACGCCTAGGCTGGCACGACGCGTTCCGGGTCAGGCAGGGCGCCGCGCGCGCGTACACCTGGTACTCGCCGAACGGGCGCAATGGCTTCCGGATCGATCAGGCCTTCGTCAATCGCGAGCTGCTCCCCCGCCTGCGCGACTTCCGCCACGACTGGGGGCGGCGAGCCCGGCCGCGCACGATCGGCCTGAGCGATCACGCCGCGCTGCTGCTGGATCTCCAGGGCTGAGGCGTCAGCCTCCGTCCCGCAGCGCCTGCCGTGCCGCGGCGATCTCCTCCCGGACGGCGTCCGGTCCGGGAAACGGGCGGTCGGCCGTCCGGTACCAGTACCGGGCGTTGTCGAGATCCCCCTCGAGGGTGTGCACGATGCCGTGGAGCCAGGCCGCCAGCGTGGATTTCTCCTGCTGGACGATCTCGTGCGCCTGCTGCCACGCTCCGGACGCGAGGAACTCGACCGCGCGTTCCAGCGTTTCGCCCTTGGCTCCCATGGAACCTCCTCGCGGGGTGCGATGATATCGCATCCGCATGACGCAACGACCTCGAAGGTCATGTGTGCGGCGCGGCGGACGCTCACCGCAGCCGAGGCGCGAGCTTGACGCGGGCGCGCGCGGCGCGCAGACTTCGCCTAGATCGTCGTCGGCGGGAGGCGGTATGCACAGGCCTTCGATCGCGCTCACGCTCTCGGTAGCCCTGGCCCTCGGCGCGTTCCCGCCGGCCCCCGCGCTCGCCGGCGGGCCCCCCCAGCGCCACGGGACACACGTGACGATCGGCCCGCGCGTCGTCCCCCGCCCGTTCGTCGCGCGCCCGTTCGTCGGGCCGCCGTTCTTTCACCGCTTCGCGCCGTTCCCGATCGTGGCGTCGCCGCTCTTCGTGTACTCGCCGCCGCCCGTGTTCTACACGACGCCGACCGTCGTCATCGCGCCGCAGCCGTACGCCAACACCTACTCCTACGTCGAGCCGCCGGTCCCGCCGCCGGGGTCCATGTCGCGCGTGATCCTGTACCCGCACGGGCGCTACGAGCTCTACGGCGACGGGGTCACGACGCCCTATCAGTGGGTGTGGATCCCGAACGCGCCGCCGCCTCCCCCTCCGCCGCCACCGGCCTCGGCCCCCGCACCGGCGGCGCCCGCGGCGCCGGGGCCCCCGACGTCCCAGCCCCAGCTCTTCCGCTGGACCGACGATCAGGGCGTCACGACGTGGACCGATCAGTGGGACAAGATTCCGGTCGAGGACCGCGCGCAGGCGCTGCGACTGGAGGGTCCGCCTTCCTAGACGGCGGTTTTCCTGGGGTGAATCGCCGACTTCTTCTCTAGGATCGGGGTTGATGGCGGGGTCGGCCGTGGACGCGAGCGCGGCGGAGCCGAAGGCGCGGTCGAACACGCTCCGGCAGGCCGCTTCCGCCGTGTTCGCGCTGACCGCCGTCGTGCCGCTCCTGCTCTTCGTCTGGACCGTGCACCACCTGGGCGCCCTCGCGAGCTTGCAGGCTCAGCTCGTCATCGGCCTGGCCCTGGTCGTCGCGCTCGTCGGCTTCCTGATGTTCCGCCGGCTCATGGGACAGATGTCCGACCTCGTCGCGGGGCTCAGGAGAATCGTCGAGCTCGGTGAGCGCTCGGCGGCGCGCGCGAGCGCCTCGGCGACACGAGCCGGTGTTCCGTCGGCCGCCGGAGCCTGGGCCCGCGCCGGAACCTCCGCCCCGCCCGCCACGCCGAGCGCTCCCTCACCAGGCACCAGGACGCCAGGGCCGGCGGCCAGTGCCCCGGCGGTCGGGCCCATGGGCCGGGCGGCGGCGGAAGCGCGCCGCGTGCCCGGCCTCGGGGCGATCCGCGAGGTGACCGATCTCAGCCGGGCGATGGTGGTGCTGTGGCGGGCCGAAGCGTCCGGGTACAAGGGACGGCGCGTCGTTCTCTCCGTCCTGAACTCGCCACGGCCGATCGTCGGAACCCTGCTCGAGCTGAGCGACGACGGCCTGCTCATCCAGACCGACGAGGCGGAGCGCCTCGCGGTGAGCTTCGATCGGCTCTCCGCCATCGATGCGGAGGAGGCCCCGCCCGAGCTCTAGCCCGTCAGCGGTAAGGCCCGGGCGGAGGCGGCGGCGGCATTCCGGGTGGCGGCGGTGGGGGCATTCCCGCGGACGGCGGCGGTGGCGGCATTCCGGCGGGCGGCGGCGGCGGGACGCTCGAGGGTGACATCGCCGGCGGCGGCGGTGGCGGTGGCGGTGGCGGAGCGGCGTAGTGCTGCTGTCCCGTGTATGCCGGTTGAGCGCCTCTCGGAAGCGGGACCTGGTTGCCCTTGGCGTACATGCACTGCATGTAGGCGGCGTCGTAGCGGCGCTGGACGGACACGCCGGCGGCCTGGGCATTGCCCGCGCCCGCCGCCGTTCCACCCAGGAGCCCGACGCCCGCGCCGACCGCAGCGCCAGTGGCCGGACTCCCGGCGGCCGCGCCGATGGCCGCGCCAACGGCCGCACCTAGCACCGTCCCGACGACCGCCCCGGTGACCGTGCTTTCGGTGGACGCCTGGTGAGTCGTCGTCCCCGTCTGTTGCGCCGCCCACTGGCGGCACGTGGCGTCGTCGACCTGAAACTGATCGAAATTCTTCCCGCTGCCCGGAAGGACCATGACGCTGGGGCCCGTGGGCACCGTCGCGCACGCCGTCAGGAGCAGTGCCGCCGCGACCGGGAGGACGCGTCCCATCCGCATCATGGCTACTGGGGCCTCGGCGCGACCTTGATCCACGCCTCTGGACAGGACGGCGTGTTCGGGTAGTAAGCCTGGGCGCTCTGACAGTAGTACCAGTACGACTCCTGCTGGGGCGGCGCCGGGGGTGCCATGGGCGCGATCTGCTGCTGGGTGTACACCGGCGGCTCCTGGACGATGACGGTGGGAGGGGCGTAGACATAGGGCGGCGGCGGGTAGTACCACCAGTACGGACCCGGCCCCCACCAAACCCCGGGCCCGACACCGATGAAGACGTGGCCACGCCCGCCATGCCCGCGCCAGGCATGACTCGGTGCGGCAAGAGCGAGAAGCAGAACGACCGCCAGAAGCGAAACCGCCACTGACTTTTTCATACTCCCCCCCTGGCAACATTAGACGCTCGGAAGCGGGAGAACATTTAGTCCCCGCGCCCTTATTCCCCAGGGCCGGAGAGCCCCCGGTCCCGGACAGGGCCGACGCCTCCCGGTCACCCTCGCCGGCTCCCCAACATCATTCTCAAGAAGGCGGGCGACAGCCGTGGATCCAGGGTATCGCGAATGCCGTCGCCGAAGAGGTTGAATGCCAGCACAGCATGTTTCCCCAGGTCGGTGTGGGGGGCGGGAAGGCGCCAAGAAAGTTTGGGGACGACAGCAGAAGTTCACGCTGCGCGCTATCATGCGGCGCGGCGAGGGTCGGGTGCGCCTGCGGGCCGCTTGACGCGACACGCACGGTCGTCTACGGTGCAACTCTCGATGCACAAGAACACGCCACAGCGCTCGACGGAGACGGCGATCGGTGGCGAGCGCTGACGAGAGTACGTCACGCATGGTCAGCGAGCCGAGTGGCCGGCGCCGGCCGCCATGGCTGGGCCTTGACCCCGTCACCCTGCGCGTCGCGTGGACCCTGGGGCTGATCGGCGCCGGCCTGACGCTCGTCTATGTGCTCCGGCAGGTGCTCCTGCTGCTCGCGTTCTCGGTGTTCTTCGCGTATCTCATCTTCCCGCTCGTCAAGTCGAGCCAGCGCTGGCTGCCTGGCCTGCGCTCGCGCACGCGCGCCATCGTGGTCGTGTACCTCGTGCTGCTCGGCGCGCTGCTGGCGATGGGCACGGCCCTCGGCCCCCGCCTCACGGCCGAGGTCCGGGCGCTGGCCGAGCGGCTTCCGGAGATCTCGAAGCGGTGGAGCAGCGGGGAGAACCTGGGCGAGACGCTCCAGCGGTTCGGTTGGGAGGAGGCGACCGTTCGCCGGATCCAGGGCGTGGTCCAGGGCCACGCCGGCGAGATCCTCGCCTACGCGCAGGGCGCCGCCGCGGCGGCGCTCAAGTGGCTGGCGGGGGCGTGGGTCGTCGTCCTCATCCCGATCTTCGCGTTCTTCATCCTGAAGGACGCGGAGGTCTTCGTAGCGGCGGCGACCGGGCTCCTGGAGCGGCGCCAACAACGGGAGCGGTCGCTGAGGATCGGCGAGGATCTCCATCACCTGCTCGGCGAGTACATGCGCGCCCTCGTCATCCTTTCGCTCATCACCTTCGCCGTCTGGTCCGTCGTCTTCCTGATCGCGCGGGTGCCCTACCCCGTCATCCTCGCCGCCCTCGGCGGCACGCTCGAGGTGCTTCCGCTCGTCGGCCCCGTCGTCGCCGGCATCATCGTCGTCAGCGTGGCGGCGTTCACGGGCTACGGGTACGAGCTGGCGCTGATCGCGTTCGTAGTCGGGTGGAGATTCGTCCAGGACTACGTGTCGAATCCGCTGGTGATGGGTCGCGGCATCGAAATCCATCCCGCGTTCGTCATCTTCGGCGTCCTCGCCGGCGGGGAGATCGCGGGGCCCGCCGGCATGTTTCTCTCGGTCCCGCTGATGGCGATCTTGAGGATTCTCTGGCGCCACGCGCGGGAGGCCCGCCGGCCGCAGGCTGACGAGGACGCGTGAGGTGCCGCCGATCGAACGCACGCCCGGGAGGGCCGATGACATCATGAGCGAGCTATCGACGATGGCGGCAGTGGTCGGGGCGCTGCTGAAGGAGCGCAAGGAGACGATCGCCGTCGCGGAATCGGCGGCGGGAGGACTGATCTCGGCCGCGCTGCTCGCCGTGCCGGGCGCTTCGGCCTATTTCCTGGGGGGCGGCGTGATCTACACGCAGGCGGCGCGGCGCGCGCTCCTGCGTCTACCGGACGAGGCGGTCAAGGGCATCCGGTCGAGCACGGAGGCGTACGCCGTCCTGAAGGCCCGGTCCATCCGCGAGCTGCTGGGGGCGACGTGGGGGCTGGCCGAGACGGGCGCGAGCGGGCCGACGGGCAACCGTTATGGCGACGCGGCTGGCCACGCGTGCCTCGCGGTGGCGGGGCCCGTCGAGCGCGCGCTCACGCTGGAGACGCGGCATGGCGAGCGCGAGTCGAACATGTGGACGTTCGCGACGGCGGCGCTGGCGCTGCTGCAGACGTCGCTGCGCGCGTCGTAGACCGCCTCGTCACCGCGGGGTCTTCCGGAACTCGGCCGAATAGAATTCGGTCAGCGCGCTGCTTAGCAATGGATCGCCCGCACACGTGCCGCAACGATGAGTCGCCGGACAAGTAGCCGTGAAGTGTGTTCCGGGGGCCTCGATCGGTGAATGGCATGGAAGATGCGACTATTCGATTCCACAAATGTGCAGTACACGAATGATGGAGGGACCCATGATCCGGTGGTGGAACCAGAGACGATTCGCGGCGAACAACCAGCGCGGCTTCACTCTCATCGAGCTGATGATCGTCGTCGCGATCATCGGCATCCTGGCGGCCATCGCCATCCCGCTCTACGCCAACGTGCAGGCGCGGGCGCGGGTCGCCAAGGCCCAGGCCGACGCGCGGGCGCTCGCGTCCGCGGTGTCGATCTACTCGGCCCACATGGGCATCATCCCGACGTCGCTCGCCCTGCTGACCGGGGTCGCGACCAACGGTCAGAACCAGTCGGCGGGCCCGTTCATGGCGTCGCTGCCGAGCGTGCCGGCCGGCTGGACTCCGAGCGGTGGCTACGCGTACGCGGGCAGCACGGCGGCGGGGACCTTCAACATCTCCGCGGTGGGTGACACGACGACCGTCTCGATGCCGTAACGATCGCGGAAACGTCCTGCGATGACGGGGGAGGGCTCGATGCCCTCCCCCGTTTCACGTTGTGCGCCGCCCCGTCCCGCCCGTTTTCTTGACTGCCCCACGGCCAGGGGCTACTCTCACCGCACCGCTGCTGAGCGCGTTCGCCCGAGCCCGGTAAGGAGGAGCGATGCCGTACGACCTGCTGATCAAGAACGGCGTGGTGGTCGATGGGTCCGGTCTGCCGCGGTACCGGGCCGACGTCGGCGTGCGGCACGGCCGCATCGCCGCGATCGGTCGCCTTCGCGAGCGCGCGCGGGAGGTCATCGACGCCGACGGCCACGTGGTGGCGCCCGGCTTCGTCGACGGGCACACCCACATGGACGCGCAGGTCTTCTGGGACCCGCTCGGCACCTGTTCCTGCTGGCACGGCGTGACCAGCGTCGTGATGGGCAACTGCGGCTTCACGCTCGCTCCCTGCGGCAAGTCGGAGCGGCACCTGGTCGTGCGGAATCTCGAGCGCGCCGAGGACATCGCAGCCGAGGCGATGGACGCGGGCATCGACTGGACGTGGACCACGTTCCCGGAGTTCCTCGACCGCGTGGAGTCGCTGCCGAAGGGCATCAACTACGCGGGCTACGTCGGCCACTCGGCCCTGCGCACCTTCGCGATGGGCGAGCGGGCGTTCGAGAAGCCGGCCGGCGAGGACGATCTCAGGGCGATGGAACGCGAGCTCCGCGACGCGATCCGCGCCGGCGCCGTCGGCTTCACGACCTCGCGCTCGCCGAGCCACGAGACGCCCGACCGCCGTCCCGTGGCGAGCCGCCTCGCCACCTGGGACGAGGTCCGGCGCCTCGTCTCCGTCATGGGCGAGATGAACGCGGGTATCTTCGAGCTGGCCGGCGAGTCGGTGGGGCGCACCGCGGACGACGCCGCGGGTCTGCGCGAGTACCACGTGCGCCTGCGCGACCTCGCCGTGGAGACCGGGCGTCCGGTGACGTGGGGTCTCTTCAGCCGGCGCGAGGCGCCCGACGTCTGGCGGGTGTACCTCGATCTGCTCGAGGAGACGGCGGCCGCCGGCGGCCGTATGTTCGCCCAGGTGCACAGCCGCGCGCTCGCGGTCGTGCTCTCGTTCAGGACCAACCTGCCCTTCGACCGGCTCCCGGTGTGGAAGGAGCTCCGCGCGCTGCCCCTGGCCGAGCAGCAGCAGCGACTGCGCGATCCCGAGCTGCGCCGTCGCCTCGTGGAGGCCGCGCGCGAGCGCGACGAGCGGCGCGCCATCGGGGCGGAGCCGCGGCGGGCCTCGTACGAGTGGATCTTCGTCATGGACACGGCGGAGGGGCCGCACCGCTCGGTGGCGGACGTCGCGCATGAGCGCGGCTGCGACCCGGTCGAGGCCATGATCGACCTGGCGCTCGAGACGAATCTGGAACGATTCTTCCTGCAACCCATCGCCAACGAGAACCAGGACCACGCGCTCGAGCTGATGCGGCACCCGCGTACGGTCGTCACCTTCTCGGACTCCGGCGCACACGTCTCGCAGATCATGGACGCCTCGCTCCAGACGCACCTGCTCAGCCACTGGGTGCGACGGAAGCAGGCGTTCACGCTCGAACAGGCCGTCCGCATGCTGAGCTTCGAGCCGGCGACGCACTGGGGCTTCACCGATCGCGGCCTCATCCGCGAGGGTCTGGCCGCCGACCTCATCGTCTTCGATCCCGAGACGGTCGCGCCCGAGATGCCGGAGGTCGCGAACGATCTCCCGGCGGGTGCCCGGCGCCTGGTGCAGCGCGCCCGCGGCTTCGTCGCGACCGTCGTGAACGGCGAGGTCGTGCTGCGCGACGGCAAGCCCACCGGGGCGCTTCCCGGACGGCTGCTTCGCGGGCCCCTCGCGCGGCGATCCTGACCGGTCAGGAACCACCTGCTCAGGAACCAGCCGCCCGCGGCTCCCTGTCCGGTTGTCCGGAATTCGAAGTCCCGCATTGTCGACCGTTTGGACCCGGTCGGATCTGGTATCCGATTTGCGACGCAGAGACGCGTGATCGACCAGAACACCCTTCGGGCTCGCAGCCAGGTCGAGGCGCTCCTCGAGAGCGCGCGCACCAGGAGAGAGCCCGGCCGCCGCGGCGGTGAGTACCCTCAGAGCCGAAGCCGTGGAGTTCTCCGGCTCCTCCTGAAGCTCGGCGGCGCGACGCTGGGCGTCGCGCTGCTCGCGGTGGCCGTGGCGGTGCTGTCGCCGCTCGTCTGGCCGTCGGATCCAGACGCCTCGCTCGTCCTCGAAAATGGCCGGCTCACCGGGGAGACGGTGGGCTCCGTGTGGCAGGTCGATCCCGACACGGGCACCATCCTCGTCACCGCCAGCCTCCTCGGACTGCGCGCCGTCCCGCTGGCCGTGACCGGTGACACGCGGATCGTGGTCGGCGACAAGCAGGGCGGCATCCGCGACCTCGCAAAGAACACGCCGGTTCGCGTGTCCTACGAGGTCCGCGAGAACATCCGCCTGGCGACGTCCATCGAGCTGCTCGGCGCGGACGGCACCGGGGGCTCACAGGCGACGACGATCGCCGTCGCGGCGGCGCCGCGGCCCGAAAGCGGGCCGGGCCACTGGGTCGAGGTCGGCGTCTTCGAGAACGCGGACGCCGCCGGGAGCGTGGCGAGCCGGCTCCTCGAGCAGAACTTCCCGGTGTCGATCGACTCGGTCACTCTCGGCGCCGGACATCGCGCGGAGCTGCGCGTGCGGGTGGGTCCGCTCACCGACGACGCGGAGGTGTCGGCCACGCTCCAGGGCCTGCAGACGCTCGGGTATCGCGCCTCCGTCGCACGCTCGATCGCCCCGAGCAGCTAGCAGTCAGCGCCCCGCCCTTCAGTATCCCTTCGCGCGGTCGACCAGATTGAGCAGAGGCGCGCCCGCCAGGTAGCGACGCAGGTTCTCGGCGAACAGCTCCGAGCACTTGTCGTCGTAGCTCGGAATGAAACCGGACACGTGCGGCGACAGGATGACGTTGTCCAGCGCGTAGAGCGGGTGGCCGGCGGGCGGCGGCTCCTGCGCGAAGACATCGATCGCCGCGCCCGCGATTCGCTTCTCGGCCAGCGCCCTGGCCAGCGCGCCCTCGTCGACCGTGGCCCCGCGGCCGACGTTGATGAAGTAGGCCGACGGCTTCATCGCGTCGAGCTCGCGCGCGCCGATCAAGTGATGCGTCTCGCGGGTGAGCGGCGCGCACATCACGACGACATCGGACCGCGCCAGCAGCTCGGAGAGCTTCTCGCGCGGGAACCACGCGTCCGGCAGCGCGCCGTCAGGGTCGCCGGTGCCCGGCAGGTGGTAGCCCGTGTCGCGCCGCTGCGCCGGGTCGCGCTTGCACGCGAGCACCGTCATGACGAATGCCGCCTTCGCGATGCGCGCGAGCTCGCGCCCGATGCTGCCGTAGCCGACGATGCCGAGCGTCGCCCCCCGCACCTCGGTCGGCACGAACAGGGGCCACCGCTCCGCGTCGGGGGGCCAGGTGCCCCTGGCCTGCCACTCGACCATGCGCGGCACGCGATGCGCCAGCGCGAGCAGGACCGTGAGCGCGTATTCGGCGATCGTCGCCGCGTGCACGCCGCTCGTCGTCGTCAGCGAAATGGCGCTGCTCGCGTAGATCGGGTGATCGTGGAGCCCGTTCACGCCGGCCAGATGCAGCTGCGTCCACTTGAGGTTCGGCGCACGCGCCAGGTCGCGCGGCGGCGAGCCGGCGTAGAGCACGTCCGTGCGCGCGTAGTCCGCGACCTCCGGATCGTCGCGCGTCACGCGCAGCTCCGGCGAGACCGCGCGCAGCCGTGCGAGCTGGGCCTCGGTGAAACGCATCGTCACCAGCACGTTCAGCACGGCGTCGCGATCCTCACCGCCCGCGTCCGGTGGCGCGACGGCTCAGTGAGCCAGGGGCGGCCGGCGCGTATGCCACGACGTGACCTGCTCGAAGGCGTGACCGACCCCCAGCACCGTCGCCTCCTCGAACGCCCGGCCGGAGAGCTGCAAGGACAGCGGGAGCCCTGACGACGAGAAGCCGCAGGGCAGCGCGAGCGTCGGCAACCCCGTCAGGTTGAAGGGAGCCATGTTGCTCCGGGGGAAGGCGAGCTCGGGATCGTACGCCACCTTGAAGGGCGTCGCCGGCTTCGGCGTCGTCGGCGTGGCGAGCACGTCGACGGTCGTCAAGGCGTCCGCCGTCTCGTGGCAGATCCGCGCGCGGATCCGCTGCGCCTGCGTGTACTCGGCCGCCGTCACGAGCGCGCCCGCGAGGATGCGCTCGCGCAGCACGTCGCCGTAGAGCTCCGGGTGCTCGCGGATGTCGCGCTCGTGGTAGGCGAAGGCCTCGGCCATGAGGATCAGCAGGAACGAGGGGGCCGCGTGCATGCTCGGGATCTCGACGTCGCGCACCTCCGCGCCCAGCCCGCGCAGCGTGCCGAGCGCCGCCTCGAACGCATCCGTGACCTCACCATCGACCCCCTCGAAGAAGTACGCGCGCGGCACGCCGATCCGCACGCCGCGGAGGTCGCGCCGGAGCGGCGTCAGGTAGTCGCCGACCGGGGCCTGGCTCGAGGCCGGGTCGGCGGGATCGTGGCCGGCCATCGCCTGGAGCAGGTACGCGCAGTCCTCCACCGTGCGCGCCATCGGGCCCGTGTGGTCGAGCGTCCAGGAGAGCGTGAGCACGCCCGCGCGGCTCACGCGGCCGTACGTCGGCTTGAGTCCGACGATCCCGCAGAAGGCGGCCGGCCCGCGGATCGAGCCGCCGGTGTCCGAGCCCGTGGCGCCGGCGACGAGGCCGGTCGCGAGGGCGGCTCCCGAGCCGCTGCTCGAGCCGCCCGGGATGTGCTCGAGGTTCCACGGATTGCGGGCCGGCTGAAAACGGTGGCCCGGGAACTGGATGCCGAAGGCGAACTCGTGGGTGATCAGCTTGCCGAGGAGCACGGTGCCGGCCTCCTGCCAGCGTCGCACGCAGGTGGCGTCCTCCTCGGGGATCCAGTCGGCGAGAAGCGCGGAGCCGCCGGTCGTCCGGATGCCGCGCGTGAGGTAGATGTCCTTGTGGGCGACGGGAATGCCGAGCAGCGGGCGCGCGTCGCCGCGGCGCAGCGCCTCCTCGGCGGCGCGCGCGTCGGCCAGCGCGCGATCGGCGGTGAGCGTGACGAAGGCGTGGAGCGTGGGGTCGAGCTTCTCGATCCGGGCCAGCAACGCGCGCGTCACCTCGACGGGCGACAGCTCCCGCTTCCGGTAGCGCGCGCCGAGCCCGCGGATGGTCGCGTACGCGATCTCGTCGCTCATGCCGGGCGCTCCGGCGCGAACCGCACCGCGGGCTCGAGCGTCTTCACGTCGCGCGAGTCCAGCGCGCGCACCGCGACGAGCGCGTCGCCCAGCAGCTTTCGCACCATGGCGAGCCGGTTCTCGGTGATCGTGACGCCTGCCGCGCGCATGCGCGCGCGCAGCTCTTCGATCGTCAGCTCTCGCGGGTCGCTCATCGGGTCTCCTCGTCTCTCGCCGCCGTCCGGCGCGGGAGCGCCGGCGCGGTCATCGCCGGTACATCGTCGGATCCGAATAGCCGGGCAGGCGTCCGGCCTCCCACGGGTGCTTGCGCGCCACCGCCTCGTCGAGCTCGGCGCCCCAGCCGGGGCGTGACGGGATCACCAGCTCACCCCCTTCGATCAGGGGCGGGTGGTCCACCAGTTCGTCCTTCCACGGCACGTCGTCGATGTCGATCTCCATGATCCGGACGTTCGGCACGCACGCGCACAGGTGCGCCGCGTGGAGCGTCGCGAGATGGCTGTAGTAGTTGTGCGGCGCCACGTTGAGCTCGTAGCTCTCGGCGAGGTCGGCGACCCGCTTCGACGCGGCGAATCCGTTCCAGGGCACGTCGATCATCACGACGTCCATGGCGCGCGCCTCGAAGTACGGGCGATAGCCGCGGAGGCCGTAGAGGTTCTCGCCCGAGCAGATCGGGATCGAGGTCGCGTCCTTGACCTCGCGGAGCGCGCGCTCGTCGTACATGTCCATCTCCACCCACATCATCCCGAGCCCTTCGAGCGCCCGGCAGATCCGCCGCGCCGCCTCCGGCTTGAAGTTGAAGTTCAGGTCGAGCGCCAGGCCGACGTTTGGGCCGATCGCGCGCCGGAACGCGCCGAGCTGTCGCTCGATGTGGCCGATCATCTCGGGCGTGACGTTTTGGTCCGTCGTGCCCGGGCCGCCGCCGAATCCCGGGAAGTAGACCCGCGCGGGATCGCCGGGGAAGATGATGTTCGTCTTCAAGGCGCGGAAGCCCCGGCGCACGACTTCCTCGCCGAGCCGCCCGATGTCCTCCAGGGCGCGGATGGGCGGAACGCCGATCAGGGCGGCGTTGGTGGCCCGCGACGTGCCGCAGTGCGACCAGTAGACGAGCTGCCGCTCGCGGAGCGGTCCGCCGAACAGCTCGTAGACGGGCACGCCGAGCGCCTTGGCCTTGATGTCCCAGAGCGCCAGCTCGATGCCGGCGATGGCCTTGGCTGCGATTCCGCCCGGGCTCTGGCGGGCCGCGCGATACATGTCCCAGTAGCGCATCTCGACGGGACGCGGATCCTGGCCGAGCAGGATCGGCTCGAAGTCGCGGATCGTCCACACGACGCCGTACGGGTTCCGCCCTTCGGAGCACTCGCCGTAGCCGGTGAGACCCTCGTCGGTCCGGACCGCGACGAACTGCCAGGGGCGCCAGCCCGCGTCCACGACGAACGTCTCGATGCCGGTGATCTTCACGAGGCTACCCCCTGGGGGCCGATCCGGTGTCCGGGTCCCGCCCGACCAGAGTGTATTACGAACCCGAGGAGGCGTCTCGCGGGAGGACTGGGAGCGCCTTACTCCAGATTGCGCACGGCGTCGCGCAGCTCGTTCAGGTGGACCGCCTTGATGACCGTCACGCCAGGGGTGATCGTCGAGTCGGTGAACGCCGGCGCCGCGCGGCCCGCCGCCGCGTAGGCCTGGGTCACCGCAACCCGCAGCTCGGCGAAGTGGACACGCTTCACCATCATGCCGATCCCGATGGTCGGGTCGGTCCAGCCGAACGCCGCCAGATTGTTTCGCGCCCGCAGCGTGTTGACGGCGGAGCGGAGCTCCTGGACATAGACGGACTTGACGACCACGCTCTGGGCGGTGATGGTCGAATTCGGCCCGGTCCCGTCGGTGAACGTCTGTGAGAAGACCGCGATCGCCGACTTCGCCGCGTCCATCGTGACGGTGCAGGTCGGGGCGGTCCCGGCGCAGGCGCCGGCCCATGTCTTGAAGACGGCTCCACCCGCCGCGTTCGCCGTGAGCAGAACCGGCGTGCCCTTGCGGTAGGAGCCCGAGCAGCTCGATCCGCAGTTGATCCCCGCCGGGCTGCTGGGCACCGTACCGCCCGCCGATCCTGTGATCGAGACCGTGAGCGCAAAGCTCGGATCGGTCGTCAGCGCGAACACCGCCGTGATCGTGGTGCTCGATGTCAGGACCGTGACGCACGTGCCGGTTCCGCTGCAGGCGCCGCCGCTCCAGCCGGCGAAGACGGCATTCGCTGCCGGGTTGGCCGTCAGTGTGACGGTGGTGCCGCTCGTGTAGCTCCCCGCGCACGTGGCGCCGCAGTTGATCCCCGCCGGCGCGCTCGTGACCGTCCCCGTCCCGGTGCCGCTCTTCGTGAGCGTCAGCGTGAACGTCGGGAGCACGAAGGTCGCCGTCACCGTCGTCGCGGCCGCGAGCGTCACGACGCAGGTCCCCGTCCCGCTGCACCCGCCGCCGCTCCACCCCGTGAACGCCGAGCCCGTCGCCGCACTGGCCGTCAACGTCACCGCCGTGCCGCTCGTGTAGCTCCCCGCGCACGTGGCGCCGCAATTGATCCCCGCCGGCGCGCTGGTGACGGTCCCCGTCCCGGCGCCGCTCTTACTCACCGTCAGCGAGAAGCTCTGCAGGCCAAAGCTGGCCGTCACCGCGGTCGCCGCGCTCACCGTCACCACGCAGGTTCCCGTTCCGCTGCACCCGCCGCCGCTCCACCCCGTGAACGTCGAGCCCGTCGCCGCGCTGGCCGTCAACGTCACCGCCGTGCCACTCGTGTAGCTCCCCGCGCACGTGGCACCACAGTTGATCCCCGCCGGGGCGCTCGTGACCGTCCCCGTCCCGGGACCGGTCTTGGATACCGTCAGCGTGAACGTCGGCAGCGTGAAGGTCGCCGTCACCGTGGTCGCGGCCGTGAGCGTCACCACGCACGTTCCCGTCCCGCTGCAGCCTCCGCCGCTCCAGCCCGTGAACGTCGAACCCGTCGCCGCGCTGCCGGTCAGCGTCACCGCCGTGCCGCTCGTATAGCTCCCCGCGCACGTGGCGCCGCAGCTGATCCCCGCCGGCGCGCTGGTGACGGTCCCGCTCCCGGTACCACTCTTGGACACCGTCAGCGTGAACGTCGCCAGCGTGAAGGTCGCCGTCACCGTGGTCGCGGCCGTG